>NZ_VFPQ01000001.1:1304107-1956161 GCF_006716785.1 Thermopolyspora flexuosa | reverse complement strand
ATGAGCGTGCTCAAGCCGTACCTGGACAAGGGCACGCTCGTGGTCCGCAGCGGCCAGACCGACTTCAAGACCATCGCGATCCTGCGCTGGGACCCGGCCACCGCGCAGAAGCGCATGGAGGACCTGCTCACCTCCACCTACAGCGACGGCACCGTGGTGCACGGCGTGCTCTCGCCGTACGACGGGCTGTCGATCGGCATCCTGTCGGCGCTGAAGAGCAACGGGTACGGCACCAAGGACCAGCCCTACCCGATCGTGACCGGCCAGGACGCCGAGCTCGCCTCGGTCAAGTCGATCATCGCCGGCGAGCAGTACTCGACGATCTTCAAGGACACCCGCAAGCTCGCCGAGGTCACCGTGCAGATGGCCGACACCGTCCTCAAGGGCGGCACGCCCGAGGTGAACAACACCACCGACTACGACAACGGTGTGAAGGTCGTGCCGTCGTACCTGCTCGAGCCGGTGATCGTCGACAAGACGAACTACCGGCAGGCGCTGATCGACACCGGCTACTACAACGAGTCCCAGCTCGGCTGACCGATCGCCATGACCGACCACATCCTGCGCATGCGCGGGATCACCAAGTCCTTTCCCGGGGTCCAGGCGCTGCGCGACGTCAACCTCTCGGTACGGCGCGGCGAGATCCACGCCATCTGCGGGGAGAACGGCGCGGGCAAGTCCACGCTGATGAAGGTGCTGTCCGGGGTGTACCCGTACGGCTCCTACACCGGGGAGATCTTCTTCGACGGCGAGGAGTGCCGGTTCTCCGGCATCCGGGACAGCGAGCGGCGCGGGATCGTGATCATCCACCAGGAGCTCGCGCTCTGCCCGCAGCTGTCGATCGCGGAGAACATCTTCCTCGGCAACGAGCGGGCGACGCGCGGGCTGATCGACTGGAACCGCACCAACCACGAGGCCGGCCTGCTCCTGGAGCGGGTCGGCCTCCGCGAGAACCCGGTCACCCCGGTGTCCGAGCTCGGCGTCGGCAAGCAGCAGCTCGTGGAGATCGCCAAGGCGCTCGCCAAGCGGGTGCGGCTGCTCATCCTCGACGAGCCGACCGCCGCGCTCAACGACGAGGACTCGGCCCACCTGCTCGACCTGCTGCGCGGGCTGCGCGAGGACGGCATCACCTGCGTGATCATCTCGCACAAGCTCAACGAGGTGATCGCGATCGCCGACTCGATCACCATCCTGCGCGACGGGCAGGTGATCGAGACCCTCGACACCGCCCGGGACGAGGTGACCGAGGACCGCATCATCGCCGGCATGGTCGGCCGCGACCTCACCCACCGGTTCCCGCCGCGCGCCTCCCGGCCCCGGCCCGGCGCCGGGGCCGAGGCGCTGCGCATCGAGGACTGGACGGTGCACGACCCCACCCGCGGGCGCCCGGTGCTCTCCGGCGTCAACCTCACGCTGCGCCGGGGCGAGATCGTCGGGCTCGCCGGGCTCATGGGGGCGGGCCGTACCGAGCTGGCGATGAGCGTGTTCGGCCGGGCATACGGCACGCGCATCAGCGGGCGGCTGTACAAGGACGGGCGGCCGATCGAGGTGCGCACGGTGCGCGACGCGATCCGGCACGGCATCGCGTACGCCACCGAGGACCGCAAGCGGTACGGCCTCAACCTCATCGAGGACATCAAGCGGAACGTCTCGGCCGCCGCGCTCGGCAAGCTCGCCCGGCGCGGCTGGGTCGACGACAACGAGGAGTACCGGGTCGCCGACGACTTCCGGCGCGACCTCAACATCAAGGCGCCGAACGTGCTCGCGGTCACCGGGCAGCTCAGCGGCGGCAACCAGCAGAAGGTGGTGCTCGCCAAGTGGATCTTCACGGACGCCGACGTGCTCATCCTCGACGAGCCGACCCGCGGCATCGACGTCGGCGCCAAGTACGAGATCTACACGATCATCAACCGGCTCGCCGACGAGGGCAAGGCGATCCTGGTGATCTCCTCGGAGCTGCCGGAGCTGCTCGGCCTGTGCGACCGGATCTACGCGCTGTCCGCCGGACGCATCACCGGCGAGGTGACCCGCGAGGAGGCCACGCAGGAACGGCTCATGCAGTTCATGACGGCCACGACATCGAGCGGTACGTGACGGAAGGACTCGGGTAGGCCCCGATGACCAGCATCTCCTCCCCCGACGCCGCGGTCGGCGGCACCGAGCCGCGCGCCCCGGAGCCCCGGCGCCCGGCCCGCACCCTGCGGCTGCCGATCAACCTGCGGCAGAGCGGCATCTACGTGGCGTTCGCGGCGATCGTCGCGTTCTTCGCGGTGATCACCGACGGGGCGCTGCTGCAGCCGCAGAACATCTCCAACATCATCGTGCAGAACAGCTACATCCTGATCCTCGCGATCGGGATGATCCTGATCATCATCGCGGGGCACATCGACCTGTCGGTCGGGTCGGTGGTCGCGGTCACCGGGGCGATCGCGGCCGTGCTCATGGTGAACCACGACGTGCCGTGGCCGCTCGCCCTGCTCATCACCCTGGTCGCGGGCGGGCTGATCGGGGCGTGGCAGGGGTACTGGGTCGCCTACTTCGGCATCCCGGCGTTCATCGTCACCCTCGCCGGCATGCTGCTGTTCCGCGCGCTCACCCTCACCGTGCTCGGCAACCAGGGCATCGGGCCGTTCCCGGACGAGGTGCGCACCCTCGCCAACGGGTTCACCGACGGCTACCTCGGCAACGTCGGGCTCGGGCCGCTGGGCGGCGCCGACCTGGTGAGCCTGCTCGTCGGCGCGGCGGTGATCGCCGGGCTGGTGGTGGCCCAGTGGCGGGCCCGCACCGGGCGGCTGCGCTACCGGCAGCAGGTGGAGCCGCTGCCGCTGTTCCTGCTGCGGCTCGCCGCCTACGCGGCGGTGATCGCGTTCGTGGTGGTGCAGCTCGCCCGGTTCCGCAACCTGCCGTGGGTGCTCATCCTGCTCTTCGCGCTCGTGCTCGGCTACTCGCTGTTCACCAACCGCGCCGTGGCAGGCCGGCAGATCTACGCGATCGGCGGCAACCTGCAGGCGGCGGTGCTCTCCGGCGTGAAGGTCAAGTCGATCGTGTTCTGGCTGTTCGTGAACATGGGCGTGCTGTCCGCGCTCGCCGGGATCATCTTCGCCGGGCGGCTCAACCAGGCCGGGCCGACCGCGGGCAACGCCTTCGAGCTGGACGCGATCGCGGCGGCGTTCATCGGCGGCGCGGCCGTCCAGGGCGGGGTCGGCAAGGTGGTCGGCGCGGTCACCGGCGGCCTCATCATGGGCGTGATCAACAACGGCATGTCGCTGATCGGCGCGCCCAGCGAGCGGGTGATGCTGGTCAAGGGCGCGGTCCTGCTCGCCGCGGTCGCCTTCGACGTGTGGACCAAGCGCCGCGCCGCCACGGCCGTACGCTGACCGTCTCCCTGATCGGCCCGGCTCCGTTCCCGGCGTCCGCGGCTCCGGCGGGCGGTACGGTCAGGACCGCCCGCGCCGGGCCGCGCCGGACGGGGCCGGGCCCGTGCTGTCCCGGACGATCAGCTCCGGCTCGACCAGGCGGCGGGCCGCCGCCTCGGCGCCGGACATGCGGTCGAGCAGCAGCTGGAACGCCTCCCGGCCGACCTCGCCGAAGTCCTGGCGCACCGTGGTGAGCGGCGGCCAGTAGTAGGCGGACTCGGGCACGTCGTCGAAGCCGACCACGCTCACGTCCTCGGGGATGCGCCGCCCGGCCTCGCGCAGCGCGCGCAGCACGCCGAGCGCCATCTGGTCGTTCCCCACGAAGATCGCGGTCACCTCCGGGTCGGCGGCGAGCCGCCGACCCAGCAGGTAGCCGGAGCGCGGGCTCCAGTCGCCGCGCAGCACCTCGGGCACCGGGCGGCCCTCGGCCTCGAGCGCGGCGCGCCAGCCCTCGATCCGGCCGCTCGCGTCGGTCCAGTCGACCGGGCCCGCGATGTGCCACACGGTCTCGTGGCCGAGGCTGAGCAGGTGCCGGGTGGCGCGGGCCGCGCCGAGCCGCTGGTCGACCATGACCACGGGCACCGGCAGGTCGGCGCCCGCGTCGACCGCGACCACCGGCAGCCCTTCGGGCAGGTTGCGCAGGCCCTCGGCGGCCGACTCGTGCGGGGCGACGATGACGATGCCGTCCACCGCCTGGGAGCGCAGCCGCCGCACGCCGTCCTCGAGCGACGCGCGGTTGAGCGCCTCGAGGCTCGCGATGCTCACCGAGTAGCCGCGGCCGCGCGCGGCCTGCTCGATGCCGTAGAGCGTGGACGCCGGGCCGTACAGGGTGGTGTCGATGCTCACCACGCCGAGCACGCCGGACCGGCCGGTGACCAGCTGCCGGGCGGCGAGGTTGGGGCGGTAGTCGAGCTCGCGCACCGCCGCGAGCACCCGCGCCCGGGTCTCGGCCCGTACCCGCTCCGGATCGTTGAGCACCCGGGACACCGTCATCGCCGAGACACCGGCGAGCGCGGCCACGTCGCCGAGCACGGCCGGCCTGGAGCGCGGCCTGTCGCCCCGCCTCACCGCCATTCGGCTCTCACCCCCTGATGGTGACGTTAACAGGCGGGCCGGAGGGCCCGCGTACGGGATCGCCCAGGTATGTGTACCGCAGCAGGCGGAATCCGCGTGAAATCCCCGCCGAATCCGCGGGAAACGCCCGGCCGCGCCCCGCCTGCGGCCGCTCCTGCGACCGTACTCCTTGACCACGGCCTCCGGCCCCTCCGCGACGCCGGATGCTCCGCGGCGCCTCCGCCGGCCGCCCGTGACACGCGTCCGCACCGCTTCGGCGCCGCCCGGTGAAGGGGTGGCGTGGGACCGGGGTTCCTGGGCAAGAGGCGAAGGGACCGCGAGACCGAGGCAGACACGGAGGTGAACCTGGTGACCGGCTCACCACCGGCCGACATGAGCACCGGGCCGGAGCATCCGCTGGAGAAGGAGGTCCGGCTGCTGCGGGCGCGCCTGGACCGTGTGGAACGGCAGATCCAGGCGCTCGCCGACGCCAACGCGACCCTCGCGCGGGGCGTGCAGGGCGACCCGCTCGAGCCGCCCGGCGTGGACCGCGCGGTGCAGGCCGCCCGGCTCGCCCGTGAGCTGCTGCTCGCCGCCGGCCTCGTCGGCCGCGCCGCCCGCCCCGAGGACGAGCGTCCCGGACCCCGGGTGCCGGGCGACGGCGGCACCGGCTGACCGCCCGGGGCCGCCCCGGGGGGACCGAGGAGGACGCATGCCCGGCGGGCTCCTGACCGACCTGTACGAGCTCAACATGGCGGCCTCCTACCTGCGGCACGGCCGCAACCGGACGGCCGTGTTCAGCCTGTTCGTGCGCCACATGCCGAAGGACCGCGGGTTCCTGGTGGCGGCCGGGCTCGCCGACTGCCTGGAGTTCCTGGAGAGGTTCTCCCTGGAGGAGGCCGACCTCGCCTATCTGGCCGAGACGCAGGGCTACGGGCCGGACGTGCTCGAGGCGCTGGGCCGCCTCCGGTTCACCGGGGACGTGTGGGCGGTGCCGGAGGGGCACGTGGTGTTCGCCGGGGAGCCGCTGCTCGAGGTGACCGCGCCGATCGCCGAGGCGCAGCTGGTGGAGACCGTGCTGCTCAACCACATCACGTTCCAGACCTCGGTGGCGACGAAGGCGGCCCGCTGCGTGCTCGCGGCCGGGCCGGCGCGGCTGGTCGACTTCGCGTTCCGCCGTACCCAGGGGATCGAGGCCGCGCTCGCGGTGGCCCGGGCCTCGGCGATCGCCGGGTTCGCGGCGACGAGCAACGTCGAGGCCGCCCGCCGGTACGGCCTGACCGCGGCGGGCACGATGGCGCACTCGTTCATCGAGGCGTTCCCCGACGAGGAGGAGGCGTTCACCACCTTCGCCGCCGACTTCCCCGGCCGCACGACCTTCCTCGTGGACACCTACGACACGCTCGGCGGGGTGCGGGCGGCGATCGCGGTGGCGCGGCGGCTGCGGCTGCCCGGCCCGATCGCGGTACGGCTCGACTCGGGCGACCTGGCCGAGCTGTCCCGGGCCACCCGGCGGCTGCTCGACGAGCACGGGTTCACCGACGCGCAGATCTTCGCCAGCGGCGGGCTCGACGAGTACGCGATCGCCGACCTGGTCGCGGCGGGCGCGCCGATCGACGCCTTCGGGGTCGGCACCAAGGTGGGGGTGTCGGCGGACGCGCCGTACCTGGACAGCGCCTACAAGCTCGTGGTGTACGCGGGCAGGCCGGTGATGAAGCTGTCGGCGGGCAAGGTGACCGCGCCGGGCGCGAAACAGATCTTCCGTGGCGAGCACGACGACCTGGTCGGCCTGCGGGACGAGCCCGCGCCGCCCGGCCGGCGGCTCCTGCTCCGCCCGGTGATGCTCTCCGGGCGCCGCGTCGCCCCGCCCGAGCCGCTGAGCGTGCCGCGGGAGCGCTGCGCCGCGGACCTCGCGCGGCTGCCGCCCGAGGCGCGGGCCCTGCGGGGGCCGACGCCCCCGCCGGTCCGCGAGACGCCCCGGCTCGCCGCGCTGGCCGAGCGGGTGCGGCGCGAGGTGTGCCGGGCGGCCGGGATCACCACTCGCGCCACTCGTCGGTGATCTCCGACGGCTTGATGCCGCGGCGCTCCGCGAGGGCGGGGAGGTCGATGCCGTGCTCGGTGAGGACCTCTTCGATATAGGCGCACAGGTCCGCGCGGTCCACCTCGTCGAACGCGGCGCCGTGCTCCTGGTCGAGGACGTTGAGCTCGACGACCACGCGGCGGATCACGTCGAACACCTTCTCGTCGTCCGGGTCCTCGCCGAGCCCGGCCACCTCGCCCTCGAACGCGCCGAACGCCTCGTCGATCAGCTCCAGCAGCGGCTCGGGCCGCCGCCACAGGACATCGGCGTCATGGCGCCACTTTTCGGTCGGACGTACTGCCATGCGCCGGAAGGGTAGCGATCTCCACCGGCCGTGCCGAACCCGCACCCCCGTCGCCGCGGCGGCCGTGCCGTACCGGGGCGACGCGCGGGAGACCGGGGGCGGTTACGGACGCCCGGGCGCGATGCCCTACCCTTGCGGCGGCGTGACGCGCGGCCCCCTGGGGAATGCGGGAGGCCGGCGACGCGGACGGGACGAGGGTACGGCTCTGCGCCCGATCGCGGCGGATGCGGCGAATGGCGCGGCGCCACAACCGCGGGCTTAACGCGGCGCAAGCGGGCAACTGCGCCTCCCGAGCCTGGCGCGGGAAAAGCCCGCGCGTTAGCGGAAAATGATGAAGGGCGGCCCATTGGGGGCCCTGTCCGTCTGTGAGGGTCGATGTCACTTTTTACCTGACGCCGAGGTTCGGCGGGCCCGGACCGGACGATGTGACGGAACGGTGGTTCCCGACATGACATCATGCATTGCCGGGCGGTCGGTGATAGTTTGTCGCGTTCGGTGGTGATTCGACCGCCCGGCTTGCCCTATTGTGATCTCGTCACTCGCCGTGCGCCCACCCGCCGCCCCGTTCCTGGTCATGATGGGGAAGACCGGGGCGAACCCGGCGGGGTCCGGTCACGGGAACGTCGTGGGCCCTCCACAGGGCCGTGGACGCGCTCCCACACGGCATTTCGGGGCGGCCGCCTCGCTAATGGCGGCCAACTCACCATGTGACACAGGGCTAGACCCTCCGTAACTTTTGCCCGAGCCCGTATGCGCGCGGTTTGATGGAACTAATGGGTATCGGCAATAATGAGATTTGATGATTTGCCTTGACCGGTTGCATGGCGAGGGACGATCGCGGGCGGCATCAAACGAGGAATCCCCGGCCGGGGCAGAGCACAACAAATGCCGAGCACGGAGGACTGAGACACCATGGCGCTCAAGACGGTGATCACTCTCACCGACGATCTCGACGGTTCGCCTGCCGACGAGACGGTCAAGTTCGCTCTGGACGGCATCTCCTACGAGATCGACCTGCACAAGTCCAACGCCGAGAAGCTGCGCAACGCGCTGAAGCCCTTCAGGGAGGCCGCGCGCCGGGCGCCCGCGCCCGGGTCGAAGCGGGGCAAGAGCTCGCGCGCGAGCAGCGGCGACCGCCAGCGCTCCGCGAAGATCCGCGCCTGGGCGAAGCAGCACGGCCTGCCGGTGAGCGAGCGTGGCCGTATCTCCACGCACCTCGCCAAGGCCTACGAGGCCAACGACCCGAGCCTCGTGACCGGCGCGAAGACGTCGGGCAAGTCCTGACGCGCTTGCGGCCGGGCGAATCCGGCGGTCCCCCCGCCACCTCCGTGGCCGGGGGACCGCCGAATCGGGCGGGCCGCGACGAGCACGAACGGTCGTGGTCGCGTCGGTGGAGTCCCGCCGCACACCAGGCCCACCGTGCCCGCCCCGGACCGGCCGCGTCGCCCCCGCACGCCGCGCTCGCCGCCGACGGCGGTGTACGGCCCGCCGCGTCGGCCGCGCGTTCCACGTCCGCCCGCAATCCGTAGGTTTCCGGTCGCGCCACCGGCCGAGGGCCTCCCCGTCGTCGTGGACGGTGCCGTACGTCGCACCCTCCCGGCCACGACGACTCCCATCCCACGTCGTCCGCGTAGCGGTTTACGGCCGCGCATCCGCGTATCGGCGGCCTCGCGCCGGCAATCTCCGCGGCGCTCTTGTGGCGGATTCAACGTTCCGTTCCGCATGTGTCTCGGCCTGCATAGCGGGCACAGCCCGCGTCGCAGGCGCCGCCGATGTTCCGAATCCCCGCGCGGGCGCGGGGTGGCCCCATTCCGCGGGCAAGGGCGGGCGCCGAAGGGAAACATCACTCCCGGTTACCGGCCGCATCGGGACACCGACCGGGCGTTCAAGTCGCCCGTGTCCTCTCGCCTCTCCCCCGCGGCATATCCGGCGCGGCATCGTCCGCGAAAGGCCGTTCGTTTCTCCCGGCCTACGGCGGTCGACATCTCCCAGGATCCCGGAAATGGTATAGACCTCCTGGAGAGAATCGCCGGAGCGAGAACTCCGGCCGCCACGGGGTTCTCTTCTCCGGTGTGTGGCGCACCCGAGGCGGGCGACGACAGGCCCGGTTCACCCCGAATGCCCGCGTGCGGCCGCTCGATCGGCTTCCGCGACGATTAGCGTGAGCAATCTCACGATCTGCCGGAATCTTGGCAAGAAGTTACCGAACCGCTACCCGGCCGCGTCTTCCGCAACGCCACCGAGCCCCTCTTTACGGGAAAAGCCCTCCGGAACGGCGGCCGATCCCGGCGATCGGTAATCGTCACCCACGCACGCCCCGGCCGGCCGTGCCAGGGGCGGCGAGCGTGCCTGATCGGATCGAGGCCACCGCGGCGGTCACGGCCACCGATCGCGGCGGCAACGGCAAGGTGCGACGGGATCGGCGTCTCCCTTCAACCTTGCGGGCGAGGCCTCCTGCTCGGGTGCGGCGCATCACCCTCGCTCCGGCACTCCCCGCCATGCGGGTCACCACACGACCGGATGGTTCGAGGCCGGCTGACGCGTAGCGCGGAACACGCCCCGCCGCTCGACCGGACCCGCTCCGGAGAACGGTTCCCGAAACACCACTTGGCCTTGGCGGCCGGCCCCGCCCCGTGCATGTCCCTCTCCGGCCCAGGTGCCGTTGGCCGCGGTCCCGGTCCGGGCGTGGTCACCGGGAGGTCGCGCCGTGCACCGCGCAGGTGAGCCGAGCGCCGGCTTTGGTGGCCGCCCTGCGATGACGCCGAGGCAGCGAGGTCCGCGAGGCGGCGGACCGCCGTGGAGGACGGCCGCCGTGGCGGCGAGCCGTACCGCGGGGATGGCGTCGCCCGTCCGGCCGCCCGGCCGGACGCTCAGGGCGACGTAGGCCACATGATGGCGGTGCCGGCCACGCCTGCCGCTACCGGACCGGCGGGGAGCCCGGTAATGATCGCCGGGCGGCGGGCTCCCGTCGGCCCGACGCGTGGCCTGCGGGACGGGTGTGCCGCTACGCTCCGGCAGATTTCGGTCGCATCCGGTTATTGCGGGATCGGTTGACGTACGTCCCCGTACTTCCGTGTCACGGAACTTCATTGCGATTGCTGCGGATGTGCCGCCCCGGTCGCCGTCGGCATCGTCGATGAGCCGGCCTGTCTGCGCCGGTTCTTTGTCGTGTCCCGCCGCCGATCCGGCGTGCTGTCCGGGGGGTTTCCATCGTGTCCGTGTCGGCCGCTCGCGCCGAACGTGTCCGCTGGGCGGACACCGCGAAGGGCCTGTGCATCCTGCTCGTGGTCCTGTGGCATGTCGTGGCCAAGCAGTACCTGCGGCTGGAGTGGCCGGAAGGGCTGCGTATCCCCGGCGTGTGGGGCACCCTGTGCGAGCTGCTGCTGCCGCTGCGCATGCCGCTGTTCTTCACCATCTCCGGCATGTTCGCGCTGGGCGCGGTGCACCGGCCGTGGCGGATCTCGGCCCGGTCGCGGGTGGCGAAGTTCCTCTACCTGTACGTGGTGTGGCTGCTCATCCACACCGCCCTGCTGAGCCTCGCCCCGGACTTCCCCACCGACCGCGCGACGAGCCCGCTCGGGCTGCTCGAGCAGCTCACGATCACGCCGTCCAATCTTTGGTACCTGTACGCGCTGGCGCTGTACTTCGTGATCGCCAAGGTGACGTGGCGGCTCCCCCGGTTCGTCGTACTGGGCGCCGCCTTCGCCCTGTCGGTCGCCGCCGCGTCGGAGCTCGTGCCCGTCCCCGGCAACCGGGCCGGCCTGCTGCAGAACCTGGTGTTCTTCCTGCTCGGCCTGTACTTCCGCCAGTACGTCGAGCGGCTCGCGGAGGGCGTGAACTGGCCGCGGTTCGCCCTCGCCACCGGCGTGTACGGCGGCCTGCTCGTGGTCATGGTCGTCACCGGGACGCAGGACGTCCCCGGGGTGTGGCCGGTGGTCTGCGTGGCCGCGGCGGCCTTCGGCGTGACCGGCTCGGCGATGCTGGCCCGGTGGGACCGGATCGCCACCCCGCTCATCGGCATCGGCCGCCGCACGCTGCCGATCTACGTCATCCACATGCCGCTGCTCGCGCTGCTCGACCTGGCGCTCGCCCGGCCGCTCTCCGCGCTGGCCGCGACGCCCTTCGGGCTCCCGCTCGCCCTCCTCGAGCCGATCCTGATGACCGCGCTCATCGCCTGGATCTGCCTCACCCTGCACCGCGGTCTGGAGGCGACGCGGCTCAGCCGGTTCCTGCTCGACCTGCCGGGCGGCGCCAAGCCCGCCCAGGCACGGCCGGCGGCCACGCCCGTCGCCGCCACGCCGGAGCCCGCCGCCACGCCGGCCGGGGTCGGCGCCCACCACGCGGCGCCCCACCCCGCGGCCTACGCCAACACGGCCCGGCCCGCCGGGGGCGTCCCCACCGCCCAGGCGGCCACATGGCCGACCGTGACCGAGCAGGCCGCCGCGTCGCTCCCCGTCACGCAGTGGCCCACCCGGAACGGGGCCACCTGGAACCCGGACCCGGCCGCCACGCACCACTACCACCCGCAGTGCCACCGGCAGGACGCACACACCGGCCACCCGCCCCAGGTGCCGCCCACGCAGCCCGGTCACCCGGCGAGCTCCCCCTCCTCCGGCTACCAGAACCCGGACGCCCAGGCCACCCTGCCGTACGAGGCCTACCTGTCCGCGCTCCCGCCCTCCGGCCCGCGGCCCGGCGCGCCCACCGCGCAGCCGTACCCGGCACAGCACGGGCCGTCGACCCCGGCCGCCCCGCACCACGGGCCGGACGCGACCGGGCACCGCGTCTGGCCGTCGTCCCCCGGTGGCCACGAATCAACGTCCCAGCCGTCCTCCGGCCCCTGGTTCGACCCCCCGCGGGCCGCACAGGGCACCTCCTGGGCGCCGGGTACGGCCGACGGCCACGCCGCGGACACCGCCGCCCTCGGCCACCGGGATCCGTCCGAAGCGGAATGGCCCTGGGCGCGGGATCCCGACCGGACGTGGCCCATGCGCCCGAGCCGTCGCCCGAACGATCCGCGCTCCTGAGCGCCGCCAGGATCCCGGGCGCCCAAGGTCTCGACGACGCTTCTCATACAGAGGGCCGAAGACCGCTTGGTCCCACCGGAACGGCAGCGCGTGTCCACGGCGCCGGGACGACTCGGCCCGGAGACGTGGCCGAACGTCTGACCGACGGGACCTGTGTCGCAGACGGCGAACGTCCCGGGTCGGCCCGCATGGCGGATCGGAGCGTGTGGGCCCGGGCCTGAGGCCGCCCCCCACGGAGCCGGGCGTCCTCTGCGGCCACCGACCAGGACAGGCCGCCGCCCGGGCCTGGGGTCGAGGGTGGTGACCGGATGACCGGGACGCAGGCCCCTGCCCGCGTCCGTGCACGGCGCGAGGCCCGGCCAGGAGACCGAGCATCGGCCGATCAGCTTGACGAGGCAACGAGCAGTCCGGGCGGCCCGGACGACAGACGGGGAAGAGGAAGCGAGGGCGAGAAGGTTCCCGCCCAAGGCCCACCTTTGCCATATGGAAGGCGTGCGCCGGTATGCCTACCTCGTGTCCACATCGTCGGACACGTTCCCGGGTAGATCGGTGCCGCTCACCGTGGGCATGGTCACCGGCGTCCGCCGGGCGGTGGCTCCCACGTTGGCGGCCGTGCCGGCACACCCACGAGTCACGTGGCGCCTTGCATACTCACACGGCCGGACGCTCTGACCGCACGTCATCGTCCGCGGCGGGCGATCCAATCCGCATCGCGGCACCCGGCCCTGCGGGGTCGTGGACGTTTCCCGCGTTCACGCTCACGGCCCGGGCATGGTCGCCGGGCCGTGAGCGGGTTTCGGGCCGGTGTCCCCGTGATGAGGCCGGGCCCCGGTGGCGGGCGGCTCGCCGTACCGGGCCCGGTCAGTCGGTCGTGCCCTCCTCCAGCACCCAGCGCACGATGTGGGCGCGGGACGGCAGGCCGAGCTTCGCCCGGATGCGCTCCAGATGGGTGTGCACGGTGCGCTCCGAGACGTGCAGGCGGCGGGCGATCTGGCGGTTGGCCAGACCCTCGGCCACCAAGAGGGCGACCTGGCGCTCGCGGTCGGTGAGGACCGGATCGGCGGCGTCGCCGTCGCCCGGTTCCCGCCAGGCGCCGCCGAGCGCGTACCCGATCAGGTCGGGGCCGCCGAGGCGCTCGCCGTCGCGGATCGCCGCGGACGCGGCGGCGGCCGAGAGCGCCGCGCGGGCCCCGGTCACCGCCTCGGCGAGGGCCTCCCGGGGGATCGTGCCGCCGCGCAGCAGGGGCCCCTCGCGGAGCACGCCCGCGGCCGCGGCGAGCCGTACCGCGCGGAGGGCGTCGCCCGTCCGGGCGGCCACGGCGGCGAGCCCGGCGACGCACTCCAGGACGAGCGGCGACGCCTCGCCGCCCGGAGGACGGTACGCGTCGAGGATCTCCCGCCAGCGCCGGGCCGCGTCGTCGATGTCCCCCTCGAGCAGGGCCACGGTCGCCGCGGTGTGCGCCCAGTCGACCGGCACCGGCTCGGCCTCGCCGTACGGGCGGCCGCGGCGGGCGGCGCGATCGGCGTGGGCGGCGAGGCAGCGGTCGAGCAGGGCGCGCGCGCCGTCCAGGTCGCCGCGCCGTACCGCGAGCCGGGCACGCTCGTGCAGGACCACCGCGCGGTCCGCGGGGTCGGCCGCCTCGTCGAGCAGGGCGAGGCAGTCCTCCGCCAGCCGGTCGGCCTCCGCGAGGTCGCCGAGGCAGCGCCGTACCGTCTGCAGGGCGAGCAGCGCCCGGGCGCGCGTGATCGGGTCGTGCGCCGGCTCGAGCGCCCGCGTGGCGAGGTCGAGCGCCTGCTCGCCGTCGCCGTCGAGTACGGCGAGCACGGCCGCGCAGCCGAGGGCGGCCGCACGCCCGGGCGAGGTGGGCTCGGTGCGGGCGAGCACCGCGCCGAGCACGCGCCTGGCCTCGCCGATCCGCCCCAGGTGCCACAGGCCGCAGGCGAGGGCCGTGGCGAGGGGCAGGCGGCGGTCGTCGCCGCGGCGCATCGCCCGGTCGAGCGCGTGCCGCAGCGTGTGGTGCGCCGCGGCGAGCGGGTCGAGCTCCCGGACCGAGCGCAGCAGCCGTCCGTCGCCGGCCACCGGGGCGGCGAGCTCGAGCAGCCAGGCGGCCAGCCGCTCGTGGGCGTCGTCCTCCTCGCCCTCGGCGGCGAGCCGCTCCTGGGCGTACAGGCGGATCGACTCCATGATGCGGAACCTGCCGCCGGGGCGGCCGGGCTCGGTCGCCAGCAGCGAGCTGCTCTCCAGCCGGCCGAGCAGGTGCAGCGCCGCGTCCGTGGTGAGGTCGTCGCCGCACACCCGCCGGGCGTCGTCGGCGGTGAACCATCCGGCGAGCACCGACAGCCGCCGGAACATCCGCTGCTCGTCCGGGTCGAGCAGGTCGTAGCTCCACGCGATCGCGGTCCGCAGGTTGCGGTGCCGCGGCTCGGCGGTGCGGGCGCCCTGGTTGAGCAGGTGCAGCCGGTCGTCGAGCCGGGCGAGGATGTGCCCGACCGGCCGCAGCCGGGCGATCCGGGCGGCGAGCTCGAGCGCGAGCGGGTTGCCGTCGAGGCGGGCGCAGATCTCCGCGATCTCGTCGCCGTTCTCCCGGGTCAGCTCGAAGCCGGGGCTCACCGCGCGGACCCGCTCGACGAACAGCCGGACCGCGTCCGAGCGCAGCAGCTCACCGCGGCTGCGCGGCGCCCGGGGCTGGGGCAGGGACAGCCCGTGCACCGGGTAGAGGTGCTCGCCGGGCGCGTCCAGCGGCCGCCTGCTCGTGGCGAGCACGGTGAGGCCGGGGCAGGCGCGCAGCAGCGTCACCGCCAGGCGGGCGGCGGCGTCCACCAGGTGCTCGCAGGTGTCGAGGACGAGCAGGGTACGGCCGGCGCGCAGCCGTGCCAGCAGGGCCCGCTCGGCGGTGGTGCCCGCGGCCGGGCGGACGCCGAGGCTCTCGGCGACGTGGTGGGCGAGCCGCCGGTCGTCGGTGAGCCCGGAGAGCTCGACCAGCCAGACGCCGTCGGGGTGGCCGGTGGCGACCCGGGCGGCGAGCTCGAGCGCGAGCCGGGTCTTGCCGGTCCCGGCCGGGCCCACGAGGGTGACCAGCCGGGCGACGCCGAGCAGCGCCTTCAGCTCGGCGATCTCGTCCTCGCGGCCGACGAACACGTCGAGCGGAGCGGGCAGGCCGACCGCGGCCGGTGGCGTGCCGTATCCGGGCCGGTCCCGGTCGGCGGGCGGCGGGTACCGGGGCTCGTCCGGGTCCGGGGCCGCGGCGGTCTCCCCCGCCGTGGTCCCGGCCGCGTGGCCGCCCGGGTGCGAGGGCCACAGCGGGGCGGGCCCGCCGCTGTCCGGGGCCGCGTCCGGGTGCGGGTCCGTCGCGGCCTGGGGTTCGGCGGCCGGTTCGGCCGGCGCCGGTGGTTCCGTCGTGGGCGGGGCCTGCGGCAGCGCATCGGCGCCGTCGCCCTCGGTTTGCGCCGCGGCGGTCACGGGCATGATCGGGCCGGTGTGGTTCGTGCCGGTCGCCCGTGGACCGGCCGCTTCGGGGTACGGCCGGCCGTCCGGCCAGCCGGCCGGGCCGTGCCGTACCGTGCCCTCGCCGACGACGGGCAGGCGGGCCGTGAGCGTGTGTGTGGCGGTGACCTTCTCGGCGGCCATCCGGCGTCGCCGCGCCCGCTGGCGGCAGGTGCCGGAGCAGAACCGGGCCGGGCGGCCGGCCGTACCGGGCCGCTTGCGCAGCTCGACCCCGCAGATCTCGCAGCGTCCGGCGTTGAAGTACGCCATCCCCCGTTGTTGTGCGCTCATCGCATGACGTCCCCCGTCCCGCCTGTCGACCTGAAGTCAGGAACCTGCCATCGACGGCACCGGAGGACGGCGCTCGCCCATCGGGCGGGCGTCCGGTCTCGCTCCAAACCGGTGCCGACTTAAAAGAGTCCGCTGGGCGGGAAAAGGTTCGGAGTCGTCGGGGTAAAGGCCACGCGGCGCCACGATTCGTGGCGGGGCGTCTCGTTGCCGCGACGTTTCACGGCGCACAGGTTGCGAGTGGTGCTCGCTTTTCATGAAACGTTCATGAAACGGTCCCGATCGCCGGAGTGAACGCGGAACAAACCGAATGATGCTCGGGTTCCTGTCCGCGCCTCTGCGCGGGCGACCGGCGGCTCCGCGGCCGCCCGGGCGCCCGGCGCTGCTCCGGAGCGGGTCACCCGGCGGCCTGGGAGCCCCGCGGGGACGTGATCGGATGGCCGCGGAGACTCGCGCCTGGTGAGGTCGTTCGGATGTGCGGAGAAAGTCGTCGCGTTGAAGCGGAGGCCTAATGAAAGGTTTTCACCGGTGGCCGTCGCCGGACGCGGACCGCCGGATTCGGGCGGCGAGGCGTTTGGGGGCGATCAGGCGGTAGCTGTCCTCGATGAGCTCGGCGATCTCGTCCCAGTCCTGGTCCACGGTGAGCCAGGCGCCCACCCAGCCCTTGTGGCCGACGTACGCGGGGACGAAGAACCGTTCGGGATCGGAGGCGACGAGGGCCTCCTGCACGCCCGGGCCGGCCTTGAACATCATCGACCGGCCGTCCTCGGAGGTGATGAGGAAGAGCTTGTCCCGGACGCGGAACGACGGCGCGCTGTGCCCGCCGAACGGCTTCTCGACGGCCTCCGGCAGCGACAGGCAGATCTCCCGCAGCCGTGCCGGCACGTCCTCGTCGGCCATCGGATCACCCTCCCGCATCGAGCCCGTTCGTTGACGCTACCTCGCCTCGGGGCCGATGGCACGCCTCGGAACATCCGTTGGACACGGAGTTCCGTCGGCCGGGGCCGCCCCACCGGTTACGGCATGGCGCGACGTAGAACCACCCAGGGCATCGCCCTCGTTCGCCGTCGTTGCGCGCGCCGTACGCAGAACCCTCGCACGTGCGAGGACATACCTCCATCCTCATAGGGGGCATTCCAGGACATCAGGAGATGCGTCCTCTTATCTGCTGCGGCTAAGCTGAACCGGCGCCCTGGGCGCGATCCGAATTCCCGCGCGGCCGACCGGCAGGTCGGCGAGGAGGTCTGCAGTGGTGCGGCATCGGTCCCGATCCGCCCGCGACGTCCCGTCCGTCGCGGCCCTCGCGGCGGACGACGCCGCGCGCCCCGATGCCGGCCGTACCGGCCGTCCGGGGCGGCCACGGCGCGCGCCCCGCGGCCGGGCGCCGTGGATGCTGTTCGTGCCCGCCGTCGCGGGCCTGGTCTTCCTCGTGCTGCCGCTCGCCGGGCTGCTGATCCGCGCCCCCTGGTCCACGCTGCCCGCCCGGCTCGCCGAGCCCGCGGTGCTCCAGGCGCTGCGGCTGTCGCTCGTCACCGCGACCGTCGCCACCGGGCTGTGCCTGCTGCTCGGCGTGCCGCTCGCCTGGCTGCTCGCCCGGGTCGACTTCCCCGGCCGCCGCCTGGTCCGGGCGCTGGTGGCGGTGCCGCTCGTGCTGCCGCCGGTGGTCGGCGGCGTCGCGCTCCTGCTCGTGCTCGGCCGGCGCGGGCTCGTCGGCCAGTGGCTGGAGGCCGCGTTCGGGATCACGCTGCCGTTCACCACCGCCGCCGTGGTGATCGCCGAGATGTTCGTGGCGATGCCGTTCCTGGTGATCAGCGTCGAGGGCGCGCTGCGGGCCGCGGATCCGCGGTTCGAGGAGGCGGCGGCGACGCTCGGCGCGTCGCGGTGGACCACCTTCCGCCGGGTGACGCTGCCGCTGGTCGCGCCCGGGGTCACGGCGGGCGCGGTGCTCTGCTGGGCGCGGGCGCTCGGCGAGTTCGGCGCGACGATCACGTTCGCGGGCAACTACCCGGGCACCACCCGGACGATGCCGCTCGCCGTCTACCTCGCGCTGGAAACCGAGCCGGAGGCCGCGATCGTGCTCAGCCTCGTGCTGCTCGCCGTGTCGGTGGCGATCCTCGCCGCGCTGCGGGACCGGTGGGTGAGCGGGCTGTGACGCTGGACTGCCGGCTCGTGGTGGAGCGGCCCCGGTTCCGGCTCGACGTGGCGCTCGCGGTCGCCGCCGGGGAGGTGGTCGCGCTGCTCGGCCCGAACGGCGCGGGCAAGACCACGGCGCTGCGCGCGCTCGCCGGGCTCACCCCGCTCACCGCGGGCCACATCGAGCTGGACGGCCGCCCGCTGCACGACCTGCCGCCCGAGGCCCGCCCGATCGGCATGGTCTTCCAGGACTACCTGCTCTTCCCGCACCTGTCCGCCCTCGAGAACGTCGCCTTCGGCCCGCGCTGCCGGGGCGTGCCGAAGGCCGAGGCCCGCCGCGTCGCCGCCACCTGGCTGGAGCGGGTCGGCCTCGCCGGGTTCGCCGGGGTACGGCCCGGCCGGCTGTCCGGCGGGCAGGCGCAGCGGGTGGCGCTCGCCCGCGCGCTCGCCGCCGGTCCCCGGCTGCTCCTGCTCGACGAGCCGCTCGCCGCGCTCGACGCGCACACCCGGCTCGACATCCGGGCCCGGCTGCGCCGCCACCTCGCCGAGTTCGACGGCGCCACCGTGCTCGTCACCCACGACCCGCTCGACGCGATGGCGCTCGCCGACCGGCTCGTCGTGATCGAGAACGGCGCCGTGGTGCAGCAGGGCCCGCCGACCGAGGTGGCCCGCCATCCCCGCACCGACTACGTGGCCCGCCTCGTCGGCCTCAACCTCTACCGGGGCGACGGCGACGGCCACCGGGTGCGCGTCGGCGAGATCGAGTTCAGCGTCGCCGAGCCGCTGCACGGGGCCGCGTTCGTCGCCTTCCCGCCCTCGGCCGTCGCGCTGTTCCGCACCCGCCCGGACGGCACGCCGCGCAACCTGTGGCAGGCCGAGGTCGACGGCGTCGAGCGCCACGGCGACAACGTGCGCGTACACCTGACCGGCCCGATCGCGGCCGCCGCCGACATCACCCCCGCGGCCCTCGCCGAGCTCGACCTCGCCCCCGGCGGCCGGGTCTGGGCGGCGGTCAAGGCCACCGAGACGCACGCCTACCCCGCCTGATCACGGGGGCATCCGGTACGGCTCGCCGTACGAGCCGGCCCCGCGACGGGCGGCGACCTCGCCGGCGCCCTCATCGATCCGGCCAATCGCCCCCATCCCGCCCTCGGGGAGGTCTAAGGTGATCGCCCGTGTTTGGAATCGTTCGACCTTGTCGCCATACCTTGTGTAAATCGCTCCATGCGGAGTGGATGGCACACCTCTGCGGGCTCTGCCTGACGCTGCGCGACCGCCACGGCCACCTCGCCCGGCTGGTCACCAACTATGACGGGCTGCTGGTCTCCGTGCTCGTCGAGGCGCAGGCCCCGGAGCTGTCCCCGCACCGCCGGGCGGCCCCCTGCGCGCTGCGCGGCTTCTCCCGGGCCGACGTCGTGGACGCCCGCGCGGAGGGGGCACGGCTCGCCGCCGCCGCGTCGCTGGCGCTCGCCGCCGGAAAGATCGGCGACCACCTGAGCGACCGGGACGGCGTCTACGCGCGCCCCCTCGTCGGGGCGGCGGCGCGGCGGGTCGCGGAGCGGTGGAGCCGGGCGAGCGACCACGAGGCGGCGGCCCTCGGGTTCGACGGCGAGGTGCTGCGCGACGCGCTGGCGCGGCAGCCGCTGCTGGAGGCGCGCGGCGGCCTCACCCTGCTGGAGCTCACCGAACCCACCGAGACCGCGGTGTCCGCGGTCTTCGCCCACACCGGCGAGCTGACCGGAAAGCCGCACAACGCGCCGGCGCTCGCCGAGGCCGGGCGGCTCTTCGGCCGCCTCGCCCACCTGCTCGACGCCGTCGAGGACCTCGAGGCCGACCGCCGCAACGGCGCGTACAACCCGATCCTCGCCACCGGCACCCCGCTCGCCGAGGTGCGCCGCCTCTGCGACGACGCCGCCCACGGCATCGAGCTCGCCGTCGCCGACCTGGACCTGGAACGCCGCACGCTGGTGCGGGCGCTGCTGGTGGGCGAGGTACGGCGAGCCGTGGCGCGCACCTTCGACGACCACCGGCACGGCACCGAGCACCCGCCCGGCGAGGTGCCCAAGGTCCGCAGCTTCTTCGTGGTCTGCCCGGCCGAGCTGTGCAAGATCTGCACCTGCGGCTGGTACCAGCCGAAGTGGAGCCCCAACCGCGGCAAGAGCTGCCGCGAGCGCTGCGAATGCCCCTGCGACTGCTGCGACGGCTGCTCCTACTGCAACAACTGCTGCGATTGCTGCCGGTGCTGCAAGAGATGCGACTGCGACTGCTGCGACTGCGGCTGACCGGCGGACGCCGGAGCGTGGCCGCCGACGCGGCGAGGAATCCGCAACCGGGGGACGGGACAGAACGGAATAGGGGGATCAGGGGGGACAGAGCTTCGACATCGGCGCGCCCGTGGGCGGGAGGGGGTCCGTGCGGCCCCGCCGCCCCGGCGCCGGAGAGGCCCCGCGGCGGCGGGGCCGCACACGGAAATCGCCGCCCCGGAGGTCCGGGGCGGCGATTCGCCGTATGCCGCGTGGCGACGGCTCAGCTGGGCGCGGAGCCGTTGGTGGTGAGCACGCGGTCCTCGACCTCGATGGCCGGGAAGGTGCCGGTGTCACGACCGCCGTTCTCGTGGTAGGCGGCCTCGAGCAGCGCGTGGGCGCGCGGCTCGAGCTTCCACAGCGCCCGGTACTCGCGGGCGAGGGCGATCGGGAGACCGGTCTCCTTGGCGATGTCGGCCGCCCGCGGCACGATCTTGCGCTCGATCTGCTGGTCCCAGTAGGCGCGCGCGGCGCGGTAGAGGGCGGCCCGCTGCGCCGGGTCGAGGTGCTGCTGCGGCGCGGGCTCGAGCACCTCCACCTCGTCCTCGTCATCGTCGTCGAGCATCGCCGCCCGGTTCGCCTGGCCGTTCGCGTCCGCGACCCGCGGCCGGGAACGGTCCGCCCCGGCGGCGTCACCGCCGCCCGAGCCGTTGCCGGCGGAGATCGCGGCCTGCTCGACCACCACCTGCTGGGCCTGCTGGTTCTGCGTGGGCGCCCACGGCACCGGCGGCGAGAGGTCCATCAGCGCCGAACTGTTGTAGAGCGCTCCAATCTGGGACAAAAGCGCCTGCTGGCGGGCGGGGTCGACGGCGAGACCGGTGTACTCCACGGCCTGGTCCACGGCCCGGTCGAGCTTGGCGAGCGCGCGGCGCATCCGCCACTCGCTCGCGCCGGCGGCGCGCAGCGCGCGGGCGCGCTTGGCGGCGAGCGCGACCCGGGTGAGCCTGCGGTGGGCGTCCACCTCGCTCGCGGAGCGGTCGCTCACCTCGGCGAGCCCGAGGCGGACGAGGATGCGCTCGGGGGTGATCCGCCAGTTGATGCGCTTGGTGCCGGTGATCCGGTGCCGCTCGATCGCCATGCCGCGCTCCCACAGCCACGCGGCCACGAGCGGGGCGGCGAGGCGGAACAGCGCCTCGGCGGGGCTGCGCGCGTCGAGGCTGGACAGCACGGCCGACAGCGAGGTGAGCGCCCAGACGGCGACGCCGTCGATGCCCGCGGAGTAGTTCTCGCGCATGTTGCGCCGCGCCCGGACCGCGCTCGTGATCACCGCGACCTCGATGAACGCGAACAGCAGCAGCCGCAGCGGCCCGTCGAAGCCCAGCACGTCACCGGAGAAGCGCCACATGCCCTGGGCGGACACGCCCGTGGCGATGCAGGCGGCGACGATGGTGAGGATGTCCTCCGGCGGACGGTTCTGCGCCCAGGTGCGCAGCAGCCGGACGAGGTTCCGGCACAGGCCGCGCACCACGAAGTAGGCGAGAACGAGCACGACGAAGGCGAACACGCACACGATGGCGGTGCCGACCGGATTGGTCGCCGCGAACTGGGTGATCTGGTCTATGGGGGGCATTCGGTCACTGTCCGTCGGTTCGGAGTCCGGCTCTCTGTACGCAGGGGATCATCGCAGAACGCCCGCGGCCCACGCCACGAAACGTGCGTGAATCGTGTGCCTACGGTCCACATTTGTTATCCGTCCGGACATCCCGGCCGACCGCATATCCCTATTACGACAACTGTTACTTTCGTGCACATTTGAGCGGTTTGTGACTAATGCGGATATGCCGTACCGAGGGCGGCGCCCGGGCCTCTGGCGCGCCGGTGACCTGAGGCGCAGACTGGGTAGAGGCAGGCCGAGCGATCCTCTGGAGTGTCTTGTGCACAGTCGGCAGGCGCACCCGCCCACGCTCGTTCCGGTGCTGTCCCGCGGCAGGCACCGGAACCCGCGCAAGGGCGCGTGCTTCATGGAGATGGCCTCGTACCTCGCCGGGGAGCGCTGGAGCGACCACCCCGACTGCACCCACCCGCTGCTCGCCGCCCTCGCCCGCCTGGTGAACGACTACACCTCCGACGAGGCGCGGCCGCGGCTCGCCCACCTGATCCCCTCGGTGATCGGCCTCAACGGCGACGACCCGCGGGTCGACCCCCGCATCGCGCTCGTCTGCGCCGTCCACGCGCTCCCCGTGGTCGCCGCCGAGCGGCAGCTCACCATGGCCGTGACGATCCTCGCCGCCGAGCACGTGCTCGCCGAGCTGGAGGGCCGCACGCCCGGCGAGCTGTCGGAGCGCAGCCGGGACGCGCTCGACCAGGCGCCGCACGCCGCCCGGCAGGCGCAGGAGTTCCGCCGCGGTCTCAAGATCTCGCCGAAGGGCTTCCGGCGCATCGCCGCGCCGAACGCGGTGCACATCGCGGTGCGCGGGGTGGCCGAGGCGTGCGTGCAGGACGCCGACCGGCGGCTGCACGACATGCTCGCCGCCGCGATCGACGAGTGCGCCGCCGTACTGCGGCCCCAGCGGGAGGCGGCGTTCCCGGTCGACCCGGACCGGTGGAACGACCTGTGCCGGCTCACCCGCGCCCACGCCCGCTGACGCGCCCGGCAGGCTCCGGCCGCCCGCGGCCGTAATGATCACGGCGAACGCGGTTGGATGGCGCGGATGACATCGCATCGTCCGCGACCACGCCCCGTCGCGGCCCCGCCCGGCCCGCCCGCGCGCCCACCGGCCCGACGCCGGGCCGTGGCCGTGTGGGCCGGGTGTGTCGCGCTGCCCCTCGCCGCCGCGGCGGTCCTCGGCCTGCTCGCCCGCACCCCCGCGTGGACCGCCGCCGACGCCCGCCTCGCCGCGGCCGTGCACGAGCTGCGCGCCCCGCTCCTGACCGCGGTCGCCGACGCGCTGCGGGTCGCCTTCCTGCCGCCCGCCGTGATCGCCGTGTGCGCCGCGGCCGTGCTCCTCCTCGCCCTGCTCGGCCGGTACGGCGGGGCGCTGCTCACCGCGCTCGTCGTCGCGGCGGGCTGGAGCGCGAACACCCTCTACAAGGTCGCGATCGACCGGCCCCGCCCGGCCCCCGAGCGGCAGCTCATCCCGGAGCCCAGCCCGTACGGCTACCCGAGCGGCCACGTCGCCGTGACGCTCGCCCTCGTCATCGCCGCGTGCCTGCTCGCGTACGGCACGGCCCGCCTGCGCCTCGTCGCCGCCGCCGGCGCGGTCCTCGTCGCCGCCCAGGCCTGGGCCCGCGTCTACCTCGGCGTGCACCACCCCACCGACGTGGTCGGCGCGGTGCTCGTGGTCGGCGGGGTCGCCACCGCCGTGGTCGCCGGCTGCGCGCCGCTCGCCGCCCGCCTCGACCGGCTCGGGCGCGGTCACGCCGGGGGCGGCGGGCCGCCCCACGGGTCGTAGTCGACCTCGAGCGGCTCCTGCGGCGGCCGCTCCGGCTCGGGCACGTGCCGCAGGTTGACCCGGATGCGGGTCCAGGTGGAGCTGCGGCCGCGCATCGAGTCGACGAGCACGTCGGCGGGCTCGAGACGGGCCGCGACCTCCGGGTGGCGGGCCTTCCACCGTTCCAGCCCGGCGAGCGCCTCGGCCGCGGTGCGGGCGCGGGCGATCTCGATGAGCGGCATCGTCACCCGGCGGCGTCCCTCCCCCTTGGGCGGCCGCTCAGGCGGGCCGAGCCGGTCGGCGAGCCGGAGCAGGCCGTCCAGGCTCCCGGCGGCCGCGTCCATCCCCCGCCAGGGGTCGCCGAGCTCGGCGAAACGGGCGGGCACCGTGGCGAGGGTGAGGTCCACCGGGTCGGTGCCGGTGACCTCGTCCCAGGCGAGCGGGGTGGAGACCCGGGCGTCGGGGGTGGGGCGGACCGAGTACGCCGAGGCGACCGTGTGGTCGCGGGCGTTCTGGTTGTAGTCGACGAACACGCCCTGCCGCTCCTCCTTCCACCAGCGGCTCGTCGCCAGGCCGCCCGCCCGGTTCTCCACCTCCCGGGCGACCGCCTGGGCGGCCCGCCGTACCTCGGGGAAGGTCCACCGCGGCGCGATCCGGGCGTACACGTGGAAGCCGCGCGAGCCCGAGGTCTTCGGCCAGCCGGCCAGGCCGTGGTCGCCCAGCACCTCCCGGACCACGAGGGCCACCTCGACCACCTGCCGCCACGGCACGCCGGGCACCGGGTCGAGGTCGATGCGCAGCTCGTCGGGGTGCTCCAGGTCCTCGGCGCGCACCGGGTGCGGGTTGAGATCGACGCAGCCGAGGTTCACCGCCCAGGCGAGCTGGGCGGCGTCGCGCACCACGACCTCCTCGGCGGTGCGCCCCGACGGGTAGCGCAGCGTGACCGTCTCGATCCAGTCCGGGCGCCGCGCCGGGGCGCGCTTCTGGAAGAACGGCTCCTCCGCCACGCCGCGCGGGAACCGCTTGAGGATCATGGGCCGCCCGGCCACGCCGCGCAGCGCCCCCTCGGCGACCGCGAGGTAGTAGCGGGCCAGGTCGAGCTTGGTGTACCCGGCGGCAGGGAAGATCACCTTGTCCGGGCTGGTGATCGTCACCCGTCGCCCGGCCACCTCGAGCACCTCGGTCATGACCGGATCCCTTCCCTCGGCCCGTACGGCCGCCGCCTCCCGGCCCCGCCGTACGGCGCGGCGGCTCGCGGGCCGCGGCGCCGTGCCGTACGGCCCGTGTCCGGACCTCTGCCCCACCGCACGGCGAGGCTGCGCCCGGCGCGCTCGCCCTCGCCCGACGACCTCACCCGCACAGTGGAAGGAAAGTGAGACAAACCTTTCCACATCGTTAGGGTGCCTGGTCACTGATCGATCATTCGATCGGCAAAGGTCGCGACATCCCCCTAAAATCCGCCAATGTGAACGAAGGCCTGCCGCCCCATCCGCCTCTGCCGATACGCGACCGCTCATCCTCTTCGCGGCCGGGCGGCACCGGCCGCCATCGTCGTCCGGTGCCGAGCGATCTGCCGCCCGACGCGCCCGCGCTCGTGGTGGCCGCTCCGGGCCGGGACGATGAGGTCCCCCAGGACATCGCCCGCATGCTCCGGGTCGACAACCCGCAGGTCGACGTACGGCTGGTGCACCTGGGTGACGACATCGACGGGCTCGCCAAGGAGCTCGACGAGATCGCCGCGAGCCGGCCGCAGGGCGCCGTCTCGGCCGTGGTGGCCCCGCTGGTGACCGGGCCGCACCCGAAGGTGTACCGGATGGTGCGCGAGGCGATCGCGGCGAGCGGCACGCAGGTCATGATCAACCCGCCGCTCGGCCCGCACCCGCTCATCGCCGAGGTGATGCACATCCGGCTCGCCGACGCCGGGCTCGCCCGCGCCGACCGGGTGCGGCTGTTCAACATCGCCTCCCCGGTGGACGGCATCATCGTGCTCACCGCGGGCGGTCCGGAGGCGGTGCGCGCGGCCGACACCACGGCGGTGCTGCTCGCCGCGCGGCTGGCGATCCCGGTGGTGGCGGCGTCGGTCGACGACGGCCCCGGGCCGCGCGACGCCGCCGAGCGGCTGCACAAGATCGGCGCGTCCCGCCTGGCGATCGCCCCGTGCATCATCGGCCCCGAGGCCGACCCGGCGGAGGTGCGCGCCGCCGCGGAGAGCATCGGCGCGGGCTGCGCCCAGCCCATCGGCGCCCACACCTCCCTCGCCCGCCTCATCATCGAGGCCTACGGCAACAC
Organism: Thermopolyspora flexuosa; assembly: GCF_006716785.1. Taxonomy (NCBI): domain Bacteria; kingdom Bacillati; phylum Actinomycetota; class Actinomycetes; order Streptosporangiales; family Streptosporangiaceae; genus Thermopolyspora; species Thermopolyspora flexuosa. The sequence continues at coordinate 1,930,414 of NZ_VFPQ01000001.1, read as the reverse complement.
CCTCTACGAGCTCGAGTGATCCGCTGAGCGCCCGGCGGCGGAGTGACCCGGATCACGTTCCGTGCCGCCGCCGGGAAGGGATGATCACCACGCGGCGGGGCAATACGCCATCCATGCGCACCGCACCCCGGACGCGCCGCGCCGCGCTCCGTTCCTCGGCCCCCGGCGCCGGTGGCCGCATCCGGCCGGTGACACACTCCGACAATCCACCTACTTTTGGTAGGTATTACCGTGTGTCTGCTGGAGGTGGGCATGCCCCTCCCGGATTTCCTCGTCATCGGAGCCCCCAAGGCCGGCACGACGGCCCTCCACGCGGCCCTCTCCCGTCACCCCGAGCTGTACATGTCGCCGGTCAAGGAGCCGAAGTTCTTCCTCACCGACGGCCCGCCGCCGACCAGGGGCGGGGGACCCGGCGACGCCCGGACCTACCGTGAGCACGTCTGGCGGCGCGAGGACTACGAGGCGCTGTTCGCGGGCGCGCCGAAGGGCGCGCTGTGCGGCGAGTCCACGCCGTTCTACCTCTACGACCGCGCGGCGCAGCGGCGCATCCGCGAGCTCATCCCGCACGCGCGGCTGATCGCGATCCTGCGCGACCCGGTCGAGCGCGCCCACTCCAACTGGACCCACCTGTGGTCGGCCGGCCTGGAGCCGATCGACGACGTGGTGCGGGCCTGCGCCGAGGAGGAGCGGCGCATCGCCGCCGGGTGGGCCCCGTTCTGGCACTACGTGCGCCTCGGCCGGTACGGCGAGCAGCTCGAGCACCTGTACCGGCTGTTCCCCCGCGAGCAGGTGCTCGTGTTCCGCTACCGCGACCTGGTGGACCGCCCGGCCGAGACGCTCGACCGGATCTTCCCGTTCCTCGGCGTGACCCCGGGCCTGGTCACCGAGATCCCGCGGGAGAACGTGACCGCGCACCCCGAGCCCACGCTGGGGCACCGGCTGCTGTCCGCGGCGCAGCGCGTCGGCGCCCGGGTGCCGGGCCGGGTCGGCGCGGCCCTCTCCGACGCGCTGGAGCAGCGCCTGCAGCGGCGGGCCCGGCCGCGCCAGCCGCTCACCTGGGCGCAGCGGCAGGCCCTCATCGGCTACTTCGCCGACGACATCCGCCTGCTGCAGCGGGTCACCGGCGCCGACTTCAGCGACTGGCTGCGGCCCCGGGAACGCTCCGGCGGCCTCGTCGGCGCCCGCCCGGAGGGCCAGCGCCAGGCGCGCAACGGCCGCCCGCGCCCCAGCCCCGAGACCGGCTGACCGGCGCGGGCCCCGTCGCGGACGGTCAGCGCAGCTCGGTGCGGAGCTCGTGGGCGCCGTCGGGCCGGGTCATCTCGTAGTAGAGGCGCTTCCGCCCGTCCGGCATCGGCAGGACCTCCAGGTAGCGCAGCCCGCCCCCGGCGTACGGCGAGACCGCCTTCGGCGCGGTGCCGAGCGCGGTGAGCGCGGCCGGGTCGGCCCCGATCGCCACGCCGGTGCGCTCCTCGTAGTTCTCCGCCGCGCTCGCCCGGCCGTCGTAGTAGGCGACCACGCTCCGCTCGTCGCCCTCGCCGGCGAACAGCACGGCGCTCACCCGCACCCCGCGGGCGTCCCAGCAGCCCTCGCGGCGCTCGAGCGCGGTGCCGTGCCAGGACCACTCGACGCCGTCCACGCTGGTGGCGTAGTCGGTCACCATCTGGTCGGCCTCGTCGGGGTCGGCGAGCGGGTGGCAGGAGGCCCACAGGTGCCACAGGCCGTCCCGGTGGACGATCACCGGGTCCTTCACCGCCGTCTTGGCGTCGCCGGGCAGCACCACCCGGACCTGCCGCGGGTCGAACCCGGCCGGGTCGCCGGCCTCGAGCAGCTCCACGCGCCAGTGCTTGCTGCCGTGGGTGGCACAGCTCAGGTACAACCGCCAGACGCCGCCGGGGGTGCGCACCAGCCGCGGCCGCTCCAGCGACTCGGCGTCCATCTGCTCCTTGGTGATGGTGAGCAGCGGCTCGAACCGCACGCCGTCGGCCGACCGGGCGACCACCACCGCATACCCCCGGCCCTTGCCGATCGGGCGGCGCAGCCGGAACGCGAGGTAGACCTCTCCGTCGGCGAGCACGGCGCTGGGCGCCCCGGACCAGTACCCGGGGCCGTCACCGGGCGGGGGGATGGCGACGACCGAGCGCGCGGGATCGGGCAGCGTGACGGCGACCAGCGGGTCGCCGCGATGGGCGGTGTTTTCGCTGAGCACGCCTAACGATAACCGCACCATCCACTGTCTTTGCCATCCGCAACACCGCCGGACCGGGTAAAGAACCGCGGTCCGCGCATGCCGTCACGGAGAGGGATGATCGCCGTGAGGGCGGGTAACGAACCCGCCATCGACGACCTTGGGAGTGAGCTGATGCTGTTCGGCAAGGAGCATGTCCGGCGCTACCAGGAGACCGACGGCCGGGAGGGCCACGAGTGGGAGCGGGGCACCACGACCCTCCTGCTCACCACCACCGGCCGGGTCTCCGGCAAGGAGCACACCACACCCCTCATCTACCGCAAGCACGGCGACGTCTACGTGGTGGTCGCGTCGAAGGCCGGCGCGCCGGCACACCCGGACTGGTACCTCAACCTGCAGGCCAACCCGCGGGTGAAGGTGCAGGTGCTCGCCGACAGGTTCGAGGCGAACGCGCGCACCGCCACGCCCGAGGAGCGGGCCGAGCTGTGGCCGTACATGGTCGAGGTGTGGCCGGACTACGCGGAGTACCAGAAGAAGACCGACCGCGAGATCCCGGTCGTGATCCTCGAGCGCCGCTGACCGGCGGGCGAATCGGTCCGGCGGGGGCCTCGCCGTACGGCGAGGTCCCCGTTCGCGCGCTTCCTTCCCTTCGCCCCGGGCCGCTATCGTCTCGGCAGGGGGCCACCAGGGGAGGAAAGGATGGAGAAAGGCCGCACCGCCGAGATCATGGTCGCCGAGGCCCGGAAGGCGTTCTGGGTCATGGTCGGCTTCCTCGCGGTGATCTGGGCGCTCCAGATCGTCAACTGGCTGACCGGGTACGACCTCAGTCACCGGTTCGGGGTGCGCTCCTGGGACACCGACGGGCTGCCCGGCATCTTCACCGCGCCGTTCCTGCACTGGAGCTGGTCGCACATCCAGGGCAACTCGGGCCCGCTGTTCATCTTCGGCTTCCTCGCCGCCTACCGGGGCGTGCGCAGGTTCCTCGGCGTCACCGGGCTGATCGCGGTGGCGAGCGGGCTGGGCGCCTGGTTCACCGCGAGCCCCGGCACGGTCGGCGCGGGGGCGAGCGGCATCGTCTTCGGGTACTTCGGCTACATCCTGGTCCGCGGGGCGTTCGACCGCCATCTCATCGACATCGTGATCGGCGTCGTGATGGCGCTGTGCTTCGCCTACCAGTTCGCCGGGCTGCTGCCCCAGGAGGGCGTGGGCTGGCAGGCCCACCTGTTCGGCTTCGTCGGCGGCATCCTCGGCGGCTGGCTGTTCCGCGAGCGCCGCCCCGCCGCCGCGGCCTCGCCGCCCTCCGGTACGGCACGGCCGGGCGACCTGCCCGGCATCGTCCCGCCCGGCACGGTCCCGCCCGGCGGCATCCCCGGCGCGGTTCCCCCGGGCAACGCGCGGCCCGGCGCCTTCCGGCCGCCGTCGTCCCGCGCCGCGCTGCACAAGGAGCTCGACGACCTCGGCCTGTGACCGCCGGTACGGCCGGGGCCGCCGGGGCCCGGCCGTACCGCCGCTACGATGTGGCCGCCGGGCCGGCACGGGCCCGGCGAGGACGCCGTCGCGAGGAGTTCCGGCATGGCCGTGCTGATCGACCCGCCGATCTGGCCGGGCCCGCGCGGGCTGCTGTGGTCGCACCTGGTCAGCGACCACTCGCTCGACGAGCTGCACGAGTTCGCCGCGCGGCTCGGCGCGCCCCCGCGGGCGTTCGACCGTGACCACTACGACGTGCCGGAGACCGCCTACGAGCGGGCGATCATGCTGGGTGCCGAGCCGGTGAGCTCACGCGTGCTCGTCATGCGGCTCACCGCCGCCGGGCTGCGGCGGCGCAGGCTGCGCCAGCCGGGCTAGCTCGGCGGCGAGGTTCGCCCGCGCCCGCTCCTCCCACAGCTCGCGCGCGAGGGGCGTGCGGAACAGCCGCGGCATGGCGAGCAGCCGGGCCAGCACCTCGGCGCGGCCCGCCGCGAACGCCGCGTCCGGCACGTGCCGGTACTCCTCCCGGACCGCCGCCGCATAGGCCGCGTAGCCGTCCGCGGGCGCCGCGAGGATCGCCAGGTCGGCGTCGCACAGCACCTCGCCGTCGCGGTCGTGCGGCTCGGGCGCGTGGGTGGCGGTGAGCCGGACCAGCCGGGCGGTCTCCGCGACCCGGCCGGGCGGCACCCCGCACCGCGGCAGCCGGGCCAGGGCGAGCTGCGCGCTGCGCTCCTCGTCCCACCCCGGCCGCCCGTCGTAGATAGCGTCGTGGAACCAGGCGGCGAGCCGTACCGCGTCGGCGTCGGCGGCGAGGTCGGCGAGCCGGTCGACCGCGGCGAGCACGGCGCGCAGGTGGTCGCGGGTGTGGTAGCGGCGGTGCGGCTCCGCCCACCGGGCGAGCAGCTCGGCGCACACGGCCCGGGAGGCCGCGCTGTCGGGGGTGAGGCGCCGCCACGCGGCGGCCAGGTCGGCGTCGCGGGCGGCGGGGGTCACGGTGGTCGCCACCCGAGCAGCATAGGCCGGGGACCTTCGCCTGCGCGTTTCGACCATGTCGGGCGTCTTCGGCAGTATGGAGGACGTGACCCTCCTAGAGCATCTTCCTGCCGAGACCGACCCCGATTCGATCTACGAGGCCTTCGTCGAGTGGAACGCCGAGCGGGGCCTCACGCTGTACCCGGCGCAGGAGGAGGCGCTGATCGAGGTCGTCAGCGGCAACAACCTGATCCTCGCCACGCCGACCGGGTCGGGCAAGAGCCTGGTGGCGGCGGGGGCGCACTTCGCCGCGCTCGCGGAGGGACGCCGCACCTTCTACACCGCGCCGATCAAGGCGCTGGTGTCGGAGAAGTTCTTCGACCTGTGCGCGATCTTCGGCAGCGAGAACGTCGGCATGATGACCGGCGACGCCGCGGTGAACTCGTCCGCGCCGATCATCTGCTGCACCGCGGAGATCCTCGCGAACATCGCGCTGCGCGACGGCGAGGAGGCCGACGTCGACCAGGTCGTGATGGACGAGTTCCACTTCTACTCCGACCCGGACCGCGGCTGGGCCTGGCAGGTGCCGCTGATCGAGCTGCCGCACGCGCAGTTCATCCTGATGTCGGCGACGCTCGGCGACATGACCCGGTTCGAGAAGGACCTGACCCGGCGGACCGGGCGGCCCACCACCACGATCCGCTCGGCGACCCGGCCGGTACCGCTGTACTTCTCCTACCGGATGACGCCGCTGCACGAGACCCTCGAGGAGCTGCTCGAGGCGAAGCAGGCCCCGGTCTACGTGGTGCACTTCACGCAGGCGTCCGCGATGGAGCGGGCACAGGCGCTGATGAGCATCAACATGTGCACCCGGGAGGAGAAGGACGCGATCGCCGAGATGATCGGCGGCTTCCGGTTCACCACCCGGTTCGGCCGGGCGCTGTCCCGCCTGGTACGGCACGGCATCGGCGTGCACCACGCGGGCATGCTGCCGAAGTACCGGCGGCTGGTGGAGCGGCTCGCCCAGGCCGGCCTGCTCAAGGTGATCTGCGGCACCGACACCCTCGGCGTCGGGGTGAACGTGCCGATCCGCACCGTGCTGTTCACCGCGCTGAGCAAGTTCGACGGCAAGCGGGTGCGGCTGCTCAGCGCCCGCGAGTTCCACCAGATCGCCGGGCGCGCGGGCCGGGCCGGGTTCGACACCGCGGGCTACGTGGTGTGCCAGGCCCCCGAGCACGTGATCGAGAACGAGCGCGCGCTCGCCAAGGCCGGGGACGACCCCAAGAAGCGGCGCAAGGTGGTGCGCAAGAAGCCGCCCGAGGGCTTCGTCAACTGGAGCGAGGAGACCTTCAACCGCCTGCGGCAGGCCGAGCCGGAGCCGCTGGTCTCCCGGTTCAAGGTGAGCAACGCGATGCTGCTCAACGTGATCAACCGGCCGGGCGACTGCTTCCAGGCGATGAAGCGGCTGCTCACCGACAACCACGAGGACCGCAAGGCGCAGCGGCGGCACATCAGCCACGCGATCGCGATCTACCGCTCGCTGCTCGCCGGCGGCGTGGTCGAGCAGCTGCCCGAGCCGGACGAGCAGGGCCGCCGGGCCCGGCTCACCGTGGACCTGCAGCCCGAGTTCGCGCTCAACCAGAACCTGTCCACGTTCGCGCTCGCCGCGTTCGAGCTGCTCGACCCGGAGTCCCCCACCTACGCGCTCGACATCGTCTCGATCATCGAGTCGATCCTCGACGACCCGCGGCCGATCCTGCAGGCCCAGCTCAACAAGGCCCGGGCCGAGGCGATCGCGGAGATGAAGGCCGAGGGCATCGAGTACGAGGAGCGCATGGAGCGGCTCGTGGAGATCACCTACCCGATGCCGCTGGAGGACCTGCTGTTCTCCGCGTACGAGACCTACCGGCGCGGCCACCCGTGGGTGGGCGACTACACGGTCAGCCCCAAGTCGATCGTCCGCGACATGTTCGAGCGGGCGATGACGTTCAGCGAGTACGTGCAGTACTACGAGCTGGCCCGCGCCGAGGGCACGGTGCTGCGCTACCTCGCCGACGCCTACCGCACGCTCGACCGCACCGTGCCGGAGCACTTCAAGACCGACGACCTGCAGGATCTCATCGAGTGGCTCGGCGAGCTGGTGCGGCAGGTCGACTCCAGCCTCATCGACGAGTGGGAGAAGCTGCAGAACCCCGACGAGGCGCTGGAGGAGAGCGAGGAGATCGAGGAGAAGCCCAAGCCGGTCACCGCGAACCAGCGGGCGTTCCGGGTGCTCGTGCGCAACGCGATGTTCCGCCTCGTCGAGCTCGCCGCGCTGGAGAAGGAGGAGGAGCTCGCCGAGCTCGCCCCGGACATCGACTGGACCGCGGCCCTCGACGCCTACTACGAGGAGCACGACGAGATCCTCACCGGCCCCGACGCGCGCGGCCCGAACCTGCTGCTCATCGACACGAGCGAGCCGGGCGTGTGGCGGGTCCGGCAGATCATCGACGACCCCGAGGGCGACCACGACTGGGGCATCTCGGCCGAGGTCGACCTCGCGGCCTCCGACGAGGAGGGCCGCGCGGTCGTCCGCGTCACCGCGTTCGACCGCCTCGGCTGACCCGTGGTCCGCATCGCCGTACGCCGGGTCGGCGTGCTCCGGCCCGGCGTACCCGATGGGCCTGCCGGTGCCCCGCCGAGTCGGCCGGGCGGTGGGTGCGCGTCTCGCGCCGGGCGGTTACCGGCAGCTGCCGAATTTCATCACGTAGGTGCCCGCGTCGGTGGCATTCGCCCCCTTCGGGTCCGCGGCACCGCCGATGGCGAAGCCGCCGATCTCGGTGAGCGTGCGGCTCAGGATGTGGGGGCGGTGCTTGTCGCTGTTCATCCACCAGCGGACCGCGGCCCGCGGGGTGCCCCTGCCTCCCCAGTCGGTGTAGGCGATCTCGGCGACGGACCAGGAGCGGCCGTTGGCGCAGTAACCGGCTCCCCTGATCCGGCTCTCCGGGGTCGAGCCGGTCACCGGGTTCTTGTGCGGGTCCGCCCCGTCCTTCCACCACTTCAGCTTGACGGCGGCACGGGCGTGTTCGACCGCCAACCGGTGCAGTTTCTCGTTCCACTTCAGCGCCGGCAGCCCGGCCTTGGCGCGCTCGGCGTTGATGAGGCAGTACGTGGCCTGGGCGATCTGGACGTTGACCGTACGGACGATGCCCTTGCCGAGGTCCGGCCGCGGTACGGCGTCGTAGTACTTGGCCAGTGCGCTGCAGTTCGGGGCGGCGGTGCTGGTCTCGGCGTGCGCCTGGGCGGCCACGCCCGGAAGGCTCAGGGCGACGATTCCGGCGGTGGCGGTGATTCCGAGGAGGCGCAGAGTACGGTTCACTGAGGTCTCCCAGGGGGCGAGGGACATCGCCGCGGTACGCGCCGTGTCCGGTGGTCGGGGAATGCGCCTTCATTGGACGACAGACCGCCTGCAGGCGGCTTGCCGTGCCCTACGGTCCGCTTACAGCCCGCCTTATGCCCCTATAAAGACACTTTCCCGACAGGACCGAAACCGGGCGGCCGAAAGCCGTTCTCACGGCGGGAGCGGCAATGGCCGACGACGGCGGCGATGTCCTCCCGGCCGATCGGGCGGAGACCGGACGACGGCGGGATCAAGGCCGCGCGACCGGTGAACCCGGTGCCCGGCGGGCCGCTCAGCCGCCCGAGGTGTCGCTCTCCGCGGCCGCGTCGGGCACCGCGAGGTCGTAGGGGTCGTCGAGCCAGCCCTCCGGGAGCGGGACCCGGCTGCGCGGGTTCGCCCGGCCGCGCGGGCCCTCGGCGGCCTCCGGCCACGGCTGGCCGGGGTCGAGCGCCGCGGTGAGCTCCTCCAGCTCGGCGAGCGTGGAGACCATGGCGATCGCGCGCCGCTGGGGCCCGCCCACCACGAAGCCCTTCAGGTACCAGGAGACGTGCTTGCGGAAGTCGGCCACCCCCTGCCGCTCGTCGCCCAGGTGCTCGCACAGCAGCGCGGCGTGCCGCCGCATGGTCGCGGCCACCTCGCCGAGCGTGGGCCGGGCGCGGCGGGGCGAGCCGTTGAACGCCTCGGACAGGTCGCGGAAGAGCCAGGGGCGGCCGAGGCAGCCGCGGCCGACCACGACCCCGTCGCAGCCGGTCTCGCGCACCATGCGCAGCGCGTCCTCCGCGCTCCAGATGTCGCCGTTGCCGAGCACCGGGACCTGCGGCACCGCCTCCTTCAGCCGGGCGATCGCCGACCAGTCCGCGGCCCCGCCGTAGTGCTGCAGCGCGGTACGGCCGTGCAGCGCGATCGCGGCCACGCCCTCCTCGGCGGCGATGCGGCCCGCGTCGAGGTAGGTGAGGTGGTCGTCGTCGATGCCGGTGCGCATCTTCACGGTGACCGGCAGCGTCCCGGCGCCCTCGACCGCCGCCCGCACGATGCGCCGGAACAGCTCCCGCTTGTACGGCAGGGCCGCTCCCCCGCCGCGCCGGGTCACCTTGGGCGCGGGGCAGCCGAAGTTGAGGTCGATGTGGTCGGCGAGCCCTTCGTCGGCGAGGATGCGCGCGGCCTCGCCGACGACCCTGGGGTCGATGCCGTAGAGCTGCACGCTCCGCGGGGTCTCCCCCGGCCCGAACCGGATCATCCGCAGCGTCTTGCGGTCGCGCTCCACCAGCGCCCGGCTCGTGATCATCTCGGACACGAACAGCCCGCCGCCCTGCTCCCGGCAGAGGGTGCGGAACGCGGAGTTGGTGATCCCGGCCATCGGCGCGAGCACGACCGGGGGCCACACCTCCAGCGGCCCGATCTTCAGCGACGTCCCCACCCGGTCATTTCTACCCGAGCCCGTCACCCTCCGGTTACCGCGGCCCGCCTCCCCCATGGCCCCGGACGGATCGCTCATTCCGCTTGCCGTACATAGAATCCGCACGTCATGGGCATGATCCCCGGCACAACCGTGAAGATCGGGGGGAAGCGTCATGGCCACACAAAGGGAGGCGTGGCAGGCATGGCCTGCCGGCGCACCGTCACACGATCCCAGCACATCCGCATCCGGCGCGTACGCCGCGTACGATCAGGGCCCCGGGCGCGACGAGGGGGCGGCCGATCGCGGCACGTCCGACGGCGGGCAACCACCCGGGGTGCGGGCCGCCCGGACGCCCGCGGACGGCCGGGGCCGCCTGGACCTGCCCCGCACCGCCGCCGGTCCGCTCGCCGGCGACACGGTCGGCGGCGCCGCCGCCCGGATGCTCCCTCCCTACCTGCCCTATCCCGGGACCGACCCCACGCGTCCGGCGGCGGTGCGCGTGGCGGAGGTACCCCGCCGGTCCCGCCGCCGGGCCGGGACCCGCCGCAAGGTACGGCCGCGCGACCCGCTGCGGGGCGCCCGGGTGGCCTGGGCGCTGCTCCGCGTCGCGATGGGCCTGATCTTCCTGTGGGTGTTCGCCGACCGCCTCGCCGGGCTGGGCCGGCCCGTCGCCGCCTCGCAGGCCTGGCTCAACGGCGGCTCCCCGACCCGGGGCTACCTCTCCGCGGCCGACGGCCCGTTCGCCGAGCTGTTCCACGCCATGGCGGGCCGGCCGTACGCGGACTGGCTGTTCATGATCGGCATGGCCGGGGTCGGCGTCGCCCTGCTACTCGGCATCGGCCTGCGCCTCGCCGCGGTCTGCGGCGCCGTGCTCATGGCGCTGATCTACCTCGCCGGGCTGCCCGTGGAGAGCAACCCGTTCCTCGACCAGCACATCGTCTACGCGCTCGTGCTGATCGCCCTCGCCCTGTCGCACGCGGGCGACACGCTCGGCCTCGGCGCGTGGTGGTCCCGGACCCGCCTGGTACGGGCGCTTCCGGTGCTGCGCTGACCGGCCTCCGGCCGGTACGCCCGAGGCACGCGCCCGCCGCCCGAGCATTCGAGTAGGCACCACGCCGAAAAACCCGCTACAGTTTCAGAGTCACCGCAGGGCGAACCCCCCGCGGGCGACATGCGGACGTGGCTCAGTTGGTAGAGCATCACCTTGCCAAGGTGAGGGTCGCGGGTTCGAATCCCGTCGTCCGCTCGGAGAGGTCTTTCGGTTAGCGCTGACAGGGCCTCCTCGGTGGAGTGGCCGAGAGGCGAGGCAGCGGCCTGCAAAGCCGCGTACACGGGTTCAAATCCCGTCTCCACCTCACCCCGGGCGATTAGCTCAGTGGGAGAGCGCTACCTTGACACGGTAGAGGTCACTGGTTCAATCCCAGTATCGCCCACCATCGTCTCCCCAGGTCGTCGGCGTGACCTGGGGATCTTGTGTTCTTGTCGTGGCGCGTGGCCGGCGCGTGGAACCGCCTGCGCCGGACCGATGGCGTGTGGGGACGTCCCGCCAGGCCGCGCCGGTGCGGATCTTCTGTCGTTGTCTCCCCTCGTTCGCCGTCGCCCGGCGGCACGCCGGGCCACGCATGGCGGATGGCCGGGTACGGACGGCGTGGCCGTAGGGGGTCGTCGCGGACACGGGTGCGGCATGACCGTGGCGTCACGGTGGCACGAACGCCCACCCGCCGGGCCGTGTGTCACCGCACCTGCGAAAACGCGCGCTTTGCTCGTGCTTTGGCGTTACAGTGATCGCCATCACCACCACTCTCCGTGACACCAAGAACTCGGAAAGTAGGTGAGGCGGATGGCGGAAGCAGAGCGCCGGGAAACACTCCTGAAGGTGCTGCTCACCAAGCGACACCTCGCGACACATCGCGCCTTCTGTCGCGAATACGACAAAGTGGCCCGAAAGCTGGACCGCAATTTGATCACGACGGCACCGGGTCGCGAACAGTACGTCCGCTGGCTCGCCGGCAAGGTCAAGACGAAACCCTCCGCCGACCGCTGCCGGGTGCTGGAGCGCATGTTCCCCGGCTACACCGTTGCCGAGTTACTTGCGCCGTACGATCCTGAAAAGGAAGCTCGGAGCATTTGCCCCGAACCCTCCCGACCGGAGGAGGCGGCCACGGAACGGCGACAGGTATTCCAGCTCGGCGCGATGACGGTGACCGCCGGGCTGCTGGACAGTGTGGTCCACGGTCCCGATCAGCTCGAGCAGGCCCTCCACGCCACCACGACCAGCGAAGCAAAGCTGTCATTCTTGGAATCCGTAGCGCAGGAACTCGGCCGGGGAGAAAGGACCGCCTCACACGAAAGCGTCATCAGGGAAGCACTTCTGCACCTCTCGAGCGTCCGCGAATTACTCAAGAACCACCAGCCAACCAGAGTGCAGCAGCGTCTGGCGCGTGTAGGGGCGCGGTTGAGCTACACGATGGGCGAGTATCTGTTCTCGCTGCACCAGACGGAACTGGCCCGCCGCTGGTGGAGAACCGCCATGCATGCGGCCGAAGAAGCGGGAGATCGGCATTTCGCCGATCACGCCTATGCGGCGGACGCGTACTTCCCCACCTACGCGAACGACCCGCAGGCCGTGCTCGCGCACATCACCCCACGCCTTGAACAGGCGACCAAGGCCACCCCCACGGTGGCGTGGATGTGGAGCTTCGTGGCCATCGCCCACGCGACCCTCGGTGACCGCGACGCGTTCGAACGCGCGAACAATGCGGCCCGCACGACGCTGACGCGCTGCGATCCGGAAAGCGTGAACGGCAGCATCTTCTCCTTCCCGCAGCGGCGACAGGCGTTCTACGAGGCCCGCGCCCGTTCCCTGCTCGGCGACGTCGAAGGGACCGGCGAGGCCGCCGCACGCGCTCTCGCGGAGTTCGACAAGGCCGCGACGACCGACCCGGCGCTCACCCGTCTCGCGTACGCCACCGCGCTCGTGAAGGAGGGCGAGCTCGAGGAGGCGTGCCGCCTCGGCGTCCTGGCGATCACGTGCCGGCCGGTACCCGCCTACGCCGTGATGGTGCGGGCACGCGAGTTCGACGCCCTCGTCCCCCGCAAGGCCGCAGCCGCCCAGGAATGGCGCGAGACCCTGACGCTCGTCCGCAACCGCATCGTCGACCGGGATCGATAAAGCCTTGTCACCACCCGGCGAAATCGGATTTCCCTCGAGCGGCTCCTTACGAAGCCGGAGATGGGTGACTTCCCCATATGATCGGCGTTCCGATGCGGCTCACGTTGCTCTCGTCAGGCGGACCTGCTCTGCCGACCCGCCGCCGGCGCCCGGGCACGCGAGGTGAACACGCCACCTTTACGGCCGTGACCGCAAGCGGTTTGCGTAATCCTGTCGTATGCTTGCGGCGTGACGGAAAATCGGGCGTCGGGCCGCACCACCACGCGCCGGCTGGCGGAGGTCGCCAAGAAGGTCGGCGTGAGCGAGGCCACGGTCAGCCGGGTGCTCAACGGCAAGCCTGGCGTCTCGGAGGCAACCAGGCAGGCGGTGCTCACCGCGCTCGACGTGCTCGGCTACGAGCGGCCCACCCAGCTGCGCGGCGAACGCGCCCGGCTGGTCGGGCTGGTGCTCCCCGAGCTCGGCAACCCGATCTTCCCCGCGCTCGCCGAGGTCGTCGGCGGCGCGCTCGCCCAGCGGGGGTTCACCCCGGTGCTGTGCACCCGGACCGCGGGCGGGCTGTCCGAGGCCGACTACATCGAGATGCTGCTGGAGCGGCAGGTCTCCGGCGTGGTGTTCGCGGGCGGCCACTACGCCGAGGAGGACGCGCCGCACGACCACTACCACCGGCTGCTGAAGTTGCGGCTGCCGGTCGTGCTGGTGAACGCGGCCACCGAGGGGCTCGGCTTCCCCTGCGTGTCCACCGACGACCAGGTGGCGGTGGAGCAGGCGTACCGGCACCTGGTCGCGCTCGGCCACGAGCGCATCGGCATCGTGCTCGGCCCCGAGGACCACGTGCCGTCCCGCCGCAAGCTCGACGCGTTCCTCGCCGAGGCCCGGCGCGCCGGTCTGCCCGCCGAGCCGGACACGATCGAGCGCACCCTGTTCTCCCTCGAGGGCGGGCAGGCGGTGGCGACCCGGCTGGTACGGCGCGGCATCACCGGCATCATCTGCGCCAGCGACGTCCTCGCCCTCGGCGCGGTGCGCGCGGTGCGCCGCCTCGGCATGTCGGTGCCCGAGGACGTGTCGGTGGTCGGCTTCGACGACTCGGCGTTCATGAACTGCACGCACCCGCCGCTCACCACCGTGCGCCAGCCGATCGAGGCGATCGGCCGCACCGCGGTGACCCTGCTGGTCAACCAGATCGACGGCGTCTCCGTCACCGCCGAGGAGCTGCTCTTCGAGCCCGAACTCGTGGTCCGCGGCTCGACCGGCCCGGCCCGCGCCCGGGTGCCCGCGTAACCCAGGCGGCCGCCGTACCGTCTTCGCACCGGGCGCGGCGGTCGAACGGTCGGCCCGGCGCACGAAGCCGAGGTGCACGCGCCGAGGCGGCACCGCCGCGAAAGCCGCTCCGGTCATGGGTGGCCGCCAACCGTCGCGTACTGCGGCCGCCGTGGTCGGCGAAATCCTGCGACACCCCTGCGGGCGGCCTGACCGGGCCGGTAGATCGTGTGGCACAACGTCGCCACCGGGCGCGCGGAACGTGGCAATCGCAGACTCCTGTTTCCCGGCGCCGGCATCGTATCCCTGACCCGCATGAAAATTCACAGCGCCTACGCCGCCGGAAGTCGCGGGTACGTCACTCACGCCACTTTCGTTTTCCCAGTTCGCGGCAACGGGAACGCATTTCGAGACCTGGTGTGATCCACTCCACCGACCGCTTTCCTTACCGACCCTCTTACATTTGGTTCACACCGCCGTTGATCGCGTGGCCGCCGCAATGCGGGGAGCGGGGCTGAGTGCCCCGGCGGCGCATACCGCGCGGTCAACGGCGGTCCATCTGGTCAGGCGGGGGAAATTCGGCCTTTTCGTGACGCGACGGACCACGGAACTCGAGCTGCCGAGGTCCGCGGCGGGATTTCGTCATGCCTGAAATACGGACCGACATCGTCTGAAGGCAACGCATTGGGCCTTTCCGACAATGCATACACGGGGTTCCCGCGCCGCCGGCACGGCGTCCCCGACCGTCCGGAACGGCGGCGGTCTGAGCGCCCCAGGCCCGCGGGGCGTCCCCCGCCGCCTGAAGCGGTGAGCGGTGCGGGACGCCGGCCGACGACGGCATGCGGCGCCTTCACCGCGGCCGAGTCCGCGGTGAAGGCGCCGTCGGCGTGGGTCAGTTCAGGTGGAGGGTGAACGTGGTGGTGATGTTGCGGTAGTCGGTGTGGTTGTCCCGCAGGGTGAGGTTGCGGAAGGTCGCCGAGCCGACCGCCGGGCCCTGGCCGGGCTCGGGGAGCTCGTTGACCCAGATGCCGAAGCCGGACTTCGCGTCGAACGCGTCGCCGCTCTTCCGCGCTCCGGAGATCGTGACGTTGCTGAACTCGATGTCGGTGATCGGGTTCTGCGCGACGCCGTCCTTGTAGAAGGTCTGGAACATGATGCCGTGGTACGTCGGGTCGACGATGTCCACGTTGCTCACCCGGATCGCCCGGAACTGCCGCTGCGCGGAGTAGACCCACAGCGCCGGGAAGGTCTGCGCGCCCCAGAAGTGGCCGCCCGCGCGGACGATCGAGATGTTCTCGAACCGGGTCACGCCGGGGCCGAAGCCGCGCATCGGGTACCCGAAGTCGAGCGAGCTGATCGTGATCCCGGGGTAGGTGAGCGTGTCGGCGATGTAGACGTTGCGGACGGTGTTGTTCTGCCCGCCGTACACGGCGATGCCCGCGGCCCGCCAGGTGAGGATGACGGTGAGGTTCTCCAGCACGTTGCCGGACT
Source organism: Thermopolyspora flexuosa (assembly GCF_006716785.1). NCBI lineage: Bacteria > Bacillati > Actinomycetota > Actinomycetes > Streptosporangiales > Streptosporangiaceae > Thermopolyspora > Thermopolyspora flexuosa. Next base: position 1,915,092 of record NZ_VFPQ01000001.1, on the reverse strand, counting down.
GGTCGCCGTCGACGTTGTCCGTGGCGGCGAACAGCGCGAAGCCGTCGTCCCCGGTGGCGCGGGCCTCGACGTTGCTGACCAGGTTGTTCGTGCTGCCGTTGGTGAAGTTGCCGCCGTCGGCGAACATGTTCCGGATCCGCGAGTTCTTGATCGTCACGTGGTCGACGTGGCTGCCCCAGTAGAGGCACACCTGGTGCTCGACCCAGAGGTTGTCGATGGTGATCCGGGAGACGTTCGCCATGTCGAAGATCTTGCCGGGGCCGTCGATCCGCTGCGTGTAGTTGCCGAAGTGGGCGAAGCCCGCGAACGTCGAGCCGTTCGCCGACGGGTCGATCCGCCAGCCGACGTCGGTGTTCTCCTGGTCTGCCGGGGAGTGGAACCTGGTGAACCACGGCCCGGCGCCGATCACCTTGACGGCCCTGCCGTACACGTGGAACTTGCCGTCGGTCCGGTAGTCGCCGGGCGGCAGGTAGACGCCCTCGAGCGCGGGGTCCTGGCGGACCCGGTCGAGCGCGTTCTGCACGTCCTGCTGGGAGAACCCGGCCGGTACGGCGTAGCGGGCCGGGTCGGGGTTCGCCACCGGTTCGGCCTTCTCCAGGTTGATGAAGTCGATCGCGTACCGGGTGGTGTTGGCCGGGTCCTTCTGCAGCCGGATCCTCCCGCCCGCCGGGACGGTGGTGTCGAGCATGAGGTGCGCCTCGTCGTAGATGTGGCGGGGCGGGCCGGCGGACGGCGAGTTGCTCGGGCTCGCCTCGTCGCCGTACAGCCAGGCGTACCTGGAGGTGAGGTTGAGCGCCTTATGGAAGGTGCCGTTCACGTAGACGTTGAGCGTGGCGTCGATGCCGCCGCCGCCCGGCGCGTCCGGGATGGAGAACCGCACGACCAGGGTGTTGGCCGGGGCCTTGGCGGTGAACTCGACGTAGGCGCCGGTGGTGTCGAGGGTGACGGCGCGCCGCCCGGACGCCTCCCCGGCGAGGTCGCCGATCGTGCGGTTGGGGCCGACCACGGCCGCGCCGCCGCCGATGACCGCGTCCTCGGCCTCGTACATGTCGTACGGCATGCGCGCGCCGCGCCCGACGAACATCCGGTCGGTGCGGGTGTTGTTGTCCCGCTTGGCCGGCAGCTCGTTGGCGTCGGCGGCGACCACGGTGCGGATCGTGTACTCGCCGTTGGCCGCGGTCCAGGTGCCGCCGAGGGTGATCGGCGCGGTGGTGGCGCCGGGCGCGATCACGCCGTTGTGCGTGCCGGTGAGCGTCTTGATCGTGTCGCCGTCGGAGTCGAGGACGGTGAGCGTGATGCCGTGTGCCCCGCCTGCGGAGGCCACGGTGCCCTGGTTCCTCAGGGTCACGGTGAAGCTGACCTCGTCGCCCGCGGCCGGGTTGGCGGGCGTCCAGGAGACCGCCGTGGCGACCAGGTCGGAGCCGTCCACCGGCCGGATGACCAGCGAGGACGGGGCGGTGTGGGAGTTGTTGCCCTCGTCGCGCTCGATCACCTTGTCGTCCGGGTCCACGACCGCGGAGACGGCGTGGGTGCCCGCGTCGCGGGTGCCGATGTTCCGGGTGACCGTGGCCGAGGCGCCGGGGGCGAGCCCGCCGACGTCGGCGGTGCCCACCTCGGCCTCGCCGAGGCGGAACGCCACGGTGGTGGCGCCGGAGGCGACGGTGCCGGCGTTGCGCACGGTGGCCGACAGGGTGATCGCGTCGGTCTCGGTGGGGTTCGCGGGCGTCCAGGAGACGGCGGTGACGGTGAGGTCCGGGTTCGGCGCGGGCTCGCCGAACACCTGGAACTCGGCGACCTGCCCGCCGGGCGCGCCGGTGTTCGCGGTGAACCGCAGCCGCACGTCCGCGGCCCTGCCGTTCACCGGGATGGTCACGGTGTTGCCGGTGGCGGGGTCGAAGGTGTGGTCGGCGGTGGGCACCAGGGTGGTGAAGGAGCCGCCGCCCTGGGTACGGCCGAGCACCTCGATGGTCTGGGTGCGCCTCCCCCAGATCGGGTCGGGATCGAGCCTGAGCACGATCGAGGTGAGGTCGGCGTCCGCGCCGAGCGAGACGGTGAGCGTGCTCGGGTGGCCGTTGCCCTCCCAGTACGTGGTCACGTCGCCGTCGTTGGCGTTGCCCGGGACGTAGATCCACGTGTGCGAGGAGGCCTCGATCGGCTTGCCGAGCGCGAGATCGGTGCCGTCACCCGGCCCCGGCTCCGGGTCCTGGCCGGGGCCGTAGACCTCGAACTCGGAGATCTGGCCGGCGGGCCACCCGGTGTTGGCGGTGATGTCCAGCCGGATGTACCGCACCCTGGCGGTGCCGAAGGTGATCGTCGCGGCCGGGTTGAACAGGCGCGCGGCGGGGGCGGCGAGCCGGGTGAACGAGGTGCCGTCGACGCTGCCGCGCACCTCGATCGTCTGGGTGCGGCTCTCCCAGTGGGCGGGAAGCCGGAGCACCAGCTCGTTCACGTCGACCGCGCGGCCGAGGTCGACCTGGATCCACTGCGGGAAGTCGTGGTTGGCGCTCTCCCAGTAGGTGCCCTGGTTGCCGTCGGTGGCGTTGCTCCCGGGGTAGCCGGGCTGGGTGCTCGACACCGTCACCGGCTTGCCCGCCGCGAGGTTGGGGCCCGCGGCGGCGTGCGCGACGGCCACGGCCGGGGGCACCGGCAGGCCGACGGCGAGCAGGACGGCGGCGAGCGCCGCGATCAGGGGTAGGACGGCCGGTCTGTGCCTCATGGTCTGCTCCCTCTCGGGGCCGGGGGTGGGCAAACCATAAGATGACCGACAGGTAACTGCAATGTTCTGACTGAGTTACGCAAATGGCCGACTTAGGACACCACGCGTGCCGTACCGCGAAATCCCAGGTGGTGACGGCCGTGTCAGCGAAGCCTGGCCGCAACAGGGCTTGCAGGACGCGACGTCATGTCAGCGCAATCCAGCGCAAGCACTTGCGGCCGCTTTCGCCGGCTTGCGTCGGACGTGTTCCCGGAGCGTTTCCGCAGCACGCGCGGCCCCCTGGAGGCACATAAGCCCACGTATCACCCATGATCGCCACCAGGTTCGAAATCCTTGACGTGATTCAGTTGTAATCTTGCGCTCCACAATCCGGATATTGCTGCGATCTGTTCGCGAGTCTATGCTCAACGCCACACGGCGGGGCGCCTCACCGTCCATCGAGCGTGGGAGAAGGGCCAGACGATGCGCAGATCGGGCTTTCGCAGGACCGCGGGACTGCTCCTGGCGGCAGGGCTGACCGTGAGCACGGCGGGGTGCGGCGGCGGCGACCCCGCGGAGACCGCCGGGAGCGGGCAGGTCCACATCACCGTGGCCTGCCAACCCGCGAAGACCGCCCCGGAGAACCGCAAGGCGTGGGACGACGACGTCGCCGAGTTCCAGAAGGCGAACCCGGGCGTGATCGTCAGGAGCACCGACCAGCAGCCCTGCTTCGACCCCAAGACCTTCGGGCCCAAGCTCGCGGGCGGCCAGATGGAGACCGTGTTCATGGTCCCCGTCACCAACTACGACGAGGTGATCGGCAAGCGGCAGGCCCTCGACATCACCCCGTACCTCGACGAGATCAAGAACTGGAAGGACCTGCGCGAGGACGTCAAGGAGCTGGTCACCCGGGACGGCCGGGTGTACGGCGTGCCGAACGTGCACTACAGCGTCGGCCTGGTCTACAACCGCAGGCTGTTCACACAGGCCGGCCTCGACCCGGACGCCCCGCCGAAGACCTGGGCCGAGGTCCGCGAGGCGGCCAAGAGGATCGCCGCGCTCGGCCCGGACCACGTCGGCTTCGGCGAGTACTCCGGCGGCAACACCGGCGGCTGGCACTTCACCATGCACGTGTACGCCCGGGGCGGCGAGATGGTCACCCCCGACGGCAAGAAGGCCGCGTTCAACTCCCCCATCGGCAAGGAGGTCCTGCAGTACCTCCACGACATGCGCTGGGTGGACGACAGCATGGGCGCCAAGCTGTACAACGGCTGGGAGTCGCTCATGATGGCGATGGGCGGCGGCAAGGTCGGGATGATGCTCGGCGCGCCCGACGTGATCACCGACGTGGTGCAGAAGTTCGACGGCGACTACGCCGACTACGGCATCACCGGCATTCCCGAGGCGAAGGCCGCGCTGAGCGGCGGCGAGGCGTACTTCATCAACCCCAAGGCCACGCCCGAGCAGGCCCGGGCCGGCATGAAGTGGATCGACTTCCAGTTCAACACCGTCGGCAAGGGCCGCTTCGACTTCGCCCGCGGCAAGGCGATCGGCAACCCGGTCGGCATCCCGGACAACGACGTGTACGGCGACTCGCCCACCGGCAAGGCGATCCAGCAGGCCCGCCGGGAGAACGCGGTGCTGCCGGTGGAGAACTACCGGCCGTACGTGGAGGCCTCGGCCTCGATCCCGCCGAAGATGGAGCCGCCGAAGGCGCAGGAGCTGTACGCCGTGCTCGACGTGGCCATGTCCGCCGTGCTGAGCCGCCGCGACGCCGACATCGACAGGCTGCTCGCCGACGCCGAGGCGAAGGCGAACACGATCCTCGCGAGCAATGGCTGAGCCGACCGTGGCGACCGGGATCGCGACGACGGGCCCCGGCCGGCACGCGCCGGCGGGGCCCGGCCCGCGGCCACGGTGGCGGCTCGGGCCGTACCGCGAGGGCCCGTCCCGGCCGGGCCGTACCCGGCTCGGCCAGGCGGTGCGGCGCAACCTCACCGCCTACGGGTTCATGTGCGGCGCGCTGTTCTGCTTCACGCTGTTCGCCTGGTACCCGATGGTGCGGGAGTTCGTCCTCGCCTTCCAGAGCACCAACCTCATCGACCCGCCGGAGTGGGTGGGCCTGGAGAACTTCCGCACCGTGATCCGGGACCCGGCGTTCGGCCAGGCCTGGTGGAACACGATCGCGTTCACCCTGCTCGCCCTGCTGTGCGGCTACGCCGTGCCGTTCGCGGTCGCGCTGCTGCTCAACGAGCTGCGGCACGCCCGGGCGTATCTGCGGTTCGTGGTCTACCTGCCGGTGATGCTGCCGCCGATCGTCAGCGTGCTGCTGTTCCGCTGGCTGCTCGACCCGGGGCCGGGCCTGTTCAACCAGATCCTGGCGTTCCTCCACCTGCCGCCGCTCGCCTGGCTCGACTCGTCGGACACCGCGCTGATCTCGCTGGTGCTGGTGTCCACCTGGATGAACATGGGCACCGCCACGCTCATCTACCTGGCGGCGCTGCAGAACATCCCGTCCGAGCTGTACGAGGCGGCCGAGCTCGACGGCGCGGGCGTGCTCGCCAAGATCCGGCACGTCACGATCCCGCAGACCCGGCTGATCCTGCTGCTGATGCTCATGCTCCAGATCGTGGCGACGATGCAGGTGTTCATCGAGCCGTACATGCTCACCGGCGGCGGCCCGGAGAACGCCACCGTCACCGTCGCCTACCTGATGTACCAGTACGCCTTCGTGTACGGCGGCAACTACGGCGCGGGCGGCGCCCTCGGCATGATGCTCATGATCGTGTTGCTCGTCTTCGCCGCCGTCCAGCTCCGGCTCACCCGCGACAACACGCGCTGAGGGGGAAGCGATGCCGAACCTCACCCTGGACCGGCCGGCCGCCCCAGTGCGGGGAGACGGGCCCGCCCGCCGCCCGCGCCGCCGGGTCGAGCCGCGGACGCGTGCGATCATCTCGCCGCTGGCGCTCACCACGCCGTGGGGCCGGTTCGCCTACTGGACCGTGCTCGTCGCCGTGGTCGTGGTCTTCACGCTCGTCTTCGTGTTCCCGCTGTACTGGATGGCGACGGGCGCGATGAAGACGGGCGAGGAGATCGCCCGCATGCCGCCGACGCTGCTCCCGGCCGAGCCGTCGCTCGACGCCTTCCTCGAGGCGTGGGAGCTGTTCGACATCGGGCTGCTGCTGTGGAACACCTCCTTCTACGCGGTGGGCGGCTGGCTGTTCGTCATGGCGGTGGACGTGTCCGCGGCGTACGCCCTGTCGAGGCTGCGGCCGATCTTCGGGAACGTGATCCTCGGCGGCATGCTCGCCACGCTGATGATCCCGCCGATGGTCGTGCTCATCCCGCTCTACCTGACCATCGTCGACGTGCCGATCCTCGGCTGGCACCTGCTCAACACGCCGTGGGCGCTGTGGTTCCCGGCCGCGGCGAACGGGTTCAACATCCTGCTGCTCAAGCGGTTCTTCGACTCGATCCCGCGGGAGCTGCTCGAGGCCGCGTCGCTCGACGGCGCCGGGCCGGTGCGCATCCTGTGGTCGGTGGTGATCCCGGTCTCCCGGCCGATCCTCGGCGTGGTCTCGATCTTCACCATCGTCAACGTCTACCGGGACTTCGTGCTGCCGCTGCTCGTGCTGCCGGACAGCGAGAAGATGACGATCAGCGTCGGCCTGTCGCAGACCGCCGGCGCGGTGGGCCAGAACGCGATCCTCGCCGGCCTGACGATCGCGAGCATCCCGTCGATCATCGTCTTCTTCCTGTTCCAGCGGCACATCATGGCCGGACTCACCGCGGGCGGCCTCAAGGGCTGAGCCCCACCCCGAATCACCGACGTCCCGACCGATCCCAACGCGACAAGGAGTCACCTTCCGCATGTCCGAAACGTGGTGGCGGGGAGCCGCGATCTACCAGGTCTACCTGCGCAGTTTCGCCGACGGCAACGGCGACGGCGTCGGCGACCTGGCCGGGCTGCGCTCCCGCCTGCCGTACCTGACCGAGCTCGGCGTGGACGCCGTGTGGATCACCCCCTGGTACCCCTCGCCGCTCGCCGACGGCGGCTACGACGTGGCCGACTACCGGGACATCGACCCGGCCTTCGGCACGCTCGCCGAGGCCGAGCGCTTCATCGCCGAGGCCCACGAGGCGGGCATCCGGGTGATCATCGACGTGGTGCCGAACCACAGCTCGACCGAGAGCGAATGGTTCAGGCAGGCGCTCGCCGCCGGTCCCGGCTCCCCCGAGCGCGCCCGGTTCTGGTTCCGCGACGAGCCCGGCGAGTGGGAGTCGATCTTCGGCGGGCCGGCCTGGACCCAGGTGCCCGACGGGCAGTGGTACCTGCACCTGTTCGCCCCGGAGCAGCCCGACCTCAACTGGACCAACCCCGAGGTGCACGCCGAGTTCCACGACGTGCTGCGGTTCTGGTTCGACCGCGGCGTCGACGGCATCCGCATCGACTCGGCCGCGCTGCTCGCCAAGCCCGCCGACCTGCGCGGCGAGTACGCCGACCTCGACGAGGTGCACGAGATCTACCGGAGCTGGCGGCGGATCAGCGACGAGTACGGCGGGCGGGTGCTCATCGGCGAGGTGTGGCTGCCCGACCAGGAGCGGCTCGCCCGCTACCTGCGGCCCGACGAGCTGCACACCGCGTTCAACTTCGACTTCCTCGCCTGCCCGTGGGACCCGGCCCGGCTGCGCGCGGTGATCGAGCGCACCCTCGCCACCCACACCCCGCTGGGCGCCCCGCCGACCTGGGTGCTGTCCAACCACGACGTGGCCCGCGTGGTCACCCGGTACGGCCGGGCCGACACCTCCTGGGACCACGCGAACCGGCGGGACGGCGCGCCGAGCGACCTCGAGCTCGGCTACCGGCGGGCCCGCGCGGCCGCGCTGCTCGCCATGGCGCTGCCCGGCAGCGTGTACATCTACCAGGGCGAGGAGCTCGGCCTGCCGGAGGTGGACGACATCCCCGGCGAGCTGCGCCAGGACCCGATCTGGCGGCGGTCCGGGTACACCGTGCCCGGCCGGGACGGCTGCCGGGTGCCGCTGCCGTGGTCCGGGGAGGAGCCGCCGTTCGGGTTCGGCGCCGGGCGGCCGTGGCTGCCGCAGCCGGAGGACTGGCGCAAGCTCACCGTGGAGGCGCAGACCGGCGACCTGGGCTCGATGCTCACCCTGTACCGGAACGCGCTGCGCATCCGGCGGCGGCTGCTCGGCGACGGCACGCTCACCTGGCTCGACCTCGGCCCCGAGGTGCTCGCGTTCACCCGCGACTCCGGCCTGACCTGCGTGGTCAACCTCTCCCCCGCCCCGATCGCGCCGCCGCCGCACCGGGAGGTCCTGCTCGCCAGCGGCCCGCTCGAGGACGGCCTGCTGCCGGCCGACACCGCGGCCTGGCTCACCTGACCCGCCGGGGCGGGGACTAGGCGCGGCACGAGGGGGCACGTACCGGCGCAGCGACCGTTCATCGGGGGAACGCCGGAGGTCCGAATGCTGTCGTGCCGCCCGACACCGTCATGCCGCGGGTCCCGCCCGGCCGGAGCGGGTGACCCGCATGCGCCCGGCGACGCCCGGCCGCCGGGCGTGGCCGGGCGGGCCGCCGGAGGTGGCGCGTGACCGGCCGGGGCGGCCCGGTCGTGGTGGTCGGGGCCGGGCTCGCCGGGCTCGCCGCGGCGGTACGGCTCGCCGCGGCCGGGCGGGAGGTCACCGTGGTCGAGGCGGCCGACGGCCCCGGCGGCTGCTGCGCCGTCGAGCGCGCCGGGCCGTACCGGTTCGACGTGGGGCCGTCGGTGCTCACCATGCCCGAGGTGCTCGCCGGCCTGTTCGGCGCGGCGGGCGAGGAGCTGCACGCGTGGCTGCCGCTGCGGCGGCTCGACCCCGCCTACCGGCTCGCCTTCCCCGACGGCACCCACCTCGACGTGGTGCCGGAGGCCGAGGTCATGGCCGAGCGGGTGCGCGAGCTGTGCGGCCCGGCGGAGGCGGGCCGCTATCTCGCCTACCGGCGACGGCTGGGCGAGCTGTTCGCGCTGGCGTGGCCCGCGTTCATCGACGCCGACACCGCGCGGTTGCGGTCGATGCTGCGGCCGTGGACGCTGCTCCGGCTCGCCGTGCTCGGCGGGTTCCGCCGCCTCGACCGGCTCGCCGCCGCGTGCCTGCGCGACGACCGGCTCGTCCGCGCGCACACCTTCCAGGCGATGTACGTCGGCCTGCCGCCGCACCGCGCGCTCGGCGTCTACGCGGTCGTCGCGTACATGGACCTCGTCGGCGGCGTCTACTTCCCCGAGCGCGGCGGCATGGCCGCGATCCCGGCCGCGCTCGCCGCGCTCGCCGAGAAGAAGGGCGCGGCGTTCCGGTACGGCGTGCGGGCCGTGCGCGTGGAGACCGGCGGCGACGGCGTGCGCGGGGTACGACTCGCCGACGGGTCGGCGCTGCCCGCCCGCCAGGTGGTGGTCGCCTGCGACCTGCCCGCCGCGCACGCGAGCGGCCTGCTGCCCGCGGCGGCGGCCGACTGGCGGCTGCGCCGCCCCCGCTACTCCCCCTCCTGCCTGGTGATCCACGCCGGCCTCGACCGGCCGCTGCCCGGCCAGGCCCACCACACGATCCACTTCGGCCGCGCCTGGCACGCCGCGTTCGACGCGCTCGACCGCGGGCTGCCGCAGCCGGACCCCAGCCTGCTCGTCACCCACCCGGCCTGCGACGCCGACGCGGCGCCCGCCGGGCAGGCCGTGCTCAGCGTGCTCGAGCCCGCGCCCAACCTGCTGCGCGCCGACTGGTCCCGGCTCCGGCCGTACCTGGAGGAGCGGCTGCTCGCGCGCCTGGCCGGGCTCGGCTACCCGGACCTGTCCGCCCGTCCCCGGCTCGTGCTCGACCCGCCGGCCTGGCGGCGGCGCGGCCACAGCGCGGGCACGCCGTTCGCGCTCGACCAGCGGTTCACCCAGACCGCCTGGTTCCGTCCCGCCTCGGTGGCCCGCCGCGTCCCCGGCCTGCACCTGGCGGGCATGTACACCGCGCCCGGCATCGGCGTGCCGCCCGTGCTCATCTCCGGCCGCCTCGCCGCCGAGCGCGTGCTGCGCGAACGCCGCTGACCGGGGTCAGGACGCCGGGGCGGGGCCGGTCGAGTCGCGGACGCTGAGCGTGGTCGCGAGCTGCAGGTGCCGGGACGCGGGCTGCACGCCGTCCGCCATGGCGAGCACGGTCTCCACCGCCATCCGGCCCATCCCGGCGAGCGGCTGCCGTACCGAGGTGAGCCGGGGCGTGGTCCACTCGGTCTGCGGCGTGTCGTCGAACCCGGTGACCGACAGCTCGCGCGGTACGGCGATGCCGAGCCGCCCGGCCGCGGCGAGCACGCCGAGGGCGATCTCGTCGTTGCCCGCGACGATCCCGGTCGGCCGGTCGTCGAGGGAGAGCAGGTCGAGGGCGTGCCGGAAGCCCGCCTCGAAGGAGAACGCCTCGTGGCGGACGAGCGCGCGGTCCGGCGTGATACCGGCCGAGTCGAGCGCGGCCTGGTAGCCGTGGAAGCGCTCGACCGAGGGGGCCGAGCCGAGCGGCCCGCCGATCCAGGCGATCCTGCGGTGGCCGAGCTTGATGAGGTGCTCGGTCGCCGAGCGGCCGCCCGCCCAGTTGGTGGAGCCGATGCTCACCACCCGGGACTCGGTGGTGTCGATCGGATCGATCGCCACGACCGGCAGCCCGAGGTCCTCGGCGGCGAGCAGCACCGGGTCGGGTACGGCCGCGGCGAGCACGATCATGCCGACCACGCCGGACTCCTGCCGCTCCTCCAGCCAGGCCCGCGCCGCGGTACGGCTCGTGCTCGCGGGATCCTCGGGCGGCAGGCGCAGCAGCAGCTCGGCCTGGGCGGCGTTCGCGGCGAGGAGGATGCCCTGGAGCACGGTCCCGGCGTAGCGTGACTCGACGAAGTCGAGCACGGTGAGGATCGCGCGCTCCCGGGGACGGGTGTGCCGCGCCGTCGTCGGGCGGTAGCCGAGCTCGGCCATGACCGCAAGGACGCGCTCGCGGGTGCGCGCCCCCACGTCGCTGCGCCCGTTGAGCACCTTGGAGGCGGTCGTGGGCGACACCCCGGCCAGCCGGGCGACGTCCGCCAGGGTGACCCGCTCGGAACGACCTCGCCGTGGCATCCAGGCTCCTTTCCGGGCTTCGAAACTTTTTCGAAGGTATCACGCCCCCTTCACCGCTCCGAAACCGGGGCGATTTCGATGTAACGACCCCATTGACACGGCGTTACCGGCACCTTAATGTCCAACCACACCCCGAACAAGTTGCGAAATTCTTTCGTAACCCGGCGAGAGGAGAGGCTCGTGCGGCTCTCGCTGAAGGCGAAACTCCTGTCCGCGGCTCTCGTGTCGACGCTCGCGCTCACCGCCTGCTCGGGTGGCGGCGGTGGTGGTACCGGCGACGGCGGCGGTGGCGGCGACGGCCCGGTGAAGATCACGGTGTGGAGCTGGGACGGCACCGTCGAGAAGGCCGTGCCCGGGTTCGAGGCCGCCAACCCGAACATCAAGGTCGAGGTCGTCAACGCGGGCTCGTCCCAGGACGAGTACCAGGCGCTCGACAACGCCATCCAGGCCGGCTCCGGCGTCCCCGACCTGGTGATGTTCGAGTACTTCGCCGTGCCGTACTTCGCCATCCCCGGCAAGCTGGCCGACCTCGGGCAGTTCGGCGCCGAGCGGTTCGCGAACGACTACGTCAAGGCCGCGTGGGAGCACGTGACGGTGGGCGGCAAGGTGTACGCGCTGCCGTCCGACTACGGGCCCTCGGCCATGTTCTACAACGCGGCGACGTTCAAGAAGGCCGGCATCGAGGAGCCGCCGGCCACGTGGGACGAGTACTACGAGGCGGCGAAGAAGATCCGCGCGCTCGGCGACGGCTACTACATCGCCCAGGACACCGGCGACCCGTTCTTCCTGCTCTCGCTGATCTGGCAGGCCGGCGGCCGGCCGTACCAGGTGGACGGCACCAAGGTGCGGATCGACTTCACCGACGAGGGCTCGAAGCGGGCGATCGCCTTCTGGCAGAGGATGCTCGACGAGGGCCTGGTCAACACCAAGATCCGCGGCTGGTCCGACGAGTGGAACCGGGCGCTCAACGACGGCACGCTCGCCAGCCAGATCATGGGCGGCTGGCTCACCGCGACCCTGCCGGAGCGGGCGCCGAAGGCCGCCGGTGACTTCCGGGTCGCCCTCATGCCGCAGTGGAGCGAGGGCGAGAAGGTCGGGTCGGAGAACGGCGGCAGCGCGTTCGGCATCCCGGAGGCGGCGCAGCACAAGGAGGCCGCGTTCAAGTTCCTCGAGTACTTCACGCACGGCGAGGGCGTGGCGGCCCGGGTCGAGGCGGGCGCGTTCGTGCCGAACCTCTCGGTGCTGCAGAGCGAGGAGTTCCGCGGCAAGGCCAACGAGTACTTCGGCGGCCAGCAGACCGGCGCGGTGCTCGCCGAGGCCTCGGAGATCGTCGGGACCGGCTGGCAGTACCCGCCGTTCTTCGAGTGGGCGCGCACCATCTACGAGGACATCGCGACCCCCTACTACACCTCGGGCAGGGGATCCCTCGCCGAGATCCTCGAGCAGTGGCGGCAGCGCTCCGCCCAGTACGGCAACGAGCAGGGCTTCGAGGTGAGCTAGGCCACCGGCCGGTGCCCCAACCGCCCGGCGTGCGCGCGGCCGTACCGCGGACACCTCGGGCACGCGCCGTGCGCGCGCCGGGCGCGGCACCGGAACCGGCGGGACCAGACCGTCAGCGGACCGCGGAGGAAGCACACCATGGACCTGGCAAGCCGGATCGGCACGAGCGCCCCCACGGACGAGCACACGGCGGGCGCGACCCGGGACCCGACACCGAACCGGCGGCGGCGATCGTGGGCCGGGTACGCGTTCATCGCCCCGTTCGGGACGCTGTTCGCGCTCGTGTTCATCGTCCCGATCCTGTACGCCGCCTACCTCAGCCTGTTCCAGCAGCGGCTGCTCGGCGGCGACACCTTCGTCGGCCTCGCCAACTACACCAAGCTGCTGCAGGACCCGCAGTTCTGGGACGGGGTGGGGCGCGTCGTGTGGTTCACCCTGATCCAGGTGCCGATCATGCTGCTGTTCGCCATGGCGGTCGCGCTCGCGCTCGACTCCCTGCGCGTCCACGGCGCCAAGTTCATGCGGGTGACGATCTTCCTGCCCTACGCGGTGCCGGCGATCGTGTCCACCCTCATGTGGGGCTTCATGCTCGGCGTCAAGTACGGCCTGTTCGGCAGCCTCAACCGGGCGCTGGGCACGAGCATCGACCCGTTCACCCCGGACACCACGCTCATCTCCATCGGCGTGATGGTGACCTGGGCGTTCACCGGGTTCAACATGCTCATCTTCTACTCGGCGCTCAAGGCCGTCCCGCGCGAGCTGTACGAGGCGGCCGCGATCGACGGGGCGAACGAGTTCCAGATCATCCGCTGGATCAAGCTGCCCGCGCTGCGCGGCACGCTCGTCGTCACGATCATCTTCTCGATCATCGGCACCTTCCAGATGTTCAACGAGCCGCAGATCCTGCAGTCGATGGTCGCGAACAGCGGCATCACCACCCACTACACGCCGAACCTGTACGCGTACCACCTGGCGTTCACCGGGTCCCAGCAGGGCTACGCGGCCGCGCTCGCGCTCGTGATGGCCGTGATCACGATCGCCATCGCCTACGCCGTCCAGATCAGAGGGTTGAGGAATGCACTCGATCGGTAGCCTGCGCGCCGGGTCCGGCACGGCCGCCGCGCCGGCCCGCCGTACCGGCCGCGGCCCGCGGCTGCACACGGTGGGCAACCCGCGCAAGAGCGTCACCCTCACCGTGCTGACCGGCCTGTTCACCCTGTACTGCCTGCTGCCGCTGGCCTGGCTGGTGATCAACTCCACCAAGACGCAGGCCGACTTCGTGTCGACGTTCGGGCTCGCCCCCGGCGGCAGGTTCGCGCTGTGGGACAACATCGTCGAGGTGTTCACCTACCAGGACGGCGTCTACTCCCGGTGGCTGTCGAACACCGTGCTCTACGTCGTCGTGGGCGCCACCGTGTCGACGTTCCTCGCCGCCCTGGGCGGGTACGCGCTGGCCAAGCTCGACTTCCGCGGCAAGCGGGTCTTCCTGTTCGTCATCCTCGGCTCGATCTCGGTCCCCGGCATCGCCCTGGCGATCCCGCAGTTCCTGCTGTTCGCCAAGCTCGGCCTCACCAACACCCCGTGGGCGATCCTCATCCCGTCCTTCCTCAACCCGTTCGGGCTGTACCTGATGTGGGTGTTCGCCGCCGAGGCCGTGCCGACCGGGCTGCTCGAGGCGGCGAAGATCGACGGCGCCGGGGAGTTCCGCACCTTCTTCCGGATCGCGCTCCCGCTGCTCGCCCCGGCGAGCGTGACGGTGCTGCTGTTCTCCTTCGTGTCGATCTGGAACAACTACTTCCTGCCGCTGATCATGCTCAAGGACCCCGCCTGGTACCCGCTGACCGTCGGCATCAACCAGTGGAACAAGCTCGGGTCGCAGGCCGGGGCCGGGGCGCTCATCCAGAATCTCGTGATCACGTCCTCGCTGCTGACGATCATCCCGCTGATCATCGCGTTCCTCAGCCTGCAGCGCTACTGGCGGGCGGGCCTGTCGCTCGGCGCCGTCAAGGGCTAGCCGTGCCCCGCGGCGGCCCCGCCGTACCGCCCGCACCCGATCCGCGGCGGCCGGGCGCCGGCGGCCCGGGCCCGGCGTGCCGTGCCGCCGGCATCCGTCGCCCACACGTGACCCAGAGGAGTAAGTGAACCGAATGACCATCGACGGTGTGCTCGAGTCCCGCCTGCTCGTCGACGGCGAGCCCTGCGCCGAGAGCGCGTTGCCGCACGTCTGGAGCAGGTGTGTCGGCGCCGGGCGGGCGAACGAGGCGCTGCGTGCGGACTGGCGGCAGCAGTTCACCGAGGCGGTGTCCACGCTCGGATTCCGGTCCGTCCGCTTCCACGGCCTGTTCCACGACGACATGTTCGTCTACCGGGAGAGCTACGGCGGCGGCTTCGGGCCGAACTCGCCGCTGCCCGCCCCCGTGCACACGTTCAGCTACGTGGACAAGGTGTTCGACTTCATCGTGGACAGCGGGGTCCGGCCGTTCGTCGAGCTCGGCTTCATGCCGCGCGAGCTGGCCACGCAGACCGAGACGCTGTTCTGGTGGGGCGCGCACTGCAGCCCGCCCAAGGACATGGGGCGCTGGGTCGAGCTCGTGACCAGGACCGTCGAGCACTGGATCGACCGGTACGGCCTCGACGAGGTGCGCCGGTGGCGGTTCGAGGTGTGGAACGAGCCGAACCTGGTGCCGCACTTCTGGACCGGCACGAAGACCCAGTACTTCGAGCTGTACGAGCACACCGTGCGGGCGATCAAGGGGATCGACCCGGCGCTGCGCGTGGGCGGTCCCGCGACGAGCGTGTTCGTGCCCGACGACCGGTACAAGGGGGAGACCGAGGACCGCTCCGCGACCCACAAGACCGCGGCCGCGACGGACGTGGACGCGCTCGACTGGCGGCCGGTGTGGATCGAGGACTTCATCGACTGGTGCGCCCGCCGCGACCTGCCGATCGACTTCATCTCGACCCACCTCTACCCCACCGACTACGCCTACGGCGCGGACGGCCGGGCGGTGCAGATCACCCGGTACGCGGACGCCACCTTCGACGACCTCACCCTGCTGCGGGAGATCGTGAAGAACAGCCCGTACCCGGACGCGGAGATCCACATCACCGAGTGGTCGACCTCGCCGTCGAGCCGCGACTTCATGCACGACACGGTGTTCGCGGCCACCTACATCACCCGGGCGTACCTCAAGTGCGCCACGCTCGCCGACTCGATCTCGTACTGGACCTTCACCGACGTGTTCGAGGAGGGCGGCGCGGGCATCGGCCCGTTCCACGGCGGCTTCGGGCTGGTGAACGAGAGCGGCGTGCACAAGCCGACGTTCCACGCGTTCGCCATGCTCGCGCGGCTCGGCGACCGGCTGCTGCACGCCACCCCGCACGGGGTGATCACCCGCGACAGCCGTACCTCGGCGGTGTCCGCGGTGTTCTTCAACTACCCCGACGACATGGCGCTGCGCGGCCTGCCCTCGGTGGGCTCCTACGAGGCGACCCGCCACCTCGCCGAGGTCGGGCCGACCCGGCGGATCCGCCACTCGATCGGCGGGCTGCGGCCGGGCACCACGTTCCTCGTGGAGATCCTCGACTGGGAGCACGGCAACCCGGCCGAGGCCTGGTACCGGCTCGGCTCCCCGGTCAACCCCTCCCGGGCCGAGACCGAGTACCTGCGCACCGCGGCCGACGCGCTGCTCCGCTACCCGCTCACCGTGCCCGCCTCCGGCGTGCTCGAGCTCGACGTCGAGCTGCTGCCCTGGGCGGTGATGTCGGTACGGCAGCTGCCCTGACCGCCGGGCCGCGGCGGGCGGCGTCCGGCCGGGCGTCGCCCGCTCCTCACCGCAGGCCGCCGAGGGCGAGGCCGCCGCGCCAGTGCCGCTGCAGCGTGAAGAACGCGATGACCAGCGGGATCACCGAGACCAGCGCGCCGAGGATGATGAGGCTCCACAGCGGGGTGGTGCCGGCGTTGTTCGCCGAGGCGATGCCCTGCCAGACGCCGAGCCCGACGGTGACCGGGAACAGGCGGTTGTCGGAGAGCATGGCCAGCGGCAGGAAGTAGTTGTTCCAGCAGGCCACCGCGGACAGCAGCAGCACGGTCACCACCGCGGGCCGCATCAGCGGCAGCGCGACCCGCAGGAACACCCGCAGCTCGCCCGCGCCGTCGGCGCGCGCCGCGTCGAGGATCTCGGCGGGGATCGCGTCGCGGGCGTACACGTGCATCAGGTAGACGCCGAACGGGTTGAGCAGCGACGGCAGGATCACCGCCCAGATCGTGTTGGTGAGCCCGAGCCCGGCGAACATCACGAAGGTGGGGATCACCAGGGCGGTCGCGGGCACCATGAGCGCGCCGAGCACGAGGGCGAACCCGAAGCGCCGCCCGGCGAACCGGTACCGGGCGAAGCCGTAGCCGGCGAGGACGGCGAGGATCGTCGCGCCGACCCCGCCCACGAGCGCGTACAGCGCCGAGTTGAGGATCCACCGGCCGTAGATGCCGCCGTCGTAGGTGAACAGCTCGCGCAGGTTGCCGAGGTAGTCGACGCGGCCGGCGAACCACAGGGTGTTGCCGCCGCCGAACAGTCCCGCCGCGTCCTTGGAGCCGTTGACCACGACCCACCAGAACGGCACGAGGAAGTACACGACGACGAAGCCGAGGAACACCTGCAGGGGCAGGTGGCGGCTCGGCGGGCGGCGGCGCGCGGTGCCGGGGCGGTGACGGGTCACAGGAAACTCCTCCGCTTCCGGGTGAGGAACAGGAAGGCGTAGACCCCGACGAACACCACCCCGCCCAGGGCGAAGGAGATCGCCGACCCGTAGTTGATGTTCGCGAGCCCGAACGCCTGCTGGTAGGCGTACATGTTCGGGGTGAAGTCCGGCCCGATCGCGCCGGCCGCGAGCGGGCGCAGGATCTGCGGCTCGTTGAAGAACTGCAGGGTGCCGATGAGGGAGAAGACCAGGATCAGCAGGAGCGCGGGGGTGATCAGCGGGATCTTGATCCGGAGCGCGATCTGCCAGCGTCCGGCGCCGTCGATGCGGGCGGCCTCGTACAGGGTCGGGTCGATGCCCTGGAGCGCCGCGTACAGGATGATCATGTAGTAGCCGACCCACTGCCAGGTGACGATGTTCACCAGGCCGGCGAAGATCAGGTTGCTGCTGAGCAGGTCGGGGGCGGCGGCGCCGAACAGCCCGAAGACGTCGGCGAGCGGCCCGAAGCTCTTGCTGTAGAGGAATCCCCACATGATCGCGCCGATCACGGTGGGGATCGCGTACGGCAGGAAGATCATGAGCCGGGCGAAGCGGGCGAACAGCGACGTCACCGCGTCGAGGATGAGGGCGAGCGCGAGCGCGATGCCGATCTGCAGGGGGATGGCGACCAGCGAGAAGCGGATGACGAACCACGTCCCGGACAGGAAGCTCGGGTCGGTGAACGCCTTGAGGTAGTTGTCGAACAGGACGAAGCTCGTGCCGCCGATCAGCTTCCGCTGGAAGAGGCTGAGGTAGGCCGCGTAACCGAGCGGCGCGATGAGGAAGGCCAGGAAGACGAACGCGAACGGCCCGACGAACAGCCAGCCCAGCAGGTGCTCGCGGAGGCGCACCCTGCCGCGGGCCGTGCGCGGCTTCTCCCGGACGCGCGGCGCGTCCTTCTCGATCAGGAGGGGCATGTGGGGCTCCGGGGTCGATGCGGGGGATCGCGGGCGGGCCGGGCGGCCGGGGCGTCCGGCCCGCCCGTGGCGTCACTGGACGGTGAAACCCTGCTCCCTGGCGTAGGTCACGACGTCCTCGTGGAGCCGGTCGGCGGCCTGCTCGGCGGTGACCGAGCCCTGGATGAGCGCGCTGACCTGCTTCGTCATCGCGTCGAAGTAGTACTGGCCGAACGGGCTGTAGGTGACGCCCTGGTAGGCGTTGGCCGCGGGGACGTACACCTCCTTGTTCGCCTGCTGCCCGTCGAAGAACGGCACCTTGTGGTCGACGAACTCGGGGCTGTTCAGCGCCTTGAGGTTGAGCGGGAAGATGATCTGGTTCTTCCAGCCGTGGCTGAGCGACTCGTCGTCGGCGTACAGGCCGTAGGCCACCTTCGCGGCGAGCTCGGGGTTCTTCGCCTGGCTCGTCACCGAGAACGCCGACCCGCCCCAGTTCACCTGCACCGGGTTGTCGGGGTCCCACTGCGGCAGCGGCGCGACCGCCCACTTGCCGGTGTCCTCGCCCTGGCCGACCCCGGCGCCGGTGAGGTAGCCGGGCGCCCAGGCCGCCGAGATGTACGTCGCGTACCGGCCGTTGATGACGCCGGAGATGTACTCGGGGGTGAACTGGTCCTCGGTGCCCACCAGGCCCTTGCGGACGAGGCGTTCCCAGTACGCGAGCACGTCCTTGGACGCCTGGTCGTTGAGCCGGATGCCGATCGTCCTCGGCTGGGTCGGGTCGTAGGTGAACGGGTTGGCGCCCTTCTGGATCTGGAGCGCCATGGTGAGGGCCGAGACGTTCGCGGCGAAGTCGCCGAAGAGCGGCCCGCCCGCGTCCTTCACCTTCTGCGCGGCCTGCTCGTACTCGGCCCAGGTCTTGGGCGGCGTGATGCCGTACTTCTCGAAGATGTCCTTGCGGTAGATCATCGCCACCGGGCCGCCGTCGACCGGCACGCCGTAGATCGCGTCCCCGACCGAGACGTCCTTCCACGCGCCCTCGCCGTAGTTCTCCTTCACCTGCTCGTAGCCGTACCGCCGGATGTCGACGAGGGCGTTCTGGATCTGGAACGTGGGGATGCGGTCCATCTCGATCATGATCACGTCGGGCGCGCCGGAGCCCGCCGTGATCGCGGTCTGGAACTTGTCGTACTCGTCGCCGCCCTGGCCGACGTTGGTCCAGCAGACCTGCACCTCGTCGTTGAGCCGGTTGAAGTTGTCGACGACGAGGTTCATGTTCGGGTACCAGCCCCACATCGTCACGACCGGCAGGTTCTTCTTGGGGATCTCGTTCGTGCAGTTGCTCGCCTTGCCGGCGCCCGGCTCCCCGCCGCCGGCGGAGCAGGCGGCGAGCGCGGTCGCGGCGGCCACCATCGCCATCGCGTGGCGCAGTCTTCTCCTCTTCACGGTCATCTCCCCTCCGGGATCGCGGCGCACCCGGGACCGTGCGCCGCCGCCGAGGCCGGGCGGGCGGCCGGTGGGCGAGGGACGCCGGTGCCGCGACCGGCGCCCTCGTCCACCCGATCGAATGTGAGCGTTAACATCCGGTCCCCGGTGCCACCGCGCGGAGACGGCGGCACCGGGGAGGGGGCGCGGGCGGGCCCGGCCTAGCGCCGGAACAGCCGCGGCGCCAGGTCGATGAGGTTCTTCTGCCACACGTCCCAGCCGTGCGGGCCCGGGGTGGGCCCGTCGAACTCGTACCGGATGCCGAGCTCGTCCAGCGTGGCGAGGGACTGCATGAACAGCGGGTACACGAAGTCCGACTGGTCGCCGACGTACAGCCGGAGCAGCTTCGTCCCGTTGTTGATCGCGTCCACGTCGACGCCGTCGGCGGGGCCGAACCAGGACGAGAACGCCGCGACGTAGCCGAAGGTGCCCGGCCGCGCCTTGAGCACCTCGAGCGTCTGCGCACCTCCCATCGACAGCCCGGCGAGTGCCTGCCGCGCCGGGTCGCCGGAGACGTGGTAGCGGTCGCGGGCCGCGGGGACGATGTTCTCCAGCAGCTCCCGGGTGAAGTCGGGCACGTTGCCGTTGCCCATCACCACGACCATCGGCACCAGCTTCCCGTCGAGGAACAGGTTGTCGAGGATCTGCTTGGCGCGCCCCATCTCCACCCAGTCGGTGTAGCTCTGGCCGCCGCCGTGCTGCAGGTAGAGCACGGGGTACGGCTCGGCGCGCCGCGGGTCGTACCCGGGCGGAAGCCACACCAGCGCGGTGCGCTCCTCGTTGACCACGTTGCTGCGGTAGGTCAGGCTCTCGACCTTGCCGCCCTTGCCCTTGGGGACGTCGGTCACGAGGCGTGCCCGCTCACCCTTGACGAGGAAGGTGCTCCAGGTCGGCTCGGAGGTGATCTTCGTCGGGTTCGCGGTGTCCTTGACCTGCTTGAGGTCGACGAAGAACTGGTAGTAGTAGAACCACGGCTCGAGGGGGCCGACGGTCACCCGCCACCGGTCGCCGGCCCGGGTCATCGGGACGCGCAGCCAGCTCCCGTTGGGGCCCCAGTTCGCCCACACCGTGACGTGCCGGGCGCCGCTGTACCCGGCCGGGGTGTCGAAGGTGACGAAGCCGTCCTCGGACACGAACGGGGTCGGCGTGGTGCCGGGCTTGGGCGGGACGAACTCGCCCTTCAGCCTGCCGTGGCCGGGGCTCGGGCCGTTGTCGGCGGCCTTGCGGAACAGCCGCGGCAGGAAGTCGATGAGGTTCTCCCGCCAGGCGTGCCAGTTCCCGCCGGCGTCGGGGTTGACCCCGTCGAACCCGTACCGCACGCCGGCGCGGTCGAGCGCCCTGGTCAGCCGGACGGTCGCGTTGTACGCGGGGTCGGTCACGTTGCCCGTGTACAGGCGCAGCAGCTTCACGGTGCGGTTGATCGCGTGCGCGTCGGGCTTGCCGCCGGCCTCGGTGGCCAGGCCGGAGAACGAGCCGACGTAGCCGAACCCGCCCGGCCGGGAGAGCCCGGTGCGCAGCGCCCACGTGCCGCCCTCGGCCGTACCCGCGATCGCCTGGTGCGCCGGGTCCTGGTGGACGCGGTAGCGGTGGGCGACCGCCTTACGCAGGTCGTCGAACGCCTTGCGGTCGTCCGGGCCGTCGCCGTCGAACACCACGACCATCGGCTCGATCGCCTTGCGCGCGGTCAGGTTGTCGAGGATCTGCGGGGCACGCGCCAGATCGGCCCAGTCGGTGGCGCTGCCGCCGGCGCCGGTGCGCAGGTAGAGCACGGGCAGTGGCTTGGGGCCCTTGGCGGAGTGGCCCGGCGGGGTCCACACCAGCACCGACCGCTCCTCGCGCCCGGCGCGGTAGGTCAGGGTCTCGACCTTGCCGCGGCTGCCCTCGGGCGCGTCCTCGAGCAGGCGCGACGCGTCGCCCCGCACGAAGAAGGCGCTCCACAGGGGCTTCGACGCCACGCGGGTGTCGTTCGTCGGATCCTTAAGGCTCTTGGTGTCGTCGGCGGTGATCTGGTAGTGGTACAGCCCCGGCGGCAGCGGGCCGAGGACGCCCGACCAGACGTCGCCCCACCGGGTCAGGCCGTACTCCGCCCACGTGAACGAGGGCCCGAAGTTCCCCTCGACGACCACCTGCGAGACCTGTCCGGCCTGCTGCTCGATGTAGGCCGCCGGGACGGTGAACGAGGCGAAGCCGTCCTCGGAGACGGTCAGCCACGGGGTGTCCGCGGCCACCGGACGTTGCGGAAACACCACTGCCGCGATCATCAGGACTCCTGCGAGGATCACCGCCGGAAACCGGCGGAGCCTATCGGCGCGCACGACGCCGTGACACGATAACGCTGGCATTCGAATCTCCCTTGCTGGTCGGCCGGTGATGTCGCTCGACCGCCGGTTCGATTCAGCGGCGGATATGCCGTGACCCCTGCGCCTGCACCTCCGTCCGTCGTCGCTCTCCCCGGGACGCCAGGCGCACGTCACTCACCTGGCGGCATGCCGGCGTGACGCCTCGGTCGCGCCGTTGAGCACGTTTCGGTGGCCGTGCGGGACCGGCCTCTGGATTCCGGTACGGCGGCGCCGCCGACGCGCCGGCCGCCCGCCGACTTCACAGCAAACAGTGGTTATCGGTTAGTCCCGAAAGTAAGTGATAACGCTAACATTGACAAGATCCGAATAACGGTGATCAGGGATAGATGCGACAAGTTACGCAAATGTGGGCGGCGCATCAGGCGACCGCTGGGTGACGGCGAGCCGTACATATCGCGGCGAGCGGCGGGAAGTACCGGGATACGCGCCCGCCGCACGCCGGGGCCGGGCGCGCGATGTCCGACGGGGGATGCCGGAGGTCAGCATGCCGCCAGGGGAGCGTACGGTCGCGCGCCGGGCCGGAGGCCCGGACGGAGGGGGCGATGGCCGTGGTGCGGGGGCCGCGGTGACGCTGACGGCCAGCTACGAGCGCTGCCGGAGGCTGCACGCCCGGTACGGCCGGTCCTACTACCTCGCCACCCGGCTGCTGCCCGCGTGGAAACGCCGCCACGTGCACGCGCTGTACGGCTTCGCGCGGTACGCCGACGAGATCGTCGACGGGCACCGGGAGCTCGCCGACCGGGCGCGGGCCCTGGACGCGCTCACCGCCGAGGTGACGGCCGGGCTCGCCGGGGAGCCGGTGCGGGATCCGGTGCTGCCCGCGTTCCTGCACACGGTGCGGTCGTTCGGCATCGACCACGGGGACATCGCCGCGTTCCTCGGCGCGATGCGGGCCGACCTCACGGTCACCCGCTACCCCACCTACGAGGACCTGCTCGGCTACATGGCGGGCTCGGCTGCGGCGATCGGCACGATGATGCTGCCGATCCTGGAGACGGTGCCGGGCGCGGAGGAGGCGGCCCGCGAACCGGCCCGGCAGCTCGGGCTCGCCTTCCAGCTCACCAACTTCCTGCGGGACGTGGCCGAGGACCTCGCCCGGGGCCGCATCTACCTGCCGCTGCAGGACATGGCCGCGTTCGGGGTGACCGAGGACGACCTGCGGCAACCGACCACCGGGCGGGCCGTACGCGAGCTGCTCGCCTTCGAGGCGGAGCGGGCGCACGCGCACTACCGGGCCGCCGAGCCCGGGATCGAGCTGCTCATCCCGTCGTCGCGGCCGTGCATCCGGGCCGCGAAGGAGCTGTACGGCGGCATCCTCGCCGAGATCGAGCGCAGCGGGTTCGCGGTGCTGGAACGGCGGGCCCGGGTGCCGCGGCGGCGCAGGCTCGCCACGTTCGCCCGGCACCTGCTGCGGTCGGCCGAGGCGGGCCGGGCCGAGCTGCGCGCGGTGGTGGACGTGCGGTGAGCACGCGGCCGGTCGTCCTCGACGGCATGGGCGGCGACCACGGTCCGGCCGAGGCCGTCGCGGGGGCCGTGCTGGCGCACCGGGCGCACGGGGTGCCCGTGCTGCTCGCCGGGCGCGGGGAGGTGCTGCTGCCGCTGCTGCGCGGCCACGACGCGGCCGGCGAGATCCCCGTGGTGCACGCGCCGGACGTGGTGCCGATGACCGAACGCGGGCCGCACGCGAGCCCGGCCTCGAGCATCGCGGTCGGCTGCGACCTGGTACGGCGGGGCGAGGCGGCCGCGCTGGTGTCGGCGGGCTCCACCGGCGCGGTGGTGACGCTGGCGATCCGCGACATCGGCTGCGCCGAGGGCGTCGAGCGGCCCGCGCTCGCCGTCGCCCTCCCCCAGGCCGGGGACAAGGTGAGCGTGCTCGTCGACGCCGGGGCGACCGCCGATCCCACGCCCGCGATGCTCCGGCGGTTCGCGCTGCTCGGCGTGGACTACGCGCGCCGCGTGCTCGGCATCGACGCGCCGGTCGCCGGGCTGCTGTCGATCGGGTCGGAGCCGGGCAAGGGCGACCACCTCGTCCGGCACGCCGCGCCGCTGCTCGCCGCGGCGCCGCTGCGCTTCGCCGGGCTGGTCGAGGGGTACGACGTGACGGCCGGGACGGTGGACGTGATCGTCACCGACGGGTTCACCGGCAACGTGGTGCTCAAGACCGTGGAGGGGTGCGTGCGCACCACGCTCGGCATGGTCGCCGCGGCGGGCATCGCCGCGCCGTCCGCGCTCGCGCCGGTGCGGGCCCGCTACGATCCGCGCACCCACGGCGGGGCCGCGCTGCTCGGGCTGCGCGGCACCGTGGTGGTCGCGCACGGCTCCTCCACCGCCGAGGCGATCGCCCGGGCCTGCGTGGTGGCGCACGACCTCGCGGGCGTCGCGGCCCCGCAGCGGCCGTGACCGTACGGCGGGCCGGGTCAGCGCAGCGGGTCCCGGCCGTCCCAGGTGCCCTCACTGCCGAACGGGACAAATCGGGCGAACAGCTCCTCGGCGTACCAGTCGCGGGCCCGGACGCGGCGGATGACGTCGGCGTGGGCCGCGGTGCGGTAGGCGAACGCGGTGGCGGCCGCGCCGTCCCGCCACAGCGAGAAGGTGGCCTGCCGGGCGACCGGCCACTCGCCGATGCCGACCGAGGCGAGCCGCCCCTCCTGCGCGTGCAGCGTCCGGTCGACCTCGGGCACGGCGCGGTAGAACGCGGCCAGCCGGGTGAGCCGGATCGTCGCCCGGGTGAGCACGGCGACCGGCCCCTCGGGCTCCTCGCCCTCCGGCACGGCGGGCGGTACGGCACCGGCGAACGGGTCCACCCCGCCCCACCGGCCGCGCGAGGACAGCGGCGCCAGCCGTACCTGCCACAGCTCGACGGCCTCGTCCCGCCAGCGGGCGGCGATCGGCGAGCGGCGCAGGAACGCGTCCAGGTCGTCAGGGTGCCGCCACACCGCGAACAAGGCCCAGCGGCGCAGGTCGGCGCCGAGGGTCATCGATGCGCCGCGGCCGGTGCCGAGCAGCCGCCAGAACCGCAGCCCGTCGACGGCCCGCAGGACCGGGCGGTCGAAGGCGGCCTGCCGCATGCCGCGCAGGTCCGCGTAGCGAACGAGGTGGAACGACGCGATGATCGACGTGCTGGTGTCCGGCATCGGTGGCTACCTGGTCGGCTCGGTGCCGGTGGCGCTGCTGGTCGCGCGGGCGCACGGGGTGGACCCGCGCGAGGCCGGCGACCGCAACCCCGGCTTCTGGAACGTGAAGGAGCTGCTCGGCCCGCGGCGGGCGGTGCCGGTGTTCGCCGGTGACCTGGCCAAGGGCACCGTGGCCGGGCTGGCCGGGCTGGCGGTGAGCGGCTGGCACGTGGCCGGGCTCGGCGTGCCGGCCGGGGCGAGCGTGCCCGCGGTGTACGCGGCGGTGGCCGGGGCGATGGTGGGCCACGCCTGGCCGGCCTTCGCGGGCTTCCGCGGCGGCCGGTCGGTGCTCGCCTTCGCGGGCGGGATGGCGGTGATCTGCCCGCCCGCGTTCCTGCTCGCGCTGCTCGCGCTCGCCGTGGTGACGGCGGTGACGCGCTCGTTCGCCACCGGCGCCCGGGTCGGGGTGTTCGCCCTTCCGGTGCTGCAGGCGCCGTTCACGCCGGTGGCGCAGGTGGCGGCGACGGGGGCGCTCATGTGCCTGATCGGGCTCCGGTTCGCGCAGGCCGCGCTCGCCGCGCGGCGACGGCGGCCCGGCCGCGAGCGGGCCGGGTGAGCGCGGGCGGGTAGCCGCGGCCACGCCAGGTGCGCACCGGGCGGAGCGTGGCCGTGGTGAGCCGGACCGCGGCGGCCGGGTCGAGCAGCGCCGACAGCCACAGCCCGGCCCCTGGGCGGGCGTAGCTGCCGCGCAGCGCCGCGCTCAGCAGGCAGCGGGCCGCGAGCAGCGCCGCGTCGAGCCGGGTGGGGCGGCCCACGGCGAGCCGCAGCACCGGCAGCGCCGCGGCGAGCCACAGCACGGCCAGGTCCGCCGCCTGCCGTACCGGCGGGGTCACGTCACGCAGCGGCAGCGACCGGCCCCACTCACGCCACAGCTCGGCCGCCGAGTCGTGCATGTCCACCTCGAGCAGCCCGCCCGCGTCGAGGAACGCCACCCGCCAGCCGCGCGCGGCGAGGCACCGGGCGAGCGCCACGTCGTCGGTGAGCCGGTCCCGCACCCGGGCGAAGCCGTCGTCGGCGAGCATGCGGTCGCGCCGGAACGCGAGGCACTGGCCGTTCACCACGGTGCGGTGCGGAGGCGGCGGTACGGCCGGGCCGATCGGGCCGAAGCGGTAGACGAGCGTGGCGAGGAACGCGCCGTGCAGCGCCTGCTCGACCGGCCCGTCGCAGACGAACCGCGGCCCGGCGCTGACCAGGTCCCGCCCGTCGCCGAGGGCGGCGGCGAGCGCGGCGAACAGCCCGGGCCGCGGCCGGGTGTCGGCGTCGAGCGTGACGACGATCCCGCCGCGCGCGGCGGCGACGCCCTGCCGCAGCGCCCACTGCTTGCCGACCCAGCCGTCCGGCAGCGGCGCGCCGCGGACAACATGCGCGCCCATCGCGGCGGCGAGGCGGGCCGTGCCGTCCCGGGAGCCGTCGTCCACGACGACCACCTCGGCCACGTCGGGGTCGGCGAGCACCGCCCGCAGGCAGGGGCCGATGCGGTGTTCCTCGTCGCGGGCCGGGATCACCACCGAGACCCCTCCGGCGGGCCCGTCCGGTACGGCGAGCGGGGGCAGGCGGCGGCGCCCGCGGGCGAGCCGGGCGGCGACCACGGCCGCGGCGGCGGCCTGGGCGAGGTCGAACGGCCGGATCCTCATCGGCGGCCCTCCACCACGCGCGGCGCCGGGACGGGGAAGTCCTCGGCGACGAGGCGGGCGACGATGTGGGCGCCGAGCACCACGAGCGGCAGGCCGCCGCCGGGGTGGGCCGAGCCGCCGACGAGATAGAGGCCGCGTCGCGGCCCGCGGTTGCCGGGCCGCAGCAGCGGGGCGAGCAAGCCGTTGGCCGCCGGGCCGTAGATCGCGCCGCCCCACGCGCCGTAAAGGTCGCGCAGGTCGGCGGGGGTGAACAGGTCGACGAAGCGCAGCCGCCCGGACAGGTCGTGGCCGCGTTCGGCGAGCCGTTCCAGCACCATGTCCCGGTACGCCTCGGGCCGCTGCGGCCAGCGGACCGGGTCGCGGGCGGGCACGTTGACGAGCAGCACCTGGTTCTCGGCGCCCGGCGGCGCCTGGGTGGGGTCGTCCACGGCGGAGCAGCCGATGTACACGGTGGGGTCGCGCGGCGGGCGGCCCGCGGCGAAGATGTCGCGGAACTCCCGCCGGTAGTCGGCGGAGAAGAACACGTTGTGGTGGGCGAGACCGGGGGTGCGGCCGGTCACCCCGGCGAGCAGGAGCAGCACCGACGAGGACGGGCCGAGCCGGGCGATGCGGCGCAGCCGCCGCCGGTCCGGCAGCAGCCGGCCGTAGAGCTGGGCGGCGTCGACGTTCGCCACCACGACGTCGGCGGGCAGGCGCTCCCCGGAGGCGAGCCGTACCCCGGTCACCCGGCCGCCGTCGTCGGTGATCCCGGCGACGTGGGCCTCGAGGGCGACCTCGACGCCCTCCCGGTGCAGCAGGGCGGCGAGGCCGTCGGCGAGCCGGGGCAGGCCGCCGCGCACGTACCAGCCGCCCTCGCCGTGCTCGAGCGCGGGGATACAGCCGAGCGCGGCCGGGGCGCGGTAGGGGTCCGAGCCGGCGTAGGTGGCGTAGCGGTCGGCGTACTGCACGAGCCGGGGGTCGCGGAAGAAGCGGCGGGCGAGGCCGTGCAGGGTGCGTCCCGGGGCGATCGCGGCGAGGTCGCCGGGGCGGGGGCGGACGCCGTCGGGCGCGCGGCCGGGCGGCCCGGCGAAGTGGGTGCGGCGGGCGGCGTCGAGGCAGCGTACGGCCCAGGCGTGGAACGCCCGCCAGGCCGCGCCCTCGCCGGGGGCGAGCCGGTCCACCTCGGCGGCCATGCGGCCGGGGTCACGGCGGGCGGTGAGCGTGCCGCCGCCGGCGAAGCGGTAGCGGCACAGCTCGGCAGGCTCGACGAGCTCCGGTTCGAGGCCGAGACCGCGGAACAGGCTCGGCATGGTGAGCAGCGACGGGCCGAGCGAGAAGGTGAAGCCGTCGCGGCGGTGTTCGGCGAGCTTGCCGCCGAGCCGGGGCAGCCGCTCCAGCAGCCGCACCCGGTGCCCGGCGCGGGCGAGCAGCAGCGCCGCGGCCATGCCGCCCACTCCCCCGCCGACCACGATCACCCGTGCCACGGCCGCCTCCCCTGCCATGCCCGCGCACGGCCGGTGGCCGGGCCCGGCCGTACCGTCTCCACCCTGCGCATGCGCCACCACGCCGCGGCGGCGAAGGCGCCCATCGCCGCCCCGCCGGCGGCCGCCACGAGGGGGTCGCGCGGCTCGAACACCGCGGCGAACGCGATGGTCTCCATCGCGGCCATCACCGTGTACAGGGCGACGGGCCCGGCGAGGCGGTCCGGGGTGCCGAGGGTCCTGCGGATGACGGCCATGACGAGCAGCGACACGAGCAGCCAGCCCGCGAAGTTGGTGAGCGGCACGCCCCGGTACGGCCCGGCCTCGGCCCAGGTCCACAGCCCGAGCCGGAGCATCTGCGGGTCGAGGAAGAGGTCCCAGGCGGTGAGCGCCGCGGCGCCGAGCGGCACCGCCCAGCACGGGGCGATCGCGCGGCCGACGACGTACGCGGCGATCCCCATGCCGCCCCAGGCGACGCACACCGCGACCGGAACCGCGCCGATCTTCGGCCAGAGCGCGTCGGTGTAGCGGTACTCGCCGAACGGGACGCCGGTCGCCTCGCCGACCGCCTCGGCCGCGTACCCGGTGAGGGCCGCCGCGGCGAACGCGGCGAGGGCGCGCGGGAGGCCCTGCGCGGCCGCGGCGAAGCAGACCGCGCTCACCGCCAGCACCGTGACGATCGGGGTGACGAACCGTGCCGGGTCCGCGCTCACCCCGGAGGCCACCTGGAGGACGACCATCACGGCGAGGGCGGCGACGCCGGCCGTGGCGGCGGGGCCGGCCGGCCGCCGCCGTGCCGTACCGCGCGTGTGGTCCACAGCCCGCACCCGGCGAACCTCCTTGCGGTCGCGTCCGTTGCCGGGCCTGCCGCGCCGGTGCCCGGATCGAGGTTGATCCCTAGCTGCCCCGCATCGCCCGCCTCATGCCATGCGGCTCCGGCAGGGCACGCGACGGCGTGGGGCCGGAGGGCTGCGGTGGCGTGCGCGGCTCGAGTGGCCGGCCGGTAAACCTGCCGCGTCCCGGAATTCACCCTGATTTATCGGTTCGGCAGGTCAGGGCAGTATCCGGGACCGCGGTGGAACCTCCTGCGTCGCCCAGGAGTTGGACAGGGTGAAAACGAACGGCACGAGACGGCAAAGGAGCGAAGCGGTGTACCGGTCAAGGGACAAGAAGATCATCGCAGGCGTGTGCGGCGGCCTCGCGGAGCGGACCGGGATTCCGGTGACGCTCATCCGGCTGCTCTTCATACTCTCCTGCCTTCTCCCGGGCCCGCAGATCATCATTTACCTGATCATGTGGATTCTCATTCCCAAGGCCCCGGCGAAGCACTACTGATCCGGCCGGACCGGAGGAATCACGGATGCGCGGCCGCGAGCGGGCGGCCGTGCCCGGCCACCCGACGGCACCGCCGCGACCGGCACCGCACGGAGGTGCCCGACGAGCCGGCGGCACAAGAGGAAGCAGCAGCTCAACGCCCTCGCCGATGGGCGGCGACCCTCCGGATGGGCATCAGGTCGCGGGCCGGTGATCCGCGTCGTCGCTCCCATACCACCGTCATCGGTGGCGACACGGCGAGCCCGCGAGTCCAAATCGCCCGTCCGATTCGCCACGGCACGACTCCGCCGTCTCGGCGACGGGGAAACGGCGTGGTCGCAAATCGCGTGATTCGTGACGGTTTTCGACGGCGAACCGCCACCACGCATTCGGCAGAGCGCATCCATCTCGCCGGAATTCACCCACCCCATCCATAACGTCACCCCCCCACCCGCGCACCCACCCCTCTCCATCCCCCGGACTCCTTTTTCCGCGCGGCACACCCCACCCGGCCCCACACACCGTCGCGCAATTCCGCAAGCATCGCCCGGCGCCACGATCCGATGCGACCAAGGCGCCCGCAGGCCCGCCGGATCGGCCCGGCGGCTCCGCGGCAGAGTGCCACGGTGCCGCAAAGCCCATGTCCACGCCTCGCCATCCCCGCACCATGGCGGGCGACCCGTGCCTTCACGCCCTCCCACCAGGCTTCCGACGCACGGCCCGGCACAGGACCACGCCCACGCGACGCTCCGGCCCTCCCCGCCGCCGGTGCCACTCCCCCGTCCCGGCCGCCCCGACCCCGCGGGGAATAGGCGAGCCACTGCCACGGTTGGGTCAAGCCGAGGCCAGGCAGGCCCCGACATGGCCGGTCACCTGCGCGATCGCGTGCCCGCCGTACCCTTGGAGGCCCCGCGTTCCCTCGTCGAATCCCCCAAACGTCGGCCGAGGGCCGGAACGCACCTACGGCAAAGTCACATGGACATCTCGGTCATTTGTCGCGCCCAACTCACCTCCGATGCCGGACGAAACGGAGCGCGCGTTCGGATTCACTGAGCGCAGGCGGTTCCGCCGATGCCGCCGTCCGCCGACGCCCGCTACCTGGAAGGGGAACGAACGCCCATGGCGATACAGCAGGAGGTTTCCGGCTCCGGGCGCCGAGGCTCCACTCTCGCCGATCTGGTGCGCAACATCGGCTACGAGGTGATGCCGTTCAAGAAGACCGAGCAGGACGTGCTCACCCACGTGCCGAAGGACGTCCCGCTGACGGTCACCGTCACCGTTGCCAAGGGAATCGACACCACCCTCGACCTCGCCGAACGTCTCCACAATCACGGATACACCGTCGCCCCGCACCTGCCCGCCCGGCAGTTCGTCGACGCCAAGCACGTCGAGGACGTGGTGGCGCGCCTGAAGGAGGCGGGAATCCGGCGGGTGTTCTGCATCGGCGGTGACGCCCCCACCCCGGCGGGTGAGTTCACCGAGTCGTACCAGCTCCTCAGGGTGCTGCAGGAGCTGAACCACCCGTTCGAGAACATCGGCATCGGCGGATACCCGGAGGGCCACGCGCTCATCCCGCAGAACGCGATCGACGAGGCGCTGCGGAAGAAGGCGCCGATGGCGGACCGCATCCTCACCCAGATCTGCTTCGACGCCAACACCACCGCCACCTGGGCCAAGCGCATCGCCTCCGAGGGCGTCAACCTGCCGATCTACGTCGGCATGCCCGGACCGGTGAACCGGCAGAAGCTGATCCGCATCTCGGCCGGCATCGGGCTCGGCCAGTCGGCGCGGTTCCTGCAGAAGCAGAGCAATCTGCTGTGGAGGTTCCTGCTGCCGGGCGTCTACAACCCCACCAAGCTGTTGAAGCGGCTCGCCTCCGCATCCGCGAAGATCGGTGGAAACATCCGCGGGCTGCACATCTTCACCTTCAACGAATTGGAGGGCACCGAGAAATGGCGCCAGAAGCTGCTGGCCTCGGTCGCCGGGAGGGACGATCGGTAATGAGGGAGCACCACAACACCGACTACGGCCGTCTGATCGTGCAGGGCGCCGACCGTCCGGGGATCGTGAGCAGCGTGTCGGGAGTGCTCACCGAGCAGGGCGCGAACATCGTCTCGCTCGACCAGTACTCCACCGACCCCTCCGGCGGCCGCTTCTTCCAGCGCACGGTCTTCCACCTGGAGGGCCTCAGCGCCCGGTTCGACCAGCTCAAGGCCGCGCTCGACCAGAAGCTCACCCATGAGCTCGGCCTGGAGTTCCGGCTGGTCGAGGCGAAGCGCCGCAAGCGCGCCGCGATCTTCGTGTCGAAGGCCGACCACTGCCTGCTCGACCTGCTGTGGCGAGTACAGCGCGACGAGATCGCGATGACCGTGCCGATGGTGGTGTCGAACCACCCCGACCTCGGGGACGCCGCCCGGCAGTTCGGCATCCCGTACTTCTACATCCCGGTCAACAAGAACAACAAGACCGAGGCCGAGAAGGAGCAGCTCAACCTGCTCAAGGGCAACGTCGACCTGGTGATCCTCGCCCGGTACATGCAGATCCTGTCCGGCGAGTTCCTCGACGAGGTCGGCGTCCCGGTGATCAACATCCACCACTCGTTCCTGCCCGCCTTCATGGGCGCCGGGCCGTACCAGCGGGCGAAGGAGCGCGGCGTGAAGCTCGTCGGCGCCACCGCCCACTACGTGACCGAGGACCTCGACGAGGGCCCGATCATCGAGCAGGACGTCATCCGCGTCTCCCACCGGGACACCGTCGAGGACCTGCAGCGCAAGGGCGCGGACGTGGAGCGGCTGGTGCTCGCCCGCGCCGTGACCTGGCACTGCGACGACCGGGTGATCCGGGACGGCAACACCACCGTCGTGTTCTGAGGCAGGAGAGTCAGTGACAGCACAGATTCTCGACGGCCGTGCCGTCGCGGCCGGCATCCTCGACGACGTCAAGCACGACGTCGGCGAGTTCATCAAGGAGTACGGCCGCGTGCCGGTGCTGGCGACGGTCCTGGTCGGCGACGACCCCGCCTCGCACACCTACGTGCGGATGAAGGCGAACCGGTGCCGGGACGTCGGCATGAACTCGCGCCGCATCGAGCTCGACGCGTCGATCACCACCGAGACCCTGGTCAACCAGATCCGGGAGCTGTCGGAGGACCCGGAGGTGGACGGCATCCTCCTGCAGCACCCGGTGCCCGACCACATCGACGAGCGCGCCGCCTTCGAGGCGATCGCGCCGTCGAAGGACGTCGACGGCGTCACCCGCACCTCGTTCGCGATGATGGCGTTCGACGAGGGCGGATTCGCCTCCGCCACGCCCGGCGGCATCATGGCGCTGCTCGACGCGTACGACATCCCGCTGGCCGGCAAGCACGCCGTGGTGGTCGGGCGCAGCCCGATCCTCGGCAAGCCGGTCGGCATGCTCCTGCTGGCGCGCGACGCCACCGTCACGTACTGCCACTCCCGCACCGCCGACCTGGCCGAGCAGGTCGCCCGGGCGGACGTGGTGGTCGCGGCCGCGGGACGGCCCGAGCTCATCCGCGGTGAGTGGATCAAGCCCGGTGCCGTGGTCGTCGACGCCGGCTACGCCGACAACAGGGGGGACGTGGAGTTCGAGGCCGCCGCCGAGCGCGCCTCCTACATCACGCCGGTGCCCGGTGGGGTCGGCCCCATGACGATCGCCACCCTGCTCGCACAAACGATCAGGGCGGCGCGCGCCCACGAGACCGCGCGCCAGAACTCGGCGATCCCGGCTCGCAACCAGTAAAGACAAGGACAGATGAGCAAGGCTCGCGACAACTACGTGCTCGACGTGAGCGCGGTCCGGCGAGGCTACGCGCTGAACCGGCTGTGCGGATCGTTGACGGACCCCGAGAACCGGCGCCGGTTCCTCGCGGACGAGGCCGCCTACTGCGACGAGTACGGGCTCTCGCCCGAGCAGAAGCGCGCGATCCTCGAGCGGGACTGGACGGCGATGATGGAGCTCGGCGCGTCCATCTTCTACACGGTGAAGCTCGCCATGGTGGACCGCAAGTCGCTGCAGGACCTCGGTGGCGTCTTCACCGGCATGTCGACCGAGGAGTTCATCGCGGCCATGCGATCGGGGGGACGTATCTATGGCTGAGGTCATCTGGGGACTGGCCACCTCGCACGTGCCCGCGATCGGCGCGGCGATGGACAACGGCAAGACCGAGGACGCGTACTGGAAGCCGCTGTTCGACGGGTACGCGCCCGCCCGGGCCTGGATGGCCGAGCACCGGCCGGACGTGGCGGTGATCGTCTACAACGACCACGCGAACGCCGTCGACCTCGACCTGATCCCGACCTTCGGGATCGGCACCGCGGAGTCGTACGAGATCGCCGACGAGGGCTGGGGGCCGCGCCCGGTGCCGCCGGTGATCGGCGACCCGGAGCTCAGCGAGCACCTGGTTCGCGAGCTCGTCGACGGCGGCTTCGACATCGCCACCTTCAACCGGCTCAAGGTCGACCACGGCCTCACCGTCCCGCTCTCGGTGTACTGCCCCGAGCCGGGCGACGCCTGGCCGTGCAAGGTCGTGCCCTTGCTCGTCAACGTCCTGCAGTACCCGCAGCCCACCGCGGCCAGGTGCCTCGCCCTCGGTGAGGCGCTCGGCCGGGCGATCCGGTCGTACCCGAAGGACATCAAGGTCGCGGTCTTCGGCACCGGCGGCATGTCCCACCAGCTCGCCGGGGCCCGGGCCGGCCTGATCAACCAGCGGTTCGACCGCATGTTCCTGGAGAAGATCGAGCACGACCCGCAGGCGCTCGCCGCCCTCTCCCGTGAGGAGTACATGGAGCAGGCCGGCACCGAGGGGCTCGAGCTCATCATGTGGCTGGTGATGCGCGGCGCCCTGGGCGACGACATCGTCCGGATCCACGACACCTACCACGTGCCCGCGTCCAACACCGCGGCCGCGCTGGCGCTGTTCGAGGTCACCGGCGCGAGCCGTACCGCGCGGGCCGCGGCCTGACGCCCGCGCCCTGGGACGGGCGCGCGGCGCCGCATCGCCGCCCGCGCGGTGCCGCGCGCCCGTCCCGGGGCGCACCCTCGACCCGACCGGCGACCGAGGTGTGCCCCGTCACGCCTCACAACCGCCCAGGCGGTTACGTCAAATGACGCACCGGCCATTGCCGGTCATGGCCACACCACTCCAACCCTTCGCCATGTGCCCGGCACAGCGTGAAGGAATAGCTTAAAGCCGACGGAAGTGCCGACGGCGTCCACACAAGAACGGGTTAAGAGATGACTGCCAAGAATCTGCAGGAACTGCTGGACAAGACCGGGAACATCGTAGAGCTGCTCCGCAACTCCCAGCTGGGCGCCTACATCTACCCGGTCGTCCCCGCGGAGTTCTCGAACTGGCGCCGTGAGGTGATCGCCTGGCGCGAGACGGCCGTGCTGTTCGACCAGTCCCACCACATGGTCAACCTCTTCATCTCCGGCCCGGACGCGCTCAAGCTCATCTCCGACACCGGTATCAACAGCGTGGCGAACTTCGAGGTCAACATGGCCAAGCAGTTCGTCCCGGTGTCCCCCGAGGGATACGTCATCGGAGACGGAATCCTGTTCCGGGAGGCGGAGGAGGAGTTCACCTTCGTCGGCCGCGCCCCCGTCGCCAACTACCTGCTGTGGAAGGGCAGCAAGGGCTACAACGTCGACATCCGGCTCGACCAGCGTTCCCCGATGCGCCCGTACGGCAAGGCCGTCAAGCGTGAGCTGTGGCGCTTCCAGATCCAGGGCCCGAACGCCTGGGCGATCCTGGAGAAGCTGCACGGCGGCAAGCTCGAGCAGCTCAAGTTCTTCCGCATGAGCTGGATGAACATCGCCGGCGAGCGGGTCCGCACCCTGCGGCACGGCATGGCCGGTATGCCCGGTCTGGAGATCTGGGGCCCGTACGAGACCTACGAGAAGGTCCGCGAGGCCATCCTCGAGGCCGGCCGCGAGTTCGGCCTGGAGCCGTGTGGTTCTCGCGCCTACTCCAGCAACACCCTCGAGTCCGGCTGGATCCCGTCGCCGCTCCCGGCCGTCTACACCTCGCCGGGCCTGCGCGAGTACCGCGAGTGGCTGCCGGTCGACGGCTACGAGGCCACCAACGCCCTCGCCGGTAGCTTCGTCTCCGACAACATCGAGGACTACTACCTCAACCCGTGGGAGCTCGGCTACGGCAACTTCATCAAGTTCGACCACGACTTCGTCGGCGCCGACGCGCTCCGCGAGATGGCGGAGAACAAGGACCGGTTCCGGCGTAAGGTCACCCTCGCCTGGAACGCCGAGGACCTGGGCAAGATCCTCGCCTCCCTCGCCGACCCCGAGGGCCCGGGCTACCAGTTCTTCGACGTGCCGAACGCCAACTACGGCTCGTCGAACTACGACAAGGTGATCGACGCCAACGGCAAGGTCGTCGGCCTCTCCCTGTTCACCGGCTACAGCGCGAACGAGCGCTGCGGTCTGTCGCTGGCCACCGTCGACCCCGACGTGCCGATCGGCGCCGAGGTCAAGGTCGTCTGGGGCGAGCCGGACGGCGGCACCAAGAAGCTCACCGTCCAGCCGCACGAGCAGATCGAGGTCCGCGCCATCGTCAGCCCGGCCCCGTACGCCAAGGTCGTGCGCGAGCAGTACCAGCCCGGCTGGCGCAGCACCGGCTTCTGATCCCGGCTGCACAGCCCATCGCATCGCTCCCCTGAGACGGCGACGGCCCGGGGCGCGGCGGCACCTCGCCGCCCGCCTCGGGCCTTGCCCGTGTCCGGGCCCGTGTGCGCGCGTACGGCCGTGCGGCCGTGCCGCCTCGTGCGCTCGCCGGCCGCGGGAATTGGGCGGTCAAGATCACTATCCAGGCGGGGGCGGCTGGAGTAGGTTCCAGAGCATGACCCCCACCCAGCTTCGCGCCTACGCCGCCGTGGTACGGCTCGGCTCGGTGAAGCGGGCCGCGGCGGAGCTCGGGGTGTCGGAGGCCGCGGTCTCCCTCCACATCGCGCAGCTGCGCAGGCAGCTCGGCGATCCGCTGTTCACCCGGACCGCCTCCGGGCTCGCGTTCACCCCCGGCGGGCTGCGGCTCGCCGGCCGCGCCGACGAGATGCTCTCCCTGCAGGAGCGCACGAAGATCGAGGTGAGCCAGGCGGCGAAGGGCCGCCGCCTGCTGCGCGTCGGCGCCTCCAGCGTGTTCGCCGAGTACGCCGCCCCCGGCCTGATCGAGCTGTTCGCGAGCCGCGCCGCCGACCTCGAGGTGGAGCTGAGCGTGCACGACCCCCGCCGCTTCGCCGACCTGCTGCGCTCCCGCACGCTCGACGTGGCGATCGGCCCGCGGATGCCCGGCCTCGACGACTCGCTCGTCCGCAGGCCGTTCCTCAACTACCAGGTCGCCATCGTCGCCGGGCCGGACCATCCGCTCGCCCGCGTGGAGGCGAGCCCGAGCCGGTTACGCGAGCAGACCTGGCTGCTCGGCCCCTCGGCGGCCACCACCGTCGGCGTGATCCCCGCCCTCCTCCAGCGCATCGGCGTCCCCGAGAGCCGACAGCAGATCTTCCAGAGCCACGCCGCCGCCCTCGAAGAGGTCAAACGCGGCAACGGCATCGCCCCGGCCGTCACCTTCGCCGTGGCAAAGGACCTCGCCACCGGCAGCCTCGTCCGCCTCTCCGTCCCCCAGCTCCGCTGCGAAGGCGTCTGGTCCACCCTCACCCTCGCCACCCAGTGCCCTCCGCCCGCCGCCGAGGAACTTGTCCGCTTCGTCACCACCCCGCGCGCC
Source organism: Thermopolyspora flexuosa (assembly GCF_006716785.1). Lineage (NCBI taxonomy): Bacteria > Bacillati > Actinomycetota > Actinomycetes > Streptosporangiales > Streptosporangiaceae > Thermopolyspora > Thermopolyspora flexuosa. Next base: position 1,877,962 of record NZ_VFPQ01000001.1, on the reverse strand, counting down.
ACCCAGGCGATGCTCCGCGGCCCCGGCGTCGGCCCCGGCCGCTTCCGCCCCGCCGTACACGTGACCCTGTGGAGCTCGTCGTTCTGACCGCGCGCTAGCGCACGCTCGCCACCGTCTCGATCACCTCGCGCAGGGCGCGGAAGGTGTGGGCGGGGAGCAGGGCGTCGCAGTACGGCAGGGCCGCGGCCATGCCGCCGACCAGGGGCCGGTAGCCGGGGGCGGCGGCGCGGGGGTTCATCCAGATGACGCGGTGGGCGCGGCGGCGGAGGCGGGACATGGCGGCGGTCATCGCCTCCGGTGGGTCGGTGTCCCAGCCGTCGGAGCCGATGAGGACCACGGCGCCGCGGAGCAGGTTGCCGTGGTGGGAGGCGAGGAGGGCGGCGATGTTGGTGGCGATGCGGGTGCCGCCGAAGCGGTCGGCGACCTTCTCGGTGGCGCGGTCGATCGCGATGCGCGGGGAACGGTGCCGCAGCACCGGGGTGAGCCGGGTGAGGGTGGTGGCGAACGCGAACGCCTCGGCCTCGGCGGTCATCGCCAGGGCGCGCATCAGGTGCAGGTAGGCGGTGACCTGGGCGCGCATCGACTCGCTCACGTCGCAGAGCATCACCAGCCGCCGCGGGCGGCGCACCGGCCGCTCGTGCACGAGCCGTACCGGCTCCCATCCGGTACGGCGGGCCCGCTCGACCGTGGCGCGCAGGGCGATGCGGCGGCCGTGGGGGCCGGTGGCGTGGCGGCGGCCGCGGCGGGTGGGCCAGTCGGCGATCGCCTCGCGCAGCCAGTCGCCGAGCCGGTCGAGGCGGCGCTCGTCGAGCTCCTCGAACGGGGTGTCGGCGAGCGCGGCGATCGCGCTGGGCAGCGGCTCGGGTACGGCGAGCGGCACGTCGGCCGGCTCGGCGGCCTCGGCCACCCGGGGCAGGGTGGCCCAGGGCAGGCCGCCGCCGTCCTGCCGGGCGCCCGCCGGGCCGGGGACGGAGACGTAGGTCCCGGCGGCGGGCGGCGGCAGCGGGCGCTGCCGGCGGCGGGCGTGCGGGTCGGCGCCGATCGTCGCGTCGCCGAACACGGCGTTGAACACCGCGTCGAAGATCTCGATCTCGCCGCGGTGCCGTACCAGGGTGAGCCGGGCCGCCCAGTACAGGCGCGACCGGGTGAGGTACGGGCAGGCGGCGAGCGCGCGGGTGAACGCCTCGATCGCGCTGAGGCCCACGGTCACGCCGTGCCGCCGCAGCCGGTCGGCGAACGCGACGGCGAGCGCGGCCCGGTCCACGGGCGCCGCCACCGGCGGGACGGACCCGCCCGCCACGTCGCCGGCGGGCGGTCCGCCAGTGGTGTGGTTCCGGTCAGGTGACAACGAGGACGACGATGATCGCGATGATGACGACGAGCGCGATGGCGAGCGGGATGAGCCGCTTGTAGATGGAGTTCCCGGCGAGGCTGAGCACGTCGAGCGGCTCGGCCTCCTCGGCGGGGGCGACGGAGCGGGCGGTGGCGGTCCCGGTGGCCGAGGCGGCCGCCGCACCGGCCGGCTTCGCCGCGGCGCCCTCCGCGGCGGAGGCCGTGGCCCCGGCCTGCGCGGCCGCCGGTTCCGCCGCCTTCTCCTTCGCCTCGGCGGACGCGGCCTCCTTCGGGGTCTCCTCGGCGGCCTCCTTCGCCGTCTCCGTGGCGGTGGCCGCCTCCGTGGCCTCGGTCTCCTTCGCGTCGGCCGCGGCGCCGCCGTCGGCGAGGAGGCGGCTCTCCAGGTTGGACACGAACTGGCCGAGGAGCTTGTTCGACACCTCCTTGATCATGCCGCTGCCGAACTGGGCGATGCGGCCGGTGATCTTGAGGTCGGTCTCCACGGTGACCCGGGTGCGGTCGCCGTCCGGGTGGAGCTGTGCGGTCACGACGGCCGAGGCGTTGCCGCCGCCCCGCGAGTCGCGGCCCCGGGCGTCGATGACGGCGCGGTGGTTGGCGTCGTCCTTCTCCAGGAACTTGACGTTTCCGGCGTACTGCGACACGACCGGGCCGACCTTGATCTTCACCTTGCCGGAGTAGACGTCGCCGTCCACCCCGGTGAGCTGCGCGCCGGGCATGCAGGGTGCGATCGCCTCCAGGTCGGTGAGCACCGCCCAGGCGCGGTCGACGGGGACGCTCACGGTGAACTCGTGGTCAATCTTCATGGTGCTTCTCCAGGGGTTTGTGCTCGGGACACCGCCCCGGGGGTGCGGGCCGCCGCGCGGTGGCGCGGCGGGCACAGGGCGGTGTGGGGGACCCGGTCCGTCCCTCTCGTCGTGCGCAGGCGCCGCGGCGGGCACCCCGCAGGCGGCTCAGCCCGGGTCATGGGTTCCCTCGTGAGGTCGTCGGCTCGTCGAGCGCGGCGAGGATCGTTTCGCGGTCGTCGGGCGTCTTGGCGATCGCGCTCAGCGTGCGGACGACGTCCTCGCGGACCAGCTCGGTCGCCCCGACCGCGGACAGCGCCGCGACCCAGTCGATGGTCTCGGCCATGCCGGGGGCCTTGTCGAGGTCGAACCGCCGTATCCGGCCGATGAACTCGGTGGCCGATCTGATCAGCGGCTCGTTCGCCGCGGGTACCGAGCGGCGCAGGATCTCCGCGGCCCGCTCGGGCGAGGGAAAGTCGATCCAATGGTAGAGACACCGCCGCCGCAGGGCGTCGTGGAGGTCCCGGCTCCGGTTGGAGGTGAGCACCACGATCGGGGGGCGTTCGGCGGTGAAGGTGCCGAGTTCGGGGATGGTGACCGACGCCTCGCCGAGGAACTCGAACAACAGGGCCTCGAACTCGTCGTCGGCCCGGTCGATCTCGTCGATGAGCAGCACGGGCGGCCGCGGCCCGCGGTGCCGTACGGCGCGCAGGATCGGCCGCTCCAGCAGGAACTCGGCGGTGAACAGGTCGGCGTCGGAGAGGTGGTCGTGCCGGGCCTCGGCGAGCCGGATGGCGAGCAGCTGCCGCTGGTGGTTCCACTCGTACAGGGCCTCGCTCGCGGTGAGGCCCTCGTAGCACTGGAGCCGGATCAGCGGGGTGTCGAGGGCGCGGGCGAGCGCCTTGGCCGCCGTGGTCTTGCCGACCCCGGGCTCGCCCTCGAGCAGCAGCGGCTGTCCGAGGGCGAGCGCGAAGAACAGGGCGGCGGCCATGCCCTCGTCGACCAGGTAGCCGACCTCGTCGAGCCGCCGCCGTACCTCGTCGGGGTCCGCGAACACCGGCGCCACCGCGGCTTCCTCCCGGTGGCTCACCATGCCGCACCCGCGCCGCGTCGGCGTCCGGTGGCGGCCACGCCGCTACCGCCCGGCCCGCTCCGCGTACCGGTCGCGGCAACCCGGACCGCAGAACCACACATCCTTACCATCCACCACCAGATGCGGCGTATCAGGCATGATGCTCACCGTCATACCACAAATCGGATCAACCGCCTGCGTCGGCGGTTCCGCGTGCCCGGCGGCGTAGCGGTCCCGGCAGCCCGCACAGCAGAACCACACGTCCTCGCCGCCGACCTTCAGGTGCGGCGTGCCGGGCCGTGCCGTCACCGTCATCCCGCAGGCCGGGTCCACCGCCTCCCGCTCCGCCGCCCCGGCCACCGGCGCGGACGGCGTCTCGGCCTCGGGGTCCGGGGCGGGGGCGAGGCCCTTGGTGCGGATCTCGGCGACGATCTCGGCGAGGATGGACAGCGCGATCTCCGGGGCGGTCCGCGCGCCGATGTCGAGGCCGGCCGGGGTGCGGATCCGGCGGCGTTCCTCCTCGATGAGCCCCATCTCCTCGAGTACGGCGGCGCCGCGGCGGCGGCTCGCCACCAGCCCGATGTAGCCGACCCCGGCGTCGAGCGCGGCGCGGATCGCCCGCGGCTCGTCCCGGCCGTGGCTCGCCACCACGACCGCGGTCGCGCCGGCCGGGCCCTTGGGGTCGGCGGCGGCCCGGACCGCGAAGTCGAGCGGCCCGGCGAGCTCGGCGAGCGCCTTCGCGATCGGGCCGTCGCCGACCACCCACACCACCGGCGGCGGCAGCAGCGGCCGGAGGAAGATCTCCAGCGCGCCGCCGGACAGGCACGGGTTCACCACGACCCGGGCGCCCGGGGACTCGGGGAACTCCGGCTCCCCCTCCGGCAGCACCCGCAGCAGCAGGCTGCGCCCGTCCCGCAGCGTGCCGAGCGCCGCCGTACGGACCGACTGCTCGGCGCACCGGCCGCCGACGAAGCCCTCGATCGAGCCGTCGGGCAGCACGATCGCGTCGTCCCCGGCCTGCACGGACGTGGGCACCTGGGCGCGGACCACCACCGCGTGCACGAACGGCACGCGGTGCTCGGCCAGCTCCCGCATCCGCTCGGCAAGGGATGTCCTCGATCCCACCGTCGCACTCCCCCGTCCTCAGATCGGCGGCTGCGGCCGGCCCTGCATCGCCTCCCACACCCGCGAGGGGGTGAGCGGCATGTCGACGTGCCGGATCCCGAACGGCTTGAGCGCGTCCACCACGGCGTTGACGATCGCCGGCGGGGAGCCCACGGTCGCCGACTCGCCGATGCCCTTGGCGCCGATCGGGTGGTGCGGCGACGGGGTGACCGTGTAGCCGGTCTCCCAGTCCGGCACCTCGAGCGCGGTGGGCAGCAGGTAGTCCATGAACGAGGCGCCGAGGCAGTTGCCGTCCTCGTCGAACGCGATCATCTCCATGAGCGCCATGCCCACGCCGTCGGCGAGGCCGCCGTGCACCTGGCCCTCGATGATCATCGGGTTGATCCGGGTGCCGCAGTCGTCCACCGCGACGAACCGCCGCACCTTCACCTTCGCGGTGCCGGGGTCGATGTCGACGACGCAGATGTACGCCCCGTGGGGATAGGTGAGGTTCTCCGGGTTGTAGCAGATCTGCGCGTCGAGGCCGCCCTCCAGGCCCTCGGGCAGGTCGCCCGCGCCGTGCGCCCGCATCGCGATGTCCTGGATGGTGACCGCGCGGGTCGGGTCGCCCTTGACGTGGAAGGCGCCCTTGCGCCACTCCAGGTCGGCGACCGACACCTCGAGCATGCCCGAGGCGATGATCTTCGCCTTGTCCCGGATCCTGCGCGCCACGAGCGCGGCCGCCGCGCCGGACACCGGCGTGGAGCGGCTGCCGTACGTGCCGAGCCCGAACGGCGTCTGGTCGGTGTCGCCGTGCACCACCTCGATGTCGTCCGGCGGGATGCCGAGCTCCTCGGCGACGATCTGCGCGAACGTGGTCTCGTGGCCCTGGCCCTGGGTCTGCACCGAGAGCCTGAGCACGGCCTTGCCGGTGGGGTGCACGCGCAGCTCGCAGCCGTCGTTCATGCCGAGGCCGAGGATGTCCATGTGCTTGCGCGGCCCGGCGCCGACCGCCTCGGTGAAGAACGACACGCCGATGCCCATGAGCTCGCCGCGGGCCCGCCGTTCGGCCTGCTCCTTGCGCAGCTCGTGGTAGCCGGCGATCTCCATCGCCTTGCGCAGCGTCGGCTCGTAGTTCCCCGAGTCGTACACCCAGCCGGTCTTCGTCTTGTAGGGAAACTGCTCGGGCTTGAGCAGGTTCTTCAGCCGCAGCTCGACCGGGTCCATGCCGAGCTCGTCGGCGAGGCGGTCGACGATGCGCTCGACCAGGTAGACGGCCTCGGTGATGCGGAACGAGCAGGCGTACGCCACGCCGCCGGGGGCCTTGTTCGTGTAGACGGCGGTCACCTTGGCGTACGCGGCCTGCAGGTCGTAGCTGCCGGTGAACACGCCGAAGAACCCGGCCGGGTACTTCGACGGGGCCGCCTGGGCGTTGAACGCGCCGTGGTCGGCGAGCACGTGGGTGCGGATGGCGAGGATCTTCCCGTCCCTCGTGGCGGCGATCTCGCCGCGCATGATGTAGTCGCGGGCAAAGCCGGTGCTGATCAGGTTCTCGGAGCGGTCCTCCACCCACTTGACCGGCCTGCCGGTGAGCATCGAGCCGACGATCGCGCACACGTACCCGGGGTAGATCGGCACCTTGCCGCCGAACCCGCCGCCGATGTCCGGGGCGATCACCCGGATCTTGTGCTCGGGCAGGCCAGCGACGAGCGCGTACAGGGTGCGGTGCGCGTGCGGGGCCTGCGTGGTCGACCAGAGGGTGAGCTTGCCGCTGACCCGGTCGTAGTCGGCGACCGCGCCGCAGGTCTCCAGCGGGGCCGGGTGCACCCGTGGGTAGACGATGTCCTGGCTCACCACGACGTCGGCGGAGGCGAAGGCCCGCTCGGTCTCCTCGGCGTCGCCGGTCTCCCAGTCGAAGATGTGGTTGTCGGTCTTGCCCTCCAGGTCGGTGCGGATCACCGGGGCGTCCGGGGCGAGGGCCCTGCGCACGTCGATCACCGGGTCGAGCGGCTCGTATTCGACGTCGATGAGCTCGAGCGCGTCCCGGGCCGCGTACCGGTCCTCGGCGACCACGAACGCGACCTCCTGGCCCTGGAACCGCACCTTGTCGGTGGCGAGTACGGCCTGCACGTCGCCGGCGAGCGTCGGCATCCAGGCCAGGCCGCGCTCGGCGAGCATCGCGCCGGTGACCACTGCCTTCACCTTCGGGTGGGCCTCGGCCGCGCTCGTGTCGATGCGCACGATGCGGGCGTGGGCCAGCGGGGAGCGGAGGATCGCCAGGTGCAGCATGCCGGGCAGCCGTACGTCGTCGACGTACCGGCCCTTGCCGCGGATGAACCGGGCGTCCTCCTTGCGGAGCATGCGGCCGTAGCCGATGGGCTTCTGGTCGTTGTTCTCGAACCCGGGGGGACGGAAGTCGACGGCGGTCATGAGGCGCTCCCGTTGCTGCTCGCGTCGGCCGTGGCGGCCTCGCGCCGCGCCGCCTCGTAGGCGGCGGCCCACTTGATCGAGCGGACGATCGTGGCGTAGCCGGTGCACCGGCAGATCTGGCCGGAGATCGCCTCGCGGATCTCCGCGTCGGTGGGGTCCGGGTTGCGGTCGAGCAGCCAGCGGGCGGTCATCAGCATGCCGGGCGTGCAGAACCCGCACTGCAGGCCGTGGCACTCGGTGAACCCGCGCTGCACCGGGTCGAGCTCGCCGTCCTCCCGCTCCAGGCCCTCCACGGTGCGGACCTCGTGGCCGCTCGCGGTGGCCGCGAGCACCGTGCACGACTTGACCGGCTCGCCGTCGAGCCACACCACGCAGGCGCCGCAGTTGCTCGTGTCGCAGCCCCAGTGGGTGCCGGTCAGGCCGAGGTGGTCGCGCAGGAAGTGCACGAGCAGCAGCCGCGGCTCGATCTCGCCGGACACCTGCTCGCCGTTGACGATCATGGAAACCTGCATGTCAGTTCCCTCCGGTGACGCGGGCGACGGCGCGGCGCAGGGCCCGCTTGGTGAGCTCGGCGACGAGGTGGCGCTTGTACTCGGCGCTGCCGCGCTGGTCGGTGACCGGGCTGCAGTTCTCCGCCGCGATCTCGCCGGCCCGCGCGTACAGCTCCTCCGACGGCACCCGGCCGCGCAGCGCCTCGGTCACCGCCGGGATGCCGGTCGTGTTCGGCCCGACCGCGGCGAGCCCCACCCGGGCGTCCGCGATCACGCCGTCCTCCAGCCACACCGCCGCGCCCGCCGACGCGATCGCCCAGTCCCCGGCGCGGCGCTCCACCTTCTCGTAGGCACTGGATCCGCCGGGCCGTACCGGGATGCGGACCTCGACGAGCATCTCGGCCTCGCCGACCGCGGTCTCGTACGGCCCGCGGTGGAACTCCTCCATCGGCACGACCCGCTCCCCCGCACCGCCGCGGATCACGCACTCCGCGCCCACGGTCGTGCACACCGCCGACAGGTCCTCCGACGGGTCGGCCTGGCACAGCGACCCGCCGATCGTGCCGCGGTTCCGCACAATGGGATCGGCGATCACCTTCTCGGCGTCCCGGAAGATGGGGAACACCGCGGCGAGCTCGTCCGACTCGAGCAGCTCGCGGTGCCGGGTCATCGCCCCGATCCGCACGAGCTCCGGCTCCACCCGGATATAGCCGAGCTCGCCGTGCAATTCGTTGATGTCGATGAGGTACTCGGGGCTGGCCAGCCGGAGCTTCATCATCGGCAGCAGGCTGTGCCCGCCCGCGAGGATACGCGCGGACCCGCCAAGCCGTTCCAGCAGCTCGATGGCGTGCTCGACGCTCGTGGCCCGCTCATATTCCACCGGCGCCGGTACCTGCATGAACACACCCCTTCACGACGTGTAGGGGCTAAGTGCAGTTCCGATTCCGATGACTGTCAACGCCGACCTAAGCAATCCCTTAATCGAGCGGCACCACACGACACTCCCGCCACGATTCCCCTGAAATTCCACACGCAACGTGTACGGCGTGGCCGGAGGAGGCGGGCCTGCGCCGAATTCCTCTCCTGAGTCCGTTGCCACGTTCGATATGACAGGGCGGGAGAGCTTCAGGATGACCGGGCCCCGCCAGCCCACGACACGGCGAAAAACCCGGTGTACCGCCGTATTCGTGCTCACGAAAAGGTCGTCTGCCGCCCCTGACCCGCGTGTGCAAGGGAACGCAGCCGATCACCCAGCTCCCTGACCGCCGGATGACGCGGCTGATCGCGCTCGAGGCGGGCATGCAGGTCAAGGAGCTGCGCGCGAAGCCGTACGGACGCGGTCCGCTCCGCGATCCGCACGGCCTGCAGTGCCGACGAGCACGCGTGGTCGGTCTCGCCGAGCGCGTGGTGGGCCACCGCGAGCTGCAGCACATAGCCCGCTGTCCATTCGGTGTGTCGCGTGTCCGGGTCGAGCGCGTCCAGGCCGCCGCGGAGCAACTCGATCGCCTCCCGGTGACGGCCGAGACAGCGGTAGGCGAGTCCTCGCTGCAGGGTCAGATATCCGGGGGTGAAGAAGTACACCCAGGGCGGTTCCTCGTCGGGATGCCCTGCGGCCAGCGCGGCGAGTTCCGCGGCCTCGTCCAGCTTGCGCCTCATCAGGTCCGCCTCGCCGGTGAGGGCGAGACCCCGCGCCTCCTGCTGTGCGGCCAGCGCACGCACCCCGGGACTCACCGCCGGATCCCGCTGTGCCGCCCGGGACAGCCCGATCAGCGGGCCCGGCATGCGGGACAGCCATGCGAGATGGCCCTTCATGCTGAGCGCGGTGGCGATGAGGTGGCGATTGTCCGCCTCACCACCCCACTGGAGCGCCCGTTCGTAGTAGCGGCCGGCCTCCTGCGGACGGCCTGCGCTGGCGTGCAGCCATCCCGCGAACTGTGCCCACTGCCCGCCCACGTCGAGCATGCGTTCGCGCACCGGTCCTCTCGCGGCGATGACGAGCCTTTCGATGACCGAAAGCTGCGCTCGGACCGACTCGATCAGCGGCGCCGCACCGACCCGATCCTCGATCCGGCGTTGGGCCGCCAGCACGGTCGCGAGCAGGTCGACGACCGTGAGGTCCAGGGTGTGAGGTGCCCGGAGCACGTACGACAGACGCTCCTCGTCGTCGAGGGAAACGACGCCCACCGGCCCGGTGTCGTCGCCGTGGTCGAACCACGGCCCTCGAACGGACCCGAAGACAGCCGCATCACCGGACAAACGCCTTTTCGGGGCGCCATCACTTGCGTCCGCCGGAGCCGCGCCCGTTGTGTCCTCACCGACCCATGCGGCAATCAGTTCTCCGTCTGCGCCCAACGCGGCGTCGAGGAGCTCGGCGACCCTTCGCTGCGGACGACGCAAATCCCGCTCGACCCGGCTGAGATAACCCTTGGCGACATAACACCGCTTCGCCAGAATCGCCAGGGACATCCCTCGCCGCTGCCGCCACCACCGCAGCCGCCGACCGAACGTCACCCTGTCCTCCCGGTCCCCCTGCCCTCTGTTCGAGGCGGCCTTCGTGACATCCCCGAACAGCAGCCGATGCAGCCAATGTCGTCGTTAAAATGCCCGCCGGGACCGGGCGGGAATACGACACGTCATTCGCCTGACGCGTTCGGCGATACGGCCACGCCGCGACGCCGTCGGCCTCGGGAACGGACAAGTCGCCACGCCCGCCAGGCGATCCACACATGATTCATTCGCCTGCAGGACGCAGGAAGCCCCGGGTGGAAGCCCGAAGCTGCCGTGCCGCCGGTCCATCGGAGCAGGCACCCCGATCCCTGACGAACCTGGAATTCACCTCTTCAGCCCTGGCGAAGATTTGCTCCCCGGCATGGCAACCACCTCCTGACGTCGTCTCCACGCGGCCCCGCGGATATCGGCGGGTCAGACAGGGACCGCGGCGCGCCGAGCGAGGGCGCGGAGGCCGGAGAGGCGGCTGTGCGGGTCGCGCGCCAGCAGGTCGGTGATGGTTCGTCGAGGTCCGGGCCTGCGAAGTTCCGCCGGCGCGATCTGCTCGGCGATGAGCAGGGCGCGTACGGCCTCGTCCGTCTTGCCCCACATCGTGTACGCCTCCGCCACGCCGAGGTAGAAACCGGCACGGCGTTCGAGCGTGGGGATCCGGGCGGGAGCGATGGCGTCGGCATGGCGGATCGCGGTCCCGGCGTCGCCGAGCAGGATCGACACTCCGATCCGGTAAGTGGCAACGTGCCCCGGCCCGCAGAGCATGGCGGGCGCACGACGTGCCGCCTCCCCGGCTTCGGCCAGCATGGCGTCGGCGCCGTCCCTGTCGTTCACCCGCGCCGCCGCGATCGCTCCCGTCGACAGCAGAGACGCGTACGCGGCCCACGCGCCGGGACGCGCCGAAGCCAGGTGCGGGCGCATGGCGGCCGCGGTCGCCGTCGCCAGATCACGGGCCTTGCCGTGGTCACCGGCCCGGTGCAACAGGCTCGCCAGATCCCTGCGCGCCTGGAGTATCGCAGCCGCGTCACCGGAGGCGTCGGCGGCCCTCTCGCCCAAGTGCGCCGCGGTCCACGCGTACGGCACCGCCCCCAGTTTGATCAGTGTCCGTGCGGCCAGGTGGTAGACCTGCGCGGCGAGCGTGAGGTTCACCGGCCCCGACGCCTCCCGAGCGGCGGTGATCAACGGAACCAGTCTTTCCGCAACAGGCCCGTATCGTGCGGCGGCGAAGTCACGACGGGCGAGGGCGATCGCCCGAGCACTCGCGCTCAACGACCTGGCGGCCTCCGCCTTCGCCCATGCCCGGGGAATCGCATCGGGAATCAGCGCGTCCCGCAGCCGGGCCACGTGATCGTCAGGTGTGCTGACCCGCGCCTGGTCACGGCTGAGCCCCAGCCCTGCGGCGACCGCGGCACCTTTGATGAACAACCGCCGTTTCGTGGTGTCACCTCCCCCGGTCGTTTCCGGCGTAGGCCCGGCTGTTTCCCGTGCCCACGTTGAAATAAGTTCCCCGTCCGCTCCCAGCACAGCATCGAAAAGCTCGACGACTCTTCGCCCAGGACGCCGCAAATCCCGTTCGACCCGGCTGAGGTAACCCTTGGAGACGTAACACCGTTCCGCCAGCGCGGCCAGCGACATTCCCCGCCGCTGCCGCCACCACCGCAGACGCCGGCCGAACATCATCGTTGCCTCCCCAGGTTGCCGGGTTGCCCGCCGAGGCGATCCCCCGGTCGGCCCCAGACCGACCACGAATGCTGCTGATCGTAATCAGTTGAACGCGCTTTGCAATCGCTTTAGCCGCGCGGTGAGAGGAGGGGATCCGCTTCATGACGCAGCCGGACATGACACCGCCTGCGGTGAACGCACCCGGCCCGGAGAGCACGTGCACCCCCGAGCCGGGGGACGCGAACCGGCGGTCACACCTCAGCGATGGCCGCGGAGCGACGTCGAGACTCCTCGGCCGCGTCAGGCTGCGCGCTCAGGAACGCTCGGTGGCGCAGGCCCGCCGTTTCGTCCACGAGACCCTTGCCTCGTATGACCAGCGAATCCGCGACGACGCCGAACTGCTCGTGAGCGAGCTGGTCACCAACTCGGTCCGGTACTCCGACTCGGCCCGCCACCCGGACGGGACCATCACGCTGACCCTCCGCGAGCCCGTCCACGGAATCCTGCGCGTGGCCGTCACCGACGCCGGATCATCGAACAGCGAGCCCCGCCCACGCCACGACGGCAATCTTGACGACGAACGAGGCCGCGGACTCCTCCTCGTGGAGAGCATCGCCGCCACGTGGGGCTGGCACGAAACAGGAATCAATCGGACAACATGGTTTGAACTACACCTTTCCCTGGAAGGTGCGTCACCTGTTCCTTTGTCGCGCTGAGGCTGGGAAGAACCGGCGCTCGGTCGGCATTCCGGGCGTCTGCCTACATCTCCGCGAGCGCCTGAAAAGTGTCACCGCGCCATGCCATGATCGGCCCCATCGGTGAACCGGTCCAGGAGTCCGCGGTGAAAGCGAACGAGACCACTCTTCGTAACCTCATCCAGGGCGAGATTCAGTTAATGGTGCCGCTGTACCAGCGTCCGTACGCGTGGGAGAACGAACAGCTGGCACGGCTGTGGGCCGATATCGAGGTGCAGGCGGAGGCGCTGGCCCGGAAGCAGTCCGCCGGCCACTTCCTCGGCTCGGTGGTGCTCGCACCGGGCCCGGACCTCAGCCCGAGCTTCAACCAGTGGGTCGTGGTGGACGGCCAGCAACGGCTCACCTCGCTGCTGCTCGCGCTCTGCGCGATCCGCGACCACCAGGCCGCGGAGGACCCGCGGTGTGTGGAGCGCATCAACGACCTCCACCTGATCAACAAGTACCGGGACGGCGAGGAGCGCTACCGGCTGCTGCCGACGCAAGTGGATCGGGAGGCGTTCAAGGCCTGTGTCGAGGGCTACCCGCACTCCGATCCCGAGAGCCGCGTGGGGAACGCCTACCAGTTCTTCCGCCGCAAGCTGGTCGAGGCCGACGATCCTGCGGACGACCAGGACATCCGGCGGATCGAGAGCGTGGTGCTCGACCGGCTCACCCTCGTGCACATCCAGGTCGACAAGGACGACAACGCCTTCCGCATCTTCGAGTCGATCAACAACACCGGGATGCGGCTCAGCCAGGTCGACCTGATCCGCAACTACATCTTCATGTGCCTGCCGACCCGGGGCCGTCACGTCTACGAGACGTACTGGCTGCCGACCCAGAAGCTGCTCGGGCCCAAGGGACTCGACCAGCTCATGTACCTTGTCCTGGTCCTCGAGTACGGCGACGAGGCCCAGTACAAGGACGCGTACCGCGGCCACCAGGACCTGCTGCGGGCCACCGGCGGCGACGAGGAGCGCATCGAGCAGTACGTCAAGGATCTCGCCCGCCGGGCACGTTACCTGCACCGCATGCTCGAACCGACCGGCGGCTCGCCGATCGACGAGCGGCTGCGTTTCTTCAACGAGTGGAAGGCCACCACGGTCTATCCCGTGGTCATGAAGCTCCTTGAGCTGAACGACCAGGGTGACGCCACCGACGAGGAGGTCCTCGAGGCGCTCGGCTACATCGAGAGCTTCCTGGTACGCCGCCTCGTCGGCGGTGTGGGCGCGACGGGCCTCAACAAGGTCTTCATGCGGATCACGCCGCAGATCACCGGCGACGAGCCGGTGGCCGAGGCGTTGCGGAAGGCCCTGTCCGCACCCCGGCTCTACTGGTCCTCCGACGAGCAGTTCCGCCGGGACATCCGCGAGAAGGCCTTCTACTGGCACGGCCGTACGGCTCAGCAGAAGCTGGTGCTGCGGCGGCTCGAGGAGTCGTACGGCTCCAAGGAGCTCGTCGACCTGTCCGACAAGAAGATCAGCATCGAGCACATCCTCCCGCAGAACCCCGGCCCCGAGTGGCTGGAGGAGCTGAGCTCTGAAGGGGACCCGGAGGCGCTGCACAAGGAACTGGTGCACACGCTGGGCAACCTCACGCTCACCGGCTACAACTCCGAGCTGAGCAACATGCCCTTTGAGAAGAAGAAGGAGTTCCTCGCGCACAGCGGGCTGGTGATGAACCAGCGTGTCGCGAAGCAGCAGCGGTGGGGGAAGGCGGAGATCCTGGCACGCGCCGAGGAGCTCGCGGACCGGGCGATCAAGATCTGGCCCGCCCCGGTCGAGACCGCCCCCGCGGGCCCGTCCCGCGACTGGAGCCTGCTCCACGCGGCGCTCGCCGCGCTGCCTCCGGGCACCTGGACGACCTACGGCGACGTGGCGGAGCTGATCGGCTCGCACCCGGTGCCGGTCGGCGTCCACCTCGCGGGCAGCCGGGTGCTCAACGCCCACCGGGTGCTCAAGGGCACCGGCGAGGTGTCGGAGAACTTCCGGTGGCCCGACCCCGAGGACAACCGGAACGTCATCGACGTCCTCGTGGCCGACGGCATCAAGTTCGACGAGAGCGGACGTGCCGATCCGGCGCAGCGGCTCAGCGCCCGGGAACTCGCCGAGCTGCTCGGCCTCCCCGGCGCCGAGGACCTGAGCGACACCGACCCGGTCTCCGCGGATCCGGCCGTCATCGACGAATGGGAGCGGCGTTTCTTCCAGCAGCTCGGTGACACGAGCGGCCCGCAGGTCTCGGGCGCGGTGTCGAAGCTGCTGGAGTGGTGGCGGGAACGCGGTGGCGAGGTGCAGTTCGGGCGCTCGGCGGGTTCGTCGTGCGCGCCGGCGGTCAAGGGCGCGAAGGGGGTGCTCTACCCCATCCGCTTCTACGCCAAGACCGTCGAGGTGCCGTTCGGCACGCTGAAGCGGCGGGTCCCCTTCACCGATCCCGAGCTGCGGGACGAGCTGCGCCGACGCCTCAACGAGGCGCCCGGGGTGGACATCCCCGTGGCGAAGCTGGAGCTGTTCCCCTCCTTCCCGATCAGCCTCATGGCCAACGAGGCGGTGTGGGACGTCGTGGTGGCGGCCATCGAGTGGTGCGCCGTCCAGGCACGCCGTACCGAGGAGGAGTGAGCCGTATGTAGCTGCCGCCGAAGACGGACGTACGCGAGGCGGGGTGCGGCGGCCCCAAGCGGGGCAGCCGCACCCCCTCCGCGATCCGGGGAACCCCGCTCGCTCATGCCGTGACATCCGCCCGCTGCATCTGCGGCTCTGGCGGCGCTCACCGTCACGACGGTCGGCGACCTGGCCGGCCGGCGGTGGCCGCCGCCCGGCGTCAGTAGCGGGCGGGGCCGCCGTTGGCTTCGACCGCATCGTGGGCGGCCTGGGCGAAGGCGTGGATGCGGGCGGTGGCGGCGGCGGTGCGCCAGACGAGGGCGACCTGGGTGTGGGGGGCGTCGGTGATCGGGATGAAGGCGATGTCGGGGCGGGCGTAGTAGCGCTGGACGGAGGCGGCGACCGGGGAGGCGCCTTGGCCGGTGGCGATGAGGGCGAGCAGTTCCTGGAAGGTGGCCACGGACTGGCCTCGGGGGATGGGCCTGCCGCTGGGGGTACGGCGGGGCACGTGGAAGTCCCACCAGTACTGCGGGGCGGGGCCGGTCACGCCGAAGACCGTGACGCGGGCGAGGTCCTCGAGGGAGACGCTGCGGCGGCGGGCGAACGGATGGCCGGCGGGTACGGCGAGCACCCGGGGCTCGGAGAGCACGACGGGGCCCACGGTGAGGTCGGGCTCCTCGACCGGCAGGCGGGTGATCAGTACGTCGACCTCGCCGTCGCGGAGCGGGCCGAGCGGGTCGGCGAAGTGGGTCTCCTGCATGCGGATCTCGCAGCCGGGGTGCCGGGCGCGGAAGGTGCCGAGGATGGGCTGGGTGAGCTGACCGGCCCCGATGCCGAGGAAGCCCACCCGGAGCACGCCGTCGACGCCGCGGGCCGCCTCGACGGCCCGCTGCACGGCCGCCTCGAGCCGCCGGACGATCGGTTCCAGCTCGGCGTGGAGCCGTGCGCCGAGCGGGGTGAGGCCGACCCGGCGGCTGGTGCGCTCGAACAGCGGGGCGCCGATCCTGCGCTCCAGCTTCTTGATCGTCTGACTGACCCGGGCCTGGGACAGGCGCAGCCGCTCCGCCGTACGGCCGAAGTGCAGCTCCTCGGCGAGCGTGAGGAAGCACTCGATCTCGTGTCGCTCCAGCATCGATAAGTCTCACTTATTCGTCGTGACCCGCTTCGCCATTGTTCCGGGTCGGCGCGCACCCGAGGGTTCTGAGCCGTCCGGAACGGCGAAGAGAGGGGGAACGCATGAGCGGGGCGATCACGGCCCCGGCGGGGACGGGCGCCGGGAGCAAGCCTGGGCGGATCACGGGGCGCGGCCTGTGGATGCTGCTGGTGACCATGGCCGGGACGTTCCTGGCGATCATGGACTCGTTCATCGTGAACGTGGCCGTGCCGTCCATCCGGGCCGAGCTGAACGCCACGTTCGCCGAGGTCGAGCTCGCGGTCAGCGGCTACGTGCTCGTGTACGGCCTGCTGCTCGTCACCGGCGGGAGGCTGGGTGACCTGTTCGGCACGCGGCGGCTGTTTCTGACCGGTACGGCGATCTTCACGGTGGCGTCGGTGTGCGCCGGGCTCGCCTGGGACCCGGTGAGCCTGATCGTGTTCCGGGTGGTTCAGGCGGCCGGGGCGGCGTTCTTCTACCCGCAGGTCCTCGCCGTGCTGCAGACGGGGTTCACCGGCCGGGCGCGCGCCACGGCGTTCGCCGTCTTCGGCGCCACGATCGGGCTCGCCTCGATCGCCGGGCAGGTGGTCGGCGGGCTGCTGATCCACCTCGACCTGTTCGGGCTCGGCTGGCGCAACGTGTTCCTGGTGAACGCGCCCCTCGGCCTGCTCACCCTGCTCGGAGCGGCCCACGCCCTGCGCGCCGGGCGAGCCGACGGGCACCGTACCGGTCTCGATCTGGCCGGCGTCGGGATGCTCAGCGCCGCGCTGCTCCTGGTCACGGTGCCGCTCACCCTGGGCGGGCAGGCCGGTTGGCCGGCGTGGGCCTGGGCGTCCCTGGCGGGCGCCGTGCCCGCCGCGGCCGCCTTCGTGGCCTGGGAGCGCCGGCTCGCCGCACGCGGCGGGAGCCCGCTGGTCGACCCGGCGCTGTTCCGGGTGCGCACGTTCGCGGTCGGGAACGGCATCGCGCTGGCGTTCTTCGCGGGCAACGCGGGCCTGTTCTTCGTGCTCACGCTGCAGCTGCAGAACGGGATGGGCCTCTCCCCGCTCGCCGCCGGGCTCGCCTTCGCCCCGCTCGCGGCGACGTTCGCGCTGGCCTCGCTGCTCGCGCCCCGGCTGCAGGACCGGCTCGGTCACCACGTCCTCACCCTGGGGTACGCGATCAACGCCGCGGGTACGGCAGGGCTGCTGGTGACCGCCTGGCTCGCCGGTCCCGCGGCGACCGGGCCGCTGCTGGTGCCCGCCCTGGCCGTGATCGGCTTCGGCGAGGGCCTGGGCGTGAGCCCGCTGATCGGCACCGCGCTCGCCGGGGTGCCCGCCAGGGACGCCGGGGCGGCGGGCGGCTTCCTGGAGACCACGGTCCAGCTCGGCATGTCGCTCGGCGTCACCGTCCTCGGCCTGGTCTTCGCCGCTGCGCTCGGCGGCCACCACGCCACCCCGGCCGCCTACCCCGGCGCGTTCACCGCGGCACTGCTCGGCAACCTCGCCCTGGCCCTGGCGACGCTGTGCCTGCTGCCGATGCTGCTGCGCAGACCGGCCGTCACGACGCGGCGGACGGGAGAGGTTCCGGGGCCATCCGCACGGTGACCAGCCGCCAGACAACGAGCTGGAGTACGGCCAGCGCGAGGGCGTAGGGCGGGAGGGTCCAGGTGCCGATGCCCTCGGTGAGGGCGCCCGCGAGCCAGGGGAAGAGGGCGCCGCCGATCACGGAGACGCCGTTGAGCAGGCCGATCGTCGTGGGGGCGAGCGCCGGGGGCGCGAGGCGCGGGGCGACGGCCATCGTGGTCGGGAACAGCGGGCCGAGGAAGAAGCCGAACAGGACGAGGCCGGCGACGGCGGCGACGGTGCCGGGGACGAGCCAGGTGAGCAGGGCCGCGGCGGTGACGCCGAACATGCAGGCGAAGCTCATGCCGATCGCGGTGAGGCCGAGCCTGGTGGCGATCGGGCTGATCACGAACCGGCCCGCGGTGAGGCCGAGCCAGTACCCGGACACGATCGAGCCCGCGAGCAGGGCGGGGATCTCGCGTTCCCGGGTCAGGAAGGTGAAGGCCCAGTTGCCGACGCTCAGCTCGACCCCCACGTACACCGCGAGGAAGACCGCCCCGAACAGTACGGCGGGCTCCCGGACGACGGCCGCGAGCAGGCTGCCGCCGCCCTTCTCCCCCGGCCGCGGTCCGCCGCCCTCCGCCGGCGCCGGGGTCTCGCCACCGGGAACCCGGGCGGGCAGGGTGAGCCAGAACGCGACGACGAGCGGGATCGCGGTGACGGCGAGGACCAGCCAGACGAACGGCCAGGCGGCGAAGCCGAGCATCCAGGTGGCGAGCGGGGGCGCGATCAGCGCGCCGACGCCGAAGAACGCGTGCAGGCGGTTGAGCAGGGTCGTGGCGTTGGGCCGCCGGGCGAGCAGGACGTTGAGCACCGCCTCCAGGACGCCGGTGCCGTACCCGGCGGCCACCTGTACGGCGAGCAGCGCGGCGAACGGCGGCCGCAGCGCGGTGAGCAGGCCGGCGAGCACGAACGCGCCGCCGCCGATGGCGAGGGAGGCCCGGATGTCGAGGCGGTGGATCAGCGCGCCCGCGGTGGCCCCGGCCAGCAGGAACCCGGCGGAGAAGGTGAAGAAGGTGATGCCGATCGTGGCCTCGGCCACGCCGTAGTCGCGCATCTGCGCGGGCAGCAGCACCCCGGTCACGCCGGTGCTCACGCCGATGAGGATGAAGGTGAGGTAGGAGACGGCGACCGGCGCCCACCGGTGGCGCGGCGGCGCGGCCTGTTCACGCCCAGGCGACGACACGTGCAACTCCCCTCGGTCGGCACGGACCGCCGGGCGGCCGTGCCGGGCAGGCGAAACGGACTGACCTGGAGCGCGAAAACCCGCCCGAGTCTAACGGAAGGCACGCGGGCCGGTCACCGGCATTTCCGCCCGGCGGTACCGCCCGTCCCTGGGCCGCGCGCCGCCCGCGCCTCCGGCTTCGCCGTACCGGGGAGCGAGACCGCCGGGTCTACCGCTCGACCGCCGCCTCGTGCCGGTCGAGCTCGGTGGCCTCCATGAAGACGTCGAGGAAGAGCTCGACGTACGCGCCGATGTCGAGGTCGGGGTCCGCCTGGTAGGCGACGAGCGCGCCGTCGCTGAAGGAGAGGATGAAGCGGGCCATCGACTCGATGTCGTCCGGGTCGGTCTCCGGGGGCAGGTTGCGGTCGAGCCAGGCCCGGATCATCTCGAAGGTCTGCGCGCGGGCGGCGAGGAACGCGTTGCGGGCCGCGGTGTAGTTCTCCCGCTGGTCGAGCACCACCTGCATGCCGATGCGGATGAAGTCCGGCACCTCGCGCAGCGTCTTCGGCATCGCGGTGTGCAGGATCGCGGCGAGGCCGTCCCGCAGCGAGGTGCCCTCGGGGGTGTTCCACTGCGGCACGGTGGTGAGCCAGCGCGCGAAGTCGGTGCGGATCACCTCGGCGAACAGCTCGTCCTTGTCGGCGAAGTGCCAGTAGATCGAGCTCGCCGGCAGGCCGGAGCGCTTCGACACCGCGGCGATCGTGGTGCCGTGGATGCCGCGTTCCCGCGCGAGCTCCGCCGCCGCGGCCAGGATGCGGTCGCTCGACCGCCGCGGGCGTTCCCTGCGCCCGTTCTCCCCGTTCTCCGTCATCGCCCCTCCGGAGGTACGCGTGGTCCGGTCAGCCACAGGGCGACGCCTGTTTCAGGACCCGGGCCGCGAGGGCCCGTGCGATCAGCGAGACCTGCCGGGTCGGGATGCGCGCCGCGTTGGCCCGGTACTGGATGTACATCCCGTCCATCAGCATGAAGTGGAAGCGCGCGATCCGGCGGAGCTCCTCCTCCGACCGGTCGAGGCCGGTGCCCGCGAGCACGTCGCGCCACCACTCGACCATCGCGTCCTCGCTCTCCTGCCGCAGCCGGAAGAAGAGCCTGCGGGCCTCCGGCTCCTTCACCCGCCGCTCGAGCGTGAGGATGAGGCCCATGCGCCAGAAGTGGGGGTTGCGGGTCAGGTGCTTGACCGCGCGCTGGAACCAGGTCTCGATACGCTCGGTGGGGTCGTCGGGCTCCTGCCGCCGCGGCCGCCACATGGGCGCGTTGCGCCGCCACTCCCGGTAGCTGTACTCCATGGCGGCGGTGAGCAACGCGTCCTTGCTCCCGAAGTGCCAGTAGATGGAGCTGGCCGGAAGTCCGGAACGCTCCGTGACGGCCGCTACAGTCGTGCCGTCGTAGCCGCGCTCCGCGGCGATCTCCAGCGCCGCCTCGAGGATGGCCTCCCGGGAGGCGTCTCCCTGCCGGTTCGGCCGTTCGGACTTCCGTTCCACGGAACCTGTTCTACCATAGGAGCCCGCCTCCCACGTCACCGCGATCTCCCTCCCGCCTGTACGACCCGCTACAGAAACGCCCCGCGGCCCCGGGCGGCCGGACGCCGGACCGCCGCCGCGCTGCGAGGCCACGGACCGGATCTTGAAGGGCGAACGCACTGGGGATTACCCTCTTTTGTAACGATCACTACAGACCTGTGGTCGCGGGCGCGGATGCGGGCCACCGCCGGACCCCGCGCCCGTTTGCGCGCACGGTCGGCGAGGTACTCGATCCGTTCGCCCGCGAAACACCAGGAGTCGCACATGACGGCGATCGAGCCCGCCACCTACCGCGAGGTGATGGCCCACTACCCGACCGGGGTCACCGCCGTGACCGGCGTCGCCGACGACGGCCGGCCGGTGGCCATGGTCGTCGGCACGTTCTCGGCCGTCTCCCTCGATCCCCCGCTCGTCTCCTTCATGCCGATGATCGGCTCGGGCACGTTCGCCCGGCTGCGCACCGCGAAGAGCTACTGCATCAACGTGCTCGCCCACGACCAGATCGAGCTGTGCCGCGCCCTGGCGACCTCGCGCGAGGACAAGCTCGCCGGGGTCGGCTGGTCGATGTCGCGGTACGGCGCGCCCATGCTCGACGACGTGGTCGCGTACGTGCACTGCCGGCCGTACCGGACGATCGAGGCGGGCGACCACTACATCGAGCTGTGCGAGGTCACCGCGATGGAGGTGAACCGCCCGGTCACCCCGCTGCTGTTCTTCCAGGGCGGGTACGGCGGCTTCACCACCCGGTCGATGACCGCGATGACCGGCGGCGACCTGGTCGCGGCGGTGCAGCTCGGCGAGGTGGCGCGGCCGTACATCGAGCGCCTCGCCCGGGAGCTGGGCTGCGAGGCCGGGGTGCTGGTGCACGTCGGCGACGACGAGCTGATGACGGTGTCCGCGGCGTACGGCGGGGACGTGGAGGTCAGCGAGCGCATCGGCGAGCGCATCCCGCTCATGCCGCCGGTCGGCGAGGCGTACGTCGCCTTCAACGGCGAGGAGGCGGCCGAGCGCTGGCTGTCCCGGGCGGCCACCCGGGACGAGCGGGTCCTCGCCCGCTACCGTGCCCGGCTCGACGCGGTGCGCAGGCAGGGCTGGTCGATGACCCGCCGCAACAGCTCGGGCGAGGTCGGGTACGCGGAGTTCACCGCCGCGCTGCAGGAGTACGCCACCGGCCCGCTCACCCCGGCGCGGGAGCGCGCGGTGCGCGCGACCATCGCCGAGGCGGCCCACCTCTACGAGGTCGTCGACCTCGACGACGCCGAGACCTACGACGTCGGCAGCCTGGTGGTGCCGGTGCGCAACCCGGAGGGCGGCGTGTCCATGCTGCTGCGGCTGCTGCAGCTGCCCGCCGGGGCGTCCGCCGAGCGGGTGCGCGGCTGGGTCGCGGCGCTCCAGGACGCCGCGGCGAAGACCGAGCGCGCGCTGCGCGACCAGCACCGCGACGGCCTGGAGGAGTACCTGAGCTGGTGCCGCTCCGAGTTCCCGCTGTGACCGGTACGGCCGGCCCGCCGCGGCCCGCGGATGTGCGAGGGCGCCCCGCCGACCGTGGCGGGGCGCCCTGCTCACGGCGATCAGGGATGCCACCGGGAACCCGTCAGGGCACGGGGTGCATGATGCCGAACGGCCGCCCCTTGCCGCTCGGGTGCGGCCGGTGGCCCCAGATCTGGGTGCGGTCGTAGACGCGCGGCACCCAGGTCTCCTCGTCGACCTCGAGCCCGCCGTAGCCGTACTCGACGTGGAACGAGCTCGGCGTGGAGTGGTAGAAGCTGAACTGCCTGTCGTTGGTGTGCCGGCCCAGGGTGAGGGTGATCGGCACGCCGTGCTCCTCGGCGAGTTCGTACGCAAGGCCGACGTCGTCGATCGACCCCACCTGGATCATCAGGTGGTTGAGCCCGGCCACGCCCGGCTCGCACTGGCCCAGGGCGAGGGTGTGGTGGCGGGCGTTGCAGTGGTAGAAGCGGGCGTTGAGCCGCCCGGGGATGATGATCTTGTCGGAGAGCCGGAAGCCGAGCCTGCTGAAGAACTCGTGCCCCTGCTCGATGTCGGGGAGGAGCAGCAGCACGTGGCCGAGGCCCTGCGGCCCGGTGACGAAGCCGGACAGCGGCCGGCTCGGCCGGAAGCTGCACGGGACGCTGCTCTGGCCCCAGGTGACCTCGTGGCGGAAGCCCCACGGGTCGGTGAACACGACGATGCGGTTGACCGCGCGCTCGGCGGCGAGCTCGGCGGAGCCGACCTCGCCGGTGACGCCGAGGTCGGCGAGGGTCTTGAGGACGGCCTGCAGGTCCTCCTCGCGGTCGACCGACCAGCCGATGTAGGCGGTCTCGTCCTTCTCACCCGGGTGGATCTGCAGCCGCCACAGGGCGTCGTCGAACTTGACGCGGACCGCGCCGTCCGGGCCCGGCTCGGCGAGCTGCGCGCCCCAGACCTTGGTCACCAGGTCGGGCCACTCGTCCACCTTGGGGGATCGGATGCCGAGGTAGGCCAGTGAGGTGATCACGTCGTCGTTCTCCTCGTTCTCGGGTGGGGGGTGTCAGACGAAGAGCTGCGGCGGCTCGCCGCCGAAGTCGTTGGTGGCCCAGCCGACGTAGATGGGCTCGGCGGTGTTGCAGATGTGGCTGAACCCGGCCTGCAGGTCGCGCCAGTACCGCTCGTTGGGCAGGTTCTCGTGGATGCCCTGGCTTCCGGCGATCTTGTAGAGCCTGTCGACGGCGTCGACCGCCCGCCGTACCGCGCGGACGCAGTTGCGGCGCGCGGTGAGCCGGTGGGTCATGGTGACCTCGCCGCCGCCCTCGACGTACTCGTAGAGCTCCTTGATCTCGTTGAGCAGCGTGGCCCGCGCCGCGGCGACGTCCGCCGCCGCCTCGCCGTACACGGCGAGCTGGATCGGGTCGAGCTTGGCCACGGTGCCGCTCGCCGAGACACGCTTGTCCATGTACTCGCGGTAGACCTGGAGCGCGCCGATCGCGATGCCGATCGTGGCGGCGTTGATCGCGGAGGAGAAGAACACCGGGAACTTCAGCCGGTAGAGCGGCTTGCCGGGCTGGCGGTCCTCGTACCCGCCCGCGTGCATCCTCGCCTGCTCCACGGTCCGGTACTCGGGGATGAAGACGTCGGTCATCTGGACGTCCTTGGACCCGGTGCCCTTGAGGCCGAGCACGTACCAGCTGTCCTCGACGATCTCGTAGTCCTTGCGGGGGATGACGAAGTGGCGGATCTCCGGCGGATCGCCGGGGTTGCCGTCGTCGTCGACGACCATGCCGCCGAGGATCACCCAGTCGGAGTGGTGGGTGCCGGTCGAGTACGGCCAGCGGCCGGTGAACAGGTAGCCGCCGTCCACCCGCTTGGCCCGGCCGAACGGCGCGTACGGCGAGGCGGTCCAGGTGTCCGGGTCCTCGCCCCAGATCTCCTCCTGGACCCGCGGGTCCATCATGGCGATCTCCCACGGGTGCACGCCGACGACCCCGGCGACCCAGCCGGCGGACGGGGAGGCGGCGCCGATCGTCATCACCGCGTCGAGGAACTCGCAGGGGTGGGCCTCGTAGCCGTCGTACTCCTTCGGCTGGAGCAGCCGGACCACCCCGGTGCCGCGCAGGGCCTCGGCGCACCGGTCGGTGAGCTTGCCGATCCTGTCGCTCGGCACGGCCTCTTCCCGGATCACCGGCAGCGCCGCCTGGATCCTGTCCCGCACCTCGATCATGTCGGTTCGTCCTTTGCGCGTCGGGGGGCGATCAGTTGTTGGTGATGAACTCGGTGACGAGCCGGTTGAACTCCTCGGCGTGCTCGAGCTGGGCCCAGTGGCCGCACCGGTTGAGCAGGACCAGCCGCGAGTTCGGGATGTGGGCGAGCAGGACGAGCGAGTGCTCGTAGTGCACGACGCGGTCGTCGCGGCCGTGGATGAGGAGCGTGGGCTGCCGGATCCTGGTGAGGTCCTCCAGCCTGAACCACCTCTCGATGATCCGGCCGGCGGCGAACGACTCGAGGTAGTTGCGGATGTGCTCCGGGTTCGCCAGCGCCGCGTCGGCGCGCTCCTGGGCGAGCTCGTCGGTGCCGAACCGGGCCGAGTCGTAGGTCATCACCTCGACGAGCCGCTTCATCGTCTCCGCCGAGGGGTTGCGGTACGCCTCGACGAGCACCTTCATGCCCTCGGACAGGCCGCCGCCCGGGCTGAACAGCCGCGGCTGCGGGCCGGAGCCGGGGCCCATGGTGATGACGTGGCTCACCCGGTCGGGGTGCTCGATCGCGACGCTCAGGGTGGTGATGCCGCCCATCGAGTTGCCGATGAAGGCGGCCTTCTCGATGCCCAGGGCGTCCATGAACTGGATCGCCGCGTCGACGTGGTCGCGGCGGCCGAGCGGGGCCGGGTCGGACCGGCCCCACCCCGGCATGTCGACCGCGAACACATGGAAGCGCTCGCCGAGCGCCGGCAGGTTCGACTTGAAGTTGCTCCACCCGGTCGCGCCCGGACCGCTGCCGTGCAGCATGATCACCGCCGGCCCGCCGGAGTCGGCGCCCACCTCGTTGTAGTGGAGATTCCACTCCTTGGTGCGCACGAACCGGCTCGTGCCCTCGGCCGTGATCGGATTCTGAGGATTCGTCATGAGACCACCGTGTCAGACAGAAACGCACTCACGAACTCTGTAGTGCTCGCTACAGGGAGAATGGCATATAAATCGACCTGGCCACAAGAGTGAGGCCACGAACCGTTCCGCCTGTTTTTCGTGACCCGGCGATACGGTTCCCGGCGAGGGCGCAGGCGCCCAGGCCTGGCCGTACCGGCGCAGGCAGGGAAGGAAACGCAGGTCAGACGGGGTTTCCGGGGGCGGCGGGAACACCGGAGGCAGGCCCGCGACAAAGGCCGGCAAGCCGCGCGCAACCGTGGTCGGAACGACCGGGAAAGAGGCGTCGCACCATGTATGACTACTGTAGCGATCACTACAGTAACCACAGGAATTCGAGCATGGTTATCCCATGTCTTAGGGCATGCGAAAACACGACTGGAAACGCGGCGACGCCGCGGTCACGAATAATGTGGGCCGCCGTTTTCCGCCGGATCGGCGGCGGGACGCGGCGGGCCCGGGACCGGCCACCGCCTCCGGGGCGGAAGGACCGGTCCGGCGAGTCCGGAGGCACGGGGCGGGCGCGTCGTGCGCGTGCCGGGAGGCGTGTCGGGCGTTCTCCGCACGTACGTCATGGCGCACCTCCACCCCGCCGCCACGGTCGCGCCGACCGTGGCCGCCGCGGTCTCGTGAGGTGGACCCTCGCACGTCCGGCGGCACCCGACAAGGGGCACGTCCCGCTCTTCGGCACGCGGGTACCACGCCCGCCCGGGCGGCGCCCGGCCGCGCATGTCCGGGGGCGGTGCCACGGAAACCGCCGCGCGGATCGGTGCGCCGGTGTGCGCCGCGGCCGCCACACCGCCGGCCGGTCAGGCCGCGGGCTCGCGGGCGAGCAGGTCGCGGAACCAGGCGACGGTGCGCTCCAGGCCGATGCGCAGCGGCACCGGGGTGACGTCGGGGAACAGCAGCCGCAGCGGCACCCCGCCGATCCGGGGCGCGCGGGAGTCCCCGGGCCGCGGCGGCTCGTGGCGCAGCTCGAGCGGGGTGCCGGTGACCTCGGAGACGAGCCGGGCGAGCTCGAGGAGGGACACCGGGGTGCCGAAGGCGACGTCGACCGGGGCGGGGCAGGTGACCCGGCGGGCGACCGCGTCGGCGAGCACGCGCACCACGCTGCCGACGTAGGTGAAGTCGCGCCGCTGGCGGCCGTCGCCGTGCACCCGCACCGGCTCGCCGCGCAGCGCGGCGGCGACGAACGCCGGGATGACCGCGGCGTGGGCGTGCCCGGCCTGCTGCAGCGGGCCGTACACGTTGAACAGCCGCAGCGCCAGCGTGGGCAGTCCGAACGCGGTGCCGTAGGCGAGCGCGTACGCCTCGGCGGCGAGCTTGCCCGCGCCGTACGGGTTGAGCGGCCGGGGCGGCCGGCGCCCGCGTCCGGCCGTGCCGTACACCTGGGAGGACGACGCCACGATCAGGTGCAGCCGCCTGCGCCGGCACGCCTCGAGCACGAACACGGTGCCGGTGACGTTGACCTGGTGGCTCGCCACCGGGTCCTGCAGCGCGCGCGACACCGACGGGCGGGCGGCGAGGTGGACGACCGCGTCCGCGCCCGCGACCACCTCCTCCAGGTGCTCGCGGTCGAGCACGCTGCCGAGCACCAGCCGTACCGCGCCGCCGGCCCCGGCGAGGTTGGCGGCCGAGCCGGTGCTGAGGTCGTCGAAGGCGACGACCTCGCGGATGCCGGGCCGGGCGGCGAGCTCCCGGCACAGGTGGGCGCCGATGAACCCGGCCCCGCCGGTGACGACCACCCTCACCCGCGGTCACCCCCGCCCACCGGGCCGGCGATCACGGTGCCGTCCTTGGCGGCGGCCTCGGCGGCGAGCGCCGACGGCGGCCACCAGCCGCGTTCCACGGCGATCGCGGTGTACAGGCGGCGGACGTCGGCGGCGAGCCGGTCCGCGGCGAAGCGCTCGCCGGTCCAGGCCCGGGCGGCGCGGCCCATGCGGAGCCGGGCGGGCTCGTCGCGCAGCAGGCGGATCGCGTGCGCGGCGAGCTCGCGCGCCCACGGCCGGGCGAGCAGCCCGGTCTCCTCGTGCCGCACCACCTCGGGCACGCCGCCGACCCGCGGCGCGACCACGGGCAGCCCGGCCAGGCCGGCCTCGACGAGCGCGATCGGCACGCCCGCGGCGTCGGAGGTGAGCAGCACCAGGTCGGCGGCGGCGTACACGGTCTCGACGTCGTCGCGCCGGCCCAGCGGGTGCAGCGTGCCGCCGAGCCCGGGCACGGCGGCGAGCACCTCGCCGAGCAGCTCACCCTCGCCGCACACGGCGAAGTGCACCTCGGGCAGCGCGCGGTGGATCCCGCGGATCACCTCGACGAGCCGGTCGGGGCGTTCGGCGCCGGTGAGCCCGCCCACGTACGCGACCACGGGCGGCCGCTCCGGCAGGCCGAGCAGGTGGCGGGCCCGGTCGCGGGCGGGCAGCGGGCGCGGCCGGACGCCCGGCGGCACCACCGCGTACTGGCCGGGCCGGCCGATCCCGGCGGCGAGCAGGTCGTCGCGGATCCGGGCGGCGGAGGTGACGAGCCGGTCGCTCACCCGCGCCAGCGCGCGCTCGGCGAGCAGCGCGGCGCGGGCGCCGCCGGGCCGCAGGTGATGGAGCGGCAGGTGGTCGGGGAAGGAGTGCACCCGCGCGGGCACCCCGGTGAGGGCCGCGGCGATCCGGCCGAGGATCCCGGCCCGGGCGGTGTGGGTGTGCACGATGTGCGGGCGGAAGCGGAGCATCTCGGCGACGAGCGCGGCGAGGGCGCAGGCGGCGCCGCCGGGTCCTGCCGTACGGCCGAGCCCGGGCAGGCGACGGGCCGCGAGGTCCGGAAGCGCGAGGCGCGGGCCGTAGACGCGCTGGTCGAACAGCTCGGGCGGCAGCCCTCTGGTGATCTCGGCGGCCTGCCGGGCCGGGCCCTCGCCGTCCGCGCCGGTGAGGATGCGCATCACCCGCAGCCGCGGGCCGTACTCTCCCGCCGCGCGCATCGGTGCCGATGCGCGCCCTGCCCTCCACCGCTCCCCCATGGATACGGACCGTAGCGATCTCTGACTCTCCGCGCAAGAGGCCATGTGCGGCGGATTTCCGGGACATCCGAGGACTATGCAGCGAAATGTCCCGACAAATGTCGGTGCGGCGTCCGGATAGCCGTGTTTATCGTCTGAACAAAGCAAGGAAGAAATTGCTGAAAAGCCGTCATCAAGACGCCGGAACAGAGCGAAGCACACCATCGCCGACCAGCAATAATCAGGCCGCGTATGACCGGCACGTGTGGCCGCCGTCCGCATGCTCGGCACCAGGTATCCCGCATCCGGACGACGCGTCGCGAATACTTCGAAACTCGACGAGGATCTCCGATGAACGCATTTCTTCGAAAAGCCGGGCGGATCGCGTGCGCGGCCATGACCGCGCAGATCCTCTGGCCGACAGCCCCCGTCCACGCGCAGGCCAGGGAGGTGACCATTCCGTGCGATGTCCCCGCACTGCTCGATGCGATCGCCACGGTGAACGCCATCGGCCGGGGCATCCTGAGGCTGACGCCACTGTGTGAGTACGTCCTGACCCGGCCCTCCTCGACCGGCGAGTACGGGCCGAACGGGCTGCCGATCATCATCGGCGACGTCACCATCCTCGGCTCGGGCACCACGATCCGCCGGGCCGAGGACGCCCCCCGGTTCCGCCTCATCGAGGTGGGCGAGTCGGGGAGCCTCAAGCTCACCAGCGTGACGGTCGCCGGCGGGGACTCCGGCCGCTACCCCGGCGGCGGCATCCTCGTCCAGGGCCGGCTCGCCCTGCGCACGAGCACCGTCGAGGACAACGCCTCCGCCACCGGCGGCGCGGTCGCCAACCTCGGCGGCAGCGTCACCCTGGTCGACACCAACGTGTCCGGCAACCGGGCCCGCGGCGCCTCCACCACGATCACCGAGGTGCGCACGAGTGGCGTGACCCGCGGCTCCAGCTTCGGCGCCCGCCGCGCGGCGGCGCCCGCCGCCGGGGCCGGCGGCGGCATCCTCAACCGCGGCGAGCTGCACGCGCTGCGCAGCCACATCGGCGGCAACCAGGCCGGCGTCGGCGGCGGCGTCTACAACGAGCAGGGCGGGAGGGCGACCTTCCGCAACACCACCATCAGCGGCAACGTCGCCAAGGCCCGCGGCGGCGGCCTCTACAACGCGCCCGGCGGGTACTCGCGCATGCTGAGCACGACGGTCAGCCGCAACAAGGCCGGCGACAGCGGCGGCGGCGTCTACAACGACTTCGTCAACGGCGCGGTCCGGCTGGCGGGCACCACCGTCACCGCCAACAGGACCGACGACTGCGCGCCCGCGGGCAGCGTGGCACGCTGCCCCGCCTGATCACCTGCCTTGCGTGCCCGTTGCCGGCGGGCGCGGGCACGCGAGGCGACGGCCGCGCGGGCGACCGGGACGCACGATGAGGCGGACCGGTCGCGGCCGCGCGGCCGTTTCGTTTCCACGTGCGGTTCCGCGTACGGCACGGCACCGCAGTCCATGGCCGATCCGGCCGTTGGCGGTCGCACGGGCGGGCGCGGGGCCGCCGCCACGGTGCGCCGTACCCGAGGCGCGGGCCCGCCCGGGGCCCGGCCGCTCCGGATGCGACGCCGCGCCGCCGAACCCAGGCGGGGCCGGCTTCAGGACACCGGCTGCGGCACGACGGCCGCGACGCGCCGGATCAGCTCGGCCATGCGGTCGGCGTTCGTCTCGAAGTCGTGGTGCTCGACCACGTACGCCCGGCCGGCGCGGCCCATCGCGGCGGCCCGCTGCGGGTCGCCGAGCACCGTGGTGAGCGCCCCGGTCCAGGCGGCGATGTCCTCGGCCGGGACGAGCAGCCCGGCCCCGGGCGCGACGATCTCCCGATGCCCGGGGAGGTCGCTGCACACCACGGGCAGGCCGCACGCCATGCCCTCCAGCACGGCCCGCGGCTGCCCGTCGGCCACCGAGGCGTGCACCAGGCAGCGCGACGCGCGCAGCAGCGGGAGCACGCCCGCCTGCGGCATCCGCCCGAGCAGGCGCACGTTGGCGGTGAGCCCGAGGCAGCTGACGAGCGCCTCCAGCGCGGGGCGGCGCGGCCCGTCCCCGATGATCGTGAGCACCGCGTCCGGGTGGCTGCGCACCACCCTCGCCCACGCGTGCACGACCGTGCGGTGGTTCCTCGCCGTGTGCAGGCCGCCGATCATGATCGCGTCGGAGGCGTCCGGGCCCGCCACCGGGCCATCGGCCGGGCGGAACACGCGGGTGTCCACCCGGTTCCCGATGAACTCCACCGGCCGGTGGGTGAGCCGGGCGGCCGCGTGCTGCAGGCTCCGGCTCCCCGCCCGCACCGCGTCGGCGCGGCGCACCGCGAACCGGGTCGCCGTGGCGAGCATGCGGCGCCTCACCGGCCCGCCGTACCCGGGGCCGGGTTCGAGCACCTCGCCCTGAATCTGCACGACGTGCGGATGGCCGCGGCGGATCCGGGACGTCTCCACGGCGAGCGCGGCGAGCGGGTCGGCGGACACCAGCGCCGGCGGACGCCGCGGGGTCTCCCACGGCTCGCGCAGCTCCCGCAGCGCACGCTGGGCGGCGAGCAGGAAGCCGGGGCGGCTGCGCGCCTCCACCCGGTGCACGCGCACCGGGTCGCGGTCGATGCGGCCGGGCATTGCCGGCCCGGCGGGCACGATCACGTCGAACCGCCCGCCGAGCCGCTCGGCGAGCGCGTGTGCCGTACGCAGGTTGAGGTCGTCGTCGGAGAGCTCCGCGGACCACGGGCTCGAGCCGACGAGGACGACGTCGATGGGCCCCTGGGTTGTCGTCACAGTGGTTCCTCCGGGATCGCGGCGACTCACCGGGGGGAGTGCTCGGCCCGGGCGTGCCCCGGCGCGCGGCTCCGGCGCCGGTGCCCGGCCGCGGCGCGCCCGAGGCGACACTTGCCGCGGGCGCGGAACCGGGGCGCCGTCCGGCGGTCGGTCCATCTGCCTGTGCGTCCCGCGCCGGAGCCGGGCCGGTCGGCGGCCGTCCGGCACGGGTGGTCACGCCGTATCGCACCACGGGCGTACGGCGCACGGCCGCGGCCTGCCCCGCAAATCCGGCCAATCACGGCGAGGTATTTACCCGCCGGCACACCACGCGCGAATCGATCTTCGCTGCGTTGACGGTGCGGAACGGGCCGGTTTGCGGACTCGTCCCTCCGGCCGCCTCTCCCGCAAAAAGCGGGCGATGGCCGCACCCATGCCGCCGCCCCGGTACGGCGCCGCGCACCGGCCGGGCGGCGTTTCCGGGCGGCCGGCACGCGGGCCGCGCAACGCAAGTATTCGCAAATCAGGCAAATCGCCGTACGATACGGCCGCCTGCCGCGTTCCCGGACCCCGACGACCCGGGTTCCGGAGGAGACGACGGCGGGAAGGACCGAGAAAGAGTGCGGGACGGACTAAGGCCGCAACGGGGCGGCGAGGCCCGCGGCAGGGCGTGACCCGCCCGCCGGGAGGCAACGGCCGACGCCCCGGCGGCGCAAGGAGGCGAGATGCCGTACTACCGGCGGGTCGGGGAGGTTCCGCCCAAGCGCCACACCCAGTTCCGGACGCCCGAGGGCGGGCTGTACTACGAGGAGCTCATGGGCGAGGAGGGGTTCTCGTCGGACTCCTCGCTGCTCTACCACCGCCACATCCCCTCGGCGATCGTCGACGCCGCCCCGTGGGAGCCGCCGGACGCCACGCTCACCCCGAACCGTCCCCTGCTCCCCCGCCACCTGCGGACGCACGAGCTGTTCCCCGGCAAGCAGTGGGCGGACGCCGACCCGGTGACCGGCCGCCGGGTGCTGCTCGGCAACGCCGACGTGCGCATCGCGTACGCGGTCTCGGGCGCCACCTCGCCGCTGTACCGCAACGCGATCGGCGACGAGTGCGTCTACGTGGAGGCCGGCACGGCCGTGGTGGAGACCGTGTTCGGGGCGCTGAACGCCCGGCAGGGCGACTACGTGATCATCCCGCGGGCCACCACGCACCGCTGGATCCCGACCGGCGAGCTCCCGCTGCGCACCTACATCATCGAGGCGAACGGCCACATCCGCCCGCCCCGGCGCTACCTGTCCCGGTACGGCCAGTTCCTCGAGCACGCGCCGTACTGCGAGCGCGACCTGCACGCCCCGGCCGAGCCGCTGCTCGCCGAGGGCGAGGACGTGGAGGTGCTGGTGAAGCACCGCGGCGACGGCCCCGGCGGGGTGGCGGGCACCCGCTACCGGTACGCCCGGCACCCGTTCGACGTGGTCGGCTGGGACGGCTGCCTCTACCCGTGCACCTTCAACATCGCCGACTTCGAGCCGATCACCGGCCGGGTGCACCAGCCGCCGCCGGTCCACCAGGTGTTCGAGGGCGACAACTTCGTCATCTGCAACTTCGTCCCGCGCAAGGTGGACTACCACCCGCTCGCGATCCCGGTGCCCTACTACCACTCGAACGTCGACTCCGACGAGGTGATGTTCTACTGCGGCGGCGACTACGAGGCGCGCAGGGGCTCCGGCATCGGGCAGGGCTCGATCTCGCTGCACCCGGGCGGCATCGCGCACGGCCCGCAGCCCGGCGCGTACGAGGGCGGCATCGGCCGGGAGTTCTTCGACGAGCTCGCCGTCATGGTCGACACCTTCCGCCCGCTCGAGCTCGGCGAGGGCGCGCTCGCCTGCGAGGATCCCGGCTACGCCTGGACCTGGTCGGGGCGCCGGACCCGGTGAGCGGGCCACGGACGACCCCACCGGGACCGCGTCCGGCGCGGGCGGGCACGCCGGACGCCGGCGGGCCGCGCCCGGCCCCGGCGGCACGCCCCGGGGCGGGGCCGCGGGCGGGCGCGGCGGAGAGCTGGATCCCGGTGAGCGAGGACTCGGACTTCCCGATCGACAACCTCCCCTACGGGGTGTTCTCCACCCCCGGTACGGGGCGGCGCGTGGGCGTGGCGATCGGCCGCTGGGTGCTCGACCTCGGCGCGGTCCTCGACGACCCGGACTTCCGCACCCCCTCGCTCAACGCCCACCTGTCCCGCGGGCCGGAGCGGTGGGCGCAGGTGCGGGCGCGCCTCGTCGAGCTGCTCACCGACGAGCGCCGCCGCCCCCTGGTCGAGCCGTACCTGGTCCCGCTCGACCGGGTCACCCTGCACCTGCCGTTCGAGGTCGCCGACTACGTCGACTTCTACGCCAGCGAGCACCACGCGGCGAACCTGGGCCGCATGCTGCGCCCCGGCCAGGACCCGCTGCCGCCGAACTGGCGGCACCTGCCGCTCGGGTACCACGGCCGGGCGGGCACGGTGGTGGTGTCCGGCACCCCGGTGATCCGCCCGTGCGGGCAGCGCATGGAGCACGGCGCGCCCGGGCCGGTCGACGGGCCGTCCCGGCGGCTCGACGTCGAGGTGGAGCTCGGCTTCGTGGTGGGGGTGCCCACCGCGCCCGGGGAGAGCGTGCCGACCCGCCGGTTCGACCGGCACGTGTTCGGCGTGGTGCTGCTCAACGACTGGTCCGCCCGCGACCTGCAGGCGTGGGAGTACGTGCCGCTCGGCCCGTTCCTCGGCAAGTCGTTCGCCACCTCGATCTCGCCGTGGGTGGTGCCGATGGCCGCGCTCGGCGCCGCCCGCGTGCCCGGCCCGCCGCAGTCGCCCGAGCCGATCGGCTACCTGCGTGAGGAGCCGCACTGGTCGCTCGACATCACCTTCGAGCTCGAGCTGAACGGGGAGGTCGTGTCCCGCCCGCCGTTCGCGCAGATGTACTGGTCGCCCGCGCAGCTGCTCGCGCACCTCACCGCGAACGGCGCCACGCTGCGCACCGGCGACCTGTACGCCTCGGGCACGGTGAGCGGCCCGAACCCCGGCGAGGCCGGCTCGCTGATCGAGCTCACCTGGGGCGGCACCCGGCCGCTGCGGCTCCGCGACGGGTCGTCCCGCGCCTTCCTGGAGGACGGGGACGTGGTCACCATCCGCGCGAGCGCCCCGTCGGCCTCCGGCGGCCGGATCGGCTTCGGCGAGCTCACCGGCACGGTGCTGCCCGCGGTTTCCCGGCCGGAGCGCTGAGGGCGGCCCGGCCGCCGCGACCGCGGCCGGGAGGTACGGCCGCCGTGTCAGCCGCGGCGCTGGGACGCGGCGGGCTGCTCGGCGTCGAGGCGCGCGATGATGGCGCGCAGGATCCCGGGGGTCTCCCGGGGCGAGGCCGCGTGCACGCTCAGCCAGTTGAGCAGGTCGAGGAAGCGGACGGTGTCGGCGGGATTGTCGAAGAACCGGGCGCCGCAGAGGTTCTCGCAGTAGGCGACGTCGGGCAGGATGTCGGCCGCGGCGCGCAGCATCGTCACCGGGCGGAGGGCGCGCGGGTTCTGCGGGCCGTCGAGCCGCAGCACCTGGATCGTGACGTTCGGCAGCTCGGCCATGTCGAGCAGGTGGGTGAGCTGCCCGCGCATCACCGCCGGGCCGCCGATCCGGCGCAGCAGCGCCCCCTCGTCGACGATCGCCCACAGCCGGACCTCGTTGGGCGGGAAGAGGATGCGCTGGCGGCGCATGCGCAGCGCGACCCAGCGGTCGATCTCGTCGCTGCGCAAGATCGAGTCGCCATGGGTGATCACGGCCCGGGCGTAGTCGGGGGTCTGCAGCAGGCCGGGCACGAACTGCACCTCCCAGGTGCGGATGACGCTCGCGCTCTGCTCCAGCCCGAGGTACGTCTCCAGCCACGGCGGCACCAGGTCGGCGTACTCGCGCCACCAGCCCGGCGCGTTCGCCTGGTCGACCAGGTCGAGCAGCACGGCCCGGTCGGCCGGGTCGGTCACGTCGTACAGGGTGAGCAGGTCCTCGACGTCACGGCGCTTGAACGCCGACGCGCCCTTCTCCAGCCTGCGGATCTTCGCCTCGGAGGCCCGGATCGCCCGGCCCGCCGCCGCCCGGTCGAGGCCGGCCTGTTCCCTCAGTGCACGCAGCCGCGCGCCGAGTATCCGGCGCGCCATCATGGGACCCGCTGATCGTTCGTCCACGGAACCATCCCGTAGGTCGTCTTCGGAGTCGGCGGAGGGCATGCGGGCTCCAGCGGAGCAGCGGCCGGTTCGCCGCCGGCACAGTGTCGCACAGGGGCCGCCTCAGCAGAAGGTGGATTCGATCAGAAAATGTCGAAGGACACCGCGACAAACTGTCAAATCCTGACGTTGAACAACCGAACGCGCATGCCACCGCATTGTGCACAGAGTGTGCTCTTCCCCGCAGCGCGGACGACGAACACCCGTCTCGGGCCGGGCGGCCGGAGCAGGCACGCGTCACCCGGCGGCCGATCCGGCGCGGTCCGCGACCGGCCGCGTGGCCCCGCTTCCGTGACCGCGGGCCCGGCGCACGGCGGCCCGGCGGGCGCGTACGGCCCCGGCCCGGCAGGCCGCGACCTGCCAGGGGCGGCGGGCTATTCTCTGGTCTCATGCTCGACATCGCCGTCGGTGCGCCCGCCGTACCCGTGACGCCCGGACGACCATGGCAGGTCGCCGCGTCCCGGGCGGCTGAGTGATGCGGCAGGCCCGGTGGGCCGGCCTGCTGGACCGGTTCCAGAACCCCACCCAGGTCATCGCCACCGGCTTCGGCGCGGCCGCGCTGCTCGGCACCGTGCTGCTCGCGCTGCCGATCGCGACCACGTCGGGTGAGCCGGCCTACTGGCTCACCGCCCTGTTCACCGCGACCTCGGCGGTGAGCCTGACCGGGCTCACCGTCGTCGACACCGAGCGGCACTGGTCGCTGTTCGGCGAGCTGGTGATCATGATGCTGATGCAGATCGGCGGCCTCGGCATCATGACGCTCGCCACGCTGTTCACCGTGCTCGTGTCCGGCCGGATCGGGCTGCGCGCGCGGTTGTTCGCCGCCGCCGAGACCAAGGCGCTCAGCGCCGGCGACGTGCGCCGCGTGGTGCGCAACGTCGCCCTGTTCAGCCTCGTCGTCGAGGCGGCGGTGGGGGCCGTGCTCACCGTGCGGTTCATGACCGGGTACGGCGAGCCGTTCCTCCGGGCCGTCTACCACGGCGCCTTCCACGGCGTGTCCGCGTTCAACAACGCCGGGTTCGTGCTGTGGCCGGACAATCTGGCGCGGTTCGTCACCGACGCGTGGGTGTGCCTGCCGATCGCGTTCGCCTCGATCGTCGGCGGGCTCGGCTTCCCGGTCGTGTTCGAGCTGCTGCGATCCTGGCGGCACCCGCGGCGCTGGTCGCTGGTCACCCGGCTCACGCTGTGGGTGTCGGCGGTGCTGCTGGCGCTGGGCATGTTCGTGCTCACGGTGACCGAGTGGGCGAACCCGCGGACGCTGGGGGCGCTCGACGATCCGGGGAAGATCCTCGCGGGTTTCTTCATGGCGGTGATGCCGCGCTCGGCCGGGTTCGCCGCGATCGACGTGGCGGAGATGAACCCGTCGAGCTGGCTGGCGATCGACGCGCTGATGTTCATCGGCGGCGGCAGCGCGAGCACGGCCGGCGGGATCAAGGTCACCACGCTGGGCATGCTCGTGTTCATCATCTGGGCCGAGATGCGCGGCGAGCCCCGGGTGAACATCGGCAACCGGCGGCTGCCGGAGCCGGCGCAGCGCCAGGCGGTCGCGCTCGTGATGACGCTCGCGACGCTGATCGCGGTCTCGACGTACCTTCTGCTCGTGCTGACCCCGCATAGTCTGGATCAGGTGCTGTTCGAGGTCGTCTCGGCCGCCGCCACCGTGGGGCTGTCCACCGGCATCACCGCGGACATCCCCGCGGCCGGGCAGGTGCTGCTCGCGCTGCTGATGTTCGTGGGCCGCACCGGGCCGCTCACCCTCGGCTCCGCGCTCGCGCTGCGCGAGCGCGCCCGGCTGTACGAACTACCCGAGGAGCGAGTGATCGTTGGCTGAGAAGAGAAGGGACCCGGTGGTGGTGATCGGGCTCGGCCGCTTCGGCTCCTCCCTCGCCCTGGAGCTGACCCGGCGGGGCACCGAGGTGCTCGCCATCGACCGGCGGCCCAAGGTGGTCCAGGCCCTGGCCGGCCAGATCACCCACATCGCCACCGCCGACGCCACCGACGCCGAGGCGCTGCGCCAGCTCGGCGTGCCCGACTTCTACCGGGCGGTGGTCGGCATCGGCAACGACCTGGAGTCGAGCATCCTCACCGCGTCGATCCTCGTCGAGCTGGGGATCGAGGACATCTGGGCGAAGGCGGTGAGCCGCCAGCACGGCCGCATCCTGAGCCGTATCGGCGTCCACCACGTCGTCACCCCCGAGCACGACATGGGCGAGCGCGTCGCCCACCTGGTGAGCGGGCGGCTGCTCGACTACATGGAGGTCGACGAGAACTTCGCGCTGGTCAAGACCCGCCCGCCCAAGGACTTCGTCGGCAGGCCGCTCGGCGAGACGAACCTGCGCCGCAAGTACGGCGTGACGGTCGTGGCGGTCAAGAGCCCGGAGGAGGAGTTCACCTACGCCACCGCGGACACCGAGCTCACCTACGACGATGTGATCATCGTCGCGGGCAAGCCCGAGGACGTCGAACGCTTCGCCGACCTCCCCTGACCGTCGCCTGGCGGCCTGCCCCCGAAAGTGCGTTGGGCGCGGTCGAGCGTGCCGTACCGTTGCGCCGCAGCCGCGGTCGGCGCCGGGCGGCGGCGTTTTTCGCGCGGCGCAATCGACGCCGACGGGTGGACCGAATCCCGTGCGGCCGGCAGAAGCAGGGCTTGGCCGCTCTACCTCGTGAAACGGGACATTCTGGATCCTTTGCGCAACCTGTTGTCAGCCCACCCTCGATTCAATAATCTGCGTTCCACAGTTGCATAAAGCGAAGGCTGAGAATCACGACGGCGGGTGTTCGCTCCGGGGCCGGTGCGCCGCGGGGTGATGGTGGGGAAGGAACGCCCGCAGGTGAGGGAGTGGGCGAGGTCTTCGTCCAGGTGACGCGCTGAACCGGAAACGGTGCGGCCGCACGTCCATGCCGTGCCGGTTCACGTGGAGATAGGGGTTGCCACCAGCCACACCTGTCTGCACAGGTGTACGAGGACATCACGAGGCGGCGGAGTGATGAGAAGCAACCTGGCGGAGGCGAAGCCGATGGCGGACGCGGGAGTCGACTTAGCCCGGGAGTGCGCGTTATGGGCGCTCCCCCAGGACCACACCTGTGCCGGCGTCGCGCGAAGACTCCTACGGCAGGCCCTGGAACGCATGGGCCTGCCCGACGAGCAGATCTACGACGCGACCGTGGCCGTCAACGAACTCGCCGCGAACGTCTATCGGCACGTCCTCAACCGCCCTCGCCCCTCCGCCGTACCCGCTCCCCGGCCCGCCTCCCCCGAACTATGGCTCTACCGACGCGGCCAGAACGAACACAGCCAGTTCGTCTGCAAGATCTTCGACCCGGTACGCGAACCCCCCGTACGCGTTCCCGCCCGGACGAACCCGCTCCACGACCTCCCGGAACACGGCCGCGGCCTCACCATCGTCGAATCCCTCACCGCCGCCTGGGGCTGCCACCTCACCCGCTCCCGCTTCGGCGGCCGCTGGTCCGTCCCCGGCAAAGCCGTCTGGTTCGCCATGCCGCT
Source organism: Thermopolyspora flexuosa (assembly GCF_006716785.1). Taxonomy (NCBI): domain Bacteria; kingdom Bacillati; phylum Actinomycetota; class Actinomycetes; order Streptosporangiales; family Streptosporangiaceae; genus Thermopolyspora; species Thermopolyspora flexuosa. Next base: position 1,839,616 of record NZ_VFPQ01000001.1, on the reverse strand, counting down.
CCCCCACCCCACGCCCCACCCACCGCCCACCTACACCCCACTCCAGGCGGCCCGCGCCCTCCGCTCCAGACTCGCCGCCCGCGGCATCCCCACCACCCTCCGCCCCGCCTGGGACCACTCCACCCTCTCCATCGCCTCCACCCTCACCGTCCGCTGCCACGACAACACCTTCACCTGGACGACGAACGGCACGCCCACCCACTACGCCTTCGCCGACCTCACCGAAGCAGCCGAGCAGCTCGTCCGCCTCCACGAGGAATCTCTCAGCGTCGCCATCCCGGCGTCCTCGCCACACCTTCCGGGCAACTACTGAACCGCATTCTGAACGCCTGTGCCCGGAGAGGCATTGCACCGCAGAACGTGAATGGCTTTATAACATCACTTGGCCACATTGCTTGCGGTGCGGACTCGACGCCGGATACCTTCAACGATTTCTGTCTGCCGACACCCTTAACACCTTTGGAGCGCCGGTATAAGGTGGCTGATTGCCGCGCTACTGTCCACACTCGGCCATACCCGTGGTAGAGGAGCGAGCCGATAGAAGCGATCGTGGCGGCCCACGTGCGACTGACGGCTACAAAGAGGACGTGTGACGACGAAGATCGTCACACGTCCTCTGGGTTGGCCTGTCCGATGACCAGGGGATATGGCTCGACCCTATCTCTCAAACCCGCAGGACCCCTGTGCATTGTCTACGGCGGCGTGGTCGACGAGCCGGGCCGGTTGTTGCATTGTGCGATCGGTCGACGGCTTGAACGAGGCCTAGCAGCAGTAGCGATAGCGCGTCAAAGCAGCCTCCGGCTCCCCGTTGTCGCTCGTAAGATTCACGACCGCCACCACCGCGAGTGGGAGCAGGACGGCTATGAGAGCCAGCGTCAAGATTCGGCGCATCGGTTTACTCCTGTAACAGTCGTTTCTTAGCCAAGCATTTTAGGGGTGCACGTGAGTAGTCAGGACCCGATTAGCAAAAGGATCAAGGAAATGCGCCTGCAGCGGGGCCTCTCTCAGGCTCAGCTCGCGCATCCAGAACTGTCGGACAGTTACATCTCGCTGATCGAGAGCGGCAGCAGGAAGCCCACTCCCGCCGTACTGGAACTCCTGGCCAGCAAACTCGGTTGCTCAGTGAGCTATCTCCTCCACGGTGTAACAGCGGAAGAGCTGGAGGATCTGGAGCTCAATCTCCGCTATGCTCGCCTGGCTCTGGACAACGGCGAGGTCATGGAAGCCAGACGGCGATACGCCGAGCTGCTCGACAACCCGAACATCTCTCAACTTCCCACTCATCGGCAAGAGGCCGAGTATGGTATGGCTCTCGCCACGGAGGCTTGTGGCGATCTCGATGAGGCCATAGCCATTCTCAGGCGCATCCAGGACACGGCCGGCGACAGCCTGACCCGAGAGCGCCGCATTGCAATCGCCATCGCCTTGTGTCGCTGCTATCGCCAGCGCGGCGATCTCACCATGGCGGTGGACGTCGCCGAAGAGACGATGAGCGCTATGAGCGAGCAGGGATGGACCGATGATCTCGTCGAACTCGGCGCAACATTGCTCAGCGCATACCTCGAGCGCGGGGACCTGTTGCGAGCCCATCACTTTTCCAGTCAATTGATGGAAGCCGCCGAGAAGCTCGGCAGCCCACGCGCAATCGTCGCGGCCAGCTGGAACGCCGCAACCGCCGCCGATCTGTCTGGAAGAGGTGAAGAAGCGGTACCGCTCGCCGAAAGGGCACTGGCGGTTCAGTCCGAGACGGGCGAACCACGGAATCTCGCTCGCCTGCGCGTCGACTATGCGTTCATCCGCCTCCGCACCCGTCCTCATGAGGCAGCCGTCTGTCGCGAGATCCTCCTACGCGCCGAACGCGAACTCGGGGAGTCTGCCGCCAGCACGGTGGACCTGGCGGACTGCCTCCTCCACTTGGCCCATGCTGAGATAACACTCGGCCGCGCCGAGGAGGCCGTTGATTACGCGACGCGAGCACTCAGTCTTCTCGACGACACCACTCCCGACCTCCGCGCTGACGTCCATCTCATGCGCGGACATGCCTATCTGCTTCTTCAGAGGAGGACCGAGGCCCTGACAGAGATCAATGAGGCCGAGAAACTGCTCAACCGCCTGCCGTCGTCGCGGATAACGGCAGAGAACTGGATGGCCGCAGCCGCCCTGCTGGAGGAGCTGGCCGAGCCGGAAAGAAGTATTCTTGCCTATCAACGGGCCATGGAGTGCGGCGGGCTCTAGTCGCGGGTCTCGCCCATGGCGAACCAGAACCCGCCCTGATCCGACGGTCTGTAGTCACAGATGTCGTCTACTGTCAGGCAAAAGCGGTTTTTCGAGGGTTAAGTGTCCGGCCAGAGCGAGGTGAACAGGCGGATCAAGGAGCTCCGCCTGCGGCTGGGACTTACACAGGCACAGCTCGCACGCCCCGAATTCTCCGAAAGTTACATCTCACTGATCGAGAGCGGAAACCGAACACCTTCTCCAACGGTCCTGGAGACCATCGCGCGGAAGCTCAATAGTTCGGTTGACTATCTTGTTCATGGCATCGAAGCCGGAGAGATCAGGAGACTAAAAGACGATCTACAGTCAGCGCGCACGGAACTGGAATCCGGAAACAAGGACGAGGCCCTGTTTCTTTATCAGCGACTAACCTCCGAGCCCAACATCTCCCGTCTGCCGGAGCTCCTGTTTCCTGCAAAATATGGATTGGCGCTGACCCTTGAGGCCTGCGGCAACCTCAAAGAGGCGGTTCGCATTCTTTCCGATCTCCGCGCGAATCATCGTAATTCGCTGAGCGATGAGCTCCGTATCGGAACCGCATTGGCGCTGACTCGCTGCTACCGCGACCGCGGCGACTTCGAGCTCGCCGCTCAGACCGCGGAGGACGAGATCGCCGCGATGATCGGGAAGGGCTGGACCGATCATCTCATCGAGTTGGGCGCGACTTTGATGTCCGTCTTCTACGAGCGGGGTGACCTGTTAAGGGCCGAACAATACGCAGCCCAACTGCTCGCCGCGGCAGAGGAGCTCGGGACGCCCCGTGCCATCGTCGCCGTCAATTGGAACGCCGCGGTCGTTGCCGACATGATGGGAAAGCGCGAGGAAGCGCTGAAGCGCATCGAACGCGCCTGGACAATCCAGTCGGTAAGCGGTGATGCCCGCAACCGCGCTCGACTTCACTCCGAATATTTACACATACGGCTCCGCCTCCGTCCCGAAGAGGCTGCCGAATGTCGTGACGAGTTGTTACAGACGGAACACGAACTCCGTAATTCGGCGGCCAGTACCTTCGATCTTGCGTACTGCTACTACCTCCTTTGTCGGGCGGAGATCGAGCTCGGCCAACCGGAGTTGGCCGTCGAGTACGGGCTGAAAGCGATCCGCCTGGTCGGAGAGACGGACGGCGTGACATTCGCTGATTGCCAGGTGTTCCTGGCCAAGGCGTACCAGATGTTGGGCCGGAACGATGAGGCCGCGACCGCGCTCAACACCGCTGCCAACACCCTGGCTGAGGAGCCGCCGAATCGCATGACGGCCGAGGTGTGGCTGATGGCCGCAGACGTCTGGCAGGCGCTCGGAGATCAGGAGGAGAGCAGGAACGCTTTCCAGCGGGCGATGGAGTGCGGCGGCGTCTAGCACATCCTTGGCCGCACCGGTGCCCCATCCCGTCAACCGGCGGAGACGTAGAGCGGCAGGGAGGCGAAGGTGCGGGTGCCGACGGTGAGGCGGCGGCGGGGGCGGCCGTCGAGGTAGAGGTGCGAGGCCCTGCGGGCGAGGGCGTCGAGGACGGCGCACAGGTGCACCTTCGCCAAAGCTCTGGCCAAGGTGGGCTGGGTGCCGTTGACGAAGTGGCCGGTGGGGTTGCGGTGGGGGTCGAAACGGTCGGGGGCGGGCCACTTGCGGGGGTCGCGGTTGGCGGCGCCGAGGAGGAGCAGGACGCGTTCGCCTTCCCGGATGAGGGCGTCGCCGATGCGGACGTCGCGGGTGGTGGTGCGGGCGCAGGTCTGAACCGGGGTTTCCAGGCGGAGGGACTCCTCGACGGCTGCGGGGACCAGGGACGGGTCGGCGCGCAGGGCGTGCCAGGCCCCGGGGTGGGTGGCGAGGAGCCACAGCATGCCGGTGAGGCCGGCGGCGACGGTGTGGACGCAGGGCATCGCGAACGAGCTGAGCAGGTGCGCGATCGCGGCCTGTCCCAGGACGTCGCCGGAAGGCGGGGCGGCAAAGGTGTCGGGAGGGGTGGTGCCGCCGCCGCGGCGCACCGGGGCGGTGACGGACGCGGTGGGTGTGGGGAGGACCGCGGGTTCCGGGGCGCGGGCGGCGGCAAGTTCGGCGACGAGGAGGGCGAAGACGTGCTCCAGGTCCAGCAGGGCGCGGACGGTGTGGTCGTCCAGCGGGCCGTGGGCCTGGAGTGACGCCTCGGCGCAGAGCAGCAGGTCGGGGCGGCTCTCGGCGGGGAGGCCGATCAGGGTGCCGATCGTCTTGAGCGGAAACCGGTGCGCCAGTTCGGTGACGGCGTCGAAGGAGCCGTAGGCGACGAGGTCGTCGACGATACGCTCCGCCTGGTCGGTGATGAACGCCTGCAGGCCGGCGAAGGTACGCAGGCTCCGGTGGGCGGCGATCGTACGCAGTGACTCGTCCCAGGACCTTGCGCCGGGCGCACAGGCCGACGGCTCGGCCGGATCACTCGGCACGCGGTGGGCCGGTACGGCACCGCCGAGGAGGCCTCCCGCGGCACGCTGAGCCGGCTCGCCCGGACGGCCGTCGACGGACCGGGCTCGCGCGTGACCGCACGCAGGCCAGGCCGGCGCTCGAACCGCCTCACCCGCGGTGAGGCCGTCGAACAGGCCCGCGGGACGGGTGGCGGCGAAGACCTCGGGGTGGTCGAGGGCGTGCCGTACCTCCCGATCACGGGCGAGGACCCAGACGCGGTACCCGGGCAGGTACACGGCGGGGCCCGCGTCGCGGAGCACGCGGTAGGCGGGGTAGGGGTCGGCCAGCACGGGGTCGGCGAACAGGTCCACATCGGCGGCCGGCATGGCGGCGGTGGTCATGGCCTCTCCTTGTGGCGGTGTCGGTGACCGTACCGGCGGGTGAGGACGGTGCCCCGTGCGCGCGCCACGGGGCGTGGCAAGACCTTCACGAAACCCGATTCCCCCGTACGCACCCGCCTTCGCCGTCGGGGGCACCGCCGGGCCGATGCCCGGTGGCGTGGTCAGGCGCGTCGCAGCCCCCGTACGCCCTGACCCGGCGTGCGAGCGCGGCCGGTTCGGACACCGATCGGCCTCGGGCGGCGAGACGCCCGCGACCCGCCCGCGCACCGTGTTCGCCGGACGCGACGCCCGGCGGGCGTCACGCGCTCTGGTCGTCGAGGTACGGCGGGCGGCCGTGGAACGCGGGCCCCGCGCTCTGCAGCGCCCGGCCGTTGCGCCCCTCGGCGGAGAAGTCCCCGCGGTGGACGACGATGTCGTGGTTGACGAGGCGGCTCTGCCGGGCGAGCGCCTCGCGGCGCAGCTGGCGCTCACGCCGTACCGCGGCCTCCTGCCGGGCGGCGGCCTCGCGGCGGGCGAGCGACGCCTGGCGGGCGCGGGCGAGGCCGAGGTCGGAGGCCTCGGCGGCGGCGGTCTGCGAGGCGAGGGTGTGGATGACGTCACGGGTCGGCAGCACGACGGCGCAGCGCTGGGCGGCGTAGTGCAGCGCCATGCGGTGGTGCTCCACGGAGAAGTCGGCGACCGCGTCGCTCACCACGAACGTCTCCAGGTCCCGCATGAACGCCTCGCACGCGGTCAGCAGCACCCCGAGGTGGGCGTACACCCCGCAGATGATCACCTGGTCGCGCCCGAGGTCCTCGAGCAGGCCGGCGAGCCCGGTGCGCTGGAACGCGCTGTACCGCCAGGTGTTGATCCGGATGTCGCCCCGGCGCGGCGCGAGCTCGTCGACGATCTGCGCGTCGGCCGGGTCGGCGCCGATGCCGGGCCCCCAGAAGTCGCGGGTGAGGCCGCGCTGCTCCGGGGTCTGCCGGGCGTGCTGCACGCAGTACACCACCGGGATGCCGTTGTCCGCGCAGTGCTCGCGCAGCGCGAGGCAGTTCGCCATCAGCTCCCGCCACGGCGCGCCCCAGCGCGCGAACACCCGCAGGAAGTAGTTCTGCATGTCGAGCACGAGCAGTACGGCCCGGCGGGGATCGGGCCGCCACGCCACCCGGTTCTCGGGCAGGTCGTCCGGGATGACGTAGGGGTCGATGGGCAGGATCGCCATGGTCTCCGTCCTCTCTGGCCAGGGGGATCGCCGCCCCCGGGTCGCACGGCCGGTCGTCCGCGGTGGGCCCGGTGCCGGGGTACGCCGCCCCCGTCGGGGACCGCGCCGAGATTTCCTCGACGGGGGCGGCGGGCACGGGAGCCCGGCCGAGGGCCGCGCAGGGCGCCGTACGGCGGTGCGGCCGCCCGGCCCGGCAGCACACCTCACAAGGTCATCAAGTTTCTTGACTGGGTTTGTCAACCCACAGTCGAGAGTAAATAAATCAAGCCCGAGATGATATAGGCCGACCCTGTCGTGACCAATTCGTAATACCTTCATGCGTCTTTACAAGTCTTCTGACAAGTAGTGAGGAAACTGATGCTGCTGTGACCAGCCGCAGCTCACAGGCCCAGCCCTGGCGAGGCATCCGGATACGGCCGAGCCGAAAACCAGGTTCCACCCCCGGTGATTCTCCCGGCCCCGGCCCGGTCCAAAGCCCGCTTCCAGCGAAAACCCGTGCCATAACTTTTTGTCAGGGTAACGAGTTGATAACGGGTATTCCCCGGTTAATCGACCCTGCCTATGCTCCGAAATCGGCGAAAGCCGCGCAGAACTCACCCGAGGAGGGGGCCGGCGAAGGGCCCCTTCCCGCGGAGCCGCGGATCCGCCGGCCGGCACTCCGCCCCGGCCCGTCCGGGCGGAGCGGATCACCGGGATGGTCCCGCCGCCGGCGGATCCGCCCCTCCTCCCCCGAACCCCCTGCGTGCGCCATCCGCGTCTCGACCATCCCGGAAACCATCCCGGAAGCCCGAGTCCCGACGACCAGCCCCGGGCCCCGGCACCCGGGCACGACCCGTTCAACGGCAAGGACAGAGCGACGATGACCAGTCGGAACCTGGCGAGGGCCGGCACCGCGCTGGGACTGACCCTGGCGGCCACGGGCGCGCTGATCGCCGCCGCCCCGGCCGCCGCCCCCAAGGCGGGCAAACCCACGCCCGCCTGCGTGCACCTGGTACGGCACGTCCCGCCCGCCGGCGGCGCGGCCGGACTCACCGTGGTCCGCAACCGGTGCTCCACCGGCAGGTACGTGAAGGTCACCTACGACCGCCCGCAGACCCGGGTGGGCACCTGCCTGCCCCCGGGCCGCCAGCACACCTTCCGGCTCCCCTGGAAATACGAGAGCTACCGCGGCGCGAACGTCAGGTCGATCAGCGAGACCCGCAGGACGTGCCGTACATGACCACTTGTAAAGATCGCAGTAAAGGCCGGTACGGCCGCCGTCCCCCGCAGCCCGCGGCGGCCGTACCGGCACCGGACCCGGCCCGCCGCCGCGGCACGCCGTAGCCGACCGGCCCCGTCGCCCCGTCCCCGAACCCCGAGTCCCGGAGCGAGCCGCCACGATGACCGACCCGGCCCCTGTCCCGCCCCGATCCGCAGCGCCGCGCCGCAGCCGCTGGATGGCGCTCCCCGTGCTGTGCCTCGCCCAGGTGATCGTCGGCCTCGACCAGACCGTGCTGCACATCGCGGTCCCCTCGCTCACCTGGCGGCTCGGCGCCGACCCGAGCGAGGCGCAGTGGGCGATCGACGCCTACACGATCGCCCTCGCCGCGCTGCTGCTGCCCGCCGGCCGGCTCGGCGAGCGCCTCGGCCGCCGTCCGGTGCTCGTGCTCGGCCTCACCCTGTTCGCGCTCGCGTCCCTCGCCGGGTCCCAGGTCGACTCGGTCGGCCCGCTGATCGCCGCCCGCACCGCGATGGGCGTCGGCGCCGCGATGATCATGCCGTCGGCGCTGTCCCTGCTCGTCGACCTGTTCCCGGACCGGCGGGAGCGGGCCCGCGTGGTCGGCGTGTGGTCGGCGGGCATCGGCGTGGGCGTGGCGGCCGGCCCGGCGGTGGGCGGCTGGGTGCTGGAGAACTTCTGGTGGGGCTCGATCCTGCTGGTCAACGTGCCGATCTGCCTGCTCGCCCTGGTGATCGTGCCGATCCTCGTGCCCGCCTCCCGCAACCCGGACATCGGCGCGCTCGACCCGCTCGGCGTCATGCTCGGCATCGCCGCCCTCACCGGCCTGGTCTGGGTGATCATCGAGGGCCCGGCGCGCGGCTGGACCGATCCGGTGGTGCTCGGGATCGCGGGCGCCGCCGCGGTCTCGCTGATCGGGCTCGCGCTGCGGGCGCGCGGCCCCCGGCCGCTGGTCGACATCCGGCTGCTGCACGGCCCGCGGTTCGCCGCCGCGATGACCGCGATCGCGCTCACCTGGTTCTGCCTGTTCGGCGCGCTGTTCGTGGTGGTGCAGCACCTGCAGACCACGCTCGCCATGGAGCCGCTCGAGGCGGGCCTGCACCTGCTCCCGCTCGCCGCCGGGCTGCTCGCGGGCCTGCTGCTCGCCGCGTGGCTCGCCGGGCGGGACGGCGAGAAGACCCCGGCCGTGCTCGGCCTCATGCTCATCGCCGCGGCGATGGCGATGCTCGGCTCGACCACCGCCGCCTCCGGGTACGGCCAGCTCGCGGTGGCCCTCGCGGTCGGCGGCTGCGGCATGGCGATGGCGATGCGCACCACCACCGAGGCCACCCTGCGGGCCGTACCGCTGGCGCACGCGAACGTGGCCGCGGCGATCGGCGACGCCGCCCGGCAGGCGGGCGGCGCGCTCGGCGTGGCGGTGCTCGGCTGCCTCGCCCGGATCGTGTACGCGGGCGGCATGACCCCGGCCGCCTCGCTCGTGCCCGCCGAGGGCCGGGAGGCGGCGCTCGGCAACGTCGCGGTCACCGTACGGCTCGCCGCGCACATGCCGGAGAGCGAGGCGGCCGACCTGCTCACCCGGAGCACCGCGGCGTACGCGCACGCGCTCAGCGTCGCCGCCTGGGTGGCCGCCGCGGTGGCGCTCGCCGCCGCACTCACGGTCGCCTGGTGGCTGCCGCACCAGCCCGCCCGGTCCCGCGCCCGTACCAGCCCGCGCACCGGCAAGCGGCTCATCCACCCCCAGCTCCAGACGCTCTACCTGGCGGCGCTCGCGCTGCGCCGCAGCCTCGACGACGGCTACCTGCCGCCGAGCCACACGCTGCGCCACCTTGCCCGGCTCACCGTCCGCGACGCGGAGGGCGGGGTGTGGCTGATCGAGCCGTCCACCGGCCGCTTCCTGCGCCAGGAGGTCGCCGACCCGCACACGTTCGAGCCGGCCGAGCTGCCGGACCCGCTGTCGTCCGACCCGTCCCCCGCCGAGGCGGGCGCGCGCTGACCGTTCCCCCGGAGGCCGAGATGCCGCAGATCCACGAGCTGTCCGCGCTCGAGCTGGCCGCCGCCGTACGCTCCCGCGTGCTGTCCCCCGTGGAGATCGCCGAGCACTACCTGGGGCGCGTGGCCGCGCTCAACGCCACCACGGGCGCGTACGTCACGGTCACCGCGGAGCTCGCGCTGCGGCAGGCGCGGCGGGCCGAGCGGCTGGTGCTGCAGGCCGCGTCCCCCGACGAGCTGCCGCCGCTGCTCGGCGTGCCGGTCCCGGTCCAGGACCTCACCCCGGTCAAGGGCGTACGGCTCACGCTCGGCTCGGCCGCCTACCGCGAGCTGGTCGCCCCGGTCGACGACCCGGTGGTGGTACGGCTCCGCGAGGCGGGCACGGTGCTGCTCGGCAAGACCACCACCTCCGAGTTCGGGCTGGCCTGCTTCACCGAGAGCGACGTGGCGCCGCCCGCGCGGAACCCGTGGGCGCCCGGCCGGTCCGCGGGCGGCGCGGCGGGCGGGGCCGCGGTGGCGGCCTCGGCGGGCCTCGCCCCGGTGGCGCACGGCGTGGACGGGCTCGGCGCGGTGCGGGTGGCCGCCTCGGCGTGCGGGGTGGTGGGGGTCAAGCCGTCCCGCGGCCGGGTGCCGGCGGGGATCTTCACGCCCGACCCGTTCGGGCTGACCGTGCCGGGCGTGGTGGCCCGCACGGTCGCCGACGCCGCCGCGCTGCTCGACGTGCTGTCCGGCGGCGGCGAGGGCCCGGAGTGGACCGCGCCGCGCGACGGGACCTCGTTCCTCGACTGCGTCGCCCGCGACCCGGGGCGGCTGCGGATCGGGGTCACCGCGGTGTCGCCGGTGCCGGGCGTCACGCCCGACCCTGAGGTGCGGGCGGCGTTCGAGCGCACCTGCCGGCTGCTGGAGTCGCTCGGCCACGAGCTGGTGGAGACCGCCCCGGTGCTCGGCCCGGAGGGCGACCGCATCCTCGACGTGCTGTGGTTCACCATGGCCCGGCTGCACACGGTGCGGGCCGCGCACGCCCGCGAGCTGCGGCCGCTCACCTCGTGGCTGCGCGGCATGGGCCGGCTCGCCGCCGGGCTGGAGGTGGTCCGGGCGCACGCCGAGCTGGACCGGGCGATGCGGGACGCGATGCTGTGCCAGGAGGCCGCGGTGGACGTGGTGCTCACCCCGACGCTGGCGCAGCAGCCCCCGCCGATCGGCTGGTTCACCGACGGGGTGGGCCCGGCCGAGACGTTCGCGCGGATGAAGGCGTTCTCGCCGTTCGCCGCCGAGGCGAACCTGACCGGCCGCCCGAGCGTGACGCTGCCGCTGTACTGGTCGGCCGAGGGCCTGCCGATCGGGATGATGCTCACCGGCCGGTGGGGCGAGGAGGGCACGCTGCTGTCGCTGTGCGCCCAGCTCGAGGCGAGCCGCGGGGTGGCGCAGGCGAGCGGCCTGTCCGCGGCCTGACTCCGGCCCTCGCCCGGCGGGCCGTGGGGCGGCCGGGCGAGGGCCGCGCGGGGTCAGCTCCAGGCCATCCTGCGGGCGTACAGCGCGTCGAGATGGATCTCGCGGGGGTCCTTCGACATGCCGCGCAGCAGGCAGCACACGTACCGGTGCAGCTCGCCCTCGGCGTCGGGGTCGTCGGAGATCGGCACGCGCAGCACCGGATCGCTGCTCACGTACGCGCGGTAGGCGATCGCGATGAGGTAGCCGAAACGCTCCAGCTCGGCGGGGCTGCCGGGGTGGGTCCCCCGGGGCATGTCGACCGGCCAGCTGCGGTCGATCCAGCGGCTGATGGTGGCGAAGGTGGTGGGCGTCATGTCGGCGACACGGGCGTGCGGGCGCCCGGGGTGCCGGCACTCGGGGACTCTGATCATCTGCGGTCCGTTCGTTCTGCCGTTGCCGAGGGGGTGGCCGGGACCGCCGAGCGGACCGGTGGCGACCGGACCGTACGGGCGCCGGGGGTGCGGGGACCCGGCGGCCGGCTCGGCCTCGGCGAGGATGCGCGCGGCGGTTGCGGTGGGAGGGTAGCCGAGGGTCAGACCCCGCACCGCTCGCGGGGCCGCCCAGAAGCGTTCGTCGGCGTCGTCGGCGAGAACGTAGCGCAGGGCGATGGACTGGTCGCGGTGCCGCTGCAGCGCGTCGATCTGCGGCTCCGCCAGCTCCTCGGGCAGCGCGTCCTGGTAGTCGGCGATGAGCGCGTCGAGGTCGAACGCCTCCCCGTAGGTCTGGGTGATCGCGGCGACGATGTATAACCGGCGGTCGGCGCCGTCGGAGGCGTCGCCGCTCGCGGTCTCGGGGGTGGCACGGTACACGAGCCCGGCCCGGCCGGCCTCGGCGCACCAGTCCATCGCCGCCTTGTACGGCAGGGCGAACCGGCCGTACGGCTTGAGGTTGCGCAGCAGCGCGTCGGCGATCCACTCGTCGCACCACGACGGGGTGCGGTAGGGGGTGTGCTCGGCGTCCTCGGCGCGCAGGCCCTGGGCGAGGATCGGGTTCCAGGGACTCACCCGCGGGTCGCGGAAGCGCGGCATCTCCGGACCGCTCCAACTCCACAGCCGCCTGCCGTGCCAGGCCGCCACGCCCTCCACGTACGCGGGGCGGCCGGACTCGACCGCGCGGAACACGCGCTCGTAGACGCCGTGCATCACGGCGCCGGACCGGTCCCGCCACGGACCGGGTTCACCGTCCGGAGGGTCAGGAGTCCGGGAGTCCGGGATCAACCTCCACCCCTCTGACGACCTCCAGTCGCTCATCGCCGTTACTCCTTACTCATCCGCCACGGCGGAACGGCGATGGCTCACCGGTACCCCCGTTAATCGCACGAGAACCTTCTCCATCCGGAACTCGCACACGGGTCCGGGAAGTTTTTCGTCCGTCGGCCGGGCTGTATTTGAGCGACGCTTGGCATCCCCACGGAACGCATGCTGCACGATCACCGGAAAATATGCAAGTGCCCAGCTCAGAAAGGTGATGGCGGGGTTGAGTTCTCTATAGAGGTGGGTGTTGTCGATCGCTCTCTGATTGTGTCCGGCACGGTTCCGTTAAGTCAAAACCCAACTTCTTTAGTCAGGTCCTGATTAACCAATGATGTCAAATACGGTCAGGACAATCCGGAAGCGGGGTGGCGGTCAGGCCCCGGCGGCCTGGCAGACCCCGTAGACGGTGCTCAGGTCGAGGCGGGTGCACGCGGCGAGCACGTTCACCCCGATGCCGGCGGCGCGGCATTCGGCGATCGCCCGGTCCCGCTCCCGGCGTGCCGCCTCCTCGTCGGCGCGGCTCGCCCGCCAGGCCCGGATCGCCTCGTCGCGCAGCCGTACCGACTCGCGGACCGCGTCGGCGGCGCGCCGCCAGCGGCGGGACACCTCGCGCAGGCGGCTCATCAGCCGTACCCGGTCGACGCGGGGCAGGTCGCGCGGCTCGATCCGGTGCACGCGCAGCGTCTGGTAGACCGTGGACACGTCGAGACCGGCGCAGAGCGCGATGTCCGGGGCAGGGATGCCCGCCGCCTGGCAGGCGAGCATCACCCGGTCGCGCCGGGCGCGCAGCCGCTGCTCGGCCGCCCGGGCGGCGCGGCAGGCGTCGACCGCCTCCCGGCGGGCGCGGGCCCGCTCCTCGGTCGCCGCCGTCGCCTCGCGCCAGCGCGCGCCGGCCCGCTCCAGCTCGGCGAGCAGGCGGTTCGCCACGCCGTGCCGGGCCGCGGCCTCGGCCGCCGGGCGCCTGCCCGCGATCTGGGAGATGAGCCCGATCGACAGGCCGGTGCGGGCGGCGATCGCGGTCGCCGCGACGCCGGTGGCGCGCCAGGCGGCGATCGCGTCGTCCCGGCGGCGCCGCAGCCGCTCCTCGACGGCCCGCGCGGTGCGGTAGGCGGCGACGACCTCCTCGCGCTCGCGGGCGTGCTCGCGTACCGCGTCGGCGGCGCGGCGCCAGGCGGCGAACGCCGCGTCGAGGCGGGCGAGCCGCTGCCGCCGCAGCGTGACGGGGGCGGCCCCGGCCTCCTCGTCCGGGCCGGGCGCGGTTGTCCGGTCGAGCGCGTCGTAGATGGTCTTGGGGGCGAGTCCGGTGTGCTCGACCAGCTCGGCGACCGGGATGCCCGCGTCGCGGCAGCCGCGGATCGCCCGGTCGCGTTCCAGCCGCAGCCGTTCCTCGGCGGCCTTCGCGTCCCGGTGGACGCGGGCGGCCTCGTCGCGTTCCCGGGCCCGCCGGTCGGTCGCCTCGTGGGACGCGCGCCACAGCGCGGTGAGGCGCTCCAGCCGCAGGAGGGCGTCGGGCAGGAAGTGCACGCGCAGCCGCCCCTGGGAGGCGTCGGCGAGGGCGGTCACGGCCCGCGCGTCCTCGGCGGGCAGCGGCTCGAGGACGACGTGCGCGGGCGGGCCGGGCCGCCGGGCGAGCCGTTCGAGGAAGTCGGCCAGGAACCGGTGGTGGTCGTCGCCGCCCTCGCGGGCCGGGTCGTAGAGGGCGAACCGCCGCGGGCCGTACATCGGGGACGCGGTGAACAGCCACAGCGTGCCGTCGCCGACGAGGGTGTCCTCCACCAGGTACAGCCGAGCGCCCTCGGCCGCCGCGCGCTCGCGGATGCGCGGCAGCTCGGTGGCGGCCCAGGCGGCGTCGGTGGCATGGTGCGGGCGGCGCGGCGGCCGGTCCGGCCACAGGCCGAGCGTGCCCAGCGCGGCCTGCGCGCCGTCGGCGGTGGTGCGCACGCCGAACTCGCGGGCGAGCAGGTCACGCACGTCCTCGGTCGTCCACGGCCGCCGGGCGGCCGCGGTCCCGGCGGCCTCGGTGCGCTCGCCGAGCAGGATCGCGCGCAGCGCCGCGGCGTGCTCGGGTGTCAGCGCCGGTCCGCAGTCCGCGGACATCGCCTCGGCCGCGGCGCCCTGCACGGGGACGCCGGAGGGTACGGCATCGCCGGCCGTACCGTCCTCGTCCGTGGGCGCGCCGCCGGCGATCGCCCGCCGCAGGCACGCCGAGGCGCGGCCCATTCCGAAAGCGGCCGCGATCTCCGGCACGCCGGGTTCAAGGTCCAATTGCGCCACCGTCGTGGCGCGCGGAATCTCCGCGCCCCGGTCATCGGGCCCGCGACGTGTGCCGTCGCGCCCGCCGGGCCTTTTCGGTGCTGCCTCGAGCGCCAGGTCTTGTCCCACCGTCGATTAGGTAGCACAAATCAAATGTGGGCCGCAACAAAACTTTCAACTATCTGTTAGGTGATCTGTAAATTTCAGCCCTCGATCACCGAGCGAATCGGGTCGGCTACCCTCCCGACAGGTGTGCACCCAGCCTGTGAAGTGCGATTATGCACCACCACTGACACCTTTGACCAGACCTGTAAGGACGCCGGCCGTACCGGCCCTGCCGTACCACCGAGCGCCCGGCGAACCCCTCGCCCGGGCCGCCGGGATTCGGCACCTGCAAACGATCGGGATTAGCGAAGTTCTCTAGAGTGGTTGGCCATCGAAATACGACATCCGGGCACGGACCGGCATTCTCTCGCTATCCGCGGAGCCACAGATGCGTTTCCCGGGAAAATGGGCATACATTCGATCGTGACGACGACGCCGTGCCATGCCTACGCTGCGATCGGAATTGACTGGCCGATCAGCGGCGAGTCAATCACTCCGTCAAGGGATCGCCGGGCCGATCCCTGGACAGGGAGGGACGAGCGCGATGACCGACAGCAGAGTCCAAGTGATCCAGCGCATCTGTGAGCGGCTGGCCGGCGACGGGGGCGCGGTCCGCCTCGACATGGTCGGCGGCCACCCACGGCTGCACATGGACCAGCGGCTCGCCCAGCAGCAGGCGCGGCGCGAGCTGACCCTGCTCGGCTGGAAGGTCATCGAGGGCCGCGAGCACACGCTCACCGTGATGGGCTGGAGCCGGGAGAACCTCGCCTACCGGCTGCGCACCCTGCTGCTCGCCTGCGGCATGCTGCGGCACGAGCGCCAGCACACCGTGCACGTGGCGATCGCCTGCGCCGAACGCCACCTGGAGGCCGGGCATCCCACCACCCTCGAGGACGTGCTCGAGGCCGCGCGCAACGAGGTGGCCCGGGAGCTGCGCTGGCCCGCCCGCCTGGAGGACGTCGGCGACCTCGACCGTTCCACCCACGACCCCGCGATCGCCGCCCAGCTCGACCACATCCGCCGCCTGGAGGCCGAGGTCCGCCACCTGTGCGACCAGCACCTCGCCGCCGCCCGCACCGCGGTCGAGGTGTTCTGGAAGTGCCGCCGCACCGCCCACATGTCGAGCGAGACCGCCCGCCACGTGGCCATCCAGGAGGCGCTCCGCCCGCACCTGGCCCCCGAGCTCGACGATCGCCCGGCCCCGCCGCGCCCGGCCGGCCTCGCCGCGGGCGGCCCGGCCGCCGACCATGACCCCGGGTTCAGCGGGTGGCGCGAGGCCCCGCGCGGTTCCACCGGCCGCGGCGCCGGGCGGTCCCGGCGCGCCCGGCCGTGACGGTCTCCCCCGCCGGGCCCCCGCCGGAGGCCGCACCGGCGGCCCGGGGGCGCGGGGCGTGGGCGCGGGCCGCGGTGTGCGCCGGGGCGATCGGCGTCGCCACCGCGGACGCGGTCGCGGGCACGCTGCTGCTGCCCGCCCCTCCCCCGGCCTTCGCCGCGCCCGGCCTCGCCGGGGCGAACCCGGTCTGGCTCGTCACCGCGTACGCCGTGCCGTTCGCGGCCGTGCTCGCCACCCTCGCCGGGTCGGCCGGGGTGCGCGGCGGCCGGGGCACGCTCGCGACCGGCCTCGCCCTGTTCGCCGCCGCGGCCACCGCCGCCGCGTTCGCGCCCTCCCTGCCGACCCTGCTGGCCGCCCGGGCCGTGCAGGGCGTGGGCGCGGGTATCGCCGCCGCCTCGGCGCTCGGCCTGCTCGCCTCCGCCGTACGCACCCCGGCCGGGGTCGCCGTGGCCTGGCCGGTGGCCGCCTGGCTCGGCGCCGCCGCCGCGCACGCGGCCGGTGCCCGCCTCGCCGGGCTGCACGGGCTGCCTGGACCGTTCCTGCCGAGCGCGGCCCTCGGCCTGGTGCTGGCGTGCCTCGCGCTCGCCGTGTGGCGGGGCGATGCGGCGGCACGGCGGGCGGTCCCGGACGGGCGGACCGCGCGGCGGCGGCGCAGGCTCGACCCGGTCGCGGGCCTCGCGGCCCTGGCGTGCGGCGTGGCGGCCACCGGGGTGATCGCCGACGTGCAGCGGCGCGGCTGGTCCGCCGCCTCCCTCGCCCTGTTCGGTGCCGGGCTGCTCATGCTGCTCGTCGTCGCGGCCCGGCTCGCCCGCGGCCCGGGACGGCGCACGCCCGCGTTCCGCGCCGCCGTCGCGGTCGCCGTGCTGCTCGGCCCGGCCGCCGCGGCCCCGCTGGTCGCCGCCCCGCTGCTGTTCACCCGCGTCTGGGGCCAGGGCTTGGCGTCCGCCGCCCTCGCCATGGCGTCGCTGTCGGGCGGCGCGCTCGTCGCCGCGCTGGCGGCGGGCCGCCCCGGCGTCCGGTACGGCCCGCGTGCGGTGATCTATCCGGGCGCCCTCGGCGCCGCCGCCGCGTGCGGCTGGGCGGCCACCGCGGTGCTCCAGCCGGAACCCCGCCTGCTGACCGCGTGGTTGCCCGCGAGCCTGCTGCTCGGCGCGGGCCTCGGCGCGATGTCCACCGGCGTCGCGGTGGCCGCGGTACGGCTCGCCCCGGCGGCCGACCCCGCCGCCGCGGTCGCGGGCGTCACCGCCGCCGGACTGATCGGCGGCGCCGTCGGCGTGGCCGCGACCGGCGCGGCCGTACTCCCGCCCCTGGCCGGCGAGGGCGTCTCCGGCCACCTCGTCGTGTTCGGCGGCTGCATGGTCGCGGCCGGATTCGCCGCGCTCGCCTCGCTGCTGCTCCGCCCCGCCGCCGTCGCCGAGTCCCCGCGCGAGCTCCCCCGTGCAGCGGAGGCCCCGGCCCTCCTGCCGCCTCCCGTGCCTCCGCGCGCCGTACCGGCGATGCCGCTCGCCGCCCCCGTCCCGGGCGACTACGACCCGGCACCCCCGGACTCGTACCAGGACACCGGCCCGCTGCCTGTGCAGTCCCCCGCCGTCGCCGAGGCCCCGACCGTCATCCTGCGCATCAGCGGCCCCCATCACCCGCCTCCCCCGCCGTCCTCCGCACCGACCGCCCCCATCCCGGCGGTCTCCCGTTCCCGTACTCGCCGCTCCGGCTCCGGGCGTCACCGGAGGGCGAGAAGCCGCAAACGCGCCGAAGGCGACCTGCGTACCGCCGCCGCGGGCTTCCTCCAGGCCATCGACCGCCTCGCCGTACCGCCCGCCACCCCGCCGGACGCATCGCCAGCCCACCCCGGCGCCGCCGAGCCACCCGCTGTCTGGCCACGCAAGGCGAACGCGCCGGCCGAGGACGACCGCACGCCGGGCGCGGCCATCTAGGCATCATCGATTCGATGCAGGACGTTTGGATCGCCATGGACCGTGACCCACTGGCCAGAGCGAGCATGCGACGTGCCGATCTCGAGAAGCGCCACTTCACCAACTTCAACCCATCTGATCCCGATTACGGCGCTTTTATCCTTTTTGCACTTCTAATAATCCAAATCAGCAACGCACTCTCCTCTCTTTTACAGGAGACACGGCCATTGCCTTACGCTCCTGATACCGGATACTTGCCATTGGTAACGTGACCTCCAAGTCGAAGAAGGCGAACCAAAGGAAGTCCTGAATGGCGGCTGAAGGGTCGTGGGTCGGGCTGGCCGAAGCGATCAAGGGTGTCCGCGAGGAGCTGGCGAAGGCCATGGAGGCCGGTGAAGGCGAGCGACTGCGGTTCGACGTCGGACCGGTGGAGCTGGAGTTCGACGTGGAGCTTCGACGGGACACCGAGGCCAAGGCGGGAGTGAAGGTCTGGGTGGTGGAGGCCGGCGGCTCCGGGACGCTTTCCCGGGGGACGCCCCATCGACTGACGGTCGTGCTGAACCCGGTGGACGTGAAAACCGGACGCACTGTACGCGTGAGTGACCAAGTCGATGGTCCTCCGCCGCGTCCCAGCCTGCCATCGCAGGGCCGCTAGCGCACAGGGATAACGGACAGGGATAACCAAGCGGGGCCGGCCAAAATGGATTGGGCTCGAGTCGTCGATGTCTGCGGGCGTTCCTCGACTGGCGCATGGTCGTTCGGTTCGGGGTATTTGATCGCGCCGAATCTGGTACTGACCGCTCGGCATGTCGTGGCGGACAGCGGCGGCACGCCCTTCGAGGACCTGACCGTACGGCTTCTCGCCGACGGCAGGCCTTTCGCCTGTGAGCTGGCGTGGGCTGGGTCGGATGGGGTGGATGCGGCTTTGCTCCGCGTCACCGATTCCGATGGCCCTAGGTGCGAGCGGGTGCGGTGGGGGCAGCTCGTCACCGCCATGCCTGGGGTTGCCTGCGAGGCGGTCGGGTTTCCCCTGGCGATGGAACAAGCCGGAGGGCTGCGCGATACCGAGCACCTAAGAGGGGAGATCAATCCGGGGACGGGCCTGCTGAGCGCGCGTCTGTATGTCCACGTCGCCCGCGGCGCCCCTAGGCACGGCATGTGGGTGGGCATGTCCGGGGCGGCCCTGTTCTGCGGACCGCTGCTTGTCGGCGTCGTCGTGGAAGACCCTCCGGCGTTCGAGTCACGCCGTCTGATCGCCGAGCCGGTGACCCGCCTGCTGGCCGATCCCGCCTTCCGCGACCTGGTCGGATCGGACGCGGTAGCGGAGGCAGTGGAATTGGGCGGAGAGCGCCGCGTCGTCCAGCCCGCCTCGCCGGCGTCCCTGCTACGGGCGGATGTGGAAGCGGTCCGATTTCGCTCCCGTACCCAGGAACTCACCCGTCTGGCCGCCTGGTGCGAGGGATCGGGTACCTCTGTGAGGCTACTGACCGGTCCGGGTGGCCAAGGAAAGACCCGGCTCGCCCGGGAACTTTGCCGACGGATACAAGCCGATCATGAGCACGACTGGGTGACCCATTGGTGGGAGGAGAGCACGAGCCCTGACCCCTTACGCGCGATCACCCGGCCGATACTTATCGTGATCGACTACGCCGAGACTCGCCCCGAAACCGTGCGGGATGTGGTTACAGCCACGCTGGAACGCAGCACGACCACACCGGTGCGGGTGTTGTTGTTGGCGCGCAGCGCAGGCGATTGGTGGAGGCGCTTACTCAGCGACCGAAGCCTCGCGCTGAAGCAGACCCTACGCGGGGCAACGGTTGAGGAGTTGCCTCCATTAGAGGACACCCTTGAGGGGCGCAGAGCCGCGTTTCACGATGCGCTCACCGACCTCGCCGGTGCTCTCGAGCGAATCGGCCGGTCGCATGTCCCTGTCACAGACGTGCCCGAGCCCGATCTTCGCACAGGCCGGTTCGCAGGTCCGGGCGCGGCACTGACTTTGCAGATGACCGCACTGGTCGGCCTGCTGGGAGAGGACCCGAGAGCAGACGATCCGGTTGAGGAAATCCTCCTTTTTCATGAATCCCGGTACTGGAAGGAGACCGCGGCCGAGTATCGGGTCGACCTGTCCGATGTGACCTTGGAACGCGCTGTCGCAGTAGCCGCGTTGTGCAGCGCTGCCGACGAACGGGACGCCTGCGGCCTGTTCGCGCGCGTGCCGGGTCTTCGTGACCAAAGCGAGGACATGCAGCTGCGCGTCGCACGGTGGCTGCGAGACCTGTATCCCCCGACCTTCTCCGATCCCCGCCTGAGGACATCCGCCTCGAGCGGTCCGTACTGGGGTTCCTTGCAGCCTGATCGGCTGGCCGAACACCTCGTCAGTCGCGTTGTCACCGAGCGACCGGACTTGCTGACCGGCCTGCTGGCTGCGACATCGCCTGACCAGGACCGTCAAGCGCTCACCGTACTGGCACGGGCGTCGGCGACCCATGCAGGCCTTGCCCCAATCTTGGTGGACCTGCTGGCCGAAATACCGGGATTGGCGCTGCCTGCAATCGGTGTCGCCACCCAAAGCGACCACCCCGCGCCTTTGGTGACCGCCTTGACCCAACTGATCGAAGGCAACCACCTTCCCATTGATCAGCTGAAGGTGATCGCGAATGCAGTGCCGCATCAAACTCAGGCACTCGCGCACTTTGCAGCCACTCTCCTGCAACAGATCACCACAGCTTATGAGCGGTTGACCCACCTAGATTCCGATGTCTACTTGCCCGACCTCGCCCGCTCGCTGAACAACCTGTCCAACCGGCTGGGCGAGCTGGGCCGACGCGAGGAAGGCCTGGCCGCCATCCAACGCGCAGTAGGAATACGCGAACAGCTCGCCGCAGCCAACCCCGACGCCTACCTCCCCGACCTCGCCGGCTCACTGAACAACCTGTCCAACCGGCTGGGCGAGCTGGGCCGACGCGAGGAAGGCCTGGCCGCCATCCAACGCGCAGTAGAAATACGCGAACAGCTCGCCGCAGCCAACCCCGACGCCTACCTCCCCGACCTAGCTATGAGCTACATCGTGCACAGCCGAATGCTGATCAGACCTGTGCCCTCGGCAGACGCTGTGAGACTAATTGCGCAAGGACTCGCAATCGCCATTGAAGGAAACCTGGAGCGTTTGGTTCTGGCAGCCATAATTCTGCTCAAAGAGGCCTACAGAGATCATCCTTTAGAGACCGCGGACGCATGGCGGGAGGCCACATCTACCGAACCTCCCGAATGGATGACGGGTGAGTCGTCAACTGGTCGCGAAGGCATATAGCATCGCGTGGCTTGGCTCCATCGACCCGCCCGCTTTGTAACCGGCATCCTCTCGACCGTGGGCTAAGCTTAATCAAGCCTTCAAACGCATCTGAGGCCACTCATGTAACACACGCCGATCTCGCCTTAAGTTGCGAACGTCCATCATTCGTGCAGGGCGAGGAGATCTGAAAAGGCGCATTCCGGCGGCATTACGGATCTGAAAGGACCGCCCGAGTGATCGGTGGTTGGACTCTAACCAGCTCGCGAGTGGGCGTATGCCGGGGTGACCACGCGTGATGCTCTCTGGTCGGATGTGTGTCCTACGGGAGGCCCCGCTCATCGGACCGATGGCAAGATGGGCCGACTGGACTGGTCGATGAGTTCGCGGAGGCGGTGGGCTTGGTCGGACACCTTGGGGTCCCGCGGAAGCGCCTCGAGGATCTGCTTGGCGATCAGGCGGCGTTGGGCGCTGAAGGAGGTTTCCTCGCCGATCTCGACCGCGAGTGCCAGGCCTTCGGGGTCGCGGTTCTTGACCATGTGGAGTGCTTGCATGAGGCGGAGTGACCTGGCACCGCCCTCATGGCCTATGCGGGTTAGGTACTCGTGGGCGGTGTCGAGTTCGCGGGCGGCCGTGGGGTCGCCGAGAAGGGCGAGGGCGTAGCCGCGGGTGCCGAGCGGTCCGCGTGCCCATGTCCAGGTCGCCGGGCCGGACGCGGCGTTACCCTTGTAGGGACGACGATCCCAGACATCGATCATCTTGGCCACGGCGTCGTGGGTCACGGCCTTGTCGCCGCGTAGCGCTCCGACCAGCGCTCGGACGCTGTACGCGTCCATGAGGCCGGGCGAGGTCTTGCCATCGGCGATCTGTTCGGCTTCCGCAGCGAGGCGTTCGATGACCGTGATGGGGCGCCCGAGCCAGAAAGAGTGGCAGGCTTCGTTGGCCCGGACCCAGGCGGCGAGGGGTCGGTCGGTGGAGGCGTCGGCGAAGCGGCGGGCGGTGGCGAATGCCCGTACCGAGACTCCGACCTGGCCGATGTCGGCGAGATCCCTTGCCATCAGCATGGCGAGCTGCGCGGCCGCACGGCTAAGGCCGTCGCGTACCCCGGGCGACTCGGTTTTCTCGATCTGGCCGGTCACCTGGAGGAGGTCGTTGGCGAGCAGGGGCACGGCCGCACCGGGCGGGTTGGTCGTGTAGTAGTGCCACCGCTCGTACGCGGTCCATGCCCATTCGTCCGGATCGCGGGAATTCACGCCGGCGGCCTTATCGGCTGCGTCGAAAACGCGATTGAGGACCTCGGGGTTGATGGCCGATTGGATGCCGAGGAGCGGAATGAGCTGCATGAGCAGGCGGCGTTCCATGTCCTGGTCCTCGCGTCGTTGGATGGGCTGCACCTTCACGGTACTCCCGTATCGCCGCAAATCAGAGAGGGCGTCGGCAAGATTGACAAGGAGGCCATTTGCTCCGTACAGCTTGTCGAACTCGTTGATCACGCCGTCCGGCAGGCGGCACTCGGCCCGCTCCCACCTGGCGATCTGGGAGAAGTCGCGGTGGAGGGCCTCGGAGACCGCCTGCAGGGTGAGGCCGCGAAGATCGCTGCGCCACCACCGGAGCGCGAACCCGATCACGTACGCCGGAAAGTCGTCGACTTTGACGACCCTGTACGGCTTGGGCGATTTTCCCATTTCACTCCCGCCTTCGTGCCCGCCGGAACCAGCCGATGGCCAGAGGGAAACCTTCCCGATTCTTTGCCCGGCCCCATGATGGCATTACCGGAAGACAATTCGCGGGAAAACAACGGGACCCGTCGACGACGTCGTACGGGCCCAGGGGGTCGAATTCCGAAATTTCCGCTCAAGCCGAACGGTGTGGGCCGGTCGTGCCTGGCTAGGCGGAACGGGTTCGGACCGCGGGGCGGTCGGGATAGGGGTGCAGGAGGGTGACGCCCTTGATGGGGTCACGGCGGCGCGGCGGCAGCGCGGCGAGCGGGGCGGCGGGCGGCTGGACGGCGGCGGGCTCGACCACGACCTCGTCGTCGTGGCCGGAGGCGGCGCCGGTACGGCGGTGCGGCACCGGGTCGGCGGCGCGCGCGGCGGGCGGCGAGTACACCGGCGCGGGGGCGGGGAGGGCGGCGGCCTCGGCCAGGTGCGCCGTCTCGTACCCCGCGCCCACCACCAGCCCGTGGAGGTCGTGGCCGTGCGCGGCCGGGGCCAAGGCCCGGTGCCGGCCCACGGGGGTGGGCTCGGGATGGTTTGGAACGTTCCGAACGGGGAGCGCGTGGTCGTCGGGCGGCGGGGCCGGGAGCGCGAGTACCCGCGGCCGGAGCAGGTGCCGTCCGGTGACGCCGGTCGTTGCCTGGTCGCCGAGGCCCGCGGTCCGGGCCGTGGCGTGCCCGCCCCAGGCGGTCCTGGCGTGGCGGCCGTGCCGGCCGTACCCGTCGCCGTCCGGGCGGACCGGGCCCGTGCGGTACGCCGAGCCGATGAAGGCGCGGTGGCGGCCCACGGTGACGGTCAGGCCGGTGAGGGCCTGGGCGAGGGCCACGTTCGTGGCGGGACGGACCGCGCCGGTCTGGTCGGCCGCGGCCGTGCCGTGGGTGGCGTCGGGCACGAGGTTGAGCATCGCCACGCCCACGATGATCAGGGCGATGCCGCCGATCTTCACCGGGTGCACGGACTCACGGAAGAATATGGCGCCGATCACGGCGATCGCCGCGGTGCCGATTCCGGACCACAGGGCGTAGGCGATGGAGACCTCGAGCTGGAGCTTCAACGCCTGGGCCATGCACACGTACGAGGTGATGTACAGCACCACCACCATGATGGTGAGAAACGTGTGCGTGAAGATGTTGAGCCCGTTCGTGTATTTCAGCGCGGTGGTGGCCGCGATCTCCGTGAGAATCGCGCACGCGAGCAGGAACCAGGCCATGGCCGGGGTCAGAGCGCGGGGCTCGGGTCGATTCCGGCAGGGACCGTTTCCGGCTCGGCGAGCCGGTAGATGCGTCTGTTCTCGTTCATCCTCGCATCGCCTTTCCCACGGCGTATGGACGTCTCGGCCGGGATTCGGCCGACGCGATTCCGGCCAACATCCATAACAAACTTGTCAAGTGGTTTGTAAATAACAGGGTCATGCCGTGTCCTGTGAGTGTGGTTCGGTCGGTGGTGCCGGCTCAGGCCCGGGGGCGGGGCGGTCCGTGCGGGTCGTCCCGCTCGTGGCAGGCCCGCCGGCCGCCCGTACGGCCGCGCGGCCGCGACGCATGCCCCGCGCAGGCGCGTACCCGGTCGCCCGGTGCCCTTCCACCGACGCCGACGAGCCGCACCGGTGCGGGCTCGGCACGGACCGGCGGCCGGACGCCGCGGGGCGCGGGCGCCGTCGCCCAGGTGCCGAGCACGACCTCGGCGACGCCCCGGCCGAACCCGGCCACCAGGCATTTCGCCCCGTCGCGCGGCACGACCGACTCGGCCGCCCGGCGGATCGCGTCGAGGATCGTGGCGCCGCCGATGTCGCCGTACTCGCCGAGCGTCTCCCGGCTCGCCCGGACCGTCTCGGGCGCGAGGCCGAGGCTTTCCGCGAGGCCGTCCAGGGCGCGCGGGGAGTCGGCGTGCAGCACGCACAGGTCAAGGTCGGCCGCCGTCCAGCCGTGGCCGAGCAGGTGACGGGCCAGGGTACGGCCCGGCGTGCACGGCCATCGGCCGTCGCGGCGCGACCGCCCGCCCGCGCCGGTACGGCCGGCGATGCCGGGCACCGGTGCGAGCCGCGGGCCGGGGCTCAGGTACCGCACGTCGACGCCGGTGCCGCCGTGACCGCGGACCACGGCCGCGGCGATGCCGTCGCCGTGCACCGCCCGGGCGAGCAGGTCGCCGACGCCCGGGTCGGCGGCCGGCGGCCGCAGGGAGTCGAACGCGCAGGTCACGACGAGGGTGTTGGCGCCGGGGTGCGCGGCGCAGAACGCGCAGGCCCGCTTGAGCGCGGCGATCCCCGTCGTGCCGCCGGCAGGGACCACCGGCAGCCGCGTGACGCCCGGGCGGATCCCGGTCCACTCCGCGATCCGCGCGGGCGGCACCGGGGCGATCGCGTCGGCGCAGGCCCAGACCAGCGCGTCGATGTCGCCGGGGCCCAGGCCCGCGTTCGCCAGCGCCCGGCGCACCACGGCCGGCAGGCGGGACCGCACCTGCTCCTCGTGGCGCTCCCGTGCGTCCCGCCCGGGGATGCCGGGCGTACGTTCGTCGGGCGGCAGCAGGCGCCGGCGCGCCACCCCGGCCTCGGCGACGAGCCGCAGGACGAGGCCGAGCCGCGGATGGTCGCGGTACCGGTCCGCGTACCGCGCGAGGGTCTGCTCGCACGTGACCACGTGTTCGGGTACGGCGACTGCGGGCTTGCACAGTATCGGCACGGGTCACCACCACGGTCGTTCGCTCGGCGAGCCGATCGGTCGGATACGGCCATATCGAAAGTGACCGATGGCCGGGCACGGCAATGCCGGTTCGGTACGCTGTGTGAAGCCCGCTTATCCGAAGCCCCTGCCGTTTTCACGGCCCGTGGCGTGCCGGCGGGCGCGGGGAAAGGGTGACGATCCTACTCGCGGGAGTTATTCCCGGTCGATATGGGTGACGCTAAGGGGAATACCCGCGGAATAGGTGTGGGCAGATCTCGTCGACCGTAATGGTCCCTCCGCCCATCGCCACACACTCCCTTCAACCGGCGCTCGGCCAGCCTTTTTCGATTGCTTGACAAGCATTCTGACCACGGCCCAATAGCCTGTCAACGAAAGTCAGAAGCATTGTCATGTTGGTGGTCCGACATCACTAGAGAGCTTTCGATCCGCACACGAATCTCCATTGGCCACGGTTATCCACTGTGATTCATGTCCAAATCCGAGAGGCTTTCGGACATCCTCTAAGGCATGGAAATGACACCCGGATCCACCCTCATCTCCCACCTTCCGGGCGTTTCGAAAAGCGCGTTACAGCCCGCCCGCATCACGCCTGGGCATCTTGCGGCCCGACAACCGGGGTGGCGCGACGACGAGCCGCGCGATCGTCGTCTCCGCCGCCGGAGAGGGTCAGGTCACCGGAGTCGTCGGTCCGGTTGTGCCGGGCGGCCTGAGATGTTTGATCAGGCAGGGCCGGTCGAGTAGGCCGCCGTACTCGCATCCGAAACTCATCCCAGTGGAGCCCCGGACAGGTCGGGCGGTTCCGGATCGGCCTGCTGCTCGCTTGGGCGGCCGCCGTCCGCTGACTCGACCTGGCGTCATGGCGGCGTCAGGTTCAGGCCGCTCGCCCGCCATCCGCATCTCCGGCGTTCCGGCCGCCCACCCATGGCCCGCTGCCCGGACGTTCCTTGCCGATCAAGGACAGGGGGCCACGAAGCGGATCCGGAACGGGGTGACGCCCTGGTTCCGTGCGCCGGCCGCGTTGACGCCCCGCCAGGTGATGCGGAGGGTGGCCGTCTGCGCGCTGCCGCAGGTACGGAAGAGCTGGTCAACGGCCTTGCCGCCCTGGGCGGCGATGACCTCGTGCGGGGTCAGCCGGATCCGGAGACGGTCGCGCTCCTGGTTCGCGGTGATGCCCTGCCTCGCCGAGAGCTGCAGCAACGGCGTGGACACGGTGGCCTGCCAGGCGACCGTGCCGTTGACGGCGCGGAGCAGGAGCGTCCGCTGGCCCTGGTTTCCCCCATCGGCCACGGTGACGACGAGCCGGGCCGGCTTCGCCGCGGATCGGGTGGGGGTCGGCGACGGGGAGCGGGGGGCGGCTCGCCGGGCGGTGGGTGTGGGCTTCGGGCTGGTCGACGGGCGGATCGTCGGAGCGGTCGTGGAGCTCGTGTCGGGAACGCCGCCCTTCGGCGCGGCGGGGGTGGCCGTGCCGCCGGGCCGGGAGGCGGCCCCGGTTTCCTTGGCGGCCTCGCCGGGGGAACGGGTGGCGCCGGGTGTCGCGCTTCCACCGGCGCCACCCGAGCCGGAGGCGTCGGCACCCGCCCGCGCACCGGCGGTGGCGGTGGGTTCCGGGGTTCCCCCGCCGCGGGGAGCGGCGCCGTACCCGGCGTCGGCCGGTACGCCGCCGGAGGATGCGGCCGCACCAGGCGTACGGCCGGAGTCGCCGCCGCGCCCAGAGTCCGTGCCATTCGCGCTCGCCGTGGCGGATGGCGAGGCGGAGGGCGTGGCCGGAGGCGCCGCGCCGACGGGCGTCTCGTTCGCCACGCCCAGGATGTCGGTACGGCTCGCCACCCCGTACGCCGCCCACAGCAGGCCACCGGCGACCGCGAGGCCACTGCCGATCACCAGTGCCTTTCCGGGACGACGCCGCCTCGGATAGCGGCCCGGGCCACCCGCGTCGAAATGCGAGCCGAGACCGGAACCGAGGAGATCGCCCGGGTCAGGTCGTCGGCGCTGCTGGAACGTGCCAACACCTGAGGTGAGGCCATCGGGGGCCGCGGTGTCGCCGAGGGGAGGCGCGGTACGCCGACCCAGTCGCAGTGGACCACCGAGGCCGCCGGACGGATCGTCGTCGAAGCGCCGCCACGGGCTTTCCCGACGCGACGCGTCCGACGTCCCACGCCGTCCGCCGGGACCGGGCTTGGACGACAGGAACGACTTCTCGGGCTCCCCCGGGCCATCGCCGCCGGACGGGCCGTCGTCGAACCGGGACCACGGGCTCTCCCTACGCGAAGCACGCCGCTCACCCGCGCCGGTTCCGGACGGCCGGGCCACCTCCACCGTGTCCCCGGAATCGCCGACCTCGCCAGGCAGGCCATCGTCGAACCGCGACCACGGATTCCGGCGACGCGACGCATCCGAATCACGCCGCTCATCCGAGCCGGTCCCGGACGGCCGCGCCACCTCCACCGTGTCCCCCGAGTCGCCGGGCACGCCATCATCGGACCGCGACCACGGATTCCGGCGACGCGCTGCACCAGGACCACGCCGCTCACCCGCCCCGGATCCGGATGGCCGGGCCACCTCCGCCGTGTCCCCCGAATCGCCGGCCTCGCCGGGCCGGTCCTCCGGCCACGGTTCCTCGGTATTCGGAGACGCGGCTCGTCCGCCGGAGCCGAAGGCGGGCGGGAGAGACGGGCGGCCGCCGGCACCGGAAGCACCCGCGCCGGGGCCGGGGACGTGCTTGAGGATGCGGATCGGTTTGGTGACGTCGAGGTCGTCGACGGGGGTGTCGGGGTCGTCGTCCCAGAAGCCGGTGGTGCGGTTCGCCGTCAGCCCGGCGGTGAGCACGGGGGCGTGCAGCGGCTCGGTGGGGGCGGCCGGGCGTTCCGGGTCGGGCTGTACGGGGAAGCCGTCGGCCCGCCATTCGACGCCGGTGGGCGCGGAGGCGTCGAGGTCGAGGACGATCGCCCGCTGCTCGCCGGTGAGCGGCGTGACGGGGATACGGCGGAGCAGGGCGCCCGAGTCCACCGTCAGCTTGGCGGGCGCCGAGCACGTCGCGCAGCCGGTGACGTGCACCCGCAGCCGGGTACGGGCGCTCCGCCCGGGATTTCGCTCCCAGGCGGCGGCGAGCTCGGCCCCCTCGGCGCACGCGGCCCGCGACGCCCGGGCGAGCAGCACGGTGTTCACCCAGGCCTCGTAGGCGTCCTGCGCCTCGGTGAGCAGCGCCTCGACCCGCTCGTCGCCGAGCCCGGTAACCGCGGCGATTTCGGCGCGCTCGAGACCGTGGCGGAAGGACAGCTCCAGCACCTCCCGCTGCCGCCGGTCGAGGGCCTGCAGCCCGGCGAGGGCCGGGTCGACGGCGTCGGCCGCCCGGCTCCGGGGCGGCGCCCCCGCGATCGAGGCCGCCCCGTGAGCCGGGCGGGTCAACCGGATCAGGCAGCAGACCCGTGCCAGCGCGTACAGCCGGGCCCTGCCGTACCGGCCGCCGTGCGCCCCGCCACCGGGTTCCCGGTCCCGGGCGAGGAGCAGCGCCGCGCGGACCGTCTCGGCGACCGCCGCGGCCGGAACGTCCCCGAGCCACATGCGGCAGTAGTCGCCGAGCCCGTCGCCGTACCGTGCCACCGCCTCGGCGAGGTCCGGCGGCACCGGGCCCGGGTACGGCGGGGCGCCGGCGGGGGTGGAACCGGCGGCGTCCCGAGCGGGGGAACGTTCCATGCCCAATCCCTCGACTTCCGGTAAAGCGGTTTAGTCAACCTCATGACGTACGGGACCGGGTGGGCGCTCGGAACGGTCCAACAACGTTATGGATTCGTTATCCGTGATCGCGGAGTGTCCCGCCGGGCCGACGGGCCGTGGTGCAGGCGGGCACCCGCCGTGGCCCCGGGGTCGCGGCGGGTCGTCTCCGCGTACGGATCAAACCGGCGGGGCGGGCCGCCTACTCGGGGTCCCGCCCGGACAGCCGCCGGTAGAGGGTCGTGGTGAGCGCCGATGGACGCAGGCCGCCCAGCTCGTCGAGGGCCGCGACCAGCGCCTGGTAGCTGCGGTGGGCCTCGTCGACGCGGCCGAGGTCGGCGTGCAGCCGCATCTGGCGGCGGCGCAGCGGCTCGTTGCACGGGTCGAGGTCGAGGGCACGCCTGAGCAGGGCGAGCAGCCGGGCCGCGTCGTGCTCGTGCTCGATCAGCGTGGTCAGCGCCTGCACCACGCTCCGGCGCAGGTCGTCGGCGACGGCCGCGCGCCACGGCCGGGTGCCGCCCGGCAGGAACGGCCCGGCGTACAGGTCGGCGGCCCGGCGCAGGGCGGCGAGCCGCTCGCGCAGGCCGTCGGCCGCGGACGCCGCGGCGAGCTCGTCGGTGAGCCGCCAGTAGTCGACGCCGACCAGCTCGGGGTTGAGCAGGTAGCGGTGGCCGGCCTGCCGGATCAGCGCCGCCTCGCGCATCGGGTCACCGAGGGCGCGGGCCAGCCGCCTGCGCAGCTCCCGCTTCCTGGCGTGGAAGCGGTCGTGGTCGGACGGGTCGGTGCCCGGCCACAGCAGCTCGTGCGCCCGCTCCCGGGTGAGGCCGTCCCGGTGTACGGCGAGCAGGCCGAGCAGGTCGGCCAGGTCCTTGCCCGGCACGCACTCGACGCGGCCGCCCGGCCCCTCGATCGCGACCTCGCCGAGCAGGCGCACGAACACCCCGGTGCCCGCGGCGGGGAACACCGCCGGGGGCTTCGCCGGCGCGATCGCCGGGAAGGCCGGGGCCGCGGCGGGCGTGCCCCCGGAGAAGGCGGCACCGGCCGCCCGCGCCGCCGCGGCGGACGCGGCGGTGGCGGCGTCCACGGCCGCGGGCTCGGCACCGGCGGGCGCGGTCGCGGCCGGGCGGCGCAGCAGCGTCCGGAGGAGCGCCCCGGGCCGCCGCGGCGCCGCGCGCAGGCCGCGGGCGTGCGGCCGCGCCTCGGGTGCGCCCGCCGGACGCGCGCCGCCCTCCGGCCGGGCGGCCGCCCGGCGCCGCCGCCAACCGGCCGGCCGGGCCGCCCGGATGCGCCTGCCGTACCACGCGGCGGAGCGCCGCCGGGGGCCGTGCCGTTCGTCGCCGAGGGCGAGCGGGATGACCCGGGTGATGCGCATCAGCAGCAGGGTGCCCGCGGCGATGACGAGCCCGATGGCGACCATGACCCCGAGCCGCAGCGCGGCGAGGCCGTCGTCGCCCGCGCTGATCCGGCGGACGGTCCACGTGGTGGCCGTCGGCTGCGGCATGCGGGGGTCGAAGGCGTTGTGCGAGACGTGGGGATCGCGGGTGGCGGCCACGACGCGGTCGTGCCGCTTCGGGGTGCGGCGCCGCGGTTCGAGGGCGCGGGCGCCGGAGGGGTGGTGGCGGCGGGAGGTGACGACGGGAGCGGTACGGGCCTGGGTGCCGGTCCGGCGCGGCGGTACGGCGGTGCCGGGCCGTACCGGGCGTCGGGGGGCGGTGGCGGAAGGCGCGGCCGGGCCGCCGCGGGTGGCGGTGCGCAGCATCACGGAGGAGGGGACGCCGCGCGGGGAAGGGCCGGGCCGTCCCCGGCTCGCCGGCCGGCCGGTCCTCGCGCCGCCCGTCGTCGCCTCGGGCGGGTGGGCGCGGGGCGCCGCGCCGCCGGTCCCGGCGGGTTCCCCGGGGATCGCGCCGGGCCGGTCGTCGACGCGGCCGCGGGGCGCGGGATCGACCGCGTGGAGCCGGGGCGGGCGCAGGCGGAACGCCCGCCCGGGCGGCGGGTACCTGGTGCGCCGTCCCGGCCACGGCTCGTCGAGGTACCGGCCGCCGCGCGGGTCGTGGTCGCGGGCCCTGTCGAACGGCCCGATGACGATCGTCACCGGCCCGGCGTCCGGCTGCGGAGGGCAGTCCCGGTACACCTCCGGCATCGGGCCGCCGTGGCTGAAACGGCTGTCGCAGTGGTACGGCTCGGCCGTGGCGGCGGTCGGCCAGAGACCGGCGATCGAGCCGACCATGACGATCGCGATGGCGCTGTGTACGACTACCCGCTGCGATCCGGCCATGCCGTACCCCCGTGAGTGTCTACGATGCGTGACCAGTTCAGCCGGTCATGTCACGGTGGTACCCGATCTTGATGGGACGTTTCCGAACTCGATGATCAAAATTTGGGTAATGAGCCGCCGACGCCCCCGCCGTACACTCCCATAACCGAGCGATATTCTAGTTTTCCGTCGAATCAGCTCGGAGAGGACGCACGTGGCCGAGAGCGCCGAAACCCTGCCATTTCTCGTCGTCGACGGCGACGCCTTCGTGCCGCAGCCGCACGCGCGCAGTCCCTGGTCGAAGGACATGCTGCACGGCCGGATCCTCGGCGGGCTCCTCGCCCGCACGGTGGAGCGGGAGCACGGCGACCCGGATTTCCATTTCGCCCGGCTCACCGTTGACCTGTTCCGCAACACCCCGCTGGTCCCGCTGCGGGTGAGCACGAACCGGGTCCGGGACGGGCGGCGCGTCCGGGTGGTGGACGCGGTGGTCACCAGCGAGCAGGGGCCGGTCGGCCGGGCGAGCGCGGTGCTGCTGCGCCGTGGCGAGCAGCCGCCGGGCGAGGTGTGGGCGGCCCCGGTGTGGGAGATGCCGCCGCCGGAGCGGCTCGGCCCGCCGGTGCCCGCCTCGAACGGCTGGGAGCCGCCGATGCTCCTGTGGCGGACGACGCCGTGGCAGAGCAAGGAGCGGTCGCGGGTCTGGATCCGGGAGATCCATCCGCTCGTCGAGGGCGAGGAGCTGACGCCGTTCACCCGCGTCGCGCTCGCCGCCGAGTTCGTCAGCCCGCTCACCCACATGGGCTCGGACGGCCTGCACTTCATCAACGCCGACTACACGCTGTGCCTGAGCCGGCTGCCGAAGAGCGACCTCATCGGCATGGAGTCGAACGGCCACCTCAGCGACGAGGGGGTCGCGGTCGGCCAGTGCACCCTGTACGACGAGTCGGGGCCGATCGGATTCGGCGCGGTGGCGGCGGTGGCGAATTCGGTGAACGTGCGTTTGTGACCGGCCGCCGGGTTTTCGCCCGTGACGGAGTACGGCCGCCGCGCGGAACGCGGCGGCCGCGTCATATTTCGCGGTTTCTCCGAGACGACACATAAAAACGACCGGCCCTGGGGAATCCCAGGCGCCGGCCATTGTCCGTTCGTCGTCGCCGTATGGGCCGGGCCCAGGGTCCCTTGGATCCCCTGAGCCCGGGAACGCCTCGATCAGAAGGCGCTCTTCAGCGTTTCACTCGTGTCACAGGGTGCCGGTATCACCAGCCCCAGAAGAAGAAGTCGTCGCCCCAGCAGTCGTCCCAACCCCAGAAGGGGTCACCGAACCACCATGAGGTCGTGCTCTTCGCCACGGTGGCGGTGTCGGCGGTGGCGGCATTCGCCGCGGCCGCGGGGACGAACAGGGCGGCGACGACGGCACCGGTAGCGAGCAGTCTCTTGAGCATTACAGTCACCTTTTAATGCGAATAGCCTGCGGCGCATTCCTGTGCACCGAGGGAATCCATCGCAGGACGACGGAATCCCATCTGACACATTTTTCACGATATGTCCGAGTTTCTAGGGTGGCAATCCACGATCATCTAACTGCCGGTCAAGAATCGCCATATCGACCGGCGCAGCGTATCCCTCGGGCAGGCCGCGGCAATCCGCAGGCAACGTCAAAATTGACCGCGCGGCCATAATTCATTTGCCGTTGCATCCGCCCGCCACCGCCCGGCCGCGGGCGCTGTTTCGCGGGCGCGTCCGCCCCCGGCCGCGGGCCTCGTCCCCTGCTGCCCGACCGGCGGACGTCCCGCCGCGGCAGGCGGGTGACGGGGCCCGGTGAGGCGACCAGGCCGATGTTCGCGGCACGCGCGCGGCGACCGATACCCGGACGCGCCGCATGCCCCGGACCGCGGCGCGCCGCGTCGCCGTACAGGCCGCCGGGCGCCTCCCGGTCACGACGCGGAAAAAGGCCGCGGCGGGGACGGTGGTGTGAGGCGGTCCATCACCGTCCCGGCCGCGGCGGCCCAAGGGCGCGCCTAGTTCTTGCGGCGGCGGATCGAGATCCAGTCGGTGCCCGGCCCCGAGTCCCGGCTCGCGGGTGGCAGGGCGAAGCGGTCGTCGATGCCGAGGGCGGTGTAGCCGGAGCGCGCGTTGATGTCCGCGACCGTCGGCCGCGGCTTCCCGCCCCGCTCGGCGTTCGCCCGGGCGCGGGCCGAGGCGAGGTCCGGCGGGATCGACCACGAGCCGGTCTCGGTGACGTTCACCTCGCCCGGCCGCTTGGAGATCGTGGTGGAGGGGGCGCCGGCGGGGTCCGTGTCCGGGGCGGACGGGCCGGGCTCGGCGGCGGGCTGCGCGGCCGGTTGCGCGGGCTGCGCGGGCGGCTGGGCCACCGGCTGGGTGGTCTGGCCGACGGGCTGGGTGGTCTGCGCGACCGGCTGCGTGGTCAGGGCGGCGGCCGGCGGCTGCGCGGCGGGCGGCAGGCCCGCGCCGCCCACGGCGGGCCACGGCCCGGTGTCGGTGATCGCCGGGTGCGGCGCGGTGATGTCGGCGGTGGGCACCACCGGCAGCCGGGCGTCGGTGTCGAGCACCGAGCCGGTGGACGGGACGGCCGCCGGGTTCACCCCCGTCGTGCCCGCCCCGGCACCGCCCGGCGCGCCCGCGCCGGGCACGGCCGGGGTGAGCGTCGCCGTACCCGCGGTACCCCCGGCCACGGATCCGGCGTTCCCGCCGGTGAGCGACGCGAGGCCGCCCGCGCCGACGGACGCGATCATCCCCGTCTGCACCACCGGGAAGGCGCCCGTGTCGGCCCCCGCAGCCCCCGCGGCGGCCGCGCCCGCGCCCGCCGTACCGGCGCCCGTGGTGATCGCCGCGTGCACCCCGGTGTCGGCCACGGCGAGCGGGTTCTGCTCCGTGACGTTGGAGACGGTGACCTGCGGCAGCGGCCCGGTGGCGGTGGTGACCGGCGCGGACAGCGGCTGCGCGCCCACGCTCGCCACGGCCGGCACGGCGGGGTCGGACAGCCCGGCGGGCCGGGCCCCCGGCATCGCGGCCATGGCGGCCTGCCGGGGCGCGGTGATCTCGGCGAGCCCGGTCGCCCAGGCGGCGTCGGGGTTACCGGCCGTGAGCGACGGCTTCTGCCCGTGGCCCACCTGCTGCTGGGCGCCGGCGCTCA
This sequence comes from Thermopolyspora flexuosa, assembly GCF_006716785.1. Lineage (NCBI taxonomy): Bacteria > Bacillati > Actinomycetota > Actinomycetes > Streptosporangiales > Streptosporangiaceae > Thermopolyspora > Thermopolyspora flexuosa. Next base: position 1,805,013 of record NZ_VFPQ01000001.1, on the reverse strand, counting down.
CCTGCTGGGCCTGCGCGGTGGGCACCTTCAGCGTGTCCATGCCGTACAGGAACGCGAACAGCCCGTTGAGCAGCCGCTGCACGTCCGGCTGCGGCCGGACCACCAGGCGCAGGAACTGGCTCGTGGTGCCCAGCTTGTTGCCGCACTCGCGCACGTACACGCCGAACTGGGTGAGCAGGAAGTCGCGCAGCTCGACCCCGTCCCGCCCGTCCGGGAGCTTGATCATGATGAAGTTGCCCTGCGAGGGGTAGACCGTGAGCCCGGGGAGCTGGGACAGCTGCTCGTACATGAGCTGCCGGTCGCGGGCGACGAGCCGCAGGCTGTTGTAGTACTCCTCCTGGTACTCCTTCAGCATGAACACGACGACCTCGGCGAAGGAGTTCAGGTTCCACTTCGGCAGCGCCTTCCTGATCGTCCCCGCCAGCGCCGGGTTCGCGACCATGTAGCCGAACCGGATGCCGTGCAGCCCGAAGTTCTTCCCCAGGCTCTTCAGCACGATCACGTTCGGCCGGATCGCCGCCTCCTCGACCACGCTCCGGTACGGCTCGGCGTCCACGAAGTCGATGAACGACTCGTCCACCACCACGAGGTCGAGGTCGTGGAGCGCGTCCAGCATGCGCACCACGTCCTTGCGGGCCACGAAACCGCCGTCCGGGTTGTTCGGGTTGCAGATCACCGCCACCCGGGACCCACGGTTACGCACAAACCGTACAAAGCTGTCGACATCCAGGCGGAACCCCTGGCTCTCCAGCAGCGGGTACATGTCCACCCGCTTGCCGGTCTCCAGCGGCTGGTCGGTCCACCGCCCGAAGGTGGGAATCGGCACCGCCAGGCTCTCGCGCACCAGCAGATGGTCGATCCAGGTGATCAGCTCGGTCGAACCGTTGCCCATCGCCACGGTCTGCGGCTGCAGTCCCAGCGTGTTGCACAGCTCGGCGGTGATCGTGTCGGCGTCGCTCGGGTAGTACTTGAGGATCGTCTCAAGGTTCCGCTGCAGCCGCTCGAACATCGCCGGCGTGGGGAAGTAGGGGTTGCACGGGATGCAGAAGTCGATCAGGTCGGACTGCTCCCCCGACACGTAGTCCCGCATCAGCGTGAAGTAGGACGGGCTGTGCGCATTCGTCCGAAGCAGTCGCAGATCGCCAGATCGAGCCAACTCAACTCCTCCTTTGGAGTGGGACTGCGTCGCGAGCCCCAGCGGCACCCGCCGCGCATCCCACACACGGGTGCACCATCCCGCTGTACGCAGCCACCCCGGCGAGGGTTCAGCGCGCCTTCCGCACCGTTGCGCCCGTCCTGCAGGCCCTCCCGACGCGGGCCGCCGCCGGAACGTTCCCGCGGCCGGGCGGGTACGGCCGGGCCGTACCGGCGGGCGCGTACCGCGCGGCTCAGGCGGTCATCGGCGGCCAGGTGTGCACCGGCCGGTGGGTGAGCGCCAGCTCGCGGTACCGGCACACCACGCGCTCCCAGCCCTCCGGGCCGTCGCCGGCCGCCGCGATCGCCTCCCGGATCCAGCACGACCCGGTACGGCCGCTCGCCGCCCTGGCCCCGATCACCTCGAGCGCGGCGTCCACGTCCCCCGGGGCGACCCCGACGCGCTCCAGCCCGGCGCGGGCGACCGGGAGCAGCGCGCGCACCAGCACCGCGGCGGGCAGCTCGCCCTCCCGGCCGGGCCAGCGCAGCCACGCCGCGGGCCCGTCCCTGGCCGCGCGGTAGAAGTTCCGGTACGCCGCGGCGAACGGGAACTCCTCCGGCCGCCCCTGGGCGAGCTCGGCGACGAGGCCGAGGAGGAACGCGGCGTTCGCCACCATGTCGGGCACGGTGGGGCCCGCGGGCAGCGCGCGCATCTCCACGCGCAGGTGGCCACCGTCGGCCGGGTCGTACACCGGGCGGTTCCACTGCCACACCGTGCTCTGGTGCATGCGCAGCTCCGCCAGGCGGGGGACGCCGCCGTGCCGTACCACCTCGAGCGGGTCCTCCTCGTCGAGCACCGGCAGCAGCGGCTCGAACTCGCGCACGCCCCAGCCGAACAGCTCCACGGCGCCGTCGCGCACCCAGCCGGGGCCGAAGTGCACGCGCCGCTCCCGCCGCCAGCGGCGCTCCTCGTCGCGGTCGTCGGCGGCCTCCTCGAACAGGGCGATGCGGGTCTCCTCCCACAGCCGGCGGCCGAGGAACACCGGCGAGTTGCCGCTCACCGCGAGCACCGGGGCGATCGCGAGCTGCGCCGCGTTGTAGACGCGGGAGAAGTCGGCGGGCGGGGTGCGCAGGTGGAGCTGCCAGGAGGTGTTGGCGCTCTCCAGCACCACGTCCACCGCGCGCAGGTCGAGCCGCTGGGCGCCGATGATCGTCACGCGGAACGGCTCGGCGCGCAGCCGCCGGATGCCCCGGCTCAGCGCGCGGAACCGGTGGTCGTCGCTCATCGCGCCGGTGAAGTCGGCCTCCCGCAGCGTGGGCAGGATGCCGATCGGGACGTGGGCGCCGCCCTCGCCCGCCGCGGCCTTGTCCACGGCGAGCAGCATGTCGCGCATCTCGGCGGCCATCGCGGAGAAGGCGCCGCCGGTGAACGGGCGCGGGGTGAGGTTGAGCTCGATGTTGTACGCGCCGAGCTCCAGCGTCACCCGGTCGTCGGCGAGCACGTCCCGCACGGCCTTGTTGCGTTTGAGCGGGCGGCCCTCGGGGGTGACGAGGAACAGCTCCAGCTCGGCGCCGATCGTGGGCGGGCCCGCGCCGAAGCCGGGGCGGGCCAGCAGCTCGCGGAGGGCGGCGAGCGAGCGCTCCAGCCGCTCACCGAAGCGGGCGAACTCCGCCTCGGAGAAGTGTTCCCTGTCCAGATCCGCGCCCATCCGTGCCTTCCAACCGCGTCGACACCCTGTCTCTGTCCCGGAGATCGGGGTTCATGCGTTGCCCGCGGTCCGGTACGGCGGAGCGGCCGGTCACGGGCGGCAAGGATCAGCCGGGACCGCGTGTATCCCCTGCGGCGCTGGGGAGTGGGGTCGTAATCGTCGCCCGCCGCGCGGTCGCCGCGCGGCTCACGGAACGGTGGCCGACAGGGACGGGGGAGTCAGGAGATGGCTGACACGGGTTATTCGTCGTTCAACACGACGGTGGACAAGACGAACCGGGTGCTGAACGAGATCGAACGGGCGTGCGGCTGGACCAAGGCGCAGCGCAACCGGTCGTACGCCGCGCTCCGCGCCGTGCTGCACGCGGTGCGCGACCGCCTCACGGTCGACGCGAGCGCGCAGTTCGCCGCGCAGCTTCCGCTGCTGATCCGCGGCATCTACTACGACGGGTGGAATCCCAGCTCGGTGCCGGTGAAGGCGGACAAGGAGGAGTTCCTCGACCGGGTCCGGCGCGAGTACCCCTTCGAGCTCGACGGCGAGGTGGACGTGGAGAGCCTCGTCCACGCGGTGATGGACACCCTGAAACACCACGTCACCGAGGGCGAGTGGGACCACATCCGGATGAGCATGGGCCGCAAGCTCGCGTCGGTGCTCGCCTGATCCCGCCGGACCACCACGCCCGGCCGGCGGCGCGGGTACGGCGCCGCGCCGGCCGGGCGCACCCGTCGGTACGCCGTGAAGGGCGATGCCGCCGGGTCACCGGTCGAGTCCCCGCTGCCGCCGATAGTCGTTCCAGATCCGCACGCAGTACGGGTAGCGCCAGTCGTCCGGCGCGAAGCGGCGGCAGACGTACGCGGCGCTGAACGGGTCGCGCGGGTCGCCCAGCGGGTCACGGTCGACGCCGCTCCTCGCTCGCCGTCCCGGATCGCGCACGGTTTTCCGCCCGGCACGGTCCCGCGGGTTGCCGGATCGGGATCGCGGCGCGGCCTCGCGCCTGCCTCCGGGGCCGGAGCGGAGGGCGGCGTTTCCGCCCGTGCGGCGTTCGCCTCCCCGCGCGTCCCGGCCCGGTTGCGGCCGTTTGCCGCGCGCCGCGTCACCTCGCCGGGGCGCGTCCCGCGGCGGGTGGTCCGGGGTGCGCGGCCCCGCACTCCCCTGCCCCGCCGACCCGTCGCGCCGGTGCGTGGCGGACGGGACCTTGGGCACGCGCACGGGCGGATCCGGGAGCGGGCGGCGGGCGCGCGGCGCGTCCCCGGGCGGCGGTGATGCGGCGGGCTTCGCCGTCGGCCCCTCGGCCGGCCGCCCGGCCCCCGACGGGGTGGCGGCCTGGGTCCGCGGTGGCGTCGGCGGGGCGGCGGCCCGCGGTTCGATAGGCCCTGCCTCGGGCGTGGGCGCGGACGGCGACGGCCGGGCGGGGTCGCCGGGCCGTACCTGGGCCCCGGCGCCGTGGGCCGTGGCGCCGCCGGAGCCGGGCCAGGCGTGCCAGGCCGCCACGCCGGCGAGGCCGAGCAGGGTGACCGCGCCCGCCACCGCGGCCAGGCCGGTGAGGCCGCCCGGGCGGCGCGGAGGCAGGTCGTCGTAGAGGGGCTCGGGGTCCCAGAACCGGCTGCCGTCCACCAGGCGGGGCGGCTCGTCACGGGGCCGCCGGGCGCGGGGCGGGTCGGGGACGTCCTGGTACGGAGGCCGGCGCGTGCCGCCCGCCGTCCGGTGCCGTCCCTCCGCCACCGCGCCCCTCCCGCGTCGTGTCGTGTGCCGCCGCATATCGTGACCGATACCGGCCGCGGACCGCGCCGGAATGCCCGGGGCGATAACAATCGGTTATTTTTCACATCTGATTTGCCGCGATAATTCCGAATTATCCCGTCGGCGTATCCGGAACGTCCCGCACCCGCATCGACCGTCCGGATCTCCGGGATCGCGATCCCGGGAATTTGCGGAAATCACCGGCGCGGAAGAAAATGAATCGCGGCGGCGGGCGCGATTTCCCGTGGATTTCGATCGCGCCGCCTTATGATGCCGGAAGCCCATTCCCACCGAGCGACAGTCGGACGTGACGATCGTGAGCACCATCACGCGCCGGACCCACCCCGAGCTGGTCATCGAGCCGGCGCGCGGGCGCGGCGGCCTGCGGGCCTTCGCCCGCCTCCCCCGCGACCTGCACCGGGGCGACCCGCACTGGCTGCCCCCGCTCCTGTCCGAGCGCCGGGCCTACCCCGGCCGGGTACGGCACCCGGTCGTCACCTCGGGCGGCGAGGCCGAGCTCTTCCTCGCCACCCTCGGCGGCAGGCCGGTCGGCCGGATCGCCGTGGTACGGCACCGCCGCCGCACCGCGTTCCGCGGCGCCCGCGAGGGCCTGTTCGGCATGTTCGACTGCGTCGAGGACGCCGAGGTGGCCCGCGCGCTCCTCGACGCGGCGGCCCAGTGGCTCGGCGCGCGCGGCTGCGACACGATCACCGGCCCGGTGGGCCTGCTGCCCGGCCAGGAGAGCGGCCTGCTCGTCGACGGCCCGGCCGCGCCGCCGGTGGTGCTCATGCCGTACCACCCGCCGTACTATCCGGAGCTGCTCGAGGCCTGCGGCCTGGAGAAGGTGAAGGACCTGTGGACCTGGTCGGCCGGGCCGGAGCCGACCGAGAGCCTCGAGCGCATCGCCCGCGACACCCGGCGGCGGGAGGGGCTCACCGTCCGCGCGCTCGACCTCGACGACCTGGAGGCGGAGTGCGCCCGGCTGGCGGAGATCCGCCGCGGCGGCCCCGGGTGGGCCCTCACCCCCACCGCCGGCAGCGAGTTCGCCTACCTGCTGTCCGGGCTGCGCGGCCTGCTGCCGTCCGGCGCCGCGCTGATGTGCGAGGCCCGCGGCGAGCCGGTCGCGTTCGCGCTCGCCGTACCCGACCGGACCCAGGAGCTCACCGGCCCGGCCGCGCGTGCCGCCCGGCTCGGCGTGCCGCCCGCCGTGCTGCTCGCGGCCCGCTCCCCGGCGCCCGGGCTGCGCTGGCGGGCCGCGGCGTTCGGGGTGAAGGAGGGCTTCCGCGGGCTCGGCCTGGAGGCGGTGCTCGTCACCGAGCTGTGGCGGGCCGCCCGGCGGCACGGCTGCGGGTCGTGGGAGACCACCTGGACGCTCGAGGACAACCACGCGATGAACCGGGTGATGCAGCTGCTCGGCGCCACCCGGTCCCGCACCTACCGCCTCTACCGGCGGCCCATCTGACGCGGGCCGTCCTCAGGGCTCCAGCCAGGCGTAGCCCGCGAGGCGGCCGGTGCGGCCGTCGCGGCGGTGGGAGAACAGCTCCGGGCTCTCGATCGTGCACCGGTCGTCGTGGTGGATCTCGGTCACGCCCGCCCGCAGGAGCTGGGCGACGATGCCCGCCCGCAGGTCGAGGGACGGGGTGCCCCAGCGGGTGGTGGCGTGGGTCTCCGGCAGCACCTCGGCGGCCTCCGCCCGCATGCCCTCCGGCACCTCGTAGCAGCCGCCGCAGGCCATCGGGCCGATCACGGCCACGATCCGGGACGCGCCGCGGGCCTGCATCTCCTTCACCAGCGCGGGCACCACGCCCGCGAGCGTGCCGACCCGCCCGGAGTGCGCGGCGCCGACGATGCCCGCGTCCGGGTCGGCGAGCAGCACCGGCGCGCAGTCCGCGGCGAGCGCCGCCAGCGCGAGCCCGGGCACGTCGGTGCAGACCGCGTCGAGCTCGGGGGGATCGTCGCCGAACGGCTCGGTGACGTACGCGGCGACGGCGCTGTGCACCTGCCGCATGAACACCACCCGCCGCGGGTCGATGCCCAGCTCGCGGGCGGTCCGCGCGCGGTTCTCCGCGACCGCCTCCGGGTCGTCGCCGACCAGCCCGCCCAGGTTGCGGCTGTGGAACGGCGGCGCGCTCACCCCGCCGTGCCGGTCCGTGAAGGCCATGCGCACGCTGCCGAATCGGAACACGCCCACAGCCTACGCAGGCGGCGCCCGTCAGGCGATGTCCTTCCGGCGATGCCCGTCAGCCGATCAGGGTGGCGTACAGCGCGTGCACCCGCTCGGCGACGCTGCGCCAGGAGAAGTGCTCGACCGCGTGGCGGCGGCCCCGCTCGCCCATCTCCGCGGCCCGGTCGGGGTCGGCGAGCAGCGTGTTGAGCGCGGTGGCGAGGTCGGCGGCGAACTTCTCCGGGTCGACCGGGGTGCCGTCCGGGTGCTGCTCGGCCGGGACGAGCAGGCCGCAGACCCCGTCCTCGACCACCTCGGGGATGCCGCCGGTGGCGGTGGCGACCACCGCGGTACGGCAGGCCATCGCCTCGAGGTTGACGATGCCCATCGGCTCGTAGACCGAGGGGCAGACGAAGACCCGGGCGTGGGTGAGGATCTGGATCACCTCGCGCCGCGGCAGCATCTCCTCGATCCAGATCACCCGGTCGCGCGCCCGGCGCAGCCCGGCGACGAGGCCGTTCACCTCGGCGGCGAGCTCGGGGGTGTCCGGCGCCCCGGCGCACAGCACGAGCTGCGCCCCCGGGTCGAGCGAGCGGGCCGCGTGCAGCAGGTGAACCAGGCCCTTCTGCCGGGTGATCCGGCCGACGAAGACCACGTACGGCCGGGCCGGGTCGATGCCGTGCCGCTCGAGCGCGTCGGTGCCGTGGTCCGGGGCGTACTCGTCGGTGTCGATGCCGTTGTGGATCACGGTGACCCGGTCCGCCGGGATCTCCGGGTAGCAGGCGAGCACGTCCCGCCGCATGCCCGCGGAGACCGCGATCACCGCGTCGGCCGCGGCGAGCGCGGCCCGCTCGGCCCAGCACGAGAGCGCGTAGCCGCCGCCGAGCTGCTCGGCCTTCCACGGGCGCAGCGGCTCCAGGCTGTGCACGGTGGCCACGTGCGGCACGCCGTACAGCAGCTTGGCCACGTGCCCGGCGAGGTTCGCGTACCAGGTGTGACTGTGCACCAGGTCGGCCTCCGCGCAGTCCCCGGCGATCTCCAGGTCGGCGCCGAGCACGCCGAGGGCGGCGTTCGCGGCCTTCAGCCGCTCCGGCTCGCGGTAGGCGGCCACGCCCTCCTCCTCGCGCGGCGCGCCGAAGCAGCGCACCCGGACGTCGGCGAGCCGGCGCAGCTCGCGGGCGAGGTATTCCACGTGGACCCCGGCCCCGCCGTACACCTCGGGCGGGTACTCGCGGGTGAGCAGCTCGACACGCATAGCCGGAGCTTAACGGCTTTTATCGGGATCTATCCGGGGTGTCGTGTCGGTACCGATCGGTCGGGGTAACGTGCGTGCTATGACCACGCCAAGAGTCCTCGCGATCGTGCTGGCCGGTGGCGAGGGCAAGCGCCTCATGCCGCTCACGGCCGACCGGGCCAAGCCGGCCGTGCCGTTCGGGGGGATCTACCGGCTGATCGATTTCGTCCTGTCCAACCTGGCCAACGGCAACTATCTCCAGATCGTCGTCCTGACGCAGTACAAGAACCACAGCCTCGACCGGCACATCTCCCGGACCTGGCGGCTGTCGGCGATGCTCGGCAACTACGTCACCCCGGTGCCGGCCCAGCAGCGGCTCGGCCCGCGCTGGTTCGCGGGGTCGGCGGACGCCATCTTCCAGAACCTCAACCTGATCTACGACGAGATGCCCGAGCACTGCATCGTGTTCGGCGCCGACCACATCTACCGCATGGACCCGCGGCAGATGGTGCAGCGGCACGTCGACAGCGGCGCGGACGTGACCGTGGCCGCGATCCGGCAGCCGCTCGCCCTCGCCGACCAGTTCGGGGTGATCGAGACCGACCCGTCCGGGCGGCGCATCGTCGCGTTCCGGGAGAAGCCTGCGGACGCGGTGGGCCTGCCCGACGCGCCGGACCAGATCTACGCCTCGATGGGCAACTACGTGTTCCGCACCCAGGCGTTGATCGAGGCGCTTCGCGAGGACGCCATGGACCCGTCGAGCAAGCACGACATCGGCGGGAACATCATCCCGATGATGGTCAAGTCGGGCGGGGCGTACGTGTACGACTTCGCGGAGAACGTGGTGCCCGGCACGACCGACCGGGACCGCGGCTACTGGCGTGACGTGGGGACGCTCGACGCGTTCTACGAGGCCCACATGGACCTGCTCCCGGCCGAGCCGCTGTTCAACCTCTACAACAGCGAGTGGCCGATCTACACCGGCCACGACCCGCTGCCGCCGGCGAAGTTCGTGCACAACGACGGGGACCGGGTCGGCCGGGCCGTCGACTCGCTCGTCTCCCCCGGCGTGATCGTCGCCGGGGGTACGGCGGTGCGGTCGATCCTGTCGCCGGGCGTGGTGCTCCAGTCGCACGCGCTCGTCGAGGACTCGGTGCTCATGCACAACGTCAAGGTCGGCAAGGGCGCGATCGTCCGCCGCGCGATCATCGACAAGAACGTGGTCATCCCGGACGGCGCGCGCATCGGCTGCGACCTGGAGGAGGACCGCGCCCGGTTCGCGGTCACCCGCGGCGGCGTGGTCGTCATCGGCAAGAACGAGGTCATCCCGCGCTGACGCGCTCCCCGGCCCGGACGCGCCCGCAGCCCGCGTCCGGGCCTTTCGCGCCCATGGGCCCCGCCCCGCGGCCGCACCGGAGGCGTCCCGCGCGGCTTCGCCGTACCGGCCCGCGGCCCTGTCCGGGGCGGGCGTGATTCCCGGCCGTCCGTACTCCGTGCCGCGCCGCCCCTGAGACGGCCGCCGGGCGGCGCGCGGAACATTTCACGGCACGCCGATGGTGCCGTGTGACGACGCCGGCGAGGCGCGGTCGGCGGCCGCGATCGCGCCATCACGGGACGATCACAGGGCGATCACACGGCCACGGGGCAGATGTGCGCGATTCCCGCGTGACCGGCGCCGACGCAAACCCGCAGGGTCCGGTCCGCCGGCCACCCCGGCCATTTCGCATCGAGCTTTCAGGGATCTTGGAGGTATTTCCGGTAGAAAGTCTCACACGTCACTCAACCCGCATATCGCCCTTTGCGTAAGGTGCAAGACATGCGTAGGCCAACCTCCCGACAGATGTTGATCGTCATCGCGGGCTGCTGCGGTATCGCGCTGCTCGCGATCGTCGCCGCGGCCCTGGTCGGGGCCGTGACGCCGGCGATCGCCGTCGTGCTGGCGGTGGGCAGCGCATCGCTGGGCGGCATCCTCGTGCTCGGCCTGTGGATCCGGCGCCTCGACGCGAAGGTGCAACGCGTGTCGGACCGGCTTGCGCGCGAGGCGGCGCGGCCCGCGCCCGTACCGCCGTGCCGCGCCGACGCCGTGGAGCCCCGGCTGCAGCGGCTGGAGGCCGCGGTGACGCGGATCGGGGACACCGCCGACCACCTCACCGAGCGGGTGGAGACCGTACTGGCCACGCTGGGCGAGGATCGGGTCGAGGCGGTCTACCGCCACAGGCACTACACCGAGCTGCTCACCGGGGTCGCCGAGGACCTGCGCCGGGTCACCGAGCACGCCCGCGCCGCCGCGGCCGAGGCCGAGCCGGTACGGCACGGCCCGGTGGGCGGCGACGGCGCGGCGGCCGGAGGCGGCCGATGATCGGTGCGCTCGCCCGCGCTCCCCTGCCGCCGGTGCTGCGGGAGGTGGGCCGACGCGACGACGTGCTCGTGGTCCGCATCGGCGTCGACGACGCGGAGCTGGAGCGGCTGCTGGGCGCGGCCGGGAACGGCCGGTCCGCCCCCTCCGGGGCCCAGGCCGTGCCGGACGGCGTGCCGGAGACGGTGACGAAGGCGGTGGCGGACCTCGACGAGGTCGAGGTGGGCCGCCCGCTCGCCACCGAGCCGGTGGGGCACCTGGTGCTGATCGCGGGCACCATGACCGACCTGCGCCGGGCGGTGGCGGTGCGGGCGCTGCTGCCCCCGGCCGCGAACATCACGATCGCCGTCGGCGCCCTGCCGTACCTGTGGCCCGCGCCGCTGCCGACCGCGACGGCGCACCCCGGCTGGCGGCACCTGCGCGACGTGCACATCCGGGTGGTGGAGAAGCGGTCGTGGGTGATGGAGGCCGAGTTCACCGAGCCGCTCCCGGCCGGGGAGGTGCTCGCCGCCGCGGCCCGCGCCTTCGGCGGCGACCCCATCGACACGATGCCGCAGCCGCGGGCCGCGCTCGCCGGTACCGGCGTCACCCACTGGCGGCCCGGCGACCCCAACGTCGTGCTCACCCCCACCCCGGACAAGGGCGCCACCCCCGGCAAGGGCGACTGCGACGTCGTGCTCGTCGCGGGCGCGGACCCGGGCGGCGGCACCGGCGACGACGGCGAGGAGCGCCCGGACGGGCGGGACGAGGAGCCCCCGGTCGTCGCGCGGCCCGGCCTGGTGGGGTGGTCGCGGTTCACCGAGCCCGGCTACCCGCGGCTCGCCGAGCCCGCCGACCCGTCGATGGTGCCGCCGGTCGACGAGCGGGCGATCAACCCGGGCGGGTTCCTGCAGACGCCGCCGCACGGGTTCGGGCGGCTGGAGCAGCGCGGCGGCCGGTGGGCCGCGGTGTACGAGGGCCGGGTGCTGACCGTCTTCGCCGCCTCCGGCGCGGTCACCGACGCGGACGTGGCGCGGCTGCGCAAACTGCGCGGCCTGCACGTGCGGTGGCGGCTGTCGCACACCGGGCCGGTGCCCGCCGCCCGGGTCCTCGCCGCCCTCGCCGCGGCCGGGGTGCCGCTCATCGCGCCCGACCCGCCCGAGTGGGTGCGTCCCCTGCTCGGCGCCGAGCTCACCGCCCTGATCTCCGGCGTCACCGAGGCCGACCTCGCCGACGACCTCGACCGCGAGGTGCACAGCGTACGGCTGCGCCGCCTGGCGCTGCGCGCGCACGGCACCCGGGGCCGCTGGCGCCGGCTCACCGCGGGCGAGGTGCCCGGCCACGGGCCGTACGAGACGCCGAAGGTCTCGGTGGTGCTGTGCACCCGGCGGGCCGACATGGTGCGGTTCGCGGTGAGCCAGGTGGCCCGGCAGCGCGGCGTCGACCTGGAGCTCGTGCTCGGCCTGCACGGCGTGCCGCTCGCCCGGGTCGAGGAGGCGGTGCGCGGCCTGCCGTTCCCGGTCACCGTGTTCGAGGCCGACCCGGCGCTGCCGTTCGGCGCGGTGCTCAACGAGGGGTTCGCCCGCGCCTCGGGCACGTTCGTGACGAAGATGGACGACGACGACTGGTACGGGCCCGACCACCTCGCCGACCTCGCGCTCGCCCACGTCTACACCGGCGCGGAGCTGATCGGCGCCCCGGCCGAGTTCGTCCACCTCGAGCAGATCGACGTCACGGTGCAGCGCGGCCGCCGCACCGAGTGCTTCCGCGACTCGGTGGCGGGCGGCACCCTGTTCATGACCCGCACCCTGTTCGAGACGGTCGGCGGGTTCCGGCCGGTGCCCCGGCACGTGGACGGCGAGCTGTGCAAGGCGGTCCGTGCGGCGGGCGGGCGCATCTACCAGATCCACGGGCTCAACTACATCCTGCGCCGCCGCGCCGCCCAGGGGCACACCTGGCGGGAGCCGATCGGCTACTTCCTCGGCCGGCGCAACCGCCGCCAGTGGCGCGGCTGGTACGCCAACCCGCTCATGGAGCTGTGACGGATCCCGCGGCCCCGCCCGCCGGTCCGGGAGCGGGCGGCCCACCGCCGCGGCACCCCGGCGTTCCGGCCGCCGGGCGCCGCGGGGCGGCACGCTGCCCGCCCGCGGCCCGGCGGGCCCGCCGTACCGGGCCGCCCGTGCCGTGTCCCGCACCAGCCGAGACCCTCCGTCGCCGCAATCCGCAACGATGACGACAGAAACCCCGAGCAGCACCGCCACCGTCACCTCGCCCGGGCGCATGCCGCGCATCCGGGGCAACGACCACGCCGTGCTCACCCCGCCGCCGCTCGGCGCGTGGACCCCGCGCCTGTCGGTGAGCGTGGTCATCCCGGCCCACCGCAGCCAGCGCACCCTCGACCTCACCCTCGCCGCGCTCGCCGCGCAGAGCTACCCCGCCCACCTGCTGGAGGTGATCGTCGCGGACGACGGCAGCGAGCCGCCGCTGCGGATCCCCGAGATCGCGCCGGAGCGCACCCGGATCGTGCGCTGCGACCCGGACGGCTGGGGCGCGGCCTGGGCGTGCAACTCCGCGGTGCGGGTCGCCGAGGGCGAGATCGTGCACCGCCTCGACTCGGACGTCATCCCGTACCGGCGGCACGTGGAGGCGCTGATGCGCTGGCACCACCTCGCCGACTACCTGGTGGTGACCGGGACGCTGCGGTTCACCGAGGAGGACCTGCCGGCCCCCGCCGAGGTGCACGCGGCGGTCGCGGGCGACCGGGCGGCGTCGCTGTTCGACTGGGCCGCCTCCCGGCCGCACGCCTGGATCGAGGAGCAGGCCGCCAAGACCCGGGACCTGCGGGACGCGCCGATCGAGGCGTTCAAGGTCCACGTCGGGGCGAGCGCCTCGGTGCCCGCCTGGCTGTACCGCGCCGCGGGCGGCATGGACCCGGCGCTGCCGCTCGGTGAGGACACCGAGTTCGGCTACCGGCTCGCCCAGCAGGGCGCGGTGTTCCTGCGCGATGTCGCCGCCCAGGCCTGGCACGTCGGGGCGCACACCATGGCCCACCGCGGCGCCGAGGCGAAGCGGCACAACTGGCCGCTGCTCGCCGAGCGGGTGCCCGCGCTGCGCTGGCTGCGCAAGCACCCGCGCCGCCACTGGCTCGTGCCGTGCGTCGAGGTCGTGGTCGAGGTGGGCGACGCGCCGTACGAGCACGTCCGGGCCACCGCGGACGCGGTGCTGGCGAGCACGCTCCCGGACGTCACGGTCACCCTCGTCGGCCCCTGGTCCGCGCTGCCCGGCGGCCGCCGGTCCCCGCTCGACGACCCCTGGCTCGACCTGCGGCTCGTCCGGTACACCTACGAGCACGAGCCCCGGGTACGGCTCGCCGAGTCGGTCCCGCCCGACAGCGCCCCGGCGATGTTCCGGCTCAGCTGCCCGCCGGGCTGGGCGGTCGCCCCGGACACGCTGCGCACGCTCGTCGCCGACTCCAACAAGCACGTCTGGGGCGTGGCCTGCCTCGCCCTCGCCGAGACCCCGGAGACGGTGATCACGGCCCGCCTCGAGCGCACCGCCGCGGTCACCCGGGCCCGTCACCTGCGCGCCCCGGGCGAGGACCTCGACGACGTGATCGACCAGGTCTTCGGCGTGCACTGGCTCGACGGCGAGTCGTACGGCTTCACCTGGCGGGGCGACCCGGCCTAGCCCGGCGGGCGCGGCGGCGCCGTACCGGACGCGGGCGAGGAACCCCGCACTCGGCCGGGTCGAACGGCGGCCGAGGGCCGTCGGGCGCTTGGCGCAGCGGGCGGCGGTTCCGCCGGGGTGCGGGCGCACCTCCCCGCGGCTGTCGTCGCCGGCCGCCATCGTGCGGAGCGCGGCGCCGTGCCGCCTCACAGCCGGTCGGCGAGGGCGGAGAGGTAGGCGATCGAGTCCTCGGCGGGCAGCGCCGAGTCGCACAGCCGCCGGAAGAGGGCGGTGTAGCGGTCGATGTCCTCCTGCTCCTCCAGCAGGTGGGACGCGGTGGCCGTCTCCTGGTAGACGACGCTGCGGTCGCACTCCTCGGGGAAGTCGAGGATCACGAACGAGCCGCTCAGGCCGGGGTGGGGGCCCGCGGACAGCGGCAGCACCTGCACCGTGACGTGCTCCATCGGCCCGGTCTCGGCCAGCCTGCGCAGCTGGCGGCGGTGCGCCTCCCGGTCGCCCAGGGGCCGGATCAGGGCCGCCTCGTCGATGATCGCCCAGTAGCGGGGCGGGTTGGCGCGGGTGAGGATGCGCTGGCGCTCCAGGCGGGCCTCGATCCGCCGCTCGATTTCCGCGGGATCCTCGATCCGGGCTCCCCGCATGATCGCGCGCATGTAGTCCGCCGTCTGCAGCAGGCCCGGGATGAGGGCGAGCTCGAACGTGGTGATCGCGGACGCCTCGGCCTCCAGGCCCACGAAGGAGGAGCGGAAGACGTCCGGGTACTTGGTCCACCAGCCGGGGCGGCGGGCCTCGCGGGCGAGGGTGACGAGCCTCTCGATCACCTGCTCGTCGGTCACGCCGTAGGCGGCGCACAGCACGCGGATGTTCTGCACGTCCGGGCGTTTGGTCAGGCCGTTCTCGAGGCGGGAGATCTTCGAGGTGGACCACTCGAGCTCGGCGGAGGTCTCGTGGATGCTCTTTCCCGCCGCCTCGCGGAGCCGGCGCATCTCGTGCCCCAGGCGACGGAGGCACATCGTGGGGCTGTGACCGTTATCGCCCATTCGCATCCCTTTCGCGCATGTCGGGGGGCCGGGGATATTTCCGGGCATGCTCGACCGATGACAATTCAGCGTTGCGGGTTCGTCGCTGCACCCGCACGACGTGCAGCGTAGCAGTTCTTTTACGCTGCGTGACCGAGAATTTCCGTGAACACGCAACCTTCCAGCTCAGCGGCAGAGCCGAGGCTCCCCATCCGAGCATTTCCGACAAAACAAAAAAGCCGCAAATCATGCGGCCCAACGAATGCCAGGACGAAGCGGCGGATGGGGCCCGTACGGCTCGCCGATTTGGTCGGCTTTACCCGGGGCGCGGCCCGTCGTGCCGTACCGTCCGCCCTGGTACGGCCAGCCCCGGCGGGGCGCCGGCACGGGCTTTCGCGGCCGGAGCCCGCAAACGGCAGGCCCGGCTCACCCGCCGTCCGGACGCCACGGCACGGCCGGATGCGGCCGGGCCGGATGCCGGGTCAGATGTGGTGCCGCCAGGACGGCTCGACGATCCGCCACTCCGCCTCCCACTGGCGGGCGGCCCGCCGCTGGTTGATCAGCCGCGTGGTGACGAGCAGCAGCGTCGAGGCGGCGAGCGCGGCGAACGGCGGGGCGGCGCCGGCGCTGATCGCCGCGGCCACGGTGGCGCCGCGGTCCTGGGGCGGCCGGGTCTGCACGCCGTCCCGGTCGACCCAGATGAGCACGGTGTCGCCGACGCGCCGCCCGGGATCGACCTCGACGAGGCCGCGGCGCACGGTGCCGTCGGGCGCGGTCCACTGCGCCCGGGCGCGTCCGGGGATGACCCCGCCGGCGGGCGTCACCCCGGGATGGGTGAGGTCCTGGACGAGCACGGCCTGCGTTTGCTGCCGGCTCGCCTTCTGTTCCCGCTCGGCGCGCACCCCCTCGTCGTACGCGCGGGTGCCCATGCCGATGCCGATCACGACGGCGACCGCGACGGCGAGCAGCGCGAACAACCGCAGCGCGCACTCCACCCGGTCCGAGGTACGGCGGAGCGGGTTGCGGTCGAGGCCCAGCCAGCGGGCCAGGCGGGTGGGCGGACTGTTCCACATGGCACACACCTCGATTCGTCACTACCCGGATCCGGGCGGATAGACCTGCCCAAACCCAGAAAGCCGCACGTCAACCGGTGCGCCTCCGGCACGGCGCGGGCCGTACCGCGGGGCCGTGCCGTACCCGCCGGCGCCGATCCCGTCGCGGGCGATGCCGCGATCGGCCTGCTTCGACATTGATAGGGAGCCGCAAACGTGGTGACGATGGCGTGGGCAAGCGCCGCATCACCCGCTCTGCAGGGAACAACGGCGACCGTGATGCAACGCAGGCCCGCCCCCGGGAGGACAGCGACGTGCTGAACGAGGACCTCACACACGAGCTCGAGACGGTTCCGGACTTCGACCGCTTCGCGGGAGTCGACGAGGTGGTGGGGGAACTCGCCCGGCTCGCCGAGCGGCATCCGTCGGTGGCGGTGCTCCGGCGGATCGGCACCTCCCGGCTCGGCGAGCCGCTGTTATGTCTCACCGTCGGGGACGGTCCCGCCCAGGGCGTCGTCGTCGGCATGCCCCACCCCAACGAGCCGATCGGCGGGCTCACCGCGATGCACCTCGCCCGGCGCATGTGCGAGGACGCGGCGCTGCGCCGCTCGGTCGGCTACACCTGGCACATCGTCGGCTGCATCGACCCGGACGGCACGCGGCTCAACGAGGCCTGGTTCACCGGTGAGTTCACCCCCTGCCGCTACGGCCGCAACTTCTACCGGCCCGCCGGGGACGAGCAGGTGGAGTGGACGTTCCCGCTCGCCTACAAGGACGCGTACTTCGACCGGGTGCTCCCGGAGACGCTCGCCTGGATGCGGCTGATCGACGACGTCCGGCCCACGTTCATGACCTCGCTGCACAACTCCGAGCGCGGCGGGGTCTTCTACTACGTCAGCCGGCCCGAACCCGCCCTGCACCCGGCGCTGAAGGCGCTTCCCCTCCGGTACGGCCTGCCGCTGCACCTGGGCGAGCCGGAGCACCCCTCGGTGCGGCGGCTCGACGACGCGATCTACCTCATGCTCAACGCCCGCGCCCTGTACGACTACCTGGAGAGCATCGGGCAGAAGTTCGACGGCCAGATCGCCGGGGCCTCGAGCACCGAGTACGCGGAACGGCACGGCACGTTCGTCACGATCGTGGAGCTGCCCTACTGGCGCGACGACGCCGCGGGCGACCACTCGCCGGCGGGCGTGCCGTACGCGCGGGTGGTGCGCGACACGGCGGCGGACCTCGCCGAGCTGGCGGCGGTGCTGCGGTGCACCCTCGACGCGGTGCTCGGCGAGGTGGTGTCGAACTCCCCGTTCCTGCGGGCGTCGCGGTTCTTCGTGCCGCTCGTCGCCGACGTGGCCGAGTCGGAGCGCATCCGGGCCCGCGAGCCGGGCAACGACCGGGAGGCGACGGTGGCGGAGGTGCGGTCGAGCCGGGACCTCGTGCACACCTACCGGCTGCGCTACACCGGGATGCTGCTGCGCGCCCTGGAGGCCGAGATCGGGATCGGCAACGGCACGCCCACGATCCGGGCCCGGCACCGCGTGCTCGAGGAGATCTACACGGCCTGGGCGGCCGCGGCCACCGCGGACACCACGCCGGAGCCGATTCCGCTGCGCGACCTGGTGGCGATCCAGTACGGCACGATCCTCGCGGGCGCCCGGCATGCGAAAACGTGACCGGTGAGGGGCCGGAGGGCCCGCCGGAAACGCCCGGGGAAAGCGCGCGGGAAGGCGCGGCGAAACCATGGCGACGGACTAAGGCCAGGCTTACCGAATTTAGGTTCGCCTTGCCTGACCGAAATAAGTCTTGCCTGCGTCATTTATTATTGAATTGCCGTGTTTTTGACGCGAGGGGAGCTTTTTCATGTCCGTTGCCGAAGCACACCATCGGGACATCACCGGCGGCTGGCTGCGGCCTGCCGTGTTCGGGGTGATGGACGGGCTGGTGTCGAACGCCGCGCTGATCGCGGGCGTGGTCGGCGGCGGCGCGAGCGCGTCCACCGTCGCGATCACCGGCCTCGCCGGGCTCGCCGCGGGCGCGTTCTCCATGGCGACCGGTGAGTACACCTCGGTGCGGTCGCAGAGCGAGCTCTCCCTGGCCGAGATGGAGATCGAGCGGCGGGAGATCCACCGGAACGCCGAGGCGGAGGAGCGGGAGCTCGCCCTGCTCTACGAGTCCCGCGGCGTGGAGCCCGGCCTCGCCCGCGAGGTCGCCCGCCAGCTCCACCGCGACAAGGAGGTGGCCTGGCGCATCCACACCCGGGAGGAGCTCGGCATCGACCCCGACGACCTGCCCTCCCCGTGGACCGCGGCGATCTCCTCCTTCGTCTCGTTCTCCCTCGGCGCCCTGGTGCCGCTGGTGCCGTTCCTGGTCGGCCTGCCGTCGCTCGGGCTGGCCGTACTGCTCACCGTGCTGGCGCTGTTCACCACCGGCGCCGTCGTCGCCAAGCTCACCGCGCGCCCCTGGTGGTACGGCGGGCTGCGCCAGCTGCTGCTCGGCGGGGCGGCCGCGGGGGTGACCTACACGATCGGCACCCTGTTCAACGTGACGCTGGGCTAGCGCGCCTCCGGGCGACGCGGCCGCCCGCCGGCCCCGGCCGGTGCCGGGGACCGGCGGACGCGCGCCGGGCCGCGGGCGTCACTCGACGGTGACGCTCTTGGCGAGGTTGCGCGGCTTGTCCACGTCGCGGCCGAGGGCGACGGCGGCGTGGTAGGCGAACAGCTGCAGCGGGATCGTCAGCAGGATCGGGTCGAGCTCGGTCTCGTTCTTCGGCACCACGATGACGTCCTCGGCGAGCTTCGGGTCCGGGGTGCGGTGGCCCACCATGAGCACCTGGCCGCCGCGGGCCTTGATCTCGCCGAGCGTGGTGAGGTTCTTGTCGAGCAGCTCGTCGTCCGGGACGATCGCCACCGTCGGCATCTCCGGGCCGATCAGCGCGAGCGGGCCGTGCTTGAGCTCGCTCGCCGGGTACGCCTCGGCGTGGATGTAGGAGATCTCCTTGAGCTTCTGCGCGCCCTCCCGGGCCACCGGGTAGCCGCGCACCCGGCCCACGAACATGATCGACGAGTGGCCGACGTACCTGCGGGCGAGGTCGGCGATCTGCGGGCCCTGCTTGAGGATCTCCTCGATCTGGTCGGGCAGCCTGCGCAGGCCCTCGCAGATGCGGCGCCCGTCCGCCGGGGACAGGTCGTGCACCCGGCCGAAGTGCAGGGCGAGCAGCGCGAACGCCACCGCGGTCGAGGTGAACGCCTTGGTCGAGGCGACCGACACCTCCGGCCCGGCGTGCAGGTAGATGCCGCCGTCGCACTCCCGGGCGATCGCGCTGCCGACCGTGTTGACGATGCCGAGCACCCGGCCGCCCTTGCGCTTGAGCTCCTGCACCGCGGCGAGGGTGTCGTAGGTCTCCCCCGACTGGCTGACCGCGACGTAGAGGGTGTCGTGCTCGACCACCGGGTTGCGGTAGCGGAACTCGGAGGCGGGCTCGGCGTCGGCCGGGATCCGGGCGAGCTCCTCGATCATCTGCGCGCCGATCTGCCCGGAGTAGTACGCCGAGCCGCAGCCGATGATCTTCACGCGGCGGAACGCCCGGGTCTCGTGCGGGGTGAGGTTGAGGCCGCCGAGGTGGGCGACGTGGAACCGGTCGTCTATGCGGCCGCGCAGCGTGCGGGCGACCGTCTCCGGCTGCTCGGAGATCTCCTTGAGCAGGTAGTGCTCGTAGCCGCCGGTGTCGTAGTGCCCGGCGTCCCAGTCGACGGTGAGCGGCTCCTTGGAGGTGACCCGCGCGTCCATGGTGAGGGTCTGGAAGCCGTCCGCGCGCAGCACCGCGAGCTCGCCGTCCTCCAGGTGCACCACCTGGCGGGTGTAGCGCACCAGCGCCGCCACGTCGGAGGCGGCGAACATCTCCTTCTCCCCCAGGCCGAGCACGATCGGGCTGCCGTTGCGGGCCACCACCACCTGGTCCGGGCGCTCGGCGTCGATCACCGCCAGGCCGTACGTGCCGACGACGCCCTTCAGCGCCATGCGCACGGCCTCCTCGAGCGTGTCGGTCTCCTTCACCGCCCGGGCGATCAGGTGGGCGATCACCTCGGTGTCGGTCTCGCTGACGAAGGTCACCCCGTCCGCCTCGAGGCGGTGCCGCAGGTCGTCGGCGTTCTCGATGATGCCGTTGTGCACCACCGCGATGCGTTCGGCCGCGTCGAGGTGGGGATGCGCGTTGATGTCACTCGGCTCGCCGTGCGTCGCCCAGCGTGTGTGCCCGATGCCGGTGGTGCCCTTGAACCGGGCCGGCACCGTGGCGGCGAGATCCGCGACCCGGCCCTTGGTCTTGCGCACCTTGATGCCCCTGTTCGCCACGGCGATGCCCGCCGAGTCGTAGCCGCGGTACTCCAGCCGCTGCAGCCCTTCCAGCAGGATGGGGGCCGCGTCCTTCGGGCCCACGTAGGCGACGATTCCGCACATGCAATTCCTCCTTCAGCCGTACACGATCCGGCGCAGCTGCCGCAGGGAGAGATCCGGTGCCGCCACCCGCCGTCCCGCCAGCTCGACCGAGATCCGCTTGAAGATGACGTCGTTGGTCAGGCCGCGGGCACGCAGCTCGGCGTGGCGTCGCCGGACGAACTCCTCCACGGTCTCGCCGAAGTAGGCGAGCACGTCGGCGATGACCCGTGCGGCCTCTCCGCGCCCCAGCGCGGTCGTGCGGGTCAGGTGGTCGATCAGTTCCTCATGTGGATGACACGACGCCGACGAACCCCGCCAGGTCGTCGCACCCCTCATTCCGTCCCCCCGGATCTCCCACCCGTCTGCCGGCCCTCTCCGCCCGGCGTCACGGGCAAGGACACTACGGAGTTCGGGCCGCAAACACCAAGTTTTCTGCCCGAAATCGGGCAGGAAATGTCTCACGGGAGGCGGCAAAGACCCCGCCAAGGGGCCGAAAGGGGGTGGTCAGCCCGCCCGGCGCCGCTCCGGCCGGCCCGGCGGCGGCGCCGGGGTCGCGGGCCCGTACGGCACTGCCGTACCGGCCCTGCGGGGCGGGGTTCGGGCGCCGGGGCCCTCGGGCGGTCACACCAGTGCTCGGAATCCGCTAAAGTAATCAACGCATCAACCGATGCGCGCGGACGTGGCTCAGTTGGTAGAGCATCACCTTGCCAAGGTGAGGGTCGCGGGTTCGAATCCCGTCGTCCGCTCGAGGGAGTACCCGGGCGATTAGCTCAGTGGGAGAGCGCTACCTTGACACGGTAGAGGCCACTGGTTCAATCCCAGTATCGCCCACCATATCTTTCCTGTTCGGCGGGTGTTTCGGCCAGGTTGGGCCGCCCCGCCGTTCGTGTTTGCGGCTCCTCGAATCCCCCGACGCGTTGGCGGCCGGGCTCCGGATGTGAGCCTGGACACCCGGCGAAGTTCCGGCGGGCGCGAACCCGTCGCGATCCGGCGGTGTCTATACCGAGCAGGAGCCCGGACGATCACCGGAGGGCCGGGCGTGAGATCACGGGGGTCACCCATGCACCGTTCCGTTCGTCGTGCCGTCACCGCCGTCACGGCGGGTGCCGCCGCCGTCGCCGCCTCGCTCGCGATCCTGGCCGCGGGGACCGCCGAGGCCGCCGCCGCGCCGCGGTTCCCGGCGCCCGAGCCGTACGGCACGAACATCCAGGATGACCCTGGCCACGACTTCAGCAAGGCGATCCACTCCCGGCGCGACGGCATCCTGCGGGGCTGGGTGACCTACTACGACGCCAAGCACGGCACCGCCGAGTACAAGCCGATCGCGTGGACCATCGGCAAGAAGGGCGGCAAGGTAACCGGCTACTTCGCCGACCCGGGCGAGTACGTGGTGATGAACTACCGGTCCCACGTCTCGCCCAAGGCGGAGCTGTACAGCGCGCGGAACTGCGACGGCGGCAAGGTGACCGTCAACAGTCGCGGCCTGGGCACCAAGCGGTGCGGCAAGGCGGCCCTGACCGCCCACCTCAAGGCGGGCAAGCGGCCGGCGCTGATCACGGTCCACCGCGGCGAGATCGTGCGCATCCAGGAGATCTTCGTGCCCTGACGGCCAGGGGCGCACCGAACACGAGCCGGACGCGGACGGTGACGACCGCGTCCGGCGTCTTCTCTGCCGCGAGCCGGAACCCGGCGAGCAGGATGCGCGGCAGGTGCCCGTGCCCGGCCGGCGGGCCGATCCACTCCCCCCATTGACTTCCCTACCGTCGGCGCATAACTTCGAACAAGTTTTCGAATTTGTGCCGACGGTAAGACTCATGGAGGTGAGTAGGTGTCCGCACCGCTCATGGCCGTCTACGGAGCGACCGGCCACACCGGACGGCTGGTGGCGGCCGAGCTGATCGCCCGGGGCCGCGACGTCATCCTCGCCGGGCGGGACGACGCACGGCTCAGGGCCGTCGCCGAGGAGCTGGGCGGCGGCCCTCGGGTGAGGGTACGGCAGGCCGCGCTCGACGACCCGGCGGCGCTGCGCGAGCTCGCCGAACAGGCCACGGTGCTGATCCACTGCGCCGGGCCGTTCACGCACACCGGCCAGGCCGTCGCGCGGGCGGCGATCGACGGCGGCTGCCACTACGTCGACCACGGGCTGGAGCAGCACCACACCAGGTGGTTCTTCGACGCCCTGCCGGAACCGGCGGCACGGGCGGGCGTGGTGATGGTCACCGCGATGAGCTTCTACGGCGGCATGGGCGACCTGCTGGCGGGGGCGGCCGCCGCGGGCCTGACCGGGATCGAGCGGGTGATCGCCGCCTACGCGGTGAGCCGCTGGCGCCTCACGGCCGGGGCGAAGGCGACCGCGGAGCTGCTGTTCGCCGACACCCGGCGGATCACCTACGAGGACGGCGCCGAGCGCATCGGCTACGTGGAGCCGCGCAACGCGGTCTTCCCGTTCCCGCCGCCGCTCGGCCCGCGCACGATGATCGCCCCGGTGCCGTTCCCCGAGGTCGTCACCGTGCCCCGGCACGTCCGTACGCGCCGGGTGGAGGCGCAGCTCACCGCGCACACCTTCCAGGAGGAGCACGTGTTCACCAGCGAGCACGTGGACGACGCGACCCGGGCGGGTTCGGAGTTCACGGTCGCCGTCCAGGTGATCAACGAGCACGGCAACCAGGCCGCGCGGGTGAGCGGGCGCGACCTGTGGCGGCTGAGCGCCGTCGCCTCGGTGGAGGCCGCGATCCGCATCGCCGACGGGCGCGGTCCTGGGCGGCCGGGCGTGTACTCCCCCGCCGAGGCGTTCGCCCCGGGCCCGTTCCTGCGCGACCTGGAGCGGCTCGGCCTGTGCACGCTCGTCCTCCCGGAGGCGGCGATGGCACGGTGATGATCCTCGTCACCGGCGCGGCCGACGGGTCGCAGGGTGCGACCGGGCGGCGGGTCGCGGAGCCGCCGCCCGCTCCGGCGGCCGGCCGCCGGTGACGCTCGCCGGGTTCGCCGCCGGCCGACCCGACCGGTGGCGGCGCCCGCGCCCCATGGTCTCCGCGGCAGGCCGGTGTCCGCCGCCCCGCCGGCCTGCACCGCGGTGAACGACCGGCCCTGTTTTCTCATTGATGAGACACGGTCGTCTCAATATTGAGACGACCGGGGAATGTCTCTTGTTTCCCATCCGTTACACGGGCGCACAAACGGAATGCCATTCTGACCGCCGTGCGGCAACCCGCCCCGACCCACCTCTCCATAACGGCGTTTTCCCTGGTCAACGCGGTGTCTCCGCGCCCTGCGGACGATCACGGAACCGGGCCGGCGGCGGGTCCGGCATATCGGGCCGAGGCGGCCCAAAGCGCGGGCGGACGAAATCTCTTTCGCACTGCGAAAGCCTTGTGGCGGCCCCATTTCGAGACCCGCATAGTTGCGTGACAAGAGTCACACCCGGCCGGGGTCAGGTGAACTTCGCGTTACACCGGACCCGTCGGCACACCCTGCCGCAAAGGAGGGAAGGCCGTGATTTAGGTCATGCACCGGGGGCACGGGCCGCCGGGCGGCCGCGGCCGAGGCGCAGCATGCGGCCCGCTCATCTTCCCAGATCACGCCGGTCGTCACGGGCCGGCGGCGCCGACGACGAACGTACGCCGTTCCTCTCACTCTTCTCGGACCTCGAGTAGGCCGACAAAGGGGCCGAGGAGCTTATCGATATCCCACCCCGGATCAGCCACACGCGTCAGGCGTTTCCTCTCGCCGCATTCCGCCGGGCGGTGCGGCCATTCCTGCCTGCGGTTTTCATGACGAAGGAGCGACGACGTTGCCGTCCCCTCCGCTACTCGAAGTCAAAGATCTGTACGTGCAATTCCCGACGCCGAAGGGTGTCGTGAACGCGGTCAGCGGCGTGTCGTTCACGGTCGCGCCCGGGGAGACCGTCGCCATCGTCGGCGAATCGGGATCGGGCAAGAGCGTGTCGTCGCTCGCGGTGATGGGTCTTCTCGGCACCGGCCGGATCGCCGACGGATCGGTCTTGCTGCGCGGCGAGGAACTCGTGGGGACGGATCCGGAACGGCTCCGCGAGCTGCGCGGCACCGAAATGGCGATGATTTTCCAGAACCCGATGACCTCGCTCGACCCGCTGTTCACCATCGGGGACCAGCTCGTCGAGGCGATGCGCGCGCACCGGCGGATCTCCCGGCGCGAGGCGCGCGCCCGGGCGCTCGAGCTGCTGCGCGAGGTGGGCCTGCCGGACCCGGAGCGCCGGATCCGCTCCTACCCGCACGAGCTGTCCGGCGGCCAGCAGCAGCGGGTGATGATCGCAATCGCCCTCGCCTGCGAGCCCGCGCTGCTCATCGCCGACGAGCCCACCACCGCGCTCGACGTGACCGTGGAGGCGCAGATCCTCGACCTGCTGCGCCGGATGCAGCGCGACCACGGCACCGCGCTGCTGCTCATCACCCACGACATGGCGGTGGTCGCCGAGATGGCCGACCGGGTCGTGGTGATGTACGCCGGGCAGGTGGTCGAGCAGGGGCCGGTGCGCGAGGTGCTGCGCTCGCCGAGCAACCCGTACACCAGGGCGCTCATCGACTCGATCCCGTTGCCGACCACGCCGCGGGACCGGCCCATGCCGGCGATCGGCGGCAGCGTGCCCACGATCACCGAGATGCCGCCCGGCTGCCGGTTCCACCCCCGCTGCCCGTCGGTGCAGGACCGGTGCGCCCGTGAGGCGCCGCCGCTGCGGGAGGTCGGCGCAGGGCGGGCGAGCCGGTGCTGGCTGCACGAGACGGCCGGTGCGGCCCTCGGAGGCGAGGTGCGCCGTGCCGGTTAGCTCCCAGGGCGGCGCCACCCCGGGCGAGGGCCCGCCGGGGCAGGCCGCATCGCAGAGGGCCGTATTGGCGGAAGGAGGGTCGGATCACCGGATGTCCGATCACCATATGACAACGACGACGGGGGCCGCCAACGGCGCGCTCGCCACCGACCGGCGTGCCGACCTGGCACGGCCCATCCCCGAGCGGGCCGAGCCGGCCGTGCTGTTCGAGGCGCGCGACCTGGTGAAGCGCTTCCGCACCCGGCGGCACACGGTGCACGCGGTCAACGGCGTGTCGCTGAGCATCCCGCGCGGCCGCACGGTGGGGCTGGTCGGCGAGTCGGGCTCGGGCAAGTCGACCGTCGCCCGGCTGGCGCTGCGGCTGCTCGACCCCACCTCGGGCGAGCTCCGCTTCGACGGCATCGACCTGCTGCGGGTCTCCCGGCGGGAGATGCGGGCGCTGCGGCGGCGCATGCAGATCGTCTTCCAGAACCCGCTCGGCTCCCTCAACCCGCGCATGCGGGTGCTGAACGTGGTCGGCGAGCCGCTCACCGTGCACCGCATCGCCAAGGGCAGGCAGCAGGTGGACCGGGTGGTGGAGCTGCTGGAGAAGGTCGGGCTCGGCGCCGCCGACCTGTACAAGTTCTCCCACCAGTTCTCCGGCGGGCAGGCGCAGCGCATCGGCATCGCCCGCGCCCTCGCCACCGACCCGGACCTGATCGTCTGCGACGAGGCGGTCTCCGCGCTCGACGTGTCGGTGCAGGCCCAGGTGCTCAACCTGCTCAAGCGCCTGCAGGCCGAGCTCGGCCTGTCGTACCTGTTCATCGCCCACGACCTCAACGTGGTGCGGTACATGGCCGACGAGGTCTGCGTGATGTACCTCGGGCGGATCGTGGAGCGGGGCGACGGCGACACGCTGTTCACCGACCCGCGGCACCCCTACACGCAGATGCTCGTGTCCGCGGTGCCGGAGTTCGCCCCCGAGCGTGAGGGCGAGCGGCGGCACCGGGTGGCCCCGCGCGGCGAGCCGGCGAGCCCGAGCAACCCGCCCTCGGGATGCCACTTCCACCCCCGCTGCCCGAAGGCGATGGCGCGGTGCCGTACCGAGGCGCCCAAGGTGCACCGGATCGAGGACGGCCGCACCGTCGCCTGCCACCTGTACGACCCCGCCGGGGAGGCGAGCGGAAAGTGATCGCCTACGCGTTGCGCAGGCTCGGCTACGGCGCCGTGGTGCTGGTGCTGGTCACGGTCATCGTGTTCGTGATCATGCGCCTGGTGCCCGGTGACGCGGTGAGCCTGCAGCTCCAGGAGGTCGGCGCGAGCAAGGAGGAGGCCGACGCGCTGCGCGCCGAGTTCGGGCTCGACGCGCCGGTGTGGGTGCAGTTGTGGAACTGGCTCGGCGGCGTGGTCCAGGGCGACCTCGGCACCTCGTTCTACAGCCGGGAGCCGGTGGTCGACCTGTTCCTCGCCCGGGTGCCGGTCACCATCCAGCTCGGCCTGCTCGCCATCCTCGTCGGCTCGCTGCTCGGCCTGACCATCGGCGTCGTCGCCGCGGTCACCCGCGGCTCGGCCGTCGACGGCACGCTGCGGCTGATCGCGGTGGCGTTCCTGTCGGTGCCGAACTTCGTGGTCGCCCTGCTCACGCTCACCGCGCTCGCGATCTGGTTCGCCTGGTCGCCGCCGCTCGTCTACGCGGGCCCGACCGAGGACTTCGCGAGCTGGGCGCAGCAGGTCGCGATCCCGGTGCTCGCGCTCGGCACCGGCGGCATGGCCGCGGTGGCCCGGCTCACCCGGTCGTCGATGCTCGAGTCGCTGGGCTCGGACTACATCCGCACGGTGCGCGCCAAGGGCGTACGGGAGAAGACCGTGGTGCTCAAGCACGCGCTGCGGAACTCGACGATCGCCGTGCTCACCCTGCTCGGCCTCGAGCTCGCCACCATCCTCGGCGGCACCGTGATCATCGAGCAGATGTTCGGCCTGCCGGGCACCGGCCAGCTCATCTACCAGGCGGTGCTCGACCGGGACTACCCGGTGGTGGTCGCCTGCACGATCTTCTACGCCGCGCTGTTCGTGATCATGATCATCGTCATCGACCTGCTCTACGCGCTGGTCGACCCGCGGATCCGGCACGGGAGGGCGTTGTCGTGACCCAGGAGAACCTGTTGACGGACACGCAGCCGGCGGCTCCCCCGCGGCCGGCCGCCGCGCAGGCGGAGGCCCCCCGGCCGCCGCGCCGGTCCACGGTACGGCGCGTGGTGCGCGGGGTGCGTGACTTCGTGCGCGCCCAGCCGCTCGGCGCCACCGCGCTGGTGCTCATCTGCCTGTTCGTGCTGATCGCGATCCTCGCCCCGGTGGTCGCGCCGTACGACCCGATCGTGCAGCAGCGGCGGAACATCCTCGAGCCGCCGTCGGCGGAGTTCCTGCTCGGCACCGACGACCTCGGCCGCGACGTGCTGAGCCGGGCGATCCACGGCGCCCGCACCTCGCTCGTCATCGGCGTGATGACCACGCTGATCAGCCTGGTGCTCGGCACCGCGATCGGCGTGGTGTCCGGCTACTTCGGCCGCGGCCTCGACATCGTGCTCCAGCGGGTGATGGACGCGGTGCAGGCGATCCCCGGCATCGTGCTGCTGCTGTTCATCGCGGTCGTGCTCGGCCCGTCGGTGCGGAACACGATCATCGCGCTCACCGTCGTGATCACGCCGTCGTTCAACCGCATCGCGCGCGCCGAGACGCTACGGGTACGGCAGGAGCCGTACGTGGAGGCCGCGCGGGCCACCGGGGCGGGCGCCCCGCGCATCCTCACCCGGCACATCCTGCCGAACATGATCGCCTCGGTGTTCACCCTCGGCAGCCTGATCTTCGCCGGGGTGATCATCGCCGAGTCGGCGCTGAGCTTCCTCGGCATCGGCGCGCCGCCGCCGACCCCGTCGTGGGGGCTCATGCTCTCCGAGGGCGTGCGGTACGTCGAGCGCGCCCCGTGGCTGATCGTCGTCCCCGCCGTCGCGCTCTCCATCGCCGTGTTCAGCTTCAACCTGCTCGGCGACGCCCTGCGCGACCACCTCGACCCACGCGTGCAGCGGCTGGTGATCCAGGAGCGGCGCGGCTGGTGGGGGCGTCGCCTCATCTCCCGCCTGGCGCCCAGCCTCGCCCAGGGCGCCGAGCGGCTGGAGTCCACCGACACGCGGGCCGGCGGCACCGGCCGCGTCCCCGAACCACCGCGGTAACCGACCGATGAGAGGCAGGAGCATCGTGCAGATCTCTCGTGGCGGGTTGGGCGTCCCGGCGAGCCCGACCCGCGGCCCCGACGCAGGCACGGCAACGACCCCGGCCGGGACGACGGCCGGTCACCTCGCGCACCCCGGGAGGCCGGCGTGAAGCGCCGCATTCTGCTCGGCGCAGCGCTCGCCGTCTCGCTCGCGCTGACCGCGTGCAGCGGCGGTGGCGGCGGTGGCGGCAACGGCGGCGCGGGCACCGGTGAGGCGAAGGCCCCGGCGGGCAGCCCCCGGCCGGGCGGCACGCTCGTGCTGCAGTCGCCCTCGGAGATCGTCAACGGCATCAACCCGCTGGAGACCATCGACCCGACGGCGTCGTCGATGATCTCCGGCACCGTCTACAGCAAGCTGGTCGACGTCAAGACCGGCCCGGACGCCAAGACCGGCTACGAGATCGTGCCCGACCTCGCCGAGTCGTGGGAGATCTCGGAGGACGGCAAGACCTACACCTTCCACCTGCGCAAGGACGTCCGGTGGCAGAACATCCCGCCGGTGAACGGCCGGCCGTTCACCTCGGACGACGTGGTGGCCACCTTCGAGGCGCTGAAGAAGGCCACCCAGGTGCACCAGTGGATGATCGAGCCGGTCACCAAGATCGAGGCCCCGGACGACCACACCGTCGTCCTCAGGCTCAAGCGCCCCTACGCCCCGCTGCTCGACTACCTCGCCTACCACTTCATGGTGATCCTCCCGCGGGAGGGCGTCGAGGGTAAGTTCGACCTGAAGACCAAGGCGATCGGCACCGGCCCGTTCATCCTGGAGAGCCACAAGCCCGA
This sequence comes from Thermopolyspora flexuosa, assembly GCF_006716785.1. NCBI lineage: Bacteria > Bacillati > Actinomycetota > Actinomycetes > Streptosporangiales > Streptosporangiaceae > Thermopolyspora > Thermopolyspora flexuosa. The sequence goes on along the minus strand of NZ_VFPQ01000001.1, from coordinate 1,775,680 downwards.
GGTGGAGTGGGTCTTCAAGAAGAACCCGGACTACTTCGAGAAGGGCAAGCCGTACCTGGACGAGATCCGGCGCCCGATCGTGCAGGACATCGCCGCGGTCACCGCGGCGCTGCGCAGCGGCCGCATCGACGTCGGCACCACCAGCGACGCGAACGTCGCCAAGGAGCTGGAGTCGAAGGGCTTCACGGTCACCGAGACCCCGGGCGCGCCGGTGAGCATCTACCTCAACGCCAAGCGCAAGCCGTTCGACGACCTGCGGGTACGGCAGGCGTTCGTGCGCGCGGTCGACTGGGTCGGCATGGGTGAGAACATCCGCGGCCGGTACAACCTGACCTCGCTGCTGCGGCCGGACACCTGCTCCTGCGCGCTCACCAAGGACGAGGTGCTGCGGCTGCGGCCGTACGACCCCGAGGGCGCCAAGCGGCTGCTCGCCGAGGCGGGCTACCCGAACGGCTTCTCCACCAAGATGATGGTGCAGAAGGTCGACGACGAGGACGTCCGCGAGGCGCAGTGGATGCAGGACGACCTGGCCAAGGTCGGGATCAAGGTGGAGCTCGAGATCGTCGACCCGGCGACGGGCATCGAGCGGCGCCGCAACCACGACTTCGACGTCACCAAGGCGCTGCGCGGCGTGCACCTGCCCGACCAGATCTGGCGTGACTTCGAGCCCGACTCGCTGGAGAACTACGCCGAGATCAAGGACGACGTCCTGATGGACCTGCTCGAGCAGTCCCGCGCGACGCTCGACGAGGCCAAGCGCCACGAGATCTACCGCCAGATGCAGGAGCGCATGGAGACGGAGATCGTCCAGGCGCTCTACCCGATCCAGAAGTTCGACTACACGATCGCCAACCCGCGCGTCCAGAACCTCTGGCCGAGCCCGATCTACCAGGGCAAGCGGCTGGCGGACGTCTGGCTGAGCGACTCCTGACCGGTGCCGCCGCCGCGGCGGGACGGGGCGGCGGCGGTGCCCGCGGCCCGGCCCGGTGCGTCACCCGACGCCCGGCCGGGCCGCGGCCTTTCCGCCACCGGCGGGCGGCGGCGTCCCCTCGGCGGCGGCCACGGGTCCGGACCCGGGCCTGCCGCCGGCAGCGGACGGACGACCGGGGCGGTGCCCGTTGCGCATGCGGCGTGTCCGGCCGTCACCCGGCCCGCAGGCCGCCCGGATCCGCCGGCGCGGTGCCTCCGGCGGCGCAGGCACGGCCGCGCCGCGACGACGTCGAGGCCCGGGCGATCCGCGCCGGTACGGCTCCGCCCGGCCCGCGGGGTGACGCGGACCGGGCGGAGGGAGCGGAGCGGGCGCCGGAGTGACCGGCCCGGCTCACTTGCCGATGCCGGCGGTGAGGCCGCTGAGGAGCTGGCGCCGGCCCACCGCGTAGAGGATCACGATGGGCAGGGTGGTGAGCACGACCGAGGCGAGGATGGCGGGCACGTTCACGCCGTGCTCGCCCTGGAAGGTCCACAGCGCGAGCGGCAGGGTGCGCTGCTCCGGGGACTGGGTGAGCACGAGCGGGAGCAGGAAGCCGTTCCACACCTGCAGCATGTTGTAGATCGCCACGGTCACCACGGCCGGGCGGGTGAGCGGGAACGCCAGCCGCCACAGCGTCATCCAGGTGGTCGCGCCGTCCATCCGCATCGACTCGAACAGCTCCTTGGGCACGTCGCGGATGAAGTTGGCGAGCACGAGCACCGACAGCGGCAGGGCGAACGCGATCGACGGCAGGATGATCGCGCCCAGCGTGTCGTACATGTGCATCCGGATGATGATCAGGTAGACGGGGATCACGGCCGCCTGGAGCGGGATGGCGAGCCCCATCAGGAACAGGCCGTTCACCCAGCGCAGGAACCGGCTGTGGGCGCCGCGCACGATCGCGAACGCGGCCATGAAGGCGAGCAGCACCGCGGGCACCACCGTGCCGACCGCCACGATCACGCTGTTGACGAAGTAGGTGGCGAAGTCGGCCTCGATGACGAGGCGGTAGTTCTCCAGGGTGGGCTCGGTCGGCGGGGCCAGGGGGTTGCTCGCGAAGTAGCCGGACTGCGACTTGAAGCTGGTGACGACGATCCAGTAGATCGGCACGATCACGACGACGAGCCACAGCCACGCCGCGGTGCCGCCGATCCAGTTCCACTCGCGCAGCGGGGTGCGGCGGCGGCGCCGGCCCGACCGGGCCGGTGCGACCGCGCTCTGCTGCTCGATCTCGGTGACGGTCACGGCCATCTCACGCTCCGTCCAGCTGGCTCGCGGCAGGGTTCGAGGCGCCGCCGATCCGGCGCAGCAGGAGCGCCAGGCCGAGGCCGGTGAGCACGATGATCACGGCGATCACGCTCGCCGGTCCCATGAGGTTCGCCTGGAAGCCCCGCTTGTACATGTCGAGGGCGAGCACACGGGTGGCGTCGCCGGGGCCGCCCTGGGTGAGCACGAAGATCAGGTCGAAGAAGGTGACCGAGCCGACCACCATGAGCGTGGACGAGGTGATGATCGTGTACTTGAGCTGCGGCAGCGTGATGCTGAAGAACTGCCGCACCCGGCCGGCCCCGTCGAGCTGCGCCGCCTCGTACATCGAGCGCGGGATCTGGCGCACCCCGCCCTGGTAGATGAGGGCATGGAACGGGATGAACTGCCAGGACACGATGAAGACGATCACGCCCATGGCCAGGTGCGGCTCGCCGAGCCAGTCCTGCACCAGCAGGTCGACGCCGAGCCCGGCGCCGAGGCCGAAGTTCGGGTCGAGCAGCGCCTGGTAGGCGACGGCGATCGCGGCGGAGCTGAGCAGCAGCGGAATGAAGAAGATCACCGCGAGCACGGCCCGGTAGCGCTGGTGCCCGGCGAGGAACGTCCCGAGCAGGATGCTCGCCGGCGTCTGCACCAGCCAGGACAGCGCCATCACCTGGAACGTCACCCACAGCCCGTGGGGGAGCTGCGGGTCGGCGAGCACCTCCCGCCAGCTCGCCGGCCCGGTGAAGGTGATGTCGCCGATGCCGTCCCAGGTGGTGAAGCTCAGCGCGAGCACGCCGACGAGCGGGACGACGCCGAAGACGACGAAGAACAGCAGCGCCGGCAGGGCGAGCCAGGGAAGCACGCGGTCGCGGGTGTCCGGCGCGACGGCGCGCCGGCCGGTACGGCCCGGCGCGCCGGAGGCGATCGCGGTCATCGCAGATCCCCCGATGATGCGGTCATGGCCTTGGTCCTGCCCGTCACTTGCCGATGACCTGGTTCATGTTCTCGGCGAACTGCTGCGGCGAGATCGACAGCTGGAACAGCTTGGCGATGTTGTCGAGCAGCACCTCGGCGGCGGTCGGGCTGAGCGCCTGGTCCCACGACTGGCCGAAGTGCTTGGCGTTGTTGGCGATGTCGTAGGTGAACTTGAGGAAGTCGGCGTCCGGCGACTGCGCCAGCAGCGACTCGGTGCCCTTCAGCACGGGCAGCGAGCCGACGTCGATCCACGCCTTGGCCTCCTCGTCGGTGACGAGCGAGGCGAGGTACCGCTTGGCGATCTCCTTCTGCTCCGGGGTGGCCTTGGAGTAGATCGACAGGTACTGGGCCGGGTTGCCGAAGGTGTTGCTCGGGTCGCCCTTGCCGCCGTCGACCGGCGGGAAGTTCATGTAGCCGAGGTGGCCACCGGTGACGAAGTCGCCGCCGTTGCTCTTCATGCTGCCGTAGGTCCAGCTCCCGTGCAGCATCATCGCGGCCTTGTCGGTGAAGAGGAGGGCCTGGTCGGCGTCCTGGTCGGCGACGATCGAGGAGAAGCCCTTGACGAAGGCGTTCATCTTGACGAGCTTCTGCACCTCGGTGAGCGCCTTGATCGCGTCCGGGTGGGACCAGGCGTTCTTCTCCCCGTCGTACACCGCCTGGAACACCTCGGGGCCGCCGATGCGGTCGAAGAGGAACTCGAGCCACATCATGTTGGTCCACCGCGACTGCCCGGCGAGCGAGAACGGCGCGACGCCCGCGGCGTTGAACTTCGGCACCAGGTCGAGCACGTCGCCCCAGGTCTGCGGCGGCTCGACGCCGACCTTGTCGAAGACCCGCTTGTTGTAGAAGAGCACGATCGGCTGGATCCGGTCGGTGGGCAGGCCGTAGACCTTGTCGTCGATGACCCCCGCGCTGAACGTCGACTCCAGCAGCTTGTCCTTGATCTGCGGGTTCTCGTCGAGCCACGGGGTGAGGTCGTCCACCTGACCGGCCTGCACGTAGCTGCGGAGCGTGCCGCCGCCCCATCCGAAGATGAGCGTGGGCGCCTGACCGGCCCCGATCGCCGTCTTGATCTTGGTCTTGTACGCGTCGTTCTCGAAGAGCGTGACCTTGACGGCGGCATCCGGATTCGCCTTGTTGAAGCGCTCGGCGGACGCCTTGCGCACGCCCTCGGCGGGCTGGCCGGTGAGGTACCAGATGGTGGCGGTGGGCTTGCCGCCGCCACCACCGGAGGACGGGCTCGGTCCGTCACTGCCGCAGGCGGTGAGCGCGGCACCCAAGGGCAGGGTCAGCGAAAGACCGAGAAAGGTACGCCGAGTCGTCGTCCTGATTTCCACTCTGAACTCCGTGATCATCTGCCGAGGGCCGGCCGTGGCTCGTCGGCCGAGGCCTGCGGGCCCGGATCGGCTCCCCCGGACGCCGAAAATTTCGTTTTCGCCCGCGAAACGGCTTTGTGGTGGGAATCTAGATTTCGTTTCACGTAAATGTCAACCGGCGTGTCCTTACCTTTACAATCGACCTTGCCGTTAAGTGCGAAAATTTCAGGACGGCACTCGCGGGAAGATGTGGGCACGGCCCTGGTTACGGGCATCCGAGTACGGCCGGGCCGATGAAAACACCTGATCGATGGTGGTAGCCCGGGCGAGCGCCCGCGGTGACCCGGGGTACGCCGCGGCCGCGGCGCGCCCGCGGCGCGGGAATTTGCGCGCGAAAATTTCAGGGCGGCGCCCGCGGGAGAACGCGGACACCGCCCTGGTCACGGGCGCCCCGGGTACGGCTAGGTTCCTGAAACGACCTGATCGGAGGCGAGCGCCCGGATCCGGGCCTGGAGCAGCTCGCGGAGCGAGGCGGCCTCGGTGTCGACCGTGGCGGTGTCGGCCCCGGCGTTGCGCTTGTAGGCCGCGACGATCTCGTCGAGCAGGCGGGCCGCGGTCCCGTCGCGGAACAACCCGGCGAACAGGGCGCGGTACTGCTCCTCGTAGACCGCGGTGAACGCCCGCGACGCGAGGAACCGGTCCTTCAGCGGGTGGCCCATGCGCGGTCCGCCACCGCCGCCGACCGGGTCCCGCCGGGTCCGGTTCCCGCCCTGCGGCGGCTCACCGGGCCGCGTCCGGGCGTTCCCCTGCCCGTCCGGGGGCCGCCACGGGCCGAAGCCCCGCCGGACGGAGTCGTGCGGCCCGGTCGCGGGGTCGCCCTGGAAGGCGAGGTTGAGGTCCCAGTTGATCACCCGGAACCGCCTCGTGGCGCGGTCGTACCACAGGTAGTAGTTGCGTCCCGGCCCGCTCATGTCGTCGAAGTTGAGCAGCAGGTTCTGCAGCGCGACGTAGCGGGCGAACGACCCGACGTCGAGCCGGTCGGCGAGCCCGCTCGCGAACTCCTCGTCCGAGGCGTCGTTCACCCACCTGATCAGGTCGATCACCGGCTGCAGGTCGGCGCTCCCGACCGCGTTGACCTGCTTGAAGTCGGTGGTGTACCGGGTCTGGTCCTCGCCCTTGTAGTCGAAGCCGCCGGAGGCGAGGGCCTTGTAGAGCACCCCGTCGCCGAGCCGCTCGGCGTACCCCTCGTCGAGGTACTCCACGATCAGCCGCGGGCCCGACGTCCGGCCGTTCACCGAGAACGACCCGTAGGTGAACCGCTGGCCGGGCTCGCCGGACTCGCCGACCAGCGCGATGGCGAGCGCCTCGTTGAGCAGCGTCGCGGACCGCCCGAGCGCCGGCCGTACCGCGATCTGGGAGTGTCCCTGGTAGCGGCGGCCCGCCACGAACTCGTCGAAGCTGATCAGCCACGGCAGGTTCTCCGGCTCCTCGCCCTTGAGCGACGAGCCGAACACGCCGCCCCCGAACCCGCCGAACGGCCCGCCGCCCTGCCGCACCCCCTGCCGGGTGCGGACCATGCCGTTCCAGGTCAGGCCGTTGAGCGTGGAGTTGCCCTTGAGCCGGACGCCCACGCTCGGGATCCGGGTCCCGTCGATGACCAGGTCGGCCTCGATGTACTTCTTCTCCCCGGTGGCGAAGTACTCCTGCAGCATGTCCCGGTACGCCGCGTCGCCGAAGGTGAGCGTCAGCTCGTGCGGCACCGAGGTGTCGAACAGGTCCACGGTGCCCCTGACGTCCACGGTGACGCCCGCCGCGGCGTCCGCGGCCGGGGCCCGGACGGCGTACGGGCGGATCATGCCGCTGCCGAACACGCCGCCGCACACGCCGAGGACCGCCGTGCACAGCGCGACCAGGCGCCAGTGCTGCCGCAGCCGTACCGGGATCCGGTGCCGCAGCCGCCGCCGGGGACCGTTTCCGACGTGCTCCATGGCGGCCTAGAGATCGGTCTGGTCGTAGCCGGTGAGGACGGTGACGCCCTGGCCGTGGTTGCGCTCGCGCAGGGCCGCGATCAGGTCGGCGGGCTCGGAGCCCGGCTTGATGCGCACCGTGTACATCAGCTCGAGCAGCGCGCCGCCGCGGATCGACTCCATGCTCACCAGCTCGAACTCGTCGGTGAACCGGATCAGCACGTCCTGGATGACGTGGGTGTGGTCCCCGTCCGCGGGCACCTGCACCTTCACCACCTGGCGCCGCACGTTGAGCCGGAACCAGTCGAACCGGTGCATGATCAGGATGATCAGCGAGATCGTCACCGCGGCGACGACGGCGAGCAGGTAGAACCGGGTGCCGACGGCCATGCCGACGCCCATGACGAGGAAGATGAACCCGACGTCGCGGGTCTCCTTGATGGCGTTGCGGAACCGGACCACCGAGAGCGCGCCGACGAGCGCGAACGCGCGGGCGATGTTCGACCCCACCACCAGCATGATCAATGCGATGAGCATGCCGATGACGACCAACGTCTGCACGTACGACTGGCTGTAGGACACGTGGCGGTGGGTGGCCCGGTACACCCAGCCGATCATCGCGCTGAGCGTGAACGACAGGGCCATGGCGATGGCGATGTCGGCGGCGCTGAACGTGCCGGACAGGTCCTCGAAGGTGAAGTCCACGGGTCAGCCCTCCCGGGGGGCGGATATCGGGCCGGCCGGGCCGGGACGCTCGCCGGCGTCCGGGCCGGACACGGGGACGTGGAAGATCGAACGGGGGGCCAGGCCGTACGCCTCCACGGCCTGGCAGTACTTGGAGATGCGGACGACCTGGAGGTTCCACCTGGCGGTGAGGTCGTTGAGCCAGTACGGCACGCGCTCGTTCGCCTTGACCTCCAGCACCGCCCTGTGCGGCGGGACGATGAACCGGTTCTCCGCGTCCGCGCCGAGGTGGAAGTCGCGGTCCCGGCCGCGGACCCGCCGGTCGAGGGTGACCCGCAGGCCCACCTCGGCGCCGCGGCCGAGGTACGCGTGCCGCTGGTAGCCGGTGATCGCGGTGGCGCGCAGGTCGAGCCGGCAGACCAGGTCGAGCACCTCCTCGAGGAACGCCCGGTCGGCGGGGTCGTGGTCGACCATGCGCCGCCCGTCGCACAGCGCGAGCGCGTCCCGGTACGGCAGGCGCACCCGGCGCTTCTGCGTGACCCGGTTGACGCGCTGCTTGATCTCCACGTGGACGGGCGTGCCGGCGTCGATGGTGAACCGGTCGCCGTAGTGGCGGATGCGCAGCTTGCGGCGGAACCGCAGTCCCTCGATCTTCTCCCAGTAGAACCGCAGGTGGCGGGTGTCGTAGTAGACGCTCCACACGCCGTAGCCGTCCTCGCCGCAGTGGGCGTCCCGGTCGAGCCGCTGCTCGAGCTCCTCGCGCAGCGCGTCCACCCGGGACATGTCGACGAGGTACTTGATCTCGTACCGGTTGAACGCGTGCAGCGGGCTCGGGGCGCGGAGCGCGTGGCCGGGGTCGGCCCGGCTCGCCGGATCGCGGGCGGGACGGAGGACGGGGCGGGGTGAGGGATCGGGTGGCGCCGAGCCGCCGCCGGACCGCCGGCGCCCAAACAAACGTGGCATGTCCCTCCTTTCGTCGAGGGACATGCCACCCGGTGAACCTGAGAACTTTATGTGAACCAGGTCAGAATCCGGCGAGAACGGCCGGTGAACCGGGCGTCACGCCGCAGACCAGCTGACCCGCCGTCAGTCGGCGAAGAAAGTGATCTTGTAGACCTGGTAGCCCCGCGCGGCCGAGCCGTTGACCCACATGTGCATCGCGCCGCCCTCGTACCAGTAGCTGCACCGGAACTCCTGCTTGGGCGCCTTGGAGCAGCCCATGAAGGAGTACGGCACGGTGCCCTTGGGGCCGCGCACCCACCGCAGGGCGTTCACCGCGGCGGGGGTGGCGACCTCGAGCCCGCGGTTGCGGTCCCCTGCCCGCCAGGCGGCGAACAGGTGCTTGGCGGCGTTCGCCGGCTTGGTGATGAACCGGGGCATGTAGATCTTGGTCACCTTGTTGCCGGAGACCACCATGACGATGGCGTTGAGCCCGCCCGGCGTCCGCACGCTCGTGTACGCGAACCGGCAGACGTTGCCGGTGCAGCCGCGGAACACGTCCGGGGAGCGCAGGGGAGAGGTGAACAGGTCCCGCACCACCGCGGGCGTGGCGACCCGGAGGGCCGCGGCGCGGTTGCGCCGCTGCCAGGCGTTGAGCAGCGTGTTCGCCACGGTGGCCGGCGCCGCGACGCCGGTCTGGGAGGTGGTGGCCGGCCGCTGCGGCGCGCCGTGCGCCATGGCCGGGGCGGAGGTGAGGAGGATCGCGGCGGCCGCGGCCGTCCCGGCCGCGCCTCGCAGCAGCCATCGGTTACGCATGGCCTCATATTGGGCGCGCCCGCTTGCACGCGGCTTGCCGCCCGCCTGCCGGGGACCGGCCGCCCCGTCCGAGCCGTGGGCCGCGGCGCGGCCGGGGACCATCGGCCCAGGCGGCGGGGACCTTCGCGACTGTCCGCTCAAGGTGGCCGGTTCGATGCTGGTGTCAGGGGGAAGCCAGGGAGGAACGGTCACGGGAACGCGGGGATGGAGGGATCCGCATGAAGGCACGTCCGTGGGCGGTCGCCGCGACGACGGCGGCCATCGCCATCGGCGCCGCGATCGGCGGGACGGTGTGGCGGCGGCGCCACCGCGACCCGCTCTCCTACACCCAGCGGTTCCGCGTCCAGATCCCCCGCCCGCTGATCACCCGCGGGCACCTGTTCGAGATGCTCGACCCGCGGCCGGGCGAGCGCATCCTCGAGGTCGGGCCGGGATACGGCTACTACAGCCTGTCCGTGGCCGACCGGCTGGGCCCGAAGGGCAAGCTCGACATCCTCGACATCCAGCCGCGCATGCTGCGCCACACGCTGCGCTCGGCGCGCCGGCTGCGCACGCGGAACCTCGTCGCCGCCTGCGGGTCGGTGGAGGCCCTGCCGTACCGGGACGAGGTGTTCGACGGGGCCTTCCTGGTCACCGTGCTCGGCGAGGTGAACGATCCGGCGGCCGCGATGCGCGAGCTGTTCCGGGTGATCCGGCCCGGCGGCCGGCTCGTGGTCGGCGAGACGTTCGCCGACCCGGACTGGGTGAGCCCGCAGTCGCTGCACCGGCTCGCCACCGCCGCCGGATTCCGCTTCGAAAGCCGCACCGGGCCGCGGCTGGGTTATTTCTCCAAATTCATCCGGCCGCCGCTCGGGGAAATGGGCCTGCGATACGTGAAATCCGCGGGAAAAACCGTGTGAAAACCGCAGGAACAGGGCCTGTGGATCGTTTTACTCGATACTTTACCGATAACCCGCCATGCGCCCGTCAGGCGCCGCGGTAGGTGCCGAGGCTCCAGAGATTTCCCTCCGGGTCCCGTACGGTGAACCCGCGGCTGCCGTATTCCTCGTCCTGCAGGCCCCGCACCACCTCGGCGCCGGCGGCGACGGCCCGCGCGAACAGCAGGTCGGGCTCGGCGGTGACCGCGTACACCACCGCCGTCCCCGTGCTCTGGGCGAACTCGCTCCCCTCGCGCACCGAGGCGAGCATGATCCCGCCCGTGCCGTCCGGCCAGACGAGCTCGGCGTGCTCGACCACGTCGCCGGAGCCGTACCGGGCGCGCTCCACGAAGCCGAACGCCTCGGTGAGGAAGGCGATCGCGGCGGGCGCGTCCCGATAGGCGAGGCACGGCCACACCGCCGGGTTGCGGACCGCGCCCGTGGCACCGCTCTCGGCCGGGCCGGTCACCGCGTCACCCCCGGGCCCGGCGGACGTCCGGCACCGTCTCCGGGACCGGCGCGGGCACCGCCTGGCGGACGTCGGTCATCACGAAGCCGCTCGCCACCCGGGCCGGGATGCGCCACGGCGAGACGGACAGGTCCTGGCCGGGCACCCGGTAGTCGAGGGTGGCGAGCCGGGGCACCAGGGTCTTCAGCAGCTCGACGGTGACGGCCTCCCCCACGCAGCGGTGGCCGAGCGCCGGGTCCCCGCCGCCCTGGGCGATCAGCTCGTACGGCCCGGGCCGCGGGCCCGCGAACCGCTCCGGCGCGAACACGTACGGCTCCTCCCACAGGGCCGGGTCGTGGTGCTGGCCGAACACGTCGAGCAGCACGAGCGTGCCCTCCGGGATCGGCTCGCCGCGGAACGACAGGTCCCGCACCGCCCGGCCGCCGAAGAACGGGGCGAACGGGTAGAACCGCCGCAGCTCATGGACGAACGCCTCGATGTAGCCGGTGTCGTTGTCGCCGAGCGGCCCCCGATGGGACGGCCAGCGGTGCAGGGCGTGCGCGGCGAAGGTCACCCACCAGGACACCGCGACCGTGGCACGGAGCACGTTGAGCAGCTCGAACGCGGCCACGCGGGGGTTGAGCAGGGCGCCGTCGCGGTCCCGGTGCCGGATCACCGCGTCGGCGGCGGTGCCGCGGCGGACCGCCACCACGCCCGCCCGCGCCCGCCGTACCAGGTGGGCCAGCGCGGCCGCGCGGCGCCGCCGGGCCGCGCGCGCCCGCCAGTGGCGGGGCCCGAGGGTGGCGTACCCCTCGGCCATGGCGACCAGGTCGGCGGCGACCTTGGGCGTCTCGTGCTCCGGCGGCTCCAGCCCGGCCCAGCCGTACGCGGCGGTGGCCAGCACCTGGGCGACCCGGTCGAACAGCACCACGGACGGCTCCGCGCCCCACCGCGGCACGGCCTCGTCCCACGCGGCCGCGGCCCGGGAGACCAGGTCGGCCGCTGCGTCGCCGTGGAGCACCGGCAGGAACATCGCCCGGCGCGCCTCGCGGGTGATCCCGTCGAGGTTCTGGCCGGTGCCCCGGACGAAGTGCGTGCTGCGCACCAGGTGCGGCGGCGCCGGGCCACGCCGGATGCCGTCGTCCTCATAGAAGAAGCGGGCGGCGTCCGGCCCGCAGATCGCGACCGCGCGGCGGCCCAGCAGCCGGGTGCGGGCGACCTCGCCCGGCGCCCGGCGGCGCAGCGCCGGCAGCCAGCCGTAGCCTTCGAGCAGCAAGAACAGCGTGTCGTCTGCCATGACCACCGCCCTGCCCGCCACCGCCGTGCCGTAACCCGGCCGCCTACGGGGCTCCGGGGAACGGCCCGGACCGCGATCGGGGCCGGGGCACGGCCTGGGGGCGGCGATCCGTCGCCGCCGCCCCCGGCTGAGAGGCCTAGTGCCGCATGCCGGCGGGCGTGCGCTCGCCCACGGTCTCCTGCTCCCAGGGCTGCTCCCGGCCGGTCTGGTAGCCCTCGGGGCCGGCGAGCTCGCGGTGCGTCTCCTCGATGCGGAGCGCGACGCCCATGGCGATGAAGGTGGGCGCCCACTCGCCGACGAACAGGCCCCAGCGGTCCGCCCGGTCGATCCCGGCCGCCTCGAACCTCTTCGACAGCAGCCAGGTGACGAACGAGAACGCGATGGAGCCGAGGCCCAGCGTGTACAGGGTGCCGGACCGGATCCCCTTCTTGTGCAGCATCTGGATCATCGAACACTTCCCCCCTCACGGCGCCCCTCGGCGCCATGGCGTCTTGGCTACCCCTGACCACCTGAAGCAATCACCACGGGCCGGCGACCAGCGCGTCGATCTCGGCGAGCAGCGCCGCCTTCTCCGGGGCGGGCAGGAACGCCGCGCGCACCGCGTTGCGGGCGAGCTCGGCGAGCTCTCCGGGGCCCAGCCCGAAGACGCGGGCGAGGGTGAGGTACTCGTCGGTGAGCGTGGTGCCGAACATCGGCGGGTCGTCGCTGTTGACGGTGACCACAAGGCCGTCGGCGAGCATCCGGGGGAACGGGTGGTGCTCGATCGCGGGCACCTGGCCGGTGCGCACGTTCGAGGTGGGGCACACCTCCAGCGGGATCCGGGCCTCGCGCAGGTGGGCGACGAGGGCGGGGTCGCGCACGCAGCCGATGCCGTGCCCGATGCGCTCGGCGCGCAGCTCGCCGAGCGCCTGCCAGATCACCTCCGGCCCGCCCATCTCCCCCGCGTGCGGCACGCTGTGCAGCCCGGCCGCGGTGGCCGCGCGGAACGCGTCGCGGATCGCGGCGAAGTGGGGCACGCGCCGCCGCTCGTCGCCGCCGAGCCCGAAGCCGACCAGGCGCTCGGGCGGGTGCTCCAGCGCGTGCTCGAGGGTGGCCCGGGCGCCCTCCGCGCCCTGCACCGCCGCGATGTCGAAGATGTACGCGATGCCGATGCCGTACCGGTCGCGGGCCTCGCGCGCCGACACGTCGAGCGCCTCGGTGACCGCGTGCATCGGGATGCCGACGAGCACCTGGCTGTACGGCGTGACGGTGAGCTCGACGTGGCGGACGTTCTGGGCCGCGAGGTCCCGGGCCACGCCCAGCACGAGCGAGGCGACGTCCTCCTGGTCGCGGACGAGCGAGCTCACCGCCGTGTACACCTCGGCGAAGTGGGCGAAGTCCCGGTACCGGTAGAACGCGGCAAGCCCGGCGGCGGTCGTCGGCACCGGGCCGTCCGGGTGCCGGGCGGCGAGCTCGAGGACGGTCGCCGCGGACGCCGAGCCGACGAGGTGCACGTGCAGCTCGACCTTGGGCAGCGCGGCGACGAACCGAGCGATGTCCCCGGACGCCATGCCCGCCACGGTAGGTGCCGCCCGCCGTGCCACTCCACGGCGATCCAAGAAATCTCCCGGGAAATTGTCCGATTTTGATACATCGTGGAGTCCCGGCGAGGGGACTACCTTCCACGTATGACTACTGCGGATTGGGTGGTTGTCGGCCTCGACAACGGCGGGACGAGCAACAACGCCACCGTCGTCGACGCGGACGGGCGGTTCCTGGTGGACCGGCTGGTGGAGACCCCCAGCCACGTCCGCGAGGGGCCCGCGGTGGCCGTGGACGCGCTGGTCCGGGCGATGCACGGCGTGCTCGAGCTCACCGGCGTGCCGATCGAGCGGGTGCGCGCGGTCGGGCTCGACACCCCGGGGCCGGCGAGCGCGGACGGCGTGATCTCCGCGCGCGGCGCGACCAACTTCGGCCACCCGGAGTGGTGCGGCTTCGACTTCCGCGGCGCCCTGGAGGAGCGGCTCGGCCTGCCGGTCGTCTACAACAACGACGGCAACGCCGCCGCGCTCTACGCCCACCACGTGCGGTTCGGCCCGGCCGCGGCGGAGCACTCCTCGGTCGCGGCGATCGTCGGCACCGGCCTCGGCGGCGGCGTCGTGGTCGGCGGCCGGGTGGTCACGGGCGCGGCGGGCATGGCGGGCGAGCTCGGCCACGTGCACATCCCGCTGCGCGGCCTGCTCGAGCCGGACCAGCCGGTGCCGAGCTGCAACTGCGGCTTCGAGGGGGACGCCGAGAGCGTCGCCTCGCTCACCGGGATCGAGCGCAACCTGCTGCCGTACTGGCTGACCCGCTACCCCGGCCACGAGCTCGCCTCGGTCGAGCCGATCGCGAAGGCCGCCCGCATGCTGCGGGGACTCGGCGAGCGGGGCGACGAGATGGCACTGCGGATCTTCGAGCAGCAGGCGATCGCGATCGGCCGCCTGTTCACCGTCGCCGCCCAGTTCATGGACCCGGACGTGTACTTCCTCGGCGGCGGCGTGGTGGAGGCCGCACCGCACTTCCGCCAGTGGTTCCTCGACAAGGTGCGCGAGCACGTCGTGCTGCGCGAGGAGCAGCGGGCCGCCTCGGAGCTGCTGCTCGTGCACGACCTCGACATGGCCGGCGCCCGGGGCGCGGCGCTCGCCGCGCTCCAGCAGGTCAAGGCGTCGGACGGCTGACCGGTGGCGCGCGCCCGGCAGGCCGCCGGGGCGCGCCGTACCGTCACGGGCGGACCGCGACGGCGTCGATCTCGAACAGCATGCCGGGCAGGGCCAGCGCCGCCACGCCGATCAGCGTCTGCGTGGGCGGCCGGTCGCCCCAGATCCGGCGGACCGCCTCGGCGATCACGGCGAGCCGCTCCGGACCGTGGTCCACGACGAAGGTCCGGACCTGCACGACGTCGGGGTAGTCCATTCCGGCGGCCCGCAGCGCCGTGCCGAGGTTCGCCAGGGACCGGTCCACCTGCACGGCGAAGTCCGGGGACACCACCTGCCCGTGCTCGTCGGAGGCGTACTGCCCGGCGACCAGGACCAGCCGCCCGGAGGTCACCGTGGCGAGGTGGCTGTAGCCGAACGGGACCGGGTCGTGCAGCGCGGGCGGGTTCGTGATGGTGAAGGACATGATCGTTACTCCTCCCGGAGGTTCGGTTCGAGCCGGCGGCCCGCGCGCGGGCGGGTGGCCGGATCGGGACGGGTGACCAGGACGACGAGGGTGGATGGCAGCAGCAGCGCGGCGGCGAGCCAGAGCGCGGCGGCCGTGCCGTACCCGTCCACCGCGAGGCCGCCGAGCAGCGCCCCGAGCGCGATCGACAGGTTGAACGCGGCGACGAAGAGCGAGGTGGCGGCCTCGGCCGCGGCGGGAGCCGCCTTGAGCATCCACGTCTGCAGGCTCACCGAGACGCCGCCGTAGGCGAGGCCCCACGCGACGACCGCCGCCGTCCCCGTGGCCGGGCCCGCGCCGGCCACGGCGAGCAGGCCGGTGACGGCGGTGAGCGCCGCGCCGATGACGAGCAGCGTGCCGCGGGTACGGCGGGCCACCTGGCCGCCCGCGACGAAGTTGCCCGCCACGCCGGCGACGCCGTAGCCGAGCAGCAGCAGGCCGATCACGTCCGGCCGGATCCCCGCGATCTCGTGGGCGATCGGCCGGAGGTAGGTGTACGCGGCGAAGTGCCCGGTGATCAGCAGGAAGGTGAGCGCGATCCCGGCGCGCACGGCGGGGGTCCGCCACACGCCGGGCACCTGGGCGAACGAGACCGTCCGCGTGGCGGGCAGCGCGGGCACGAGCAGGAGCAGGAACCCGAGCGCCACCAGCCCGAGGAGCCCGACGAGCGCGAACCCGAGCCGCCAGCCGCCGGCCTGCCCGGCGAGGGTTCCGGCGGGCACGCCGATGACCGAGGCGGTGGACACGCCGCCGAAGATGACCGCGGTGGCGCGGCCGACGTGCCGCTCGGGCACCAGGCGCGGGGCGAGCCCGCCGGCGATCGCCCAGAAGCCGCCGACGCTGACGCCGACGGTGAGCCGGGCGGCGAGGACGACGGCGAAGGCGGGCGCGACGGCGCAGGCGAGGTTGGCCAGCGCCATGAGGCCGATCAGCCCTGCGAGCATGACCTTGCGGTCCAGCCGCCCGGCGACGATGGTCAGCACCGGCGCGGCCACCGCGGCCACCAGCCCCGGCGTGGTCACCATCAGCCCCGCGGTGCCCTCGGACACCGCCAGCTCCGCGGCGACGGGGGTGAGCAGGCCGACGGGGAGCAGCTCGGAGGTCATGAGGGCGAAGATGCCCAGCGCGACGGCGCAGACGGCGGACCATCCCCGCGCCGTGGATCCGGCTGCGGTCCTATTCTGGATATCTAACATCCAGGATCTCCTCCGAAAAAAGGGCCCCGGAGGGGCCGGGTCGACAGGTGCGGTCTCAGCCGAACCAGCGGCGCGTGCGCTCGGGCTCCCCCGGCGCCCGCCGTTCCACGGTGGCGCAGACGTCGGCGATGGTCTGCCCGGCCAGCTCCCTGCGCCAGGCGAGCTCCGCCCGGCGCATGGCCGCGGCGATGACGCAGGTGGACGGGTGGTCGGCGGTCTTGTCCCCCCACGGGCTGTCGCCGAGGATGCCGGTGCAGCGGAACGCGGGATCGGGTCCCTCGATCGCGGTGACCACGTCGAGCAGGCTGATCGACGCCGGGTCGCGCGCCAGCGCGAACCCGCCCTTCGGCCCGGGCACGGAGGTGAGGATTCCGGCCCGGACGAGGTTCTGCAGCCGCTTGTTCAGGTAGGCGGGAGGGAGGCCGTAGAAGGCCGCCAGCCGGGCCGAGCCCACCGGCCGCCCGACCCAGGCGAGGTTCACACACGTGTGCAGCGCCCACTCGACGCCCTCACTCATCCGCACGATCTGGATATTAACTGTCCAGAATCCTCACCGGCAACCGTCCCACGTCGCGGCGGAGTCCGTGCCCGCTCAGGCGGGGACCCGGTGGGGCACCGAGGCCGGGACGACCTGCTCGGCCCAGATGATCTTCCCGGTGGGGGTGTGCCGGGTGCCCCAGCGGTCGGCGAGCTGGGCGACGAGCAGCAGCCCGCGGCCGCCCTCGTCCATGGCCCGGGCGCGGCGCAGGTGCGGCGCGGTGTTGCTGGAGTCGGCGACCTCGCAGATCAGCGTGCGGTCGTAGATGAGCCGCAGCCGGATCGGCGGGGCCGCGTGCCGGATCGCGTTGGTGATCAGCTCGCTCACCACGAGCTCGGTGATGCAGGCGGCCTCGCCCAGCCCCCACTCCTCGACCTGCTCGACCGCGAGCTTGCGGGCGGTGGCGACCATCGCCGGGTCGGCGTCGATGTCCCAGGTGGCGACCCGGTCGAGCCGCCGGGTGCGGGCGATGAGCAGGGCCACGTCGTCGGTGGGGTGGTCCGGCAGCAGCGCGGCGAGCACGTCGTCCGCGGTGACCTCCGGCGAGGGGTCGGCGTCCGCGATCACCCGGCGCAGCCGTTCCTGACCGGCCTCGATGTCGTCGGTGCGGGACTCGATGAGCCCGTCGGTGTAGAGGACGATCAGGCTGCCCTCGGGCAGCTGGATCTCGGTCGACTCGAACGGCAGGCCGCCCAGGCCGAGCGGCGGCCCGGCGGGCACCTCCGGGAAGTACGCCTTGCCGTCCGGGGTGACCACCGCGGGCACCGGGTGGCCGGCCCGCGCCAGCGTCACGGTGCGGGCGATCGGGTCGTACACCGCGTACACGCAGCTCGCGCCGAGGTCGACGCCGACCTCGTCGCGGTCGGCCGACGAGCCCTCCGCGGACAGCCGGGCCACCAGGTCGTCGAGCCGGGTGAGCAGCTCGTCCGGGGGCAGATCGACGTCGGCGAGGGTGCGTACGGCGGTGCGCAGCCGGCCCATCGTGGCCGAGGCGCGCAGGCCGTGGCCGACCACGTCGCCGACGACGAGCGCGACCCGGGCGCCGGACAGCGGGATGACGTCGAACCAGTCGCCGCCGACGCCCGCGTGGCTGCCCGTGGGCAGGTAGCGGGTGGCGACCTCCACCGCCGACTGCTCGGGCAGCCGCTGCGGCAGCAGGCTGCGCTGCAGCGCCACGGCGGTGGCCCGCTCCCGGCTGTACCGGCGGGCGTTGTCGACGGCGTAGGCGGCGCGCGAGGTGAGCTCCTCGGCGAGGAACAGGTCGTCGCTGGTGAACGGCTCGGGGTGGGTGAGCCGGGCGAAGATCACCAGGCCGAGGGTGACGCCGCGGGCGCGCATCGGCACGACCATCACCGAGTAGAACCCGTAGTCGCGCACCCGGGCGGCCCGCATCGGGTCGGCGGCGATCCAGCGCTGGAAGTCGGGGTCGTCGTGGCCGGTGAGGATCGGCACCCCGGCGGCGAGCGCGCGGGCCGGCGGGGAGTAGTCCGGGTACGAGACGATCTCCCCCAGCTCGGCCGCGGCCTCGGGCACCGCCTCGCGGATCGAGCGGTGGGCGACCCGGCGCAGCGGCACCCGGCTGGGGAACGCCCCGGGGCCGGGCTCGTCGCCGCGCAGCACCGAGTCGAGCAGGTCCACGCCGGCGAAGTCGGCGAACCGCGGCACGACGAGGTCGGTCAGCTCGCGGACGGTACGGGTCACGTCGAGGGTGGTGCCGATGCTCGTGCTCGCCTCGTTGAGCAGCAGCAGCCGCTGCCGGGTCCAGTACTGCTCGGTGAAGTCGAGCGCGCCGACCTGGACCCCGATCACCTGCCCGTCGTCGTCCTTGAGCGGCGTGACGTAGACGGTCCAGGCGTGCTCCCGGGTCTCCCCCGGCACCCGGCGGAAGGTGTGCAGCACCTGGGCCTCGCCGGTGGCGAGCACCTGGCGGGCCCGCCGCTCCATCGCGTCGTACTGGGGCCCCTTGAGCACGTCGGTGAGCCTGCGGCCGATGAGGTCCTCGGGCGTGATGTTGAAGAGGCGGGCCATGTGGTCGCTGATCCGCCGGCAGATCATGTCCTTGTCATGGACCGCCAGGGCGAACGGCGACTGGGCGAACGCCAGCCGGAACAGGGCGTCGCCCGAACGGGTGTCGATCTGGTGCTCCACCGCCGCCTTCGCCGTCCTCGTCCTTCACCGTCACCGCAGGTCAGTTGATATGTACTCTAACCGAAGCGCCCCAGGACGTACCCTTTGGCCATGAGCAGGGCGAATGACGCCGTCGCCGCGGCGCTGCAGGAGTACGCGGAGCTGTTCGCGCTCGACGGCGGCGACGCCTTCCGGGTGCGGAGCTACCAGCGGGCGGCGAAGGCGATCGCCGGCCACCCGGAGGAGGTCACCCCGGAGAACGTGCGCGCCGTGCCCGGCGTCGGCGAGGCGATCGCCCGCAAGGTGGAGGAGTTCCTGCGGCGGGGCGGCTTCCGCCAGCTCGACGAGCTGCGCGCACGTGTGCCCGAGGGGGTGCGGCGGCTCGTGCGGGTGCCCTCGCTCGGCCCGAAGACCGCGCTGGTGCTCTTCCACGAGTACGGCATCGACTCGCCCGAGGCGCTCGCCGAGGCGATCCGCGCCGGGCGGCTCACCGGCCGCAAGGGCTTCGGCCCGAAGACGCTGGCGAACCTGCTCGCCGGCGTGGAACACCTGCTCGAGGCGGGCTCGCAGGTGCACCTGGGCGTCGCCACCGGCCTCGCCGACCGGGTGGCCGCGGCGCTGCGCGAGGCCCCGGGCGCCGGACGGGTCGCCGTGGCCGGGGCGCTGCGCCGCGGCGCGGAGACGATCGCCGAGGTCGAGCTGCTCGCCACCGCCGCCGACCCGGCCGCGCTCGTCGCCGTGCTGCGCGGCCTGCCGTACCTCGCCGAGGTCGCCGAGGAGGAGCCGGGCACGGCGTCGGCGCGGGCCGCGGACGGGCCCCGGGTGCGGCTGCGGGTGGTGCCGGAGGAGTCGTGGGGCGCCGCCCTGCTCGCGGCGACCGGGTCGGCCGCGCACCTTGCGCGGCTGCGCGCCCTCGCCGCCGAGCGCGGGTGGACGCTCACCGGCCAGGGCCTGTACGACGGCGGGCGGCCGCTCGCGGCCGCGACCGAGGAGGAGGTGTACGCGGCGCTCGGCATGCCCTGGGTGCCGCCCGAGCTGCGGGAGGACGCCGGGGAGGTCGAGGCGGCGCTGCGCGGCGGGCTCCCCCGCCTGGTGACCCTCGAGGACCTGCGCGGCGACCTGCACACCCACACCGACCTCACCGACGGGGTCGCGTCCCTGGAGGAGATGGTGGCCGCGGCGGCCCGGCGCGGCCACGCCTACTACGCGGTGACCGACCACGCGCCCGACCTGGTGATGCAGCGCATGACCCTGGAGAAGGCGCTGGCCCAGCGGGAACGGCTGCGCCGGCTGCAGGCGGCCCGTCCCGGCATGCGGCTGCTGCACGGCACCGAGCTCAACATCGGGCCGGACGGCTCGGTGGACTGGCCGGCGGAGATCCTCGCCGGCTTCGACGTCTGCGTGGCGTCGGTGCACTCGCATTTCACCCAGTCCCCCGCGGAGATGACCCGGCGGCTCATCGCCGCGTGTGAGAACCCCGAGGTGCACGTCATCGGGCACCCCACGACCCGGAAGATCGGCAAACGCCCGCCGGTCGAGGCCGACTGGGACGCGGTGTTCCGGGCCGCCGCCCGCACCGGGACGGCGATGGAGATCGACTCCTACCCGGACCGCGCCGACCTGCCGTCCGACCTGGTACGGCTGGCGCGGCGGCACGGCGTGAAGTTCGCGATCGACAGCGACGCGCACGCCGTACCGCACCTGGCCTTCCAGCGGTTCGGCGTCGGCATCGCCCGGCGTGCCGGGCTCACCCCGGACGATGTGATCAACTGCTGGCCACCGGAGCGGCTGCTCGCGTTCCTGCGCCGCCCCGGCGCCTGAGCCCGGAACAGGTGATCCCCCGCGGGCACGGGCGCCGTGGAGGCTGACGCCCGTACCCGCGGGGGAGGTCCCGGCGCCCACCGGGAGCCCGTCGCCGGGCGCCCGGTGGGCGGCATTCAGGGTGGGTGGGGGTGCGGGGATCAGGCTCAGTGCGAGATCGCCTTCTCGGCGCCCGCGCCGGTGAGGGAGCGGACCTCGATCTCCGCGAACTTCTGGGCGTTGTACTCCTTGCTCAGGATCGTGCCGAGGTAGCCGCAGAGGAACCCGAGCGGGATGGACACGATGCCCGGGTTCTCCAGCGGGAACCAGGCGAAGTTCGCGTCCGGGAAGAGCGAGGTCGGCTTGCCGGAGCCCACCGGCGAGAAGATCACCAGGACCACGGCCGAGATGAGACCGCCGTAGATCGCCGAGACGGCGCCCGTGGTGTTGAACCGCTTCCAGAACAGGCTGTAGAGGATCGCCGGGAGGTTACCGGAGGCGGCGACCGCGAACGCCAGGGCGACGAGGAACGCCACGTTCAGGCCCTGGGCGAGGATGCCGAGGCCGATCGAGACGATGCCGATGACGAACGCGGCGACCCGCGCGACGACCATCTCCTGGCGCTCGGTGACCTGGCCGCGCTTGAACACGTGCGCGTACAGGTCGTGGGCGAAGGAGGAGGACGAGGCGAGGGTGAGGCCCGCGACCACGGCGAGGATGGTGGCGAACGCGACCGCGGAGATCACCGCGAGGAGCACGGTGCCGCCGATCTCGCCGAAGATCATGTTGCCGACCGCCTGGGCGAGCTGCGGCGCCGCGGTGTTGCCGGCCGCGTTCTGCTCGCGGATCGCGTCGCTGCCCACCAGGGCGGCGGCGCCGAAGCCGAGCACGAGGGTGAACAGGTAGAAGGTGCCGATGAGGCCGATGCCCCAGTTCACCGACTTGCGGGCTTCCTTGGCGTTCGGAACGGTGTAGAAGCGGATGAGGATGTGCGGCAGACCGGCGGTGCCGAGGACGAGCGCCAGGCCGAGGCTGATCAGGTCGAGCTTGCCCGCGAGACCCTGCTCCTCCGTGCCGTACCGCAGGCCCGGCTGCAGGAACGCGTCGGCCTTGCCGCTCTGCTCGGCGGCGGTGCCCATGAGGCCGGAGAGGTTGAAGCCGTACTTGCCGAGCACCAGCAGGGTGATCAGGCCCGCGCCGCCCATGAGCAGCACGGCCTTGACGATCTGGACCCAGGTGGTGCCCTTCATGCCGCCGAACACCACGTAGATGATCATCAGCAGGCCGACCACCACGATCGTGCCGGCCTTCGCGGCCTCACCCTCGATGCCGAGCAGCAGGCCCACCAGGGCGCCCGCGCCGACCATCTGGGCGAGCAGGTAGAAGATCGAGACCGTGATCGTGGAGACGCCGGCGGCGGTGCGCACCGGGCGGGGGCTCATCCGGAAGGCGAGCACGTCCGCCATGGTGAACTTGCCGGAGTTACGCATGAGCTCGGCGACGAGCAGCAGCGCCACCAGCCACGCGACGAGGAAGCCGATGGAGTAGAGGAAGCCGTCGTAGCCGTAGAGGGCGATCATGCCGGCGATGCCGAGGAACGAGGCGGCCGACATGTAGTCACCGCCGATGGCGAGGCCGTTCTGCACGCCGCTGAACGACCGGCCGCCCGCGTAGAAGTCCGCCGCGGTCTTGGTGTTCTTGCTCGCCCAGTAGGTGATGCCGATCGTTGCGGCGACGAAGATCAGGAACAGGATGATGGACAGGGCCTGCTGGTTCACGAGTTCTTCCCCTCGACCTCATGCCGGAGCTCTTCGGCGATCGGGTCCAGCTTCGACGCCGCGTGCCGCGAGTAGGCCCACGCGATCAGGAACGTGGAGACGAACTGGAGAATGCCGAAGATCATCGCCACGTTGATGTTGCCGAGCACCTTGGCGGCCATGAAGCCGCGCGCGAAGCCCGACAGCAACACGTAGAGCAGGTACCACGCCAGGAAGGCGACGGTCATCGGGAAAGTCCAGCTCCGGAACTTCTTGCGCAGCTCCTGGAACCGTGGACTCGCCTGTATCTGTTCGTAGATCGTCGTCTCTTGATGCCTGGTGGTCACGGCGCCTCCTACGGCTGTGATCTGGATCACGGATAACGTAGGAGTGTTCCGTCCACCCTTTCGAGACCGCAAGCAGCAACAATCGGCCAGTCGTCACGCTGCCGCGGCGGAGTGAAATCCGCTGCGGTGAGTGGTAGCTATTTTGCGGTGAGCGGTCATGCGGACCGCGGGCGCCAGTCTCCGCGATCGACGTTCAGCGTCTCCGGGGTGTGCAGCCGGACCATGGTCCGGGCCACGCCGAGCGGCACCTTCCGCGGCGTGAGCAGCGACACCACGATCATCACCAGGAACGCGATCGGCACCGTCCACGCGGCCGGCTGGGCGAGCAGCGCGCCCGTCCACCCGTCGTACGGCCCGCCGACGATCGTGGCCACCACCGCGGCCCCGGCGAGCCCGCCGCCGACGAGCAGCCCGGCCATCGCCCCGGCCGTGGTGAGCCGCCGCCACCAGATGCCGAGCACGAGCAGCGGGCAGAACGACGACGCGGCGACCGCGAACGCGAGCCCCACCACGTCGGCGACCGCGAGCGCCCGCGCCGTGATCGCCAGCACGAGCGGCGCGATCACGGCGAGCACCGTGGCGATCCGGAACGAGCGTACCCCGCCGCCGAGGATGTCCTGGCCGAGCACCCCGGCGACCGACACGGTGAGCCCCGAGGAGGTGGACAGGAACGCGGCGAACGCGCCCGCGGCGACGAGCGCGGTGAGCAGCTCGCCCAGCACTCCCCCGACCAGCCGCCCGGGCAGCGTGAGCACCACCGCGTCGGTCCGGCCGGTCATCAGCAGCTCGGGCGTGTAGAGCCGGCCGAGCGCGCCGTACACGGCCGGGAGCAGGTAGAACGTGCCGAGCAGGGCGAGCACGGCGAGCGTGGTACGGCGGGCCGCCCGGCCGTCGGGGTTGGTGTAGAACCGCACGAGCACGTGCGGCAGCCCCATGGTGCCGAGGAAGGTGGCGAGGATCAGCGAGTAGGTGGCGTACACCGGATGGTCCCGGCCCTGCAGCGGCAGCGCCCAGTCCTCGTCGTTGAGCATCGGCAGGCTCTCCATGTGCGGCACCGCCGTACCGGCCGGGAAGGTGACCTTGGCGTCGTGCCGGATCTCGTGCGTGCCCGGGTCGAGGGTGACCGGGCCGCGCACCGGCCGGTCGTCGATCACGCCCTCGGCGGTCACCGCCACCGGCTCGCTCACCTTGATCCGCACGTCGCTGGGGAAGGTCACCGTGGTGCGGTCGCGGAACACCGGCGGCCCCTCCCCGGGCGTGGGGCGGCCGTCGGCGTTCCAGGCGATCAGCACGAAGATGAGCGGGAGGGCGAGCGCGGTCAGCTTCAGCCAGTACTGGAAGGCCTGGACGAAGGTGATCGAGCGCATGCCGCCGGAGAGCACGTTCACCGCGACCACGACCGCGACGAGCACGCCGCCCACCCACACCGGCGCCCCGGTGACGCCGCGCAGCACCAGCCCGGCGCTCTGGAACTGCGGCATCAGGTACAGCCAGCCGATGAGCACGACGAGCACGCTCGCGGTCCGGCGCACGGTCATCGACTCCAGGCGCGCCTCGGCGAAGTCGGGCAGCGTGTAGGCGCCCGAGCGGCGCAGCGGCGCCGAGATGAGCACGAGCAGCACCAGGTAGCCGCCGGTCCAGCCGACCGGCAGCCACAGCAGGTCCGCGCCGTGCGCGAGGATCAGCCCGGCGATCCCGAGGAACGAGGCGCCGGACAGGTACTCCCCGCCGATCGCCGAGGCGTTCCACAGCGGGGAGACCGTGCGCGAGGCGACGTAGAAGTCCGACGTGGTCCGGGACAGCCGGATGCCGAAGGCGCCGATGAGGACCGTCGCCATGACCACCAGCAGGACGGCGACGACGCCGTACGCGGAACTCATGGAAGGTCCGTCACCACCACCGCTGCGTCACTGTCACTGCCGGTCGACCAGTTCGGCGAAGTCGCGCTCGTTGCGTTCGGCGCTGCGCACATAGAAGTATCCGACGAGCGTGAACAACGGGTAGATGAGCCCGCCGAGCAGCAGCCACGGCAGCGGAACGCCGAGCACCTCGACCGCGCGCAGCTTCGGCACCAGCAGGAACAGCAGCGGCAGGCCGCCCACCACGCAGCCGAGCAGCGTGCACACGAACAGGCCGAGGCGCAGCTGCGTGCGCACCAGCGAGCGCATGTAGACCTCGCCGAGCTGGGTCTGCTCGTCGATCTCCCGGGTCAGCGGGTAGCGGGGGCGACGGGCCGCGAGGGTGCGCGGGCTCGTCACCACCTGGCGGCGCGGCCGCTCGGCCGTGCGCCGTTCCGTGAGGAGCCGCTCGAAGGCGCGCTTGTCCGGCCGGTCCGCGGGGCGGGGGTTCACTCGCCCCGCCCCGGCTTCGCCCGGCGGACCAGCAGGTCACGGAGCTGCCGGGTGTGCCGGCGGCTCACCGGGATCTCGGTGTCGCCGATGCGTACGGTGCACCGCCCCGAGCCGAGGTGCAGCTCGTCGATGTGCTTGAGGGAGACCAGGTGGCTGCGGTGCACGCGGACGAAGCCCGCGTTCGCCCACCGGTCCTCGAGCACCGCGAGGGGGATGCGGACCAGGTGGCTGCCGGTGGAGGTGTGCAGGCGGGCGTAGTCGCCCTGGGCCTCCACGTAGCGCACGTCGGTGCTCGACACGAACCGGGTGACCCCGCCCAGCTCGACCGGGATGGTGTCGACCTCCACCGCCGCCCGGCTCTTGCGGTCGGGATCGGACGCCTCGCGCGTGGCGGCCCACACCCGGCGGATCGCCTCCGCGAGGCGCTCCGGCCGTACCGGCTTGAGCAGGTAGTCCTCGGCCTTGATCTCGAAGGCGTCGACGGCGTGCTCCTCGTAGGCGGTCACGAACACGACGCGGGGCGGCCGGGCGAACTGGGCGAGCAGCCTGCCGAGCACCACCCCGTCGAGCCCGCGCATGCGGATGTCGAGAAACACCGCCTCGATCGGCCGCCCTTCCGCGAGTGCCCGATCCAGCAGCCGCAGCGCAGAGGCCCCGTCACGGGCGGTGAGCACCTCCCCGATCCGGTCATCCGCACGCAGCAGGTACGCCAGGTCCTCCAGGGCGGGCTGTTCATCATCGACCGCGAGGACTCGAAGGCCGACCACTACTCACTCCCTACTGCCAACTGCGAATGCCAACGAGCGTGATGAATCCGACATGCAATGTCAACGGCCGCAGCCGAGGCCACCCACGTCTAACAGACTTACTTGACGACATCCGCACACGGTCATGTAAAGCGCACCGAACCTGTACCGACGGCAGGCCCGGGCCGGGCCGGTGCCGTACGGCGGGCCGGCTCACCTGCCCACAACCTGGGCAAACATTCCCCCAAAGGTGCGCCGGACGTGCCACCGGGCGGCATGGGCGGCGGGATCACCGGCCTGCGCACCGGCCGGCCCGCGGGTCCGCGGCGTGCTCGGCGGCCGGGAGATGCGTCGGAGGTGCGCGGAAGGCCTTCCGCCCGCGCGATCCGGCCAGGGCGGTGGTGGGCAGGAGGAAGCCGCTCGGGAGCGTCGCGCAGGACACTCGCCGGTGATCGCGGACCGGGTCGTGGCCCACACGGGCGAGGCCGAGGCCGCCGGGGTGGCGACGAGTGCCGTCCGGCGTTCCCTCCCGCCGCGGGTTCCGGCCGGGGGATCGATCCGCGGCGGGGATGCGCGGCCGCGGCCTCGGCGGACACGATTCGTGGTCCGGGGCGCCGCCGGACGCACGGGCCGATGGCAGGGATACGCCTCGCCGGCCGGTTTGCGGATCACGAAAACGGGCGGCATCCGCGCACCCGCCGGTAATCCGTCGCAGGGCCTATATGAAAACCGCCAGGCGGCCCGCCCGTCCCGGCTCTTTCCCGGCGGAAGGCACCGCCCGCCGTTCGGCCGCCCGGATGGCCGCGAGCGGCATCCGATCGCGGCGCAGCCGTACCTCCCGGTCCTGCCGAGGACCCGTATGAGCAGCGGAAACGCCCACCTTGCGGCCGCGCCGCGGCCCTGCCCGCCTGGTAAGGCCCTTGGGCACGACAGCGCCGAACTTTTCATTCCCGTTACGCCAATGTGAACCACGCGAAAACCACATGTGGCGCGATCACGACGGGGCACGGAGGCGAGTGTTCCGCGTCGCTCCCGTCCGTCCGTGCCCCATCGATCGCGACGTTTCCGACGCCGCCGGTAACCGGCTTTACCAAAGGCGAAAATGTCCCCCAAATCGCCCGGCCGTACCGCGTGGGCGGGTCAGCGGACCGAGACGCCGGGGTGGTACTTCGGCACGCGGACGTTGACCTTCGTGCCCGCGCCGATGCCGGTCTCGACGACGAGGCCGTACTCGTCGCCGTAGACCTGGCGGAGCCGCTCGTCCACGTTGCCGAGGCCGACCCCGCCCGAGCCGGAGCGCTCGTCCGGGTCACCCGCGAGGATGCGCCGCAGCCGCTCCGGATCCATGCCGATGCCGTCGTCCTCGACGCTGATGTGGCACTCCGACCCCGCGTCCTCGGCGATGATCGTGATCCGGCCGACGCCGTCCTTGCTCTCCAGGCCGTGCCGTACCGCGTTCTCCACCAGCGGCTGCAGGCACAGGAACGGCAGCGCCACCGGCAGCACCTCCGGCGCGATGCGCAGCGTCACCTGCAGCTGGTCGCCGAACCGGGCGCGCTCCAGCATGAGGTAGCGGTCGATCGAGCGCAGCTCCTCGGCGAGCGTGGTGAACTCGCCGTGCCGCCGGAAGGAGTAGCGGGTGAAGTCGGCGAACTCGATCAGCAGCTCCCGGGCCCGCTCCGGGTCGGTGCGCACGAACGACGCGATCGTGGTGAGCGAGTTGTAGATGAAGTGCGGCGAGATCTGCGCCCGCAGCGCGCGCACCTCCGCCTCCATGAGCAGCGTGCGGGAGCGGTCCAGCTCGGCGAGCTCGAGCTGCACGTCGACCCAGTTCGCCACCTCCTGGGTGGCCCGCACCAGGCCCGCCGAGGCGTGGTCGCCGTACGCGGCGAGCGAGCCGACCACCCGCTCGTCGGTGGTGAGCGGCACCACCACCGCGTACCGGATCGGGCACTCGGGCACGTCGCAGGTGATCACGTCCGGGCCGAGCACCTGGGTGCGGCCGTCCTTCAGCGTGTTCTGCGCGTGGCGGAACGCGTCCGCGGCATGGTGGTCCCCCACCCCCTCGTAGACGAGCAGCTCCTCGCTGTCGGTGATCGCGATCGCGGGCGAGCCGAGCAGCTCGCGCAGGTGCCGCGACGACTTCATCGCACCCGCCCTGGTGAGCCCGGCGCGCAGCGGCGGGGCGGCGAGCGACGCGGTGTGCAGGGTCTCGAACGTCGCCCGCTCCGCCCGCGTGCTGCCCAGGTCGCGCCGGCCCCGCAGAACCTGCCACAACACCAGTCCGGGAACGCCCACGAGGGCGGCCACTACGAGAACCAGCACCACGGGCTCCACGGGCCGGAGCCTACTCCTTGCGCGGCCCGGGCGGCACCGGCAGCCTCGGCGACTTCGTCCGCCCCGCCGTACCGCGGCCGTGCCTCACGCACCCGGAATCCCGTCGCGGTAGCCGGACGCCTGCAGGGCGAACAGCCGCGCGTAGGCCGCGAAATGAACACCGGGACGCCGGTTTCCGGGTCCGGAATGACCCGCAACGACGGCCGGAGTGCAATGGGCCCACCCGCGCCGCCCCGTCCGGTCGGTGCCCCAGGTCCCGGCCGCCCGCCCGAACCGTGCCGGGACGGGCACCTCGCCGTATCCGGGTCCGCCGTGTGCGGTCCGTCCAACGGCCTCGTCCGCCGGCCGTACGCCCGGAACCGGCCGTCCGCGACGGGCGATTGGCGAGGCACCTGCGGGGTAGTCGGGCTCTGCCGACGACCGCGCGGCGGTGCAGGGTTCCCGCGCGGCGCCCGTGGGAGGCCCGGAGATGACCGAGAACGAACCGATTTCCCCGGAGGACCCCGTCAAGTTCCGCTTGCGGGCGGGCGAGATCGGTGTCCACCGCAGTCCCGTGACCGAGCCGCTCCACCATCCGGGGTACTCCCGGAACATCGCGCCGCTCCGCTTCTGGGGCTTCGAGATCGCCCAGGAGCGGTACACCGGCAGGGAGCTGATCCCCGAGGACGACGAGGAGGAGACCGAAACCGCCCCCGAGTCGCGCACCGCCGAGACCCGCGGCCCCGCCCCCGATGAGGCCGTGCCTGCCGCGCCCGCCCCCACCCCCGGTACGGCGGGCGAACCCGGGAAACCCGCCGAGCCGCAGGCGGCCGGTCACGGCCGGCGTACCGGCCCGGCCACGCTGCTCGCGGGCCTGGCCGTGCTCGTCCTCGTGCTGCGCCGGATGCGGCGGGCGGGGCGAGGGCGGCACGCCGCAGGCGCCGGACGGTGATCCGCCGCGGGGGGCGCCGGTAGGGTCGTCGGGTGGCCGATCAGGAGCAGTGCACCTTCTGCGCGATCGTCAGGGGCGACCGCCCCGGGTGGACGGTCTTCGGCGACGAGGTGGCCGTGGGCTTCCTCGACGCCCGCCCGGTGTTCAAGGGACACGTGCTGCTGGTGCCCCGCGCGCACGTCGAGACCCTCACCGATCTCCCGGTCGAGCTGGTCGGGCCGTTCTTCCAGCGGGTGCGGGCGGTGGCGGGCGCGGTCGAGCGCGGCCTCGCGGCGGGCGGCACGTTCGTGGCGATGAACAACCGGATCAGCCAGAGCGTGCCCCACCTGCACGTGCACATCGTGCCGCGCAACCGCAAGGACGGCCTGCGCGGCTTCTTCTGGCCCCGCACCCGCTACCAGGACGCGGCCGAGGCCGAGTCCTATGCCGCGCGCATCCGCGCCGCCCTCGCGCCGGGAGCCGAGGAGGCGGCCGCTCCCCCGGCCGCGTGCTGACCGGACCGGGCGGATCAGGTGTCGACGAAGTCGGGCGGCACCATGACCCGCAGGCCGTTGCGGATGCTGCGCAGCAGCAGCGGGGTGATCTGGCGGACCTCGCCGTCCACGTCCGCGAGCAGCGGCGGGTCGATCTCCACGAGCATCTCCCGGCCGGTGACGAACGGCCCGCCCGCCAGGCTCTGCCACCGGCCCGTGGTGGCCCGGATCAGCGTCTCCACCAGCAGCCGCAGCCGCTTGCCCGAGCCGAGCTGGTACGCGGCGAGGGTGTGGTTGTCGATGCTGATGTCGCGGGCGATCTGCCAGCCGCCGTGGAACCGGCCGTTGGCGATGTTGAGCTGGTGGGTGAGCAGCTCGTGGCGGCGGCCGTCCACGGTGATCACGGCGCGGAACGGCCGGTGGTGCGGGAGGATGGTGAGCGCGGTGAGCGGGTAGGCGGCGCGGCCGAGCACCCGCTTCAGCCACGGCCGCACCGTCGCCGCGACCTCGACCGAGACGCCGAAGCTGGTGAGGTTGGCGAACGGCCGGTCCCCGGCCATGCCGAGGTCGACGTCGGCCACCTTGCCCACCCGGAACACCCGGATCGCCCGGGCCAGGTCGAGCGGCAGCCCGAGGCTGCGGGCGAAGTTGTTCGTGGTGCCGAGCGGGAGCACGCCGAGCGCGGCGTCGGTGCCGGGCACGTGCTTGACCGCCTCGCTGAGCGTGCCGTCGCCCCCGCCGACGATGAGCAGGTCGGGGTTGAGCGCGAGCGCGGTCTCGATCGTGTCGGGCAGCCGCCGCGGGTCCATCACCGCGTACGCGCCGAGCGGCCGGAAGCCCTCGGCGTGCAGCAGCCGCATCACCGCCAGGTACTTGCGCCGCCCGCGCCGGGAGTGGGTGTTCACGACGAGCGCGACCCGCCTGTCCTTGCGGATCGCCGCCGTGTGCTCCTCCTTGCTCCGTAATCCGCTCACCCTCGCCCGCCCTGCCTCCTCGACGATCCCGCGGACACGGTGCTCCTTGTGCCGGCTCATCGTGGTTCCGCTGGCCGCGGACCGGTGTCCGTACGGTCATCGTAGGCGGCGGAGGGGCCGGGCGGTCAGGGTGATGATCGATTCACCCGGTCGGGCAGGCCCCAGCGCAGGTCGAAGGCGGGCCGCTCGGAGCGGATGAGCGGCAGGCGGGTGAAATTGTGCCGCGGCGGCGGGCAGGAGGTGATCCACTCCAGCGAGTTGCCGAACCCCCACGGGTCGGCCACGGTCACCCGCCGCCCGTGGCGGGCGGTGTGCCAGATGTTGTAGAGGAACGGCAGCGTGGACAGGCCGAGCAGGAACGCCCCGGCCGAGGAGACGAGGTTGAACGCGGTGAACCCGTCGGCCGGGGAGTAGTCGGCGTACCGGCGGGGCATCCCGGCCGCCCCGAGCAGGTGCTGGACGAAGAACGTGAGGTGGAACCCGGCGAACAGCATCCAGAAGTGCACCTTGCCGAGCCGTTCGCCGAGCATCCTGCCGGTGAGCTTGGGCCACCAGAAGTAGAAGCCGGCGAACATCGCGAACACCACGGTGCCGAACAGCACGTAGTGGAAGTGCGCCACCACGAAGTAGCTGTCGTGCACGTGGAAGTCGATCGGCGGCGAGGCGAGGAGCACGCCGGTGAGCCCGCCGAAAAGGAACGTGACGAGGAACCCGATCGCGAACAGCATCGGGGTCTCGAAGGTGATGTGGCCGCGCCACATCGTGCCGACCCAGTTGAAGAACTTCACCCCGGTCGGTACCGCGATCAGGAAGCTGAGCAGGGAGAAGAACGGCAGCAGCACCTGGCCGGTGGGGAACATGTGGTGGGCCCACACCGTCATCGACAGCGCGGAGATCGCGATCGTCGCGCCGACGAGCCCGGTGTACCCGAAGAGCGGCTTGCGGCTGAACACCGGGATCACCTCGGTGACGATGCCGAAGAACGGCAGCGCCACCACGTACACCTCGGGGTGGCCGAAGAACCAGAACAGGTGCTGGTAGAGGATCGGCCCGCCGTTCGCCGGGTCGTAGATGTGGGTGCCGAGCCTGCGGTCGGCCTCGAGGGCGAGCAGCGCGGCGGCGAGCACCGGGAACGCCATCAGCACCATGATGCTGGTGAGCAGCACGTTCCAGGTGAAGATCGGCATGCGGAACATGGTCATGCCGGGCGCCCGCATGCGGATGATCGTGGTGATGAAGTTCACCGAGCCGAGGATCGTGCCGATGCCGGCGAGCACCAGCCCCATGATCCACAGGTCGCCGCCCACCCCCGGGGAGAACGTCGCGAGCGACAGGGTGGTGTAGCCGGTCCAGCCGAAGGACGCGGCCCCGTCCCCGGTTAGGAACCCGGACAGCGTGATCAGCCCGCCGAACAGGAACAGCCAGTAGCTCGCCATGTTGAGCCGCGGGAACGCCACGTCCGGCGCGCCGATCTGCAGCGGCATGATCGCGTTGGCGAACCCGGCGAACAGCGGGGTGGCGAACAGCAGCAGCATCAGCGTGCCGTGCATGGTGAACATCTGGTTGTACTGCTCGGCGTTGACGAACTGCAGGCCCGGCTGCGCCAGCTCCGCCCGCACCACCAGGGCCATCACCCCGGCGATCAGGAAGAACCCGAACGAGGTGATGAGGTACAGGTGGCCGATCACCTTGTGGTCGGTGGACGACAGCCAGTGGGCGAGGACCGCCCCCGGGCGGCGTCGCCCCCGCACCTCGACCCGGCCCGGCGGGCGCTCGACGGTGGTCACGACGCACCTCCTCGCATACCTCCGCGCCGTTCCCCCGCAGGTGGGGGGCAAACCGGCGGATCGCATGTATCAGGAGGCCACCTGGCTGCTCTGTATGAACGGATCACCTGGGCGGGGTGCCGCCGGGGCGGTGCGCGCCGGACGAAGAGGCGGTCGGCCGGCCGCGCCGCCCCGGCACACCCTCGCGCGGTGCCCACGTGACCGGAATCCACACCCCCGGCAATGCACGTGGGCACCGCACCCGCCGCCGCACGCGACGCGCGGCGGTGGCCCGGCGTCCGGCCCGCCGCCGGAACCGGTTCCGCCGAAGTCGCCGCGGGGGCCTCCGACGGAACCGCACGGGGTGGGCGCGCACCCGGCGGGCGGAGGGCCGGCGCACTTCCCCGGCGCCGGATTCCGCCCGCGGGGGCCGGTGCGGGGCGCCGGAGGGGTGGTCCGCGAACCCGCGGGGCGCGGGTCCGTCGTCTGGGTGGCAGGAGGGGGCCAGATGACGGTCTCGCGCCCCGCCCGGCACGCCACGCGAAGGAGAAGTGGTCCTCACCCACGCCGGGCGCGGCGGCCCTCGGCGGCCGTCAGACCGCGCCCATCACGGTGAACGCCCAGCCGGTGGCCCGGTGCAGCGGGTCACCGGCCACGGCGTGCCGTGCGTCGCGCATCGCCTCGGCGAGCGTCACGCCGGCGAGCAGCCGCTCGTGCAGGGCGAGCATGAGCGGCACCACCGCCTCGTCGTTCACCGGGACCAGGCAGGCGGCGAGCCCCGCGGTGCCGAGCGGGAACAGCGCCGCGGCGAGCCCGAGCAGCTCGTCCGCGCCCACCGGGGCGAGCCTGCCCGAGTCGCAGCTCGGCAGGACGATCCGGTACGGCGCGCGGCGCAGCCGCTCGAAGTCGTGCACGGTGAGCGGGCCGTCGGCCATGCGCAGCGAGGAGAACAGCGGGCTGTCCGCGCGGAACTCGCCGTGCGCGGCGATGTGCGCGAGCCAGGCCCCGTCGATCGCCTCGAGCACCCGGCCCGCCCGCGCGCCGTCGTCCCGCAGCACCCGGGCCCGGATCCCCGGGTCGGTGGCGGTGGGGCCGCGCACCGCGTACAGGTCGGCGAGGCCGGGCAGCTCGGCGGCCTCGGTGCGCAGCCCGGGGCCCGCGACGAGCACGACGTCCCGGTGCGGCGGCGGGGCGGCGGCACGGGCGGCGAGCCAGGACGTGGCGGACGGGCAGACGCTCACCGCGGCGTCGCGCAGCGCGGGCAGCAGCGTCCAGGGCACGCCGTGCAGCCGTCCGGGCGGGACGATCACGATCGGGCCGTCGCCGAGCAGGCGGGCGGCCGGGCCGAGCAGGATCTCCTCCAGGCGGGCCGCGGTCGCCTCCAGGACCGCCATGCGGTGGTCGGCCCGCCCGCCGAAGGCGAACCGGTGCAGCAGCGAGCGGGCGTGCTCGACCTCGGTGACCGCGTCGGCGAGCGTGCCCGCGGCGAACCGCTGCACCCGGCCCGCGGCGCACACCAGCACGTGCAGCCGCCCGGCCACGCTGACGATCTCCACCAGGGTGTGCGGGCCCAGCGCGCCGAGCAGCTCGCCGACGTCGAAGCGGCGGGTGCCGACGCCCTTGGCCCCGGGCACGCGCAGGGTGCGGGCGCGGATCGCGCGCTCCAGCCGCCGCTGCTCCCGGGCGAGCGCGGCCACCGGCGCGCCGGAGGACCGGGCCTCCTCCAGCCGGCCGGTGATCTCCCGGAACGCGGTGAGCTCGCTGCGCAGCTCCTGGTCCTCGGGCGGCGAGACCGGGGGTACGGCGAGCGCGGTGGCCCGCCAGCGCTCGCTCCACGCGAGCAGGTCCCGGGACGGCCGCCCGGTCTCCAGGCAGACCCGCTGGGCGAGCGCGGCGAGCTCGGCCCCCTGGGCGGCGGCGAGCGCGCGCGGCTCGGCCGCGCCGAGGGTGAGCCGGTGCTCGTCGAGCAGGTCGAGGCCGCGGCGGCAGGCGTGCAGCACGCGCCGGGCGTCCCCGGCGGCGTGCGCCCGCAGCGCCTCGGCGAGCCAGCCCTCGGCGCGCGCCATCGCCGGGCCGCGCAGCCGCCCGCGGGCCGCCTCGGCGAGGTGCCGCTCGGCCCGGGCCCGGCGGCCCAGCGCGAGCGCGGTACGGCCGGCGAGCAGGTGGGCGCGCACCGACTCGGGCGACCGCATCGCGGCGAGCCGTTCCGCGACCGCGGCCGCGTCGGCGACGAGCCTGCCGGAGACCATCCCGGCCGCGAACCGGGCCTGGAGCAGCACGAGCCGGGCGTGTGCCCGCCACCAGTCGCGTTTCTGCCGGGCGAACAGCCGGGCGGCCTGGCCCGCCCGCACGATCGCGGTGCCCGGGTCGTCGGCGGCGAGCGCGGCCCGGGCGGCGATGAGCAGCAGCTCGGCCCGGTGGGTGGCCTGCCCGACGCGCCCCTCGAGGCGGGCGATCGCCTCGTCGGCCTCGGCGAGCGCGTCGCGGGCGAGCCCCGCGGCGAGCAGCACCCCGCACCGGTAGAGGCTGAGGTCCGGCATGGGGGTGCCGAGCGCGGCGAAGCGCCGGGCCGCCTCGTCCAGGTGGCCGAGCGCCGCGGGCAGGTCGCCGAAC
Source organism: Thermopolyspora flexuosa (assembly GCF_006716785.1). NCBI lineage: Bacteria > Bacillati > Actinomycetota > Actinomycetes > Streptosporangiales > Streptosporangiaceae > Thermopolyspora > Thermopolyspora flexuosa. The sequence goes on along the minus strand of NZ_VFPQ01000001.1, from coordinate 1,740,964 downwards.
CGGTAGGCGGCGAGCCCGCGGTTCTGCACCGCGACCGCGATGTCGTGCTCCTGGTCGGTGGTGGCCCACAGCTCCTCGGCCGCGCGGAAGTCGGCGTCGGCCTGCCGCATCGCGCCGAGCGCGAGGCCGATCAGCGCGCGCAGGGTGAGCGCCCGGGCCGTCCAGATCGTGTCGCCGGCGGCGCGCAGGATCGGCACGGCGGCACGCAGGTCGGCGAGCGCCTCCCCGTGCCGGCCGAGGATCCGGAGCGCCCCGCCGCGCCGGAACAGCACGTGCGCGGCGGTCTTCCCGCTCGCCTTGGCGGCCGCCTCGTCGAGCAGGCGCAGCCCCAGCCGGGTACGGCCCGCCTTCACGTGGGCGACGCCGAGCGTGGCGAGCACGTCGGCCTCCCGGTCCACCGACCGCGACCGGCGGGCGTACCGCAGCGCGAGCTTCAGGTGCCGGAACGCCTCGGCCGAGTCCCCGAAGTCGCGGTGGTAGATGCCGAGCACCTGGTGGGCGATCGACGCCCTATAGGGGGGCGGCGAGGTCGCGAGCCACGCTCCGGCCGCGGCGACCGCCTCCTTCGGGCGGGCGAAGACCATGTCCAGCAGGTCCTCGGGCACGGGGAGAGACGGTAGACGCCGCGTGCCGGGTTGTCCACGTTCGGTCACCGGCATGCCGATTCGGTATCGCGCGTATCAACGGCCTCTCCGGTGACTCTAAGCAAGCGAAGCACAACCATCACGGAAGGCCAATCTAATGACGACACTGCCCCCCGAAGGCGACGATCCGGGCGCCGCCCGGTTCTGGGAGCAGCTGCGGCTCGTGCGGGAGGCCGGCATCGACGTCGAGGTCGGCCCGCCGGGGGTGGAGCCCGGCTCCGGCCGCGTGCCCGAGTACGTCTACGAGCGCGGCCACCTGCTCGTGCGCGACCGGGCCGTCGCGGACGTGAACTCCCTCGTCCCCGGCGCCGAGGTGGTCGGCAGCCCGGTTCCGGGCGTGACCAAGGTGCGCATCTCCGACCCGGTGCCGGAGGTGATGGCGCGCATCGACGCGCGCATGGGGCCGAACCGGGCCATGGTCGCGCCCAACCACCTCATGTTCATCACCGGGGTCAACCTCTGCCCGGGTGACGAGCCCGCCCCGGTGCCCGCGGACGCCGCGCCGGTCCCGGCGCCCGCCGAGGGCTCGGCCGGTGCGGGCGTCTCGGTGCTCGTGATCGACACCGGCCTCGCCCGCGAGGCCGAGGACCCCGACTACCTCGCCCGGCACCCGTGGCTGTCCGGCGTCACCGCCGTCGGCGGCCACGACAACCCGGTCACCGGCGGGCGCATCCTCCACTACACGGGGCACGGCACGTTCGTCGCCGGCGTGCTGCGCTGCGTCGCCCCGGGCGCGACCGTGCAGGTGTCGAACGCGTTCGCCAGCGCGGGCGCGATCCTCGAGGACCGACTGGGCGCGGTGCTGCTCGACGCGCTGCCGCAGGACGGGCCGTGGCCCGACGTGATCAGCCTCTCCGCGGGCGCGAAGACGTGGGACGGCCGCCCGCCGCTCGGCCTGGAGCCGTTCATCGAGCGGCTCGCCGCGGGGTCCGGGACCGTGCTCGTCGCCGCCGCGGGCAACCACGGTGAGGACGTGCCGTTCTGGCCGGCCGCCTACGCCGGGACGGTCGGCGGGCGGTCCGCGCCGGTGCCGGGCGTGGTCGCGGTGGGCGCGCTGCGCGACCCGGCGCACGGGGTCGGCCGGGCCTGCTTCAGCAACCACGGGGACTGGGTGACCGTGTACGCGCCCGGGGAGCGGCTGGTCAACGCCTACCTCGACGGGGTGTACGAGTACCTGCACTCGTCGACCGCGACCTGCCGGTACGCGTCGCCGGCCCGCTATCCGGACTGCACCTGCGTCTCGCCGGCCCGCTCCGGGTCGCTGTCCGGGGCGAACCCTGCCGACCAGGAGAAGTTCTCCGGCATGGCCGCGTGGAGCGGCACGTCGTTCGCGACGCCGATCGTCGCCGGGCGGATCGCCGCGCTGGCCGCCGAGATCCACCGCGAGACCGGGGTACGGGACGCCCGGGCCGCCGCGGCGCGGCTGGTGGCCTCGCTGCGAGAGGTCACGGACTCCTCGGACGGCCTGCCGCTCCGCGTGCTGCCGTAGCCGGTGGCGTGCCGCACGGGACGTCGCCCGACAGGCCTGCCCCGGGTGGCGTTCCCGGCCACTCCCGCCGGGGTCCGCCGCCGTGACTCCGGCCTTCGCCGTGGCGTTCCGCGGCGATGGTCCGGGTAAGACCCTGCCGTAACGTTCATCCGGCTGCGGGCGGCGTGCGTCGGGCCGTACGATGAGCATCCCGCGCCCTTCGAGGACATCCGGTTGTGGACAGCGATTCAGTCAGCGGCCCGATCAGTGACCCGTGTCGCGACCAGGTGGGCGGCACGATCGGCGGCCCGGACGGCCGTGCCATCGATGGGACCATCGAGGCGTGCTTCGGCGGGGCCGGCGGCGGCTCCGCCGGTGACGGCGCCGTCGGCGCGGCGGCCGCGGGCCCGCACGACGCCGTGCGTGACGGCCCGCGCGCCGACCCGGACGAGGCGATCGACGACGCGGCCGAGGAGCCGGTCGACGGTGTGATCGACGGTGCCGTCGACGGTGACGAATCCTGCGGACCGCGGGGCGGCGCCGTCAGCGCGCTGGTCAACGCCGCCGCCCGCGGCGACGCCGCGGCGTGGGAGGCGCTCGTCGAGCGGTTCTCGCCGCTGGTGTGGTCGGTGATCCGGGCGCACCGCCTCTCCGAGTCCGACGTCGAGGACGTCTGGCAGATCACCTGGTTCCGGTTGACCGCGAACCTGCAGAAGATCAAGGATCCGGAACGGGTCGGCTCGTGGCTGGCGAGCACGGCACGGCACGAGGCGCTGCGCGCCCTCAGGTGGAGCCGGCGGGTGACGCCGGTCGACGACGTGGACACGGTGTCCCCGTGGGTGAACCACCATTCCCCCGAGCAGGCGATGCTGGAGTCGGAGCGGGCCGCCGCCGAGGCCGACCGGCTCCGCCGGCTCGGGGAGGCGTTCGAGACGCTGTCCGACCGGTGCCGGCGGCTGCTCCGCCTGCTCATGGCGACGCCGCCGCCGAGCTACCAGGAGATCTCCGAGGCGCTCGGCATGCCGGTGGGCAGCATCGGGCCGACACGCGCCCGCTGTCTCGACTGCCTGCGCCGGGCGATGGCCGGCGAGCCGCCGAGGCACCGGCGACGCCGGGCACGCTAGGAGTGCGAACGAGAGCACACGGGGGGAGGGTCCGAATGCCGGATGACAGGTCCGGGCTGGAGGAGGAGCTGCGCCGCGCCGCGGGCATGCTCGATCCGGTCCCCGAGCACCTGCTCCGCCAGGCGGTGTCCGCCTACGCCTGGCACACCGTCGACGCGGAGCCCGCCGAGCTGACCTTCGACTCCCACGCCCCCGAGCAGGCCGCCCTGGTGCGCGGCCCGGGCGCACCCCGGCTGCTCACCTTCGAGTCGGCGACCGTCACCGTCGAGGTCGAGATCACCGAGTGCGGGGACGCGCGGCGGCTCACCGGGCGGATCACGCCTCCCCGCCCCGCCGGGATCGAGGTGCGTCGCCCGGACCGGCGCCTCCACGTCCAGGCCGACGAGCTCGGCCGGTTCAGCTGCGAGGGTCTGCCCGCCGGGCCGCTCGGGCTGCGCTGCAGCACGGCGGAGCAGACCGTGGTCACCGACTGGGTCGCGATCTAGCGGGGGAACGGCCCGCGCGGCGCGGCGGTCCGGGGTACGCGGCGCGCCACGGCCCGGGCCATGGCGCGAACCGTTCAGATGCGGTGTTGCGCGATATGTCCGGATTCGGACTGATATGCGGCGAAACCTGCGGTCAAACGGTGTCATTCGACCGAATGGCAGGTCTCAAGTTAAGAACGTCCCACAGACACCGGCCATCCCACTGGTAGCGTTCTGCCGCAAGTAGGAATTTTGCCGGTGATTTCAGGGGGAACGTGGTGACGCAGCCGCTCACGGCGGACGACCCGCGCAGCCTGGGGGTGTATGAGCTGCTCGGGCGCCTGGGCGAGGGCGCGCAGGGCATCGTCTATTTGGGCCGCAGCCCGGCCGGGGAACAGGTCGCCATCAAATTGCTCCATCCCGGCCTCGCCGCGGATCCGCAGGCACGGGAGCGGTTCCTGCGCGAGGTTGCGGTCGCCCAGCGCGTGGCCCGGTTCTGCACCGCCGCAGTGCTCCACGCCGACGTGGAGGGCAGCCGGCCGTACGTGGTGAGCGAGTACATCGCGGGGCCGTCGCTGCGCACGCTCGTCGAGCGCGAGGGGCCGCGGCGCGGGGCGGCGCTCGACCGTCTGGCGATCAGCACGGCCACCGCGCTCGCCGCGATCCACCGGGCGGGCGTGCTGCACCGCGACTTCAAGCCGGCGAACGTGCTCATCGGGCCCGAGGGCCCGGTCGTGATCGACTTCGGCATCGCCCGTGCGCTCGACGTTCCGGGGGCCACGCGCACGGGCACGGCGATGGGGACCCCGTCGTACCTCGCGCCGGAGATCCTCGCCGGGCAGCCGGCCACGCCCGCGTCGGACGTGTTCTCCTGGGGCGTCACGATGGTGTACGCCGCGACCGCGCGGCCCGCCTTCGGCGACGACTCCATCCCCACCGTGATGCACCGGATCCTCTACGAGGAGCCGGACCTCACGCTCATGGAGCCGCCGCTGCGCGACCTGGTCGCCGCCTGCCTGGCGAAGGACCCGGCGCAGCGGCCCACGGCCGAGCAGCTCGTCACCGCGCTCACCGGGCAGCCCGCGCCGCCGCCCCCGGTCGCCCCGCCGCCGCCCAAGCAGCCGCAGGTGCCCGCGCCGCGGCGCGGCGGCATGACCGTGGGCATCGCGGTGGGCGTCGGCGCCGTCGTGCTCGCCGCCGGGACCGTGGCGGTGGTGCAGACCCGCAACCAGGAGCCGTTCTCGCCCGCGCACACGCCCGCCGCCGCCCAGGCGACGCAGCAGCAGTCGCCGACGCCGTCGGCCGAGCCGGCGACCGCGGTACCGGCGCGGGAGGAGGTGTCGCCGACGCCGCGCAGGCGCCGCCGTACGCCCGCCCCGCAGGCGCTGCCGACGCAGCCCGTGCCCACGGTCACCCTGACGGTGCGGCCCAGCCCGCGGCGGAGCCGGGCCGTCGAGCCCTCCGAGTCGCCGACGCGGCGGCGCAAGCGCCCCACGCCCACGCCCACGCCGAAGCCGAGCTCGCCGAAGCCGAAGCCGAGCCCGACGCCGACCAAGAGCTATCCGCCGGGCTCGACGCCGAACCCGTACAACCCGGTGGGCGTGTGCGGCAGCGGGTTCCGGCTGGTAGCCCAGCACGCGTACGGCAACGGCGGCACCACGTACCTGCTCCACAACCCCGCGCAGGGCACGAAGTGCGTGGTGACGATGGGCGAGCTCGTGATCCCCGCCAAGGTGTTCATGAAGGCCGAGCTCACCGTCAAGGGCGGGGCGTACGGCGTCGACAGCGGCACGTACACCGCCTACGCCGGGCCGGTGCGCCTGCCGGCGAAGCAGAAGTGCGTCATGTGGGGCGGCACCTACGGCACCAAGAGCTGGCAGAGCAGCTGGGGCGCCTGCGACTGACGCCGGGCCCGGCGCACGCGGCCGCGTGATCGGCTCCCCGCGCCGGGGTACGGTGACGGCGCCGGGCGCACGGCCCCGCGCCCGGCGGGCGGCGCGGGCGGCGGCCCGCCCGCGGCCCTCGCGCCGTGCCGGCCGGGGCCGACGATCCGCGGAGAGGGAGGCGAGCGTTCGATGAGCCCACTGGTGCACGTGTCGGAGCGGGACGCGGTCGCGACGATCACCCTCGACTCGCCGCACAACCGCAACGCCCTCTCCAGGGCGCTGCTCGCCGAGCTGTCCGCCGCCCTCGACCGGGCCGTCGCCGCGCCCGGGGTCCGCGTGATCGTGCTGACCGGCGCCGGGCCGGTCTTCTGCTCCGGCGCCGACCTGAAGGAGCAGACGGCGGACGGCGCCCCCGTCACCGAGGCGCTGCCCCGCGTGATCACCACGATCTGGGAGAGCCCCAAGCCGGTGATCTGCCGGTTGAACGGCACGGCCCGCGCGGGCGGGCTCGGCCTGGTGACCGCGTGCGACTTCGCGATCGCCCCCGACACCACCACGTTCGCGTTCAGCGAGGTACGGCTCGGCGTGGTCCCGGCCATGATCGCGGTGACCGCGCTGCGCCGCCTCGACCCGCGGGCCGCGGCCGAGTACTTCCTCACCGGCGAGGTGTTCGACGCCCGCCGCGCCGTCGAGATCGGCCTGCTCACCCGGGCGGTGCCCGCCGGCGAGCTCGACGCCACCGTGGCGCACTACGCCGACATGCTGCGCCGCGGCGGCCCCGAGGCGCTCGCGATCACCAAGCGCCTGGTGCGGACCGTGCCCACGCTCTCCTTCGCCGAGGGCCTGCGCGAGATGAGCAGGCTGTCCGCCGAGCGGTTCACCTCGCCCGAGGGCCAGGAGGGCATCCGCGCGTTCCGTGAGAAGCGCGACCCGGCCTGGTACTGACGCCGGTCACCGCCCGCCGCCCGCGGCGCGGCCGTCGTCCGCGGCCACCGGCGGCGTCCCGGCGGCGTCGCGGACCAGCAGCGCCGCCTGCACCCGGTTGTCGCAGCCGAGCTTGGCGAGCACCCGGCTGACGTACGTCTTGACGCTCGCCTCGCTCATCCCCAGCCGCCGGGCGATCGCGGCGTTGGAGAGCCCCTCGGCGAGGAGCACGGCCACCCGGTGCTCGGCGGGGGCGAGCGCGGCGAGCCGTCCGGCCGCGTCGCGGCGGCGCGCGCTCTCCGCCGGGGCGATCATGCCGAGCACGGTGCGGGTCACCGGCGGCGACAGGTAGGCGTCGCCGTCGTGCGCCGCGCGGACCGCGCGGACCAGCTCGTCGGGGGCGCAGTTCTTCAGCACGAAGCCGGACGCGCCCGCGGCGAGCGCGCGGTGCACGTTCGGCTCGTCGCCGAACGAGGTGAGGATGACCACCCGCACCGCGGGGACGCGGCGGCGCAGCTCGGCGAGCGCGGCGAGGCCGTCCATGCCCGGCATCCGGATGTCGAGGAGCGCGACGTCCACCCGGTGGCGGAGCGCCGCGTCCACCGCGGCCCGCCCGTCGGCGGCCTCCGCCACGACCTCGATGCCGGGGGCGGACTCGAGCACGGCGCGGATTCCCGCCGTCATCAGCGGCTCGTCCTCGGCGACCAGCACCCGGATCATCCGGGGACCCCCAGCACCATGGCGCCGGGCAGCACCACGAACAGCAGCGTGGCGATCGCCGCGCCGACCAGCCGCGCCGGGACCTGGTGCCGCACCCCGCCGGTCCGGTACGGCACGGCCGCCTCGGCGCCTGCCGACGCGGGGACGTGGCCGAATCCGGCGGAGCCGTCCGCCGCGGCCTCGGGCAGGCCGTCGGACCGCACCGGCGGCGGGACCGGCGCCTCGGCGGCGGCCGCGAGCGGCAGCATGGCGAACAGCCGGAACTCCTCGCCGGACCGGCGGTGGTCGAGCAGGCCGCCGAGCGCACCGACCCGCTCGCGCAGCCCGCGCAGGCCGTACCCGTGCCGCGGCCCGCCCGCCTCGGCGGGCGCGGCGGCCAGCGGGTTGACGACGCCGACGAGCAGGGCGTCCGCCTCCCACTCGAGGGTGACGGTGACCGGCCGCCCGGGCGCGTGCCGCGCCGCGTTGGTCAGCCCCTCCTCCACCACCCGGTAGGCGGCCGCGTCCGCCGCCGGGGGCAGCGGCCGTTCCGCGCCCGCGCGGCGCAGGGTGACCGGCACGCCCGCCGCGCGGAACTCGCCGACCAGCCCGGGGATGTCCGCGACGCCCCGGCCGACCGGCTCCTCGTCCGCGGCGCGCAGCGCGCCGACCACCTCGTGCAGCTCGTCCACGGCGTCCCGGGCCGCGGCGGCGAGCCGCCGTACCGCGGTCGCCTGCTCCGGCGGCAGCGGCGCCACCTCCAGGGCGGCGGCCTGGATCGCGACGAGGCCGAGCCGGTGGCCGAGGGAGTCGTGCATGTCCCGGGCGATGCGCAGCCGTTCCCGCAGCCGTGCCCGCTCGGCGAGCAGCTCCCGCTCGCGGCGCAGCCGCCGGTTGCTCGCCTCCAGGGCCGCCACCAGCCGCTCGTGCTGGGCGACGTACCGGCCGACGAGCAGCGGCAGCACCACGAACACGAGGTGGACCGCGGCCAGGCTGACCGGATGCCCGCCGGGCAGCCGTACCGCGAACGCGGCGACCGTGGCGGCGGCGACGGCCACGGCCTGACGCGGGGAGCCGAGGGCGCGGCCGGCCCGGTAGGAGACCCACAGGAGCAGGACGAGGCCCACGCCGGTGAGCACGCCGAGCCCTTGCGCGGCCGCGTACGCGCCGATCGGCGCGCGCCGCTGCCACACCATGAGGGCGATCACCGCCACCGGATAGGCCGCGGCCACCCACAGGGGCGAATCGCCCCGGTTCACCACGAGCAGCAGCCCGAGCTCGGCCACCACCACGAGACCGGCGAGGAGATGTCGGCCCATGCTCAGCAGCGTACGTGGCCGGGCCCGGGCCGAACGCGCATCCGGCCGAACCGGGCGATCTCGGACCGCTCCCCCGCCGCCCAGGGCCGCGCCCTCGGCGGCCGCCGCCCCGCCGTACGGCCGGCCCGGCACGGCGCACGCCGGACGGGACGGTCGTCCACTTTCGTCGCGGCCGACGGCGACGAAAGCGGACTGCACCGGACGATCGCGGTTCCTACGCTGCTCCGCATGATCGAGGTACGTGACCTTGCGAAACGCTACGGGAGCACCGTCGCCGTCGACGGGATCTCGTTCACGGTACGGCCCGGCACGGTCACCGGCTTCCTGGGCCGGAACGGCGCCGGCAAGAGCACCACGATGCGCATGATCCTCGGGCTCACCCGGCCGACCCGGGGGACGGCGCTCGTCGGCGGCCGGCCGTACCGGGAGCTCACGGACCCGCTGCGGCGGGTCGGCGCGCTGCTCGAGGCGCGGGCGGCACACCCGGACCGCACCGCCTACCACCACCTGCTGTGGCTGGCGCGGAGCAACCGCATCCCCAAGGCGCGGGTGCACGAGGTGCTCGGCATGACCGGGCTGGAGCACGTGGCCGGACGCCGCGCCGGCGGGTTCTCGCTCGGCATGGCGCAGCGGCTCGGCCTCGCCGCGGCGCTGCTCGGCGACCCGGAGGTGCTCGTGCTCGACGAGCCGATGAACGGCCTCGACCCGGACGGCATCCGGTGGTTGCGCGGCCTGCTGCGGGACCACGCGGCGCAGGGCCGCACCGTGTTCGTGTCCAGCCATCTGATGGGCGAGGTGGCGCAGACCGCCGACCGCGTCATCGTGATCGAGGGCGGGCGGCTGCTCGCCGACACCACGGTGGCCGAGCTCACCGCCACCGCCGGCTCGCTGGAGGACGCGTTCTTCCGGCTCACCGAGGGGAGGCGCGGATGAGCGTGGTCGCGGCCGCGCGGGCGGAGTGGGTCAAGATCCGCAGCCTGCGGTCGACGGCGGGGGCGCTGCTGCCGGTCGTCGTGGCCGGCGTCGGGCTCGCCTGCCTGGCGGGCAACACGATGCGCGACGCGGCGGACGATCCGGCGTTCGATCCGCTGTTCCCCGCGTTCTACGGCCTCACCCTCGCCCAGCTCGGCGTGGTGGTGTTCGCGGTGCTCACCATCGGCGGCGAGTACGGCACGGGCACGATCGCGCCCTCGCTGCTCGCGACGCCCCGGCGCGGCGTGTTCTACGCGGGCAAGGCGCTCGCCGCCACGCTCACCGCGGCGGCGGTCGCCCTGGTCACCGTGCCGGCCGCGTTCTTCGCCGCCCAGCGCGCGCTCGGCCCGGCCGGGGTGGGCGTGGGAGCGGAGGGGGTGCCGGAGGCGATGGCCGGTGCGTTCCTGTTCCTGACGCTGATGTGCCCGTTCGCGCTCGGCGTGGCCACGATGCTGCGCAGCACGGTGCGGTCGCTCGGGATCATGCTGCCGATGTTCTTCCTCGGCTCGCAGGGGATCGCCAACGTGCCGGCGCTCAAGCCGGTGCTGCAGTACCTGCCGGACCAGGTCGCCTGGGTGATCATGCACCTGACGCCGCCGGACGATCCGCGGTTCGCCCGCGCCTACGGCGCCTGGGAGGGCGTCGGCCTGCTCGTGCTGTGGACGGCGGCCGCGCTCGCGGGCGGCTACCTGGTGCTGCGGCGGGACGACATCTGACGAGCGGAGCCTGACGCGCGAGCCCCGGGCGGCGCTACCGGGTGGCGGGCAGGGCGGCGAGCAGGTAGGCGAGCCGGGCGGCCGCCCCCTCGATGTCGTCCACCGAGCCCAGCCGGTACCCCCACGAGGTGACGAACTCGCCGTTGCCGTTGCACGTCACGTCCTCGGTGAGCCGCTCGCTGAACCGGTTGCGGACGTGCACGTAGGCGGGCGTCGCGTACTTCACCCGGACGGACAGGTCAATGTGGTTCCGCGTGGCCTGGGCGAAGCGCTCAAGGCAGGACATGATGTCCAGCGTCATGCTGACCTCCGCTAGCCGCTCCGGGGCAAAGGATTGCACGGGGCAAAGGTTTTCGGCAAGCAATTGCCCGATTTATGCGGTGGATTGTTTGGCGTACTGGTCGATGGCGCGGATGATGATCGCACGCGCGTCGTCGCCGTACGCCGCGACCTCGCGGTACTCCTCGAAGTTCTTGACGTAGAAGTCGACGTCGTCGGGGCTCTTGAGGATCAGCTCCTTGGTCCGCGTCGCCGCGACGACCATGCGCGAGTCGTAGATCCAGTACCCGTTGAGCGGCGCGGAGGGCAGCAGCGCCTCGAACGGCAGCACGCCGAACTCGACGTTCGGCAGCGAGGTGACCGCGAGCAGCCGGTCGAGCTGGCCGCGCATCACCTCGGGCGGGGCGAGCCGGTAGTGCAGCACCGCCTCCGGCATGATGAAGTGGAATGTCCGGTTGCGGTCGTAGAGCACCTCCTGGCGCTGCATGCGCACCCGGATCGCCGAGTCGATCTCGTCGGCCCCGCCGTACATGCGGCGCACCTTGGTGAAGATGTGCCGGGCGTACTCGGAGGTCTGCAGCAGGCCGATGACGATGCCCGGCTCGAAGACGCGGAACAGCCGGGTGTTGAGCTCCAGGTCGCGGAAGTTCTCCTGGCTCGCGGTGAGGCCGCCCCGGTGCCGCTGCCGCCACGAGTTGTACTGCTCGTCCATGGCGGTCATGACCGCCAGGAGCTCCTCCATGACGTCGGGGGCGGCGCCGACCGCCCGCCCCCACGCCAGCACATCGCTCTCGCTCGCGGTCTGCCGGGCGTTCTCGATGCGGGACACCTTGGAGGGCTGCCAGCCCAGCCGCGCGGCGAGCTGTTTGCCGGACAGCTGCGCGTCCTCCCGCAGCTGGCGCAACCGCGCACCCAGCTCGATGCGGGCCTGCTGAAAGCCGCTCACGCCCACCTCCCCGGAACCGCTTGGCAGCGTAATCGCCTGCCTGCGGTACTCACCATAGGGAACTCCCCAAAAGGTGATCAGCCGAGGACCTTGCGTGCGATGTCCACCAGCAGCTCCCGCGGCACCTCGACGGCGGTCTCGCCGTCGAGCACGTCCCGCAGGTCGGCGAGCGCGTCGGGGTCCACCACCTGCATGCCCTGGACGACGATCGTTCCCCGATCGGTCTCGTAGAGCGAGGGGCAGGCGCCGGCCTCGGAGGTGGAGCCCAGGAAACGCAACCGCATGACGACCCCTCTCGTCCGTTGCAATTGCGCGCAATAGTACTGGAATCATCGGAGAAAAGTGCCTGAATGTCACCAGTTGTTCTTGATCATTCTCTTAACCGCCGGTGAACACCTCGTGCACGATTCTCCGGCGTCTCCCGGGCCCCTCCCCGGTGGTTCCGGTCAGCCGTTGAGCAGGGCCATCGCCGCGTTCCGGCCCGGGATGCCGCTCACCCCGCCGCCGCGCCGCGCGCCCGCGCCGCACAGCAGGATCCGCGGCCACGCGGTCGCCACGCCCCACCGCACCGCGGCCGGGTCCGCCCCGTCGGCCGCGTCGTCCGGCTCCGCGTACGGCCAGGCGAGGTGCCGGTGGAAGATGTGCCCGCCGGGCAGGCCCGCCTCGTTCTCCAGGTCGACCGGTGTCTTCACCTCCAGGCACGGCTCGCCGTCCGGGCCGCGCAGCAGGCAGTCCTCGATGGGCTCGGCGAGCACCGAGTCGATCGAGGCGAGCGTGGCCCGCAGCGCCGCCTCGCGCGCGCCCTCCGGGTCGTCGCGGAACAGCCGGGCGGGCATGTGCAGCCCGAACAGCGTCATCGTGTGCGCGCCCCGCTCGCGCAGCTCCGGCCCGAGGATCGACGGGTCGGTGAGCGTGTGGCAGTACACCTCCGCGGGCGGCAGCTCGGGGATGCGCCCGGCGGCGGCCTGCGCGTACGCGGCGGCGAGCTGATCGCGGCCCTCGTTGATGTGGAAGGTGCCGCTGAACGCCTCGGCCGGGCTCACCTTGGGGTCCTTCAGCCGGGGCAGGCGGGCGAGCAGGATGTTGATCTTGAGCTGGGCGCCCTCCGGGGCCGGCCCGGGGTCGGCGCCGGTGAGCCGGGCGAGCACCGCGGGCGGCAGCGCGGCGAGCACGTGCCCGCCGGTGACCGTGTGCTCCCCGGCGGCGTCGCGGAAGGTCACCTCCCCGGTGGCGGGGTCGACGGCGAGCACCTCGGCCCCGGTCCGGATCTCGGCGCCGTGCCGTACCGCGGCGTCGGCGAGCGCCTGCGACACCGCGCCCATGCCGCCCACCGGGACGTTCCACAGCCCGGTGCCGTCGCCGATCACGTGGTAGAGGAAGCAGCGGTTGGCGAGCAGGTCGCGGTCCGGGTCGGCGAAGGTGCCGATGAGCGCGTCGGTGAGCACCACGCCGCGCACCAGGTCGGAGCCGAACGTCTCGGCCACGGTCTCGCCGATCGGCCGCTCGAACAGCGCCCGCCACGCGGTCTCGTCGCCGACGATGCGCCGCGCCTCCTCGCGGGTGGGCAGCGGCTCCAGCAGCGTCGGGGCGAGCCGCCGGGCCACCTCGCCGATCATGCCATAGAACCGCCGCCAGGCGTCGTAGTCGGCCCGCCCGCCGGTCACCGCGGCGAACGACTCGGCGGTGCGCTCCTCGTCGTCGTTGTCGACGAGCAGCCCGGTCGCGCCGGAGGGCGTGTAGGAGGCGAAGCGGCGGCGGCGCAGCTCCAGCGGCAGCCCCAGCTCCCGCACGATCCGCGCGGGCAGCAGGCTCACCAGGTAGGCGTACCGCGACAGCCGCGCGTCCACGCCCGGGAACGGCCGCGCCGAGACCGCGAGGCCGCCCACGTGGTCCTGCCGCTCGAGCACGAGCACGCTGCGCCCGGCCTGGGCGAGGTACGCCGCGGCGGTGAGCCCGTTGTGGCCGCCCCCGGCCACGACCACGTCATAGCGCATGTTCTCTCCAGAACAGGGATGAATCAGATAACCAGTGCGAAAATGGTCCTGTGCGCGCGATTTTGTTGGCGAGATGTCACGAGGACATCACGCCGCAATGGCGCATAGAGTGCCCATCGGTGACGCGACACTGCGACACGCGGCGTTGCGGCATTATCGGTACACATCGGACATCCATTCCCGGACCGTGGCAGGGGGACGAGCGAGGGCATGCGTGAGCGTGAGGACGGCCGGGAGGCCATCCGCCTGTCTGAGGAGGTCGCCGAGGCGCTGGCGAACGGCCGCCCGGTGGTCGCGCTGGAGTCGACGATCATCTCGCACGGCCTGCCGCGGCCGCGCAACCTCGAGGTGGCCCAGGAGCTGGAGGACCTGGTACGGCAGGGCGGCGCGGTGCCCGCGACGATCGCGGTGCTCGACGGCGTCGCCCGGGTCGGCCTGGACAAGCGGGACCTGGAGCGCGTCGCGTCCGAGCCGGGCCTGCGCAAGCTCGGGCTGCGCGACCTCGCCCCGGCCGCGGCGCTCGGGGCGAGCGGCGCCACCACGGTGTCGGCGACCGCGTTCCTCGCCGCGCGGGCCGGGGTGCGGGTGTTCGCCACCGGCGGGCTCGGCGGCGTGCACCGCGAGTGGCTGGAGACCCAGGACGAGTCGGCCGACCTCGACGCGCTGAGCCGTACCTCGATCATCGTGGTGTGCGCGGGGGTGAAGTCGATCCTCGACGTGCCCGCGACGCTGCAGCGCATGGAGACCCGGGGCATCACCGTGGTCGGCTACCGCACCGACGAGTTCCCCGGCTTCTACCTGCACTCCTCGGGCGAGCGGGTGGACTGGCGCATCGAGACCCCGGCCGAGGCCGCGCGCATCCTGCGCGAGCGGGAGCGGCTCGGCGTGCCCGGCGGCGCGGTGGTGGTGGCGAACCCGGTACCGGAGCACGAGCAGCTCGACCCCGCCCTGCACGACCGCGTGCTCGCCGAGGCGCTCGCCGCGGCCCGCGACGCCGGCGTCACCGGCCAGGCGATCACCCCGTTCCTCCTCGACTACCTGGTGCGCGGCACCGAGGGGCGGTCCCTGGAGGCGAACCTCGCCGCGGTCCGCGGCAATGTCCGGCTCGCCGCGGAGATCGCCGCGTGCTGGAGCGGCGGGTGAGCCTGCTCGTCATCGGCGACGTGGTCACCGACGTCGTCACGCTGCGGGTGCCCCGGCCGTGCGCCGCGGGCGGCGGGCCGGGGACCGGCACGGACACCCCCGCGGACATCGCGCTGCGCCCCGGCGGCTCCGGCGCGAACACCGCCGCGTGGGCCGCGTACCTCGGCGCCGACGTCCGGCTGCTCACCCGGGTGGGCCGCGACACCGGCGACTGGCACACCGCCGAGCTGCGCCGCGCCGGGGTGCGCCCGCACGTGCGCGTCGACCCCGAGCACCCCACCGCGGTGGTGATCGCGATGGTGGACGCCACCGGGGAACGTTCCATGCTCACCAACCGGGGCGCGAGCGGGCGGCTGTGCGCCGCCGACTGGGAGGACGGGCTGCTCGACGGGGTGCGGCACCTGCACGTGTCCGGCTACACGCTGTTCGCGCCGCCCGGGCTGGAGCTGGTACGGCTCGCGCTCGCCGCGGCGGCCCGGCGCGGCGTGACGGTGAGCGTGGACCCGGCCTCGGCCCACTTCCTCCGCGACTTCGGGCCGGAGCGGTTCCTCGCCGAGACCGCCGGGGTGGACGTGGTGATCCCCAACCTCGACGAGGCGCTGCTGCTCGGCGGGCTCGGGCCGGACGGGAATCCGGAATCGGCCGCCGCGCGGCTGAGCGGGCGGTACCGTACTGCGGTGGTGAAGCTGGGGGCGCGGGGCGCGCTGCTCGCCGAGGGCGGGCGGGTGGTGGCCCACGTGCCCGCCGTACCGACGGAGGTGGTCGACTCGACCGGCGCCGGTGACGCGTTCGCGGCGGGCTTCCTCACCGCCCTGCTCGCCGGGAGCGGCACGGTGGAGGCGGTCGCGTCCGGGTGCCGGGCGGGCGCGCAGGCCGTACGGCAGGTGGGCGGACGCCCTGGTGTCCGGGATCGGAGCGGAAATGGAACCGCCAGTGGAACGCAGTAATTTCTCCCACTTGACACACCTAAGTCCGTTCCGGCGTAAGCTGCACCATTAGCACGCACCACGAGCACCACGAATAACTCCACGTTTCATCGTGGAAACCGGGGAGGTTGCGGTCAGCCGATGGATGCCCAGTCATCGACCTGTTTAAGTGATCTGGTTCCGGCGCTGCGCTGGACCCGGCCGCAGCAGGTCGCCGAGGTGCTGGCCGATCCCCGGCTGCCGGGGGGCTGGTGGGGCTCCGTCGCGATCGGCCGCGCGCTCTCCGTCACCGGCGCGGACTGGATCTGCGACCGGCTCGCCCGGCTCGCCGTCGCCCTGTGGGGCCACATGCCGATCGTCGAGCTGCTTCCGGCGCTGCAGACGCACAGCCCGGACCCGAACCTGCCCGACTGGCCCGAGCCGGCCCGCAGCGCGGCCGGGGGCTTCGGCGGCTGGTCCCGGCTGCGCCGGCTCACCCCCGCCGACCTGCAGGCGCCGAGCGGACCGGCGGCGCCCGAGGTCGTGATGGCGGCGGCGTTCCGCGAGTTCTTCAAGCGGCTGCCCGTGGAGGGCGGCGGGACCGCGACGCTCGCGCCGCCCGCGCCCGCCGCGCAGCCGAGCGCCCCGCCGGTGCCCGCGCTCGCCGCCCCGGTCCCCGCCGACACGCTGCCGGAGACCCAGCCCGCCAAGGCGCCCGAGGAGCCGCCGGTGATCACGCCGGACCCGGCGAAGATCACCTCCGAGTACCCCATGGTCGCGCTCGTCGAGACGCTGCTGCGGGACTGGTCGCCGCTGGAGAAGGCGATCGCGGCCGAGCGCCTGTTCGCCGCCGAGCCGATCAGCCTGCGCGCGCTCGCCTACCGGCTGGGCGTGGACCGCGAGGTGCTCTCCCACGCGCAGCGCAGCGCCGAGGAGCGGGTGCTCATGTGGATGCGCTCCCCCGACTCGGCCCCGCTCACCGGCCACCTGTTCGGCCTGTCCGAGTGGCTCGGCGCGGCGGCCACCCAGGAGCAGCTCATCAGCATGGACCCCTCGCACCCGGTGCTCGTGCCCTCGCTCAACACGCCGCTGTGGCGGGTGCTCGTCGCGCTCATGCCGGACCGCCGGCTGCAGGACGGCTGGCTCGTCGTGGGCGACCTCGGCAGCCTGCAGGAGAAGACCCGGCAGCTCCTCGCCGCCCACCCGGACGAGACCGACGTGGTCGAGCTGCTCGGCAAGATCGGCATCCGCTCGCACTCGGCGAAGGCGTGGCTGGAGGCGCTGCCCAAGGAGCCCGGCACGCGGCCCGGGGCGGGCGCGCACGAGGCGAAGCACTCCACCACCTCCACCGGCAGCCTGCCCGCGCTGCCGCGCCGTACCCCGGGGGCGAACGGCCGCGCCGCCCGCGGTGGCCACCCGGTGCCGCAAGTCGGCAACCAGGTCGACCCGCAGACCGCGCTCGCCGCGCTGCAGGCGCTCTCCGGCCAGCCGTACCCGCGGGGGCCGCACACGCCGCCGCCCCCGCCGCCGGTGCCGAGCCCGGCCTCGGACCCGCGCCGCTGGCAGCGCATCGAGATCACCGCCGAGCACCTGCGCGGCGCCCCGGTGCCGGTGCCGGAGGCGTACGCCGCCCAGCTCGGCATGCGCCCGGGCACGCTGCTGTCGGTGACCGGCCCCGGCGACAACGCGGTCGTGCTCGTCTGGCGGGACCAGCCGGTGTTCGACTCGCTCCAGCCGGTGCTCATGCGCATCGGCGCGCGGCCCGGCGACGCGGTCTACATCACGATCAACGGCTACCGCCTCGACGCCCAGCTCGCCTCCGCGGTCGGCGGCTGACCCGGTACGGCCGGGCCCGCCCGGCCGGCCGTACGGCTAGCAGAGCGCGGGCAGGCCGAGCTCGCGGGCGATGAGCATGCGCTGGACCTCGCTCGTGCCCTCGCCGATCTCGAGGATCTTGGCGTCGCGGTAGAACCGGCCGACCGGGTACTCGTTCATGAAGCCGTAGCCGCCGAAGATCTGGGTGGCGTCGCGGGCGTTGTCCATCGCGGCGTTGGACGCGACGAGCTTCGCCATCGCGGCCTCCTTCTTGAACGGCTCGCCGGCGAGCATCTTCGCGGCCGCGTGGTAGTAGGCGAGGCGCGCGGTGTGCGCCCGGGCCGCCATGTCGGCGATCTTGAACTGGATCGCCTGGTACTCGCCGATGGCGTGGCCGAACGCGCGGCGCTGCTTGGCGTAGGCGAGGGACTCGTCCACGCAGCCCTGGGCGAGGCCGACCGCGACCGCGGCGATCGCGATCCGGCCCTCGTCGAGGATCTGCAGGAACTGCGCGTAGCCGCGGCCGCGCTCGCCGAGCAGGTTCGCCGCGGGCACCCGGCAGTCGGTGAACGACAGCTCCCGGGTGTCGGAGGCGTTCCAGCCGACCTTGGAGTACTTGCGGGACACGGTGAGGCCGGGGGTGCCGCTCGGCACGAGGATCGTGCTGATCTCCGGCCGCGGGCCGTCCGGGCCCGGCCGGGTGCCGGTGATCGCGGCGACGGCGATCACCCCGGTGATCGCGGTGCCGGAGTTGGTGATGAACGCCTTGGTGCCGTTGATCACCCACTCGTCGCCGTCGAGCACGGCCGTGGTGCGCATGCCGCCGGGCACGTCGGAGCCGCCGCCCGCCTCGGTGAGGCCGAACGCGCCGAGCATCTCGCCGCTGGTGAGCTTCGGCAGCCAGGTCGCCTTCTGCTCGGGCGTGCCGAACCGGTAGATCGGCATCGCGCCGAGGCTCACCGCCGCCTCGAGGGTGATCGCCACCGAGTTGTCGACCCGGGCCAGCTCCTCCAGGGCGAGGCAGAGGGCGAAGTAGTCGCCGCCCATGCCGCCGTACTCCTCGGGGAACGGCAGGCCGAACAGGCCCAGCTCCCCCATCTTGCGGACGATCTCGTAGGGGAACTCGCAGCGCTCGTAGTAGTCGCCGATCACCGGGGCGACCTCGCGGCGGGCGAACTCCTCGACGGTACGGCGCAGCGTCTCGTGTTCCTCGCTGAGCATGTGCATGGGCAGGTGGTGCGTGGTGGCCGTGGTCATCCCTGGCTCCCCTCCTGTTCGTTGAGCCGCCTCGCCAGCGCCTGGACGACCCGGGACGGGCTGGGGCGGCCGAGCCGCTCCGCGAGCCAGACGCTCGTCGCCACCAGGGACTCCAGGGACACGCCGGTCTCGATGCCGAGGCCGTGCAGCATCCACACCAGGTCCTCGGTGGCGAGGTTGCCGGTGGCGCTTTTCGCGTACGGGCAGCCGCCGATGCCGCCCGCCGAGGCGTCCACCGTGCGCACCCCGGCGCGCAGCGCGGCGAGCGTGTTCGCCAGCGCCTGGCCGTAGGTGTCGTGGAAGTGCACCGCGAGCCGCTCGGGGCCGATCCCGGCCGCGCCGAACGCCGCGATCAGCGCGGTCACGTGCCCGGGGGTGCCGACGCCGATCGTGTCGCCGAGGGACAGCTCGTCGCAGCCGAGCTCGAGCAGCCGGGCGCCGACCTCCACCACCCGGCCGATCGGCACCTGGCCCTCCCACGGGTCGCCGAAGCACATCGACAGGTAGCCGCGCACCCGCAGCCCGGCCTCCCGCGCCCGCGCCACCACCGGCGCGAACATCTCCAGCGACCCGGCGATGTCGCGGTTGAGGTTGCGCCGGGCGAACGTCTCGGTGGCGCTGCCGAAGATCGCGATCTCCGTCACGCCGCGGCGCAGCGCCCGCTCCAGGCCGCGCTCGTTCGGCACGAGCACCGGCAGCCGCACCCCGGGCATGGGGCCGAGCCGGTCGAGCAGCTCGTCGGCGTCGGCGAGCTGCGGCACCCACTTGGGGTGCACGAAGCTCGTCGCCTCGATCACGGTGAGCCCGGCGGCGGCGAGCCGCCGGATGAACTCGGCCTTCACCTCGACCGGGATCACCGCGGACTCGTTCTGCAGCCCGTCCCGCGGGCCGACCTCGTAGATCCGCACGGAATCGGGCAGCCCGTCCAGCGGCACCCGGTACGGCAGGCCGTTCCCGGCCGGTGTGGTCGCGGTCATGGCCGCTCCTCCTCCGGCTCGACGACCGCGAGCAGCGCGTCCAGCTCCACGGGGCGTCCCGCGCGGGCGGGCAGCTCGGTGACCACCCCGTCGATCGGGGCGGTGACCACGTGTTCCATCTTCATCGCCTCGACGATCACCAGGGGCTGGCCGCGGGTCACCCGCTCCCCCTCGGCCACCTTCACCAGCAGCACGGTTCCGGGCATCGGGCTGCGCACCGCGCCGCCGCCGGCCCGGCCCGCGGCCCGCTCGCGCCGCTCGCCGGCGAGCTCGAACCGCCAGGCCGCCCCGCCGGCCCCGAGCCACAGCACGTCGCCGTCCCGCGCCCAGGCGTACCGGCGGGCGACCCCGCCGAGCTCGGCCGTGACCTCGTCGCCGCGGCGGCCGAGCAGCCGCGCCGGTACGGCGGCGCCGTCGCCGACGGCCACCTCGGCCGCGCCGGCCAGGCCGCGCACCCGGACCTCGACGGCGGCCTCGCCGTCGCGCAGCCGGTAGCGGGTCCACGCCCGCTCGCCGATCCGCCACCCGTCCGGGATGTCCCACGGGTCGGTGCCGACGGGGCGGTCGTGCAGCAGCAGCGCCGCGGCGGCGAGCGCGTCGTCGCGCGGACCCGGGGCGGGGGTGTGCCGCTCGGCGAGCCCGGTGTCGAGCGCGCCGGAGACCACGGCGGGGTCGGCGAGCAGCGAGCGCAGGTACGCGACGTTCGTCGGCACGCCGAGCACGGTCGTGGCGGCGAGGGCGGCGTCGAGCCGCCGCAGCGCCTCGGCGCGGTCCGGGCCGTGCGCGATCACCTTGGCGAGCATGGGGTCGAAGCCCGTGCCGACCACGGTGCCGGGCAGCAGGCCGGAGTCGACCCGCACACCCGCGGCCTCGGGTTCGCGCAGCACGAGCACGGTGCCGCCGGTGGGCAGGAAGCCGCGCGCCGGGTCCTCGGCGTACACGCGGGCCTCGATCGCGTGGCCGGCGAGCCGTACCTCGTCCTGGGTGAACCACAGCGGCTCGCCCGCGGCGACGCGCAGCTGCGCCTCCACCAGGTCGATGCCGGTGACCGCCTCGGTGACCGGGTGCTCCACCTGGAGGCGGGTGTTCATCTCCAGGAAGAAGAACTCCACGCGGCCGCCGGTCTCGTGGGCGATGAACTCGACCGTGCCCGCGCCCACGTAGCCCGCGGCACGGGCGGCCTCCACCGCGGCGGCGCCCATCCGGGCCCGGGTCTCGGGGTCGAGCAGCGGCGACGGCGCCTCCTCGACGATCTTCTGGTGCCGCCGCTGCAGGCTGCACTCGCGCTCCCCCAGGTGCACCACGGATCCGTACGCGTCGGCGAGCACCTGGATCTCGATGTGCCGGGGCCGGTCCACGTATCGCTCGACGAGCAGGGTCCCGTCGCCGAACGCGGCCCGCGCGGTACGGCGGGCCGACTCGAGCGCCGCGGGCAGCTCCTCGGCCGAGCGCACCAGCAGCATGCCCTTGCCGCCGCCGCCCGCGGACGGCTTGACCAGCACCGGGAAGCCGATGCGCCGGGCGGCCTCGGCGAGGTCGTCGTCCGGCTCGGCCCCGCCGGGCAGCACCGGCACCCCGGCGGCGGCGACCGTCGCCTTGGCGCGGATCTTGTCGCCCATCGCCTCGATCGCCCCCGGCGGCGGGCCGACGAACACGAGCCCGGCCCGCGCGCACCGCCGGGCGAACGCGGCGTTCTCGGCGAGGAAGCCGTAGCCGGGGTGGACCGCCTCGGCCCCGGTGCGCAGCGCGGCCTCGACGATCGCCTCGGCGTCGAGGTAGCCGCCGCGCGGCAGCCGTACCGCGGCGTCGGCGTCGCGCACGTGCCGGGGCGGCGCGCCGCCCGCGAGCTCGTCCTCCGTGTAGACGGCGACCGAGCGCACGCCGAGCCGGCGCAGCGTGCGGATGATCCGGACGGCGATCTCCCCCCGGTTGGCGACCAGCACGGTTGCGAACATCGCTCCCCTCACATCCGGAACACGCCGTAGCCGACGGACTCGAGCGGGGCGCCCGCCGCGGCCGACAGGGCGAGGCCGAGCACCGTGCGGGTGTCCGCCGGGTCGATCACGCCGTCGTCCCACAGCCGGGCCGTGGAGTAGTACGGGTTGCCCTGCCGCTCGTACTGCTCGCGGATGGGCCGTTTGAACTCCTCTTCCTCCTCGGCGGTCCAGGCGTCGCCGAGCTGGTCGCGGCGCACGGTGGCGAGCACGTTCGCCGCCTGCTCCCCGCCCATCACCGAGATCCGGGCGTTCGGCCACATCCACAGGAAGCGCGGCGCGTACGCCCGCCCGGCCATCGCGTAGTTGCCCGCGCCGAACGAGCCGCCGATGATCACGGTGAACTTCGGCACCCGGGCGCAGGAGACCGCGGTGACCATCTTCGCGCCGTGCTTGGCGATGCCGCCGTGCTCGTACGCCTTGCCCACCATGAAGCCGCTGATGTTCTGCAGGAACACCAGCGGGATCACCCGCCGGTCGCACAGCTCGATGAAGTGGGCGCCCTTGAGCGCGGACTCGCTGAACAGGATGCCGTTGTTCGCGACGATCCCCACGGGGTGGCCGTGGATGCGGGCGAAGGCGGTCACCAGGGTCGGGCCGTACTCGGCCTTGAACTCGACGAACCGGCCGCCGTCGACGATGCGCCTGATCACCTCGCGGACGTCGTACGGCGTGCGCGGGTCGGGCGGCACGATGCCGTACAGCTCGCGCGGGTCGTACGGCGGCTCCTCGGGCGCCTCGACCGCCCACTGCGGGGCGGGTGGCGGGGGCAGGGTGGCGACGATGTCGCGGACGATGCGCAGCGCGTGCGCGTCGTCCTCGGCGAGGTGGTCGGTGACGCCGGAGATGCGGGAGTGCACCTCGCCGCCGCCGAGCTCCTCGGCGCTCACCACCTCGCCGGTGGCGGCCTTCACCAGCGGCGGGCCGCCGAGGAAGATCGTGCCCTGGTTTCGGACGATCACCGCCTCGTCGCTCATCGCGGGCACGTACGCGCCGCCCGCGGTGCACGAGCCGAGCACCGCGGCGATCTGCGGGATGCCGCGGGCGGACATGGTGGCCTGGTTGTAGAAGATGCGGCCGAAGTGGTCGCGGTCCGGGAACACCTCGTCCTGCATCGGGAGGAACGCGCCGCCGGAGTCGACGAGGTAGATGCACGGCAGGTGGTTCTGCAGCGCCACCTCCTGGGCGCGCAGGTGCTTCTTCACCGTCATCGGGTAGTAGGTGCCGCCCTTGACCGTGGCGTCGTTCGCCACGATCACGCAGAGCCGCCCGCACACCCGGCCGATCCCGGTGATGATGCCCGCCGCCGGCGCCTCGTCGCCGTACATGCCGTAGGCGGCGAGCGGCGACAGCTCGAGGAACCGGGACCCGGGGTCGAGCAGGGCGTCCACCCGGTCTCGGGGCAGCATCTTGCCCCGCGCCACGTGCCGCTGCCGGGCCCGCTCGGGGCCGCCGCGCGCCGCGGCGGCGAGCCGCTCGCGCAGCTCGGCGACGAGCCGCTCGTTGGTCTCCGCGTTCCGCTTGAACGCCTCGGCGTCCACGACGCCGTCCGGCACCGCCACAGTGCCCGCCACAGTGCCCGCCGCAGTGCCCGCCACAGTGTCCGGCACGGTGTCCGGCGCCGTGGCCGAGTTCGTGATCTCCGCCGCGTACGATTCGGGGTCCACTCCCATCCGGCACCCCCTCTCGCCTGATGTTAATTAACACTAACTTAGGATGTCGAGCATGACCGCTGCCACCCCCACCACCCGGACGCGCGGCTCGCGCCGCGCCGAGATCCTGCGGGCCGCCGCGGAGCTGTTCGCGGCGCGCGGCTTCCACGGGGTGTCGATCGAGGACATCGGCGCGGCCGTCGGGGTGTCGGGGCCGGCGCTGTACCGGCACTTCCCCGGCAAGGAGGCGATCCTCGCCGAGATGCTGCTCGACATCAGCGAGCGGCTGCGCGCCGCCGGGGCGGAGGTGGTGACCGCCGCGAGCGGCCCCGAGGAGGCCCTGGACGGGCTGCTGGAGGTGCAGATCTCGTTCGCGCTCGACCAGCCCGCGCTGATCCGGGTGCACGACCAGGAGCTCGGCAACGTGCCCGAGCCGGAGCGGCGCCGGATCCGGCGGCTGCAGCGGCTGTACGCCGAGGAGTGGGTGACCGTGCTCGCCGAGCTGCACCCGCACTGCCCGCCGCCGCGGCTGCGCGCCGCGGCGCACGCGGTGTTCGGCCTGCTCAACTCCACCCCGCACAGCGCCGGGGAGCTCGACCGGGCGGCCATGGCCGAGCTGCTGCGCCGGATGGCCAAGGCCGCCTTCGCCGCGCTCGCGGAAAGTTAACGCCGACTAACTTCTCTCGGCGGCCCAACCGATGCCTTGTTTGTCCCAACTATCTAGATATATCGTTTAGGTATCTCGATAGTTGGAGGAGTCCGTCATGCCCCATCGGAGACGCCCGGGCCCGCCCGGCCCGCCGCGCGGCCCCGAGACCGACCTGGTCGCCGACCTGTTCCTCGGCGCCCCGGGCGCCCCGTCCCACCCGCCGCCTCGTCCGCCGCACGATCCGCCCCCGCATCCGCCGCCCCCACCGCCGGATGCGCCGGTGCCGCCCCTGCCACCGACGCCGCCCCATCCGCCGGGGGCGTGCCAGGCCATCGCGCCGCGGGTACGGCGGGGCGACGTGCGCGCCGCGGTGCTCTCCCTGCTCGCCGAAGGCCCGCGGAACGGCTACCAGCTCATCCAGGAGATCGCCGCGCGCAGCTGCGGCATCTGGCGGCCGAGCCCCGGCTCGGTCTACCCGGCCCTGCAGCAGCTGGAGGACGAGGGGCTGGTGACCTCGGAGGAGTCGGCGGGCAGCCGGGTCTACCGGCTCACCGACGCGGGCCGCGCCCACGCGGCCGAGCGCGCCGGGCAGCCGCCCCCGTGGGCACAGGTGGCGGGCACCCTGCCGGAGGATCTGGCCGAGCTGCGCATGCTGTGGGCGCAGCTCCACGAGGCGTTCGGGCAACTGGTGCAGATCGCGAATCCCCGGCAGGCGGCGGCGGCACGACGGTTGCTTCGCGACACCAGGCGGGCGATCTTCCGGATCCTCGCCGAGGACGATCTGGAGACGACGGATGACAACTGACATCAAGGTTCCCGCGGTGTCGGTCCACGAGCTGCGCAAGCGTTTCGGGGACTTCGAGGCGGTGAAGGGGGTGAGCTTCGAGGTCGCCCCCGGCGAGGTGTTCGGTTTCCTCGGGCCGAACGGCGCGGGCAAGACCACCACGATCAGCATGCTGTGCACCCTCGCCACCCCCACCTCCGGCACCGCCCGGGTCGCCGGGTACGACATCGTCACCGAGCGCGACGAGGTGCGGCGCAACATCGGCCTGGTGTTCCAGGACCCGACCCTCGACACCTACCTCACCGCCGAGCAGAACCTGCGCTTCCACGCCGAGCTGTACGGCGTGCCGAAGAGCCTGCTCGACGGCCGCATCCGCCAGGTGCTGGAGATGGTGGGGCTGTGGGAGCGCAAGGACGCCAAGGTGGAGACCTACTCCGGCGGCATGCGGCGCCGCCTGGAGATCGCCCGCGGCCTGCTCCACTCGCCCCGGGTGCTCTTCCTCGACGAGCCCACGGTCGGCCTCGACCCGCAGACCCGTGCCGCGATCTGGGGCTACATCAACAAGCTGCGGCACCTCGAGGACATCACGATCTTCATGACCACGCACTACATGGACGAGGCCGAGTACTGCGACCGCATCGCGATCATGGATCACGGCCGGATCGTGGTCATCGACTCCCCCGAGGCGCTCAAGGCGAGCGTCGGCCGGGACCGGGTGCAGATCCACACCGGGGACGACGAGGCCGCGATCGCCGCGCTCAAGGAGCGGTTCGGCATCGACGCCGCGGTGCACGACGGCGCGGTCACCTTCGCGGTGCCGTCCGGTGAGGAGTTCGTGCCCCGGCTGTTCGCCGAGCTCGGCATGCCGATCCGCTCGGTGAGCGTCTCCCGGCCGTCCCTCGACGACGTGTTCATGAAGTACACCGGCACCACGATCCGCGACGCCGAGGCCGACCCCGCGTCGGCCTGGCGCATGATGGCCCGCCGCTAGCGGAGGGCACGGACGAAGACACCGACACCCAGGGAAGACGGCATATGGCAACCGAAGTCGTGTCGGTCCGCGTGCCGCTGCGCGGCACCGGCCACAACCTGCGCGCGATCAAGGTCGTGCTGCACCGCGAGATGCTGCGGTTCCTCAACGACCGCACGCGCATGGCGTCGATGCTGGTCCAGCCGGTGCTGTGGCTGTTCATCATGGGCACCGGCCTCGGCACCCTGGTGCAGGGGTCGATCCCCGGCGTCGACTTCCGCACCTTCATGTACCCCGGCATGATCTCGATGACCGTGATCATGACGGCGATGTTCTCGGCCGGGTCGATCGTGTGGGACCGGGAGTTCGGCTTCCTGCGCGAGATGCTCGTCGCCCCGGTCGGCCGCGGCGCGATCGTCATCGGCAAGTGCCTGGGCGGCGCGGTCGTCGCCACCGGCCAGGGCGTGATCATCCTCGCGCTCGCCGGCCTGGTCGGCGTGCCGTACGACCCGGTGCTGATGCTGACGCTGCTCGGCGAGATGTTCCTGGCGGCGTTCACCATCACCGCGTTCGGCACCACCTTCGCCGCGCGCATGAAGAACATGCAGAGCTTCTTCGGCATGATGCAGATGGCGATCATGCCGATGATGTTCCTGTCGGGGGCGATGTTCCCGCTCGCCGGCCTGCCCTCGTGGCTGCACGTGCTCACCACGATCAACCCGCTGACGTACGCGGTGGACCCGATGCGGCAGGCGGTCTTCGGCCACCTCGACGTCACCCCCGAGGTGAACGCGATGCTCAACCCGGGCGTGCACTGGTTCGGCTGGCAGGTTCCCGTCGCGCTGGAGCTCGGCATGGTCGCGCTGGTCGGCGCCGCGTTCCTCGGCGTCGCCATCGCCCAGTTCCGGCGTACCGACTGACCCCGGCCGAAGGCGGCGAAAGGCGGCCCTGGGCACCCGGCCCCGGGCCGCCTCACGCTGTGCCGTCCGCCGGTACGGCGGCGCCGTCCGGGCCGAGGCCCGCGCGCGGCACCGCCGTACGGCACGGCGCGTCAGCGGCGCACGACCCGCACGTGGTCGGGACGCGCCACCGCCTCCTCGGTCCTGGCGTCGCCCGCGAAGACGACCCGCCACCAGCCGGACCGGAAGGCCCGCTCACGCAGCGCGAACCCGCCGTCGCGGCCGGTCCGGGCGTCCTTCACGAGCTCCCACTTCCGCCTGCCGTCGGCCTTGAAGTAGAGCCGCACCTTCTGCCGGTCGAACGGAACCCACCGCTTGCCGTCGAGCACCTGCAGCTTGCCGCGGAAGTTGAGGAACCGGCCGAACCGCACCGGCTCGGGGAACGCGTCGAACCGGACGATGCGGGTGTCGGCCTTGCTCTCGGCGGCCACCCAGACGACCCGGCTCTCGCTGCCCTTCAGGCCGCGCCCGCCGTCGAAGACGGCGCGCCACCAGCCGGGCGCCTTCGCGGTGATCCGCTCGCGGAACCGGCCGAAGCGGTCGGTGCGGTCGGAGCCGACCCGCACCCACTCACCGGAGCCCTTCTCCTGGAAGAAGATGTCGACCCGGCGGCCGCGCACGCCGTCCCAGCCGCGCCCGTCGGCGGCCTGGAGGCGGCCGGTGACCGTGACCTTCCCGCCCGCCGCCACGCTGCGCGGCGCGACGTCGAAGTCGCTGATCCGGGTGGCGAGCTCGCGCGGCTTGACCGTCACGCGGTCGGCCTCGCTCTTGGCGGGGTGGGTGGTCTTGGAGCCGTCGTACTCGGCCCGGTACCAGCCGGACCGGGTGGCCCGGACGAACTCGCCGAAGCCGCCGTCACGGCGGGTACGGGTGGAGTCGACGCGCACCCAGGACCGGCCGCCGAGCGGCCGGAAGGCGATGTGCACGCGCTCCCCGGCGAGCGCCTTCCTGCCGCCGCCCGCGGTCTCGACCTGCAGCCTGCCGTCGAGCCGGATCCGGTCGCCCTCGCGCACCAGGCGCGGGCGGGCGTCGAAGTTCGTGAATGCGGTCTTCCAGACCTGCCGGACCTCGAAGCTCTTGTTGCCGGAGGCGTCGCCGCCGCTGTTCTTGGCGTACACGCGCAGGTTCCACGAGCCCGGCTTCGCGCTCCGGTCGAAGCTGTGGGTCGCGGTCCACTGGGCCTTGCCGAACCCGAGGTTCCGCTTGGTCAGCGTGATCTTGGTCTCCACGCTCGGGGCCGGGGGCTTGAGGTAGGCCTCGGCCTCCGTGGCGTCGTTGCCGGTCACGAAGCTGAACGTGACCGTCACCCGCTTCTCGCTCGGAACCACGACCGGGTTCGGCTGCACCACCACGCTGGTGATGGTCGGGGCCTTGGGGGCCCCTACCGTCGCGGCGGCCGCCGGTGCGGTCACCAGGGTCACCGACCCGACCGCCACCGTGGCCACGACGGTAGTGATGCGTCGCAACATTCGGGTAGCCATCCTTCCCCGTCTCTGTTGGACGCGGCGTTGAGGGTGCCACGTCTGGTCTTCAGCCAGTAGACGGTCATTTCTGACTCTCGGTTGTGCGATTTGACAATTTGTCATGAAAAACAGTTGAATTGGAGCGGTCCACAATCGATTGGGGACACGACGCGGGGTGAAGGGACATAATCGGGCTGTGGCCCGCGACATCGTTGAGACGAACTTCACCGAGACCGTCGCGGCGCTGCGCCCCGGCGCCCCGCGCGATCCGGCCCTGCCGGTGCGCGAGGGAAGCGCGCTCACCGGGGCCCGCTGCCTGGAACTTTTCGACTTCCAGCTCGGCAGCCGCCTGCTCGACATCGCGGCCCGGGTGCTGAAGGAACGGGGTCAGGCGTTCTACACGATCGGCTCGGCGGGCCACGAGAGCAACGCAGCCGTGGCCGCCGCGCTGCGTCCCACCGACCCCGCTCTGCTCCACTACCGGTCGGGCGCGTTCTACCTGACCCGGTCCGCCCAGGCGGGGCGCCCGCCGGAGGCGGGCCTGCGCGACGTGCTGCTCGGGATCACCGCCTCGGCCGAGGAGCCGATCGCGGGCGGGCGGCACAAGGTGTTCGGGCATCCGGACCTCGCGATCGTCCCGATGACCTCCACGATCGCGAGCCACCTGCCGCGGGCGACCGGGGTCGCGTTCGCCATCGAGCGCGCCCGCAAGCTCGGCCTGCCCTCGCCGTGGCCGGCCGACGCGATCGTGGTGTGCAGCTACGGCGACGCCTCGGCGAACCACGCCAGCGCGCTCACCGGCGTCAACTCCGCGGCGTACGCGGCCTACCAAGGGCTGCCCGCGCCGGTGCTGTTCGTGTGCGAGGACAACGGCATCGGGATCAGCGTGCGCACCCCGTCCGGCTGGATCGAGGCGGCCCGCCACCCGCAGATCGCGTACTTCACCGCGGACGGCCACGACCTCGCCGAGGCCTACGACGTGGCGTGTCAGGCCGCCGAGCTGGTGCGCACCCGCCGCCGCCCGGCGCTGCTCCACCTGCGCACGGTGCGGCTCATGGGGCACGCCGGGTCGGACGTGGAGAGCGCGTACCGCTCGCCGCGCGAGATCGCGGCCGGGCTCGCCCGCGACCCGCTCATCGGCACCGCCCGCCTGCTCGTCGAGGCCGGGCTGCTCACCCCCGAGGAGGTGCTCGCCCGGTACGAGGCGCTGCGCGCCAGGGTGCTCGAGCTCGCCGACGAGGCCGCCGGGCGGCCCAAGCTCACCAGCGCGATCCAGGTGATGGCGCCGCTCGCGCCGCGCCGCCCGGACGCGGTCGCCGCCGAGGTGGCCCGCGCCGCCCCCGAGGAGCGGCGCCGGGAGGTCTTCGCCCGCCTCCCCGAGGAGGAGGGGCCGCTCACCCTCGCCCAGTCGATCAACCGCACGCTCGCCGACGCGATGGCCGCCGACCCGTCGATCGTGGCCTTCGGCGAGGACGTGGCCCGCAAGGGCGGCGTGTACGGCGTGACCCGCGGGCTGCTGCGCCGGTTCGGCGCGGGCCGGGTGTTCGACACCCTGCTCGACGAGCAGGCGATCCTCGGCCTCGCGCTCGGCTCGGGGCTGTCCGGCCTGCTGCCGGTGCCGGAGATCCAGTACCTCGCCTACATCCACAACGCGCTCGACCAGATCCGCGGCGAGGCGTCCACGCTGCGGTTCTTCTCGCAGGGCGCGTACCGCAACCCGATGGTGGTGCGGGTGCCCGGCTACGCCTACCAGAAGGGGTTCGGCGGGCACTTCCACAACGACGACTCGGTCGCCGCGCTGCGCGACATCCCGGGCGTGGTGGTCGCCTCCCCGGCCCGGCCGGACGACGCCGCCGCGATGCTGCGCACCTGCCTTGCCGCCGCGCGCGTCGACGGCGAGGTGTGCATCTTCCTCGAGCCGATCGCGCTCTACCACACCCGCGACCTGTTCGAGGACGGCGACAACGGGTGGCTGGCGCCGTACCAGCCGCCGAGCCGCTGGGCGGAGACGCACGTGCCGATCGGCCGCGCCCGCACCTACGGCGACGGCCGCGAGCTGACCATCGTGACGTTCGGCAACGGGCTGCGGATGAGCCTGCGCGTCGCGGTGCGGCTCACCGCCGAGGGGTACGGCTGCCGCGTGCTCGACCTGCGCTGGCTCTCCCCGCTGCCGGTGGCCGACCTGGTGCACGCCGCCGAGCTCACCGGCCGGGTGCTGATCGCCGACGAGACCCGGCGCAGCGGCGGGGTGTCGGAGAGCGTGGCGATGGCGCTGATCGACGCCGGGTTCACCGGCCGCATCGCCCGGGTGACCTCCAGCGACAGCTTCGTCCCGCTCGGCGCGGCCGCCGACCTCGTGCTGCTGTCCGAGGCCGAGATCGAGGAGGCCGCGCGCAAGCTCCTCGGCTGATCCCCCGCCCCCGATCCGAAGCAGAGGTGACCTGCCGCAGATGCTCGACGCCCTGTGGAAAGAGCTGGCCACGCCGCAAGCGCCGCCCCCGGACCTGGTGATCGTGGCCTGCGGGCTCGGTGTGCTCGCCGTGGTGCTCCACCCGACCTCCTGGCAGATCACCCGCGGCCTGATCACGATCGCGCACGAGGGCGGGCACGCGCTCGCCGCGCTGCTCAGCCGGCGCAAGCTCGCGGGCATCCGGCTGCACTCGGACACCAGCGGCGTGACGCTCACCAAGGGCAAGCCCACCGGCCTCGGCATGATCGCCACCGCCGCGGCGGGGTACGTCGCCCCGTCGCTGCTCGGCCTCGGCGGCGCGGTGCTCGCCTCCGCGGGCTACGTCCGGGTGCTGCTGTGGGGCGCGCTCGTGCTGCTCGCGGGCATGCTGCTGCTGATCCGGAACGTGTTCGGCGCGGTCTCCCTGCTCGTGGTCGGCGGCGCGCTGTTCGCGCTGTCCTGGTTCACCCCCGACGAGGTGCAGGGCGTGGTGGCCTACCTCGGCGTGTGGTTCCTGCTCGTCGGCGGGGTGCGGCCGATCTTCGAGCTGCAGGGCAAGCGCCGCCGCGGTACGGCGGGCAACTCCGACGCCGACCAGCTCGCCCGGCTCACCCGCATCCCGGGCACGGTGTGGGTCGGCTTCTTCTTCGTCGTCGCGGCCGCCTCGCTGGTCTACGGCGGCTACCTCCTGCTGCCGGCCGACCTCCTCCCCCGCGGCCTGGTCTCGGCGCTCGTCCCCTGACCGGCGGGCGTGCCGTACGGCCGGGCGCCGCTCGCTCAGGCCGCGGCGATCACCCGCAGCGTGGAGCCGGTGCGGCCCTTGTCAACCTGGAGCCGGGCCTTGATCCGGGTGCGCAGCTCGGCGACGTGGCTGACGATGCCGACGGTGCGGCCGCCGGAGCGCAGCTCGTCGAGGATGTCGAGCACGCCGTCGAGGGTGTCCTCGTCGAGCGTGCCGAAGCCCTCGTCGACGAAGAGCGTGCCGATCTCGACCCCGCCCGCCTCGGCGGCGACCACGTCGGCGAGGCCGAGGGCGAGCGCGAGCGCGCAGATGAAGCTCTCCCCGCCGGACAGGGTGGCCGGGTCGCGGTCGACGCCGGTCCAGCCGTCGAGTACGCGCAGGCCGAGCCCGCCGCCGGTCCTGCGGCGGTCGCCCGCGGCGCGCCGCAGGTCGTGCAGGAGCAGGTAGCGGCCCGCGGACATGTGCTCCAGGCGCTCGTTGGCGGCGTCCACCACCTGCCGCAGCCGCTCGCCGAGCACATACGACGACAGCCGGATGTGGTGCGGGTTGTCGGGTGAGGTGCCGCCGACCAGCTCGGCCATGCGCTTGGCGAGCTCGTACCGTTCCTGCGCGGGCCGCAGCCTGCCCCAGGCCTCGTCGAGCTCGCCGCGCAGCGCGACGAGCCGCTCGTGGCGGCGGGCCGCCTCGTCCCGGGCGCTGACCGCGGCCTGGTGGTCGTCGGCGGCGGCCTGCCAGGCGGCCTCGAGCGCGGCGAGGTCCGGCTCGGGCTCGGCCGCCGCGGCGACGAGCTCGGGGTCCTGAAGCAGCCGGGTGACCGCGATCCGCTCGCCGTCGAGCTCGCGCAGCCGCTCGGCCATCGCCTCCCGCTCCTGCGGTGGGCGCGCCGCGGCCTCGGCCTCGGCGAGGCTCGCGAACCCGGCCTCGCGCGCGGCCTGCTCGGCCTGCAGGCGGGCGGCGGCGAGCTCGGCGTCGGCGGTGACCGCGAGCGTGGCGGCCTCCGCGGCCTCGCGCAGCAGGTCGGCCTCCTCGGCGAGCCGGTCGAGCCGGGCGGCGAGCGTGGCGTCGGCGCCGCGCGCCTCGGCCACCAGCGCGCCGATGCGGTCGATGTCCGCGGCGAGCTCGTCCCGGCGCGCCCGCCCGGCGGCGATCCGCTGGGTCAGCTCGGTCATCTCGGCGGCGAGCCGCTCCGCCTCGGCCGCGAGCCGCTCGGCCTCCGCGGCCAGCTCCGGCTCGCGGGCCGCGGACGCGCGCAGCCGGGCCAGGATCGCCCGCGCCGCGGCCATGCCGGTTCCGGGCAGCGCGCCCAGGGCCCGGTCGACCGGGTCGGCGTCGAGCCCGGCGGGCTCCGGCACGGCACCGAGCGCGGCCGTACCCGCACCCGCCCCGACGCCGCCGGACAGGTCGTCGCCCGGCGCACCATCCGCGACGCCATCCGCGGCCGTGCCTGCCCAGGCGGTCGCGGCGCCGTCCGCGTCCTGCGCGGCGAGGTTCCCGGCCCTCGCCGTCGCGTCGCGCGGCGCGGCCTCGCCGTCGCCGGTCGCCGCCTCCACCTCGGCGAGGCCGTGGTCGAGCGCGGCGGCGAGCTCGTCGTCGATCCCGGCGCGGGCGGCCCGGTACGCGGCCCGCGCCTGCCCGGCCCGGTCGGCCGCGTCGATCGCCGCGCGGATCAGCTCGGCCTCGGCGGCGAGCCGGTCCCGCCGGGCGCGAACCGAGTCGTCCTCGCCGCGCGCCGCCTCCAGCCGGGCGGCGAGCCGGTCGCGCTCCCCGGCGAGCGCGGCGCGCCGCGTCTCGTGCTCGGCGAGCTCCCGATCGGCCTCGCGCAGGGCGTGCTCGATGGCCTCCAGCTCGCGCCGCAGCTCGTCGGCCCGCGCCGCCAGGCCGGGCTCCCGCTCGGCGGCGTCGCGCAGCCGGGCGACCTCGGCCTCGGCCCGCTCGAGCGCGTCGCGCGCCTCGGCCTCGGACGCCTCCCCGGCCGCCGCGCGGGCGGTCTCCAGGTCACCGGCGAGTACGGCACAGCGGCGCTCGGCCTCCCCCCGCGCCCGGTCGGCGACCTCGTACCGTTCCTGGGCCGCCGCCTCGTCATCGGCGCTCGGCCCCGCCGCCGCTGCCGCCGCCGGGGCGGGATGCTCGGTGGACCCGCACACCGCGCACGGCTCGCCCGGCACCAGGTGCCGGGCGAGCTCGGCGGCCATGCCCTCGATGCGCGCCTGCCGGATCTCCAGCAGCCGCTCCCGGAGCTCCTGCGCCCGGTCGGTGGCGGCCCGCCGCTCCCGCTCGGCGTCCGCCAGCTCCCGGGCCAGCGCGTCCCGGCGCAGCACCGCCTCCAGCCGGGCCCGGGCGGCGTCCACCGCGGCCTGCCCGGCGGGCACCCGCGCGGCCTCGCCCCGCGCCGCGTCGAGCGCGGCGGTCGCCTCCGCGAGCCGTTCCGGCAGCCCCTCCAGCGCGGCCCGGGCGGCGTCACGCCGTACCGCGAGCCCCTCCGCCTCGGCCGCGAGCTCGGCGAGGCGCCGCTCCACCTCGGCGAGCCGTTCCTCGTCCTCGCCGAGCGCGGCGAGGCGGGCGATCTCGTCCCGCCGCTCGCGCTCGGCCCGGGTGAGCGCATCGGCTCCCTCGCCGACGCCGTACGGCAGGGCGGCGCGGGCCCGGCCGAGCGCGGTGACCGCCGCGGCGAGCTCGGCCGCCCGCGCGCAGGCCGCCTCGGCGCCGGGCAGGCGGGCGGCGGCGATCCGGGCCGCGTTCAGCTCCTCCTCGGCGCGGCGGCGCCGCTCGGGCAGCACGGCGAGCCGATCGGTGATCTCGCGTTCCCGCCCGGTCCAGCCGGCGAGGTCCTTCTCCAGGGCCTCGTGCTCGGCCCGGAGCGTGCGGAGCCGCTCCTCCTCGGCGCGCAGCCCGTCGAGCCGGGCGATCTCGTCGCGCCTCCTGCGCTCCAGCGTCGCCAGCCACTCCGGGTCGGGGGCGGGCCGCTCGGCCCCCGCGCCGTCCCCGCCGCCCGGCGCGTCCGGGTCGGGCACCGGGATGCGGGCGAGGGCGTCGGCGGCGACCCGGGCGGCCTTCGTGGCGGCCTCGGCCCGTACGGTCACCGCGTCCGCGAGCGGCCGTACCCGGTCGGCCCGCGCCGCCGCGTCGAGCACCGCCTCCAGCTCGGCGCGCTCCGCGGCGGCCTCCTCCAGCGCGGCCCGCCGGGCGAGCGCGTCCGCGTACCGGCGCTGCCGGTCGGCGAGCGCCCGCGCCGCGTCGAGCCGCCGCCACGCCTCCTGCGCCGACGTCTCCCGCGCCGCGCAGACCTCCCCCGCCTCGGCGGCGAGCGCCGCCGCCCGCGCGATCAGCCCGTCGGCCCAGCCGAGCGGGTCCTCGGCCGGGTCCGCGAGGACGTGCGCCTCCTTCCGCACCGGACCGGCCGCCGCCGCGGGCACCGCGCCGACCGGCGTGCCGGGCGCGATGTCGAACAGGGTGCCGGAGGCCGCGTCCGCGGACATGCCGGCGGGCGCCGCGTCGGACACGGTGCCGGGCTCGGCCGCGGCCTCCCCCGGGTGCGCGAGCAGGTGCTCGCCGGCCGCCTCCTCCATGCGCCGGACGATCACCTCCACGGCGTGGGCGAGCTCCTGCCGCTCCCGGCCCATCCGGGTGCGGTGCTCGGCGAGCCAGTTCTCGGCGTCGGTGAACACCTGCACCGAGAACAGGTGCCGCAGCAGCCGCCCGCGCTCGTCGCCGGTGGCGCGCAGGAACCGCGCGAAGTCGCCCTGCGGCAGCATCACGACCTGCCAGAACTGCTCGGCGGACATGCCGAGCAGGTCGCCCAGCAGGTGCCCGGCCTCGTCGAGGCGGCGGGTGCGCCCCACCCACTCGCCGTTGACCAGCTCGGACACGATGACCTTGGGCTTCTCCTCGACGAACCCCTCGCCGCGCAGCTTGGGGCGCTGCCACGCGGGCGACCGGGTGACCCGCAGCCGCCTGCCGCGCAGCGTGAACTCCAGCTCCACGCTCGGCCCCCGCTCCGGCGGGGCGTGGTCACAGCGCAGGCTGCGCGCGTTGTCCCGGTGCCCGGGCACCCTGCCGTACAGCGCGAAGCAGATCGCGTCGAGCACGGTGGTCTTGCCCGCGCCGGTGGGGCCGTGCACGAGGAAGAGCCCGGACGCGCCGAGCGCGTCGAAGTCGACCTCCTCCTCGCCCGGGAAGGAGCCGAACGCGGTGAGCCGCAGGCGGTGCAGGCGCATCTACGTGGTCGCCTCCTTGATGCGGCAGGCGGCGAGCGCCTGCTCGAGCAGCCGTCGTTCGTCCTCGTCGGCGGGCTCGCCGCGCACGTCGCGCACGAAGTCGAGCGCCACCTCGATGTCGGGCCGCCCGGCCGTGGTCCGGGTACGGCGGGCCGGCGCCTCGGCGCCCTCGGGCTCGAAGGCGAGCGCGAGCGTGTGCGGGAAGCGCTGCCGCAGCCGCTCCATCGCGGCCTTCGGCCGCAGCGGGTCGGTGAGGGTGATGTGCAGCCAGTGGTCCTCGAAGCGGGCGTAGTCGGGGTCGGTGAGCAGGTGGTCGAGCGTGCCGCGCAGCCGCGCGATCGGCCGCGGCACCGGCGCGGGCACGAACTCGGCGCCCGCGAACCCGTCCGGGCCGATGTCCACCAGCCAGGACCCCTTCACCTGGCCCGCCTCGGAGAAGGAGTAGGCGATCGGCGAGCCGCTGTACCGCACGGTCTCGGTCATGCGCTGGGCGCCGTGCAGGTGGCCGAGCGCGACGTAGTCGATCCCGTCGAACACGCTCACCGGCACGTGCGCCACCCCGCCGACGCTGATGTCGCGCTCGCTGTCGCTCGCCTGACCGCCGGTGACGAACGCGTGGGCGAGCACCACGGTGCGGGTGCCGCGGCCCGCGGCGTCCTCGCGGATGCGCGCCATGGCGTGCCCGAGCGCGGCGGTGTGGCTGCGCTCGGGCAGCTCCCACGGGCCGCGCACCAGCTCCGGCTCCAGGTAGGGGATGCCGTAGAAGCTCACCCCGTCGATGGTCACCGGCCGCCAGGCGCGGTCCGGGGCGGTGCGCAGGTGCACCCCCGCGGCGCCCAGCAGGTCGGTGCCGAACCCGAGCCGGGTGGCCGAGTCGTGGTTCCCGCTGATGATCATCACCTGGATGCCCGCGGCGACGAGCCGGCGCAGCGCCTCGTCGCACAGCGCCACCGCGTCGACCGGCGGCAGCGCCCGGTCGTACAGGTCACCGCTGACGACGACCACGTCGACGCGCTCGGCCCGGACCGTCTCCAGCACGTGGTCGATGAACGCCGCCTGCGCGCCGAGCAGGCTCTCCCGATGGAACGTCCGTCCCAGGTGCCAGTCGGAGGTGTGGAGCACCCGCATGTCGCACGAAGCTAACAGGTCCCGGCAACAATCGCCGTCGCTTGTGCCTCACAGGTCTCATTACCGTGCCGTACAGTGTTCGACAGAGGACAACTCGACACGTGCTGCGGGGTCGTCAAGCGATGGCTGTGGGCCGGGGCACACTGGGCGTTGCCATCGGCGTCGTGCTGGCGGTCTTGGCGACGGTCGGGGCGCTGCTCTCCCCGCCGTCGTTCGATCCCCCGCGCCTCAACGAGGAACTCGGCGCCATCCCCGCGCAGCCCGCCGCCGAGTACGCGCCGGTCCCCGCCACCGCGCCGATCTCCGAGGAGGAGATCACCGTCCCGGTGCGGGGCACCGCGCTGAAGGCCACGATCCGGGCGCCGAGGAAGCCCGGGCGGCATCCGGCGATGGTGTTCGTCCAGGGGTCGGGGCGCGGCGACCGGGAGGAGTTCGCCGAGGCGGCCGACTGGCTCGCCCGGGCCGGGATCGTGACCCTCGTCTACGAGAAGCGCACCGTCGGCTACTCGTTTCGCCACCGCGACTTCGGGCTGCTCGCCGACGACGCGCTGCGCATGATCGAGCAGCTGCGCCGCCGGCCCGACGTCGACCTGTCGCGCACCGGGATCTGGGGGGTGAGCGAGGGCGGCTGGGTGGTG
Source organism: Thermopolyspora flexuosa (assembly GCF_006716785.1). Lineage (NCBI taxonomy): Bacteria > Bacillati > Actinomycetota > Actinomycetes > Streptosporangiales > Streptosporangiaceae > Thermopolyspora > Thermopolyspora flexuosa. The sequence goes on along the minus strand of NZ_VFPQ01000001.1, from coordinate 1,703,790 downwards.
CCGATCGCCGCGTCCCGCAGCACGGACGTGCGGTTCGTGGTGCTCGTGTCCTCCCCGAACGTCTCCCCCATGCGCCAGGTCGCCTGGGCGCTCAACGAGCAGCTGCTGCGGCTGCACGCGCCGTACGGGGTGCGTGACCTGCTCACCCGGGCGATGGGCGGGGTCGGCTTCGACTTCCTGCGCTACGACGGCACCCCGGCGATCCGCGGGATCAGCCAGCCGGTGCTCGCGCTGTACGGCACGGCCGACCCGTCGATCCCGTTCGTGGAGAGCACCCGCACCCTCACCACCGCGCTGGAGGAGGGCGGCAACCGGAACTACACGATCCGCTTCCTCGCGGGCGCCGACCACGCGATGCGGATCAACGGCGGGCCGTACGCGCCCGAGTACCTGCCCACGCTCGGCCGCTGGATCCTCGGCCTGCCGGACACCGCCCGGCCCGGGATCCCGATCGCCGGGGCCCGGCCGGTGCAGCGGTACGAGGCGGCCGACGTGCCCCGCGCCCCCTGGTACGGGGACATGGAGTTCCTCTCGCTCACGTTGATGCTCGTCGCCGTGGGGTTCATCGCCGCCCCGGTGACCGAGCTCGTGGTACGGCTGCGCGGCGGCGAGCCCGCCGAGCAGACCAACGCCCGGGTGTGGCCGCCGATCCGCGGGCGGCTGCGGCGCATCGCGTACACCGCGGCCGGGCTGCTCGCCGCGATCGTCGCGTTCATCACGCTGATCGTGTTGTTCTCGGTGAACCAGGCCGGGGCCTGGCCCGCGGTGCTCGCCGGCTGGCTCGTGGTCCGGGTGCTCGCCGTACTGCTGCTGGTGCAGGAGGTGCTCGCGGGCCTCGCGGTGCACGCGGCGCTGCGGGACGGCTGGCAGCCGAGCCGGTGGCAGTGGCTGGCGCTCGGCGGCGTGCTCGGCGGGGCGGGCGTGCTGCTCGTCGCCGGGGCCTACTACGGGCTGTTCTCCCTGCCCTGGTAACGGGCGGCCAAGGCCCGAAGTCACCGTTTACCGGCCCTTTGCCACATCGTTGGCCGGATGTCCCGATCCTTCCCGGCGTGTTCACGTGAACCCCCTAAACAACGAGAGGACACTGAATACGCTCCCCCTTCGACCAGAGGGGAAGAGGAGTGTCGACACGCAGCACACCGCCGGGGAACGGGGCGGATCCCACGAAGCCCACCGCCATGGGCGCCGGATCGCCCCCGGCCGAGGACACCTCCCGCAACCGAACCGCATCCGCCGGCACGCCGTCCCGGGCCGCGCCGCCGCCGCGCGGGCGCGCCTCGGCGCGCCGGGCCCTCGCCGTGATCGGGTGGACGGCGCTGTCCGCCGTGCTCCCGGGCGCCGCGCACCTGCGCGCGGGATGGCGGCGGACCGGGTTCGCGCTGCTCGGCGTCTACGCCGTGCTCGTCGCGGGCGCCGTCGCGGTGGCGCTGACCGCGGACGCCGATCTGCTGGGCCGGGCGCTGGAGTGGCTGGGCACGATCTCGATCGCCGCGATCGTGATCGCGCTGGCGTGGTTCGCGCTGATCGTGCACTCGTACGTGGTGCTGCGCCCGGGCGAGCTGCGGGCGGGCGGCCAGATCGTCACCGGCGTGGTGGCGGGCGCGCTGTCGGTCGCCACGGCCGTGCCGTTCACCCTGGCGGCCCGGTACGCGGACGTGTCGCGCCGGGCGATCGCCGACGTGTTCGACACCCCCACGGCGGCCTCGCAGGCCGCGCCGGAGGACCCGTGGGCGGGCCGTGACCGCATCAACATCCTGCTGCTCGGCGGCGACTGGCAGGAGAACCGCCAGGGCGTGCGCACCGACAGCATCAACCTGGCGAGCGTCGACCTGCGCACCGGCAACACGGTCGTGTTCGGCCTGCCGCGCAACCTGGAGAACGTGCGCTTCCCGCCCGGCAGCCCGATGCACCGGCGGTTCCCCGACGGCTTCCGGCTGCCGCCGAACCCGGACGGGTCGCGCGAGGACCTGCTGTTCGCGGTGTGGGAGTACGCCGACCGGCACCCGGAGATCTTCGGCGGGCGCACCGGCATGGGCCCGGAGGCGCTCAAGGACGCGGTCGGCCACACCCTCGGCCTCAAGGTCGACTGGTACGTGCTCGTCAACATCTGGGGGTTCGCCCGGATCATCGACGCGATCGGCGGGCTCACCCTCACCGTCGAGCAGGACGTGGTCTTCGGCAAGTACAACGAGGGCCTGGTCAAGGCGGGCACCCGGCGGCTCAAGGGCGCCGACGCGATGTGGTACGCGCGCTCGCGGACCAACAGCGACGACTTCACCCGGATGCGGCGGCAACGCTGCGTGCTCAACGCCCTGCTGGAGCAGGCCGACCCGGCGACCGTGCTCGCCCGGTTCACCCAGCTCGCCGAGGCGACCAGGGGCATGTTCCGCACCGACATCCCCCGGCCGATGCTGAAGCACCTCGTCCCGGTCGCGGCGAAGGTGAAGGACGCCAGGGTCACCGGACTGCAGTTCGTGCCGCCGCTGATCCACACCGGCTACCCGGACTGGGACAAGATCCGCAGGCTCACCCGGAAGGCGATCGCCGACTCGGTGCGGGACGCCTCCCCCGCGGCGAGCCGTCCCCCGCAGGCCTCCGGCAAGAACTCCGGCGGGAAGACGGACCGGAACACGGCCCCGGACGACGCGGACCGGGCGCGGCCGACCGCGCTCGGCGCGGGCTGCGGCTCCCCCGGTACGGCCGGCGCGGACCGGCGCTGACCGGGCTACAGCCTGAACGAGTCGGTGGCGAGGCGGCGCACCCGGTCCTCGTCCACCAGGTGGCCGAGCCCCGGCTGGGTGAGCGGGACCGCGACCACGCCGCCGGACGGCCCGACCGGCGGCTTGACGATCTGGGCGCTGCGCGGCGGCTCGGCCACGTAGGCGGGGAGGGTGCAGCCGGGGAGGCTGCCCACGGCCACGGTCGCCGCGCGGGCGAGCCCGGTGCCGCTGCCGCCCGCGGCCGCGATCTGCCAGCCCGCCTCGACGGCCAGGTCGTGCGCCCGCCGTACCTCGCGGAGCGAGCCGAACCGGGACGGCCGCAGCAGCAGCGCCCGCCCGGCCTTCGCCTCGATCGCCGCGGCGAGCTCGTCCACCGAGTGCGCCTCGAACGCGACCAGCGCGGACACCCGCTCCTGCAGCTCGACGTGCGGGGCGAGCTCGGCGAACGGCCGCTCGATCGTGGCCACGCCGTAGGCGTCGAGCGCGACGAGCTGCTCCACGTCCCGGTAGGCGCCCCGGCCGTCGACGGTGATCACGAGCCCGGGGTAGGCCTTGCGCACCGCGCGCACCGGCTCGACGTCCCAGCCGGGGTGGATGTCGAGGGTGATGTGGGCGTACCCGGCGCACACCTGCCGGTTCACCCGGGCGATCACCGCCTCGGTGGACCGGTCGGCGGCGAGCCGGGCGGTGGCGATCAGCGAGGTACGGCTGCCGCCGAGCGCGTGCGCGAGCGGCACGCCGTTGAGCCGGCCCCACAAATCCCAGCAGGCCATGTCGACCGCCGGGCCGCCGGGGAGCACGCCGAGCTCGTCCGGGTGCTCCCAGTCCACGCCGAGCAGGGTGGGCGCGAGCGTCTCCTCCAGTGCGGCCCACGTCTTGCGCAGCTCGTGCCCGTGCTCGGCGCCGTCGTGCCGCGGGGAGGGGTGCACCATCTCGCCCCAGCCGGTCATGCCGCCGTGGTCGGTGAGCCGGACGAGGATGCTCTCCGGACGCCGCCCGTAGGGCAGCGTCAGGTGGAACACCTCCACTTCCCGGACTCGCGGCATGCGACCCCCTCCCGCTTTCGTGCCTCCCACCATGGTGCCCGATCGCCGCGCCTGCTCAGACCGGTCCTTCCGTCCTGGACGAACAAGGGACCGCCTCCGGTACGGCGGTGCCGTACCGGAGGCGGCCTCAACTAGGGTCGATCAGCCGGGGATCAGGCGTTGTAGGACCACTTCTGGTTGTTGCCGCCCCAGCAGGAGTAGAGCTGCAGCCGCGTGCCGTTGCCGGTGCCGCCACCCACCGCGTCGAGGCACAGCCCGGACTGCACGCCCACGATGGTGCCGTCGGCCCGGAGCTCCCACTTCTGGTTGGCGCCGCCCCAGCAGCTGTAGATCTGGACCACCGCACCGTTGCTGGAGCCGCCCGCGTCCAGGCACTTGTTGCCGAAGATGCGGAACTCACCGGACGAGGTGTAGGTCCACTGCTGGTTGGAACCGCTGTGGCAGTCGTACAGCTGGACCTGGGTGCCGTCGGCGGTGTTGCCGTTCGGCACGTCGATGCACCGGTTGGAGGCCACGCCCCGGATCTGCCCGGAACCGCCACCCGGCGGCGGCGAGACCGGCGGGTTGGACGGGCCGCCACCGTCGTCGGAGCCCTCGTTCAGGGCGTCGAGCACCGCGTAGTAGGCCTGCTTCTTGTTGCCGTTGTTGTCGAACAGCAGCGGGTTCTGGTACGAGCGCCAGGAGTCGCTGTCGCGGACACCCCAGACGGTGATGCCGGTGCAGCGGTCCACGGCCAGGCAGTCCCGGATCACGCTGGCGTAGGTCTGGGCCGGGGCGTTCTCGATGTCCAGCTCGGTGACCTCGACGTCCACGCCGAGGGCCGCGAACTGCTGCAGGGTGGTGCGGAAGTTCGGGTTGTACGGGTTACCGCTGTTGAAGTGCGACTGGAAGCCCACGCAGTCGATGGGCACGCCGCGGGACTTGAAGTCCCGCACCATGTTGTAGACCGCCTGGGTCTTGGCCGCGTTCCAGTTCTCGATGTTGTAGTCGTTGTAGCAGAGCTTGGCCGAGGGGTCCGCCTGGCGGGCGGTGCGGAACGCGACCTCGATCCAGTCGTTACCGGTGCGCTGGAGGTTGGAGTCGCGCCGGCGGCCGGAGTTGCCGTCCTCGAACGCCTCGTTCACCACGTCCCAGATCGGGATCTTGCCCCGGTAGTAGGACATGACCCCCTGGATGTGGTTGATCATCGCCTGGCGCAGCGCCTGGCCGCTGAGGTTCTGCATCCACTGCGGCTGCTGCGAGTGCCAGGCCAGGGTGTGGCCGCGGACCTGCTTGCCGTTCTGGCGCGCCCAGTTGTAGATCCGGTCGGCCTGGGTGAAGTCGAACCGCCCCTGCTGCGGCTCGGTGGCGTCGATCTTCATCTCGTTCTCGGCCGTCACCGAGTTGAACTCGCGGTTCGCGATGTTGGTGTAGACCGAGTCGTTGAGCCTGTTCGCGGCGATGGCCACGCCGAAGTACCGGTTGTGCTGCGCGGCACCCTCGGCGAGCGTGCTCGCCGCGGCGCTGGCGGGCTGGGTCACCGTCAGGGCCGTGACCACGCCGACCACGCTCACCGTGGCCGCGGCCAGGGCCCGGTACAGCCCGCCGGTGAACCGCCGAGCTCCGGGTCTGGGGAAGGCGTTCACGCCCATGCCTGAGCCTCCATTAGAGGGACACGGAAAGGGAACCGCGGGAGTCCCCGCGGGATCGACGCCGCGCCCGCAGGCGCACACCCCCGAATGGCGTCGGAGCACGGTCCCGCCGACCGGTGCACCCATGATCGGCGGGGCCGTCTGCAGAGCAAGTGTGGGAAACATTCACGAAACTTGTCAATAGCCTGCCGAAAAGTTTCGCTCACAAGATCGGAGCGGTTGGGCGTTCACGCCCATGCCTGAGCGCCCATTAGGGGACACGGAGGGGGAAACCGCGGGAGTCCCCGCGGGATCGACGCCGCGCCCGCAGGCGCACACCCCCGAATGGCATCGGAATGGCATCGGAATGGCATCGGATTACGCCCGCCGGCCGGCATACCGCCGCGCGATCGGCGGGCCATGCATAGAGCGAGCGCGAGGAGTGCCCGAAACTTGTCAATCGTTGGCAGAAAATTTTCGCACCAAGATCAAAACAGCAGGTCGCGGCAGGTTACGGCTATGTGACGGGACAGAAAACTTTCGAAACACTCCCGCGCCCGGCACAACCGAAATACGGCAAGGCGGGCGTGACGGTTCACCACCCGGGTCATTCCGGGCCGCGGACCGCGTAACGGCCGGCGATCGCGGTACCGGCGAGCGTGATCAGCACCACGAGCCCGAAACAGGCCACGTACGCGGCCTCGCCGCGGCCCAGGGCGGTGAGCAGGGCGCCGGTGACCGCGACCGTGACCACCGAGAACACCGACTCGCCGACCTGGAGGGCGGAGCTGTTCGCGCCCCGCTCCTGCGGCGGGGACAGCTCGAGCACGAGCACCGAGAGCGTGGGGTACACCATGCCGATGCCGAACCCGCTCACCGCCCAGGCGGCGAAGCAGACGACCACCGGCACCGCCGGGAGCAGGGAGAGCGCCACCAGGGCGGTGCCGACGCCGATGAGCGCGGTGCCGAGGCGCAGGATGACCCGCCGGTTCCACGTCCGCCGCCCCTGCAGCCAGGAGCCGAACGACCAGGCCATGGCGCTGCCGGTGAGCGCGAGCCCGGCCTGCCAGACCGGCAGGCCGCGGTGGACGTTGAGCATGAGCGGCACGAGCACCTCGGCCGCGTAGAAGGCGCCGGCGGCGAGGCCGCGCAGCGCGATCACCGTGGGCAGGCCGCGGGCTGCCCGCAGGGTGCCCGCGGGCAGCAGCGGCGGGAGGGCCACCCCGAGCACGGCGAGCCCGGCGGCGGCGAGCAGCGCGCCGAGCCCGGCCTGCCGCCCGTCGTCCTGCTGCAGCAGGCCGCCGCCGTACTGCAGCAGCGCGGCGCCGGCCGCCGCGGCCCCGGCCCAGCCGAGCTTGCCCCACACCGACCCGGCGGCCACCCCGCTCTCCCCGGGACGCGTCCCGGCGTCAGCGGGCTCCTCGGCGGCGTTTTCGGCGGCTTCCTCGGCCTCGCGCACCCGGCGCAGGCCGCGCCACAGCAGCAGGGCCGCGGGCGCGGTCACCGCGGGCACGCCGAGGAAGACCCAGCGCCATCCCGGCCCGTCCACGAGCAGGCCGGTGATCGCGGGGCCGACCATGGAGGGCACCACCCAGGCGGCGGCGAGCAGCGAGAACACCTTCGGGTGCAGCGCGCTCGGGTACACCCGGCCGACGAGCACGTACAGCGAGACCGAGAACAGGCCGCCGCCGAACCCCTGCAGCAGCCGCCCGGCGATGAACGCCTCCATGCTCGGCGCCATCCCGGACACGGCGAGGCCGATCATGAACGAGACCACGCCGGTCCAGATCGGCGCCTGCGGCCCGGTGGCGTCGTTCCACCGTCCCCCGCCGACCATCGCGACCACGCCCGCGGCGAGCGAGCCGCTGAACGCGAGCGCGTAGAGCTCCTCGCCGTGTAACGCCCGGGCCACCACCGGCATGGCGGTCGCCACCGCCAGGTACTCGTAGGCCATGAGCACGGTGAGCACGACCATCCCGATGGAGACGGTCCGGTACCGTGGCGCGAACGCCCCCTTCGCCCGCCCGGTCAGCGCTGTACCCACAGTACGGACATTACGGTCATCGGGTCGATCGTGCATCCACCGTTTCGGTCGGCCTCGGGCAAGCCCGCCGAGGTGTCCGGCCGCCTCATCCGGGCACTTCACCGTCCGGGTGGGCGCCAATAGAATTTCCGGCGCAGGGTACGGAGAATCGCAAAGATTGCGCCGGTCGTCCAATAATCCCGGAGGTTGATGGTGTCCCGTCAGATCGTTTCCGTCATCGGCGGCAAGGACGCCGAGGCGGCCGGCACGCCGTACACGTCGGTGAACCCGGCCCGCCTCGACGAGGCGGTGGCCGAGGTACGGCTCGCCGACGCCGCCACGTTCGCCGCCGCCTGCCGCAGCGCGGCCGAGGCGCAGCGCGAGTGGGCGCGGGTGCCCGCGCCGGTCCGCGGCCGGGTGATCGCCTCCATCGGGCGGCTGGTGGAGGAGAACGCCGCCACGCTCGCCGCGCTGGTCACCCGGGAGATCGGCAAGCCGTACGCCGAGGCGCTCGGCGAGGTCCGCGAGATCATCGACACCTGCGACTTCTTCCTCGGCGAGGGCCGCCGCCTGTACGGCCAGACCGTGCCCTCGGAGATGCCGGACAAGCAGCTGTTCACGTTCCGGGTGCCGGTCGGGGTCGCCGCCGTGATCACCGCGGGCAACTTCCCGGTCGCGGTGCCGTCGTGGTACCTGGTGCCCGCGCTGCTGTGCGGCAACGCCGTGGTGTGGAAGCCCGCCGAGTACGCCGCCGCGTCGGCGCACGCCCTCTACCGGCTGTTCGCCGCGGCCGGGCTGCCCGACGGCGTGCTCAACATCGTCTTCGCCGACGGCGAGCAGACCTACGCCGGCCTCGACCGGGCGCTCGCCGAGGGCACGGTGCACAAGGTCGGCTTCACCGGCTCCAGCGAGGTCGGCCGGCGCATCGGCGAGCTGTGCGGGCGGCACCTGCAGTCGCCGTGCCTCGAGCTCGGCGGCAAGAACCCGATGGTGATCATGCCGGACGCCGACCTCGACCTCGCCGTCGAGGGCGCGCTGTTCTCCGGGTTCGGCACCGCCGGGCAGCGCTGCACCTCGCTCGGCACCGCGATCGTGCACACCGACGTGCACGACGAGTTCGTACGCCGGTTCGCCGCCGCGGTGGCGGAGGCGAAGATCGGCGACCCGCGGGACAAGGTGCTGTACGGCCCGCTGCTCGACCGCCGGTTCGCCGAGCGGTTCGAGGAGTACCTCACCTGGATCCAGCCGCACCACACCGTGGTCACCTCGCCGATCGGCCGGATCACCGCCGACAACCCGCGCGGCGGCTTCACCGGCGAGAACGGCCTCTACTACCACCCGGTGATCGTGGACGGGGTACGGCCCGTGGACCGCCTGTTCACCGAGGAGACCTTCGGCCCGATCGTGGGGGTGACCACGTTCCGCACCCTCGAGGAGGCGATCGAGCTGGCCAACCTGCCCGGGTACGGGCTGTCCTCCTCGATCTACACCACCGACCCGCGCGCCGCGTTCCGGTTCCGCGAGGGCGTCGGCGCGGGCATGGTGAGCGTGAACAACTCCACCTCCGGCGCCGAGGCGCACCTGCCGTTCGGCGGCAACGGCCGCTCCGGCAACGGCAGCCGCCAGTCCGGCATGTGGGTGCTCGACCAGTTCACCCGCTGGCAGGCGATGAACTGGGACTACTCGGGGCGGCTGCAGAAGGCCCAGATGGACGTGGCCGAGATCGTGCCCGACCTCGGCTTCCGGCTCTGACCCGTCGCGGCCGGTCTCTCCGGCTCGCCGTACCGGCCGCGGAACGGACGACGCCGGGCCCCGTCGCCGGGGGCCCGGCGTCGTCGTCCCGTCAGGTCAGGTACGGCCGTCCGGCGGCCGCCGGCCGTCGTACCCGAGCAGGCGCATCGCGACCTCCGGGTCCATCGCCGCGGCGAGCAGCTGGGCCCGCTCCGCGGCCCGGTCCCGGGACTCCTCGGCCCGCGCCCGCGCGGCCTGCTGGTTGCGGATGAGCAGGTACGCGAGCACGACGCCGGCGATGACCGCGAGCACCCCGATGAGCAGGATGATCAGCAGGCCGGTGGAGAACCCGTCCGGTCCCGCCGTCGCCGGGCCGTCGGTGGCCCCGCCGGTCCCGATCGCCCCGGCCCCGCCGCTGATCAGCGCAGCGCCGAGCAGGGTGAACGCGACGAGCGCGACGACCGCGGCGAGCACCACCCACACGCCCCGGCCCGACCGGCGCCGCGGCTTGGCCTCCGCCGAGGGGTACGGCGGCGGGGGCGGAGGCGGCGGCCCGTCCTCGCTCCACGGCACGAAGTCCGGCCGCCCGTTCGCCTGCGCCTGGCCGTCGCCGGGCCGGTCCGGCAGCGGCGGCGGCTTGAACACCACCGGTACCGGGGCGGTGCTCGGCGGCGGGGGCGGGGCGATCACGGGCGCCGCGGTGCGCCCGGAAGCGGACGTGCCGCCCGCGGAGGCGCCGTCCGCGATCACGCCCTCCACGATCTTCGGCGGCGCCATGCGGGGCGCCCGCAGCGGCGGCTCCGGCAGCGGCAGCATCGGCGTGCCCGGCTGCTGGTGGGCGCGCAGCGCCGCCTCGTGGTACTCCTCGATCTCGGCCATGAACGCCGGGTCCTTGTAGACCGAGCCGTCGAGGATCGTGCCCTGCCGGCCCTCGATCACCGCGGCCACGTCGTCGCCGCTGAGCGTCTTGTGCCGCTCCAGCGCGTGCGCGACCGCGAGCACCTCGGTTCGGTTCTCCCGGAGGATCTGCTCGGCCTTCTCCAGCAGGCGGGAGAGCGTGCGCTCGATGCGCTCGCCGAGGCCGTCGGCGATCGCCTCCTTGCCGCCCTTGTCCTGGGCGTCCCGCCGCCGCCGCGGATCGGGCTTGCCGGGCATGATCTGCAGGCGCTGCAGCGCGGGCAGCGAGGAGATGCCCGAGCCCATGCCCCAGTGGGTCTCCATGAGCGCGGCGACCGTGGTCGCCGAGTCGAGGTCACCGGAGACGCCCGAGGAGTTGTCGTTGCCGAAGAACATGCGCTCCCCGGCGAGCGACGCGAGCGAGACGAGGATGTCGGCCTCGTACGTCGACCGCCACTCGGTGAACTGGTCCTCCACCGGGATGCTCGACACCATGCCGAGGTAGCCGGCGCCCTTCTCGATCGTCGCGATGTCGATCTCGAGGTGGTGCCGCACCCGGTAGGCCATGACCGCGTGGCAGGCCTCGTGCACCGCGGTGGCGTGCCGCTCCCGCTCGACGTACTCGACGCCCTCCGGCGGGCCGAGGCTCTTGAGGTGCTTGGCCTTCATCACGTCCTGCCACGTGATCACCTCGCGGCCGTCCCGGATCGCCATGATCAGGGCCTCGTTCACCAGGTCCTTGATCTTGGCGCCCGAGTAGTACGGGGTGATCGTGGCGAGCTTGTCGATCTGCTCGTCGGTGAGCTCGTGCTTGACCTTGGCGAAGTAGCCCTGGTAGGTGCGGACCCGGCCCTCCTTGGACGGGTAGCCGACCTTGTAGATGCGGTCGATACGGCCCGGCCGCAGCAGCGCCTCGTCGAGGGCGTTCGGCATGTTCGTCGCCATCATGACGAGGATCCGGTACTTCGGCGGCGGCTTGGGCCGCATGCCGAGCAGGCGGCGCACGTACCGGTTGATGAAGCCGCGCGGCTTCTTCAGGCCGGACAGCTCGGTGAGCAGGGCCTGCAGGGTGCCGGCGTTGCCGCCGCCCATGCCGCCCACGAAGAACCGGTTGCGCCGGACCTGCGGGGCGTCGTCGTGGGAGGAGAGCGCGGCCCGGGAGAGCTCCCACTGCACGTGCGGGGAGAGGTAGCCGAAGCCGTTGCAGCCGCTGGTGGCGAACGCCTGCGGCATCATGCCGGTCCCGATGCCCGGCGGGCCCTGCTGGGCGAGGGCCCCGCGGCTGCCGAGCGAGTCGGCCTCGTCGAAGAAGACGATCACGCCGCCGTACCGCAGGGCGAGCTTGCGCAGCTTGCGGAAGAGCGACTTGACCTTGAGGATGCCGACGCCCATGAACATGTTGATGAAGGCGCCGGGGTCGACGAACACGTACGGCTTACCGGTCTCGCCGGCGACCGCCTCGGCCATGAGCGTCTTACCGGTGCCGGGCGGGCCCCACAGCAGCAGGCCGCTCGGCACGTAGCCGCCCTTCTCCTCGATCTCGTCCGGCTTCTCCAGGAAGACGATGTTCTCCTTCACCCGCTCGACGACGTGGTCCTGGCCCCACACGTCGGAGAACCGGGTCTTGATGTCGTCCGGGTAGTAGGTGTCGATCCCGCCCCGGGACAGGAACCAGAACAGGCCGACGAACTGGAAGATGATGAAGAAGAACGCGAAGGCGAGCTGCAGGCCGTACGGCAGCACCTGCCAGAGCAGCGCCGGGGCGGTGAACAGCGCGGTGAGCGGGTTGGTGTCGAGCACGGCCGCGAGCACCATGGCGATGACCGCGATCCAGAAGAACACCTTGATGACCCGCGCGATGCGGAACCGCGTCCAGTCGCTGAACCGCCGGTGGGACCAGCGCTCGAACCCGCCGAAGACCTTCTTCGTCCAGAAAAGGTGGTAGCCCGCCGACCGCTCGCTGATGAGGAAGTGGATCTGGCGCAGGACCTCCAGCCCGATCAGGGTGAAGATCACCATGCCCCACCGGTCGGCGGCCGTCGCCACCAGGGACTCGGGGAAGGTGGTGATGCCCTCGAAGGTGACCAGGTGGTTCCAGACGAGGATCAGGTAGGCGACGGAGAGCCCGAGGAGGAACTTGATCCGGTCCCACGGGGACAGCCGCTTGCGCGTCACCCGCTCCGGGTCGCCCGGGCCGGTACCGGGCGCCCGCAGCCCTTCCGGCTGGGGTGGTGGATTGCTCAACGGAACTCCTTACGGGGCGTCCGGCTTGATTCGGAAGGATTGCGCGACGAGGTCGATCTGCTTGGAGCGGGCCTTGTAACAGTCGGTCGAGCACTGGATCAGCAGCATCGACATCGTGTTGCCGTCGCCGGACAGGTACACCGTCTTGTTGAGGGTCTGGCTCTGCCCCGGGCCGACGGTCATCGTGAAGACGGTTCGCACGCCCTTCGCCCCGCCCGGCTGCGGCAGCTCCTCGTCCTTGATGATCTCGACGCCGTTCGCGGGGCCGTCCTCCCCGACCACCGGGATGAGCACGTTGCGCAGGTAGTTGAGCGAGGCCTGCTGGCGCTGCGCCGGGGTGAGGGTCTGGACGATGGCGAGCGCGAACGGCTCGTCCGGAGGCCCGTTGGTGCCGGTGAGGTGGTCGATCGACGGGGTCCGGCCGGCGTCGTAGGCGACGGTCCAGATGAGGTCCTTGATCGCCTGCGTCTGCTCGGAGTCCGGATCCCCGAGCAGCAGCCGGTCGAGGGCCTTCTGGTCGACCTTCTGCCACTCGGCGGGCACCTTGAAGTACGCCTTGCCGCTGCTGTCCCGCACGTAGGTGAACTCGGGGCCCGCGCATCCGGCGAGCACACCCGCGGCGGCGGCAAGCGCGACCACCGCTCCGGGTCTCGCCCGCGCTCTCTTCATTGGGGCCTTACCTCCGCTTTGCGGTTGTCGGGGGGTTGTGCCCGTTTTTCGAGTATCTCTCCCCGGTGTACCGAAACGCACTACGGAAATTTTCCCAAATCTTGGCGTTTTCTTGTACCGTCCTGTGATCCGAAGGGGGAAGCACGGGCAGGCCGTACCGGCATTCGGCGGCGGTGTGCCCGGGACCGTTCCCGGCCGGATTCCCGGCGGTGCGGGCCGAGGTCCCCGCGGCGGACCCGCCCGGCGACGTCCGCGGCCAAATGCGCCCCCGATCAGCCGTCCATGAAACGTTCAATCAGGTCCTCGACCTGGTCGTTGAGCCGCGCCCCGCGGGCCCAGCCCGCGTAGTGGGTGAGGAACACGACGATCTCGCGCAGTTCCTCGGGGGTGAGCACACCGGTCCGCATCGACACGTCGAGCTGGACGGCCACCTGGTCGTCGAGCCCCTGCCCCACCAGCAGGCCGAGCAGCAGCAGCCGGCGGTCGCGGTCGCTGAGCACGTCGCGGGACCACACCTCGGCGAACAGGTCCTCCACGGTTCTGGCGAGGAAGTCGCGGGCGGCGGGACGCTCCCGGCCGTGCGCCTGGCCGACGGTGCGCATACCCCGGGCGTGATGGGCGAGTTGCTCGTCCAGGCTCTCGCTCATGAGCCACTCCACTGTGTCGGGCCGACCGGTGAGGGTGGGCGGGCCCGGATATCCGGCTGGTCCCCCGAAACCTATCTTTGGGTACTTCCCGCGCCAGGAAAAGGCTCCGTGGCAAAGAGGTCGCGAACGTTGACGAGACGGCGCGCCGGTGAATGCGCGCGCAATGCGGCGTTCATATGGATGTAACGAACGTCCCGGAGGCGCGTCCGCGGGGCGGCGCGGTGCGCGCGCTCGAGTGCCTCTACGAGGCCGGCCGGGCGGAATCGGGGCACGTGGGCGGGCGGATGAACGACCGGCGGACGGGCGCGGCGCGCGGGCCGTCCCCCTCCCCCGCCGGCCGCCACGTGTCCCCTGCGGGGAGGGGCCGGGGCGGCCCTAGGCTTGATCCATGCCTACCGCACTGATCACCGGAGCGACTTCCGGACTGGGCGCGGCCTTCGCGCGCAGGCTCGCCGGCGACGGCCTCACCCTCATCCTCAACGGCCGTGACGAGGAGCGGCTGCGCGCGACCGCCGAACATCTCCGCAAGCGGTACGGGGTCGAGGTGGAGACGCTCCCCGCCGACCTCACCACCGACGACGGCATCGAGGCCGTGGCCGAGCGGCTGCGGGCCGGGGTGGACCTGCTGGTGAACAACGCGGGCTTCGCCCACCGCCGGTCGTACCTGAAGGTGCCGATCGAGGACGAGCTCCGCATGCTCAAGCTGCACTGCGAGGCGGTGCTCCGGCTCACCTCCGCCGCGCTGCCCGGCATGGTCGCCAAGGGGCGCGGCGGGGTGATCAACGTCGCCTCGGTCGCCGCGTACTTCCCCAGCGGCAGCACGTACGGCGCGAGCAAGGCGTGGCTGGTGCAGTTCAGCCAGTCGGCCGCGGGCGAGGTGGCGGACAAGGGGGTGCGGGTGATGGCCCTGTGTCCCGGGTTCACCCGCACCGAGCTGCACCAGCGGGCCGGCATCGACCCCGGCGGCATCCCCGGCTTCCTGTGGCTGGACGCCGACCGGGTGGTGGCCGAGGCGATGCGCGACTTCGCCCGCGGGCTGCGGGTCAGCGTGCCGGCGCGGCGTTACAAGCTGATCGCCGCCGTCGGCAGGCTGACCCCGCCCAATCTCCTCGGCCGGATCGCCGAGAAGGTCGGCCTGTGAGCGTTGGCCGCGAGCTCAGCGCCCGATGTTGAGCTCGTGGCCGATCGCCAGGCCGGTGTCGATGTCGAAGAAGTGCATGTTGTGCGTGTCGACGACGAGCTCGACCTGCTGGCCGGGGCGCACGTGGCTGCGCGAGTTGACCCGCGCGGTCCACAGCGACTTGTCGCCCGCGAGCGGCAGCGCGCCGTCCTCGTCGTCGCTGGTCTCCTGCGCGGCGGCGGTGTCGCGGTGCTCCAGCGGCGGCGCGTCGATGAAGAACAGCACGTTGATCTCGCTGCCCAGCTCCTCGGTGACCTCCGCGCGCACCGGCATCCGCGCCCACCCGGCGTGGTCGTGGGCCGCGCTCACGTCCTCGAAGTCCGACGGGCGGATACCGAGGATGATCTTGCGGCCGAGGTAGCGGTCGAGGCCGGGCTTCTCGGCGAACGTGGAGTCCGGCACCGGCAGCCGGTAGCCGGCGAACGCGACGTACGCGCCGCCGTCCCCGCGGACCAGCTCGGCCCGGGTGAAGTTCATCGACGGCGAGCCCATGAAGCCGGCGACGAACAGGTTCACCGGGTTGTCGAACAGGTTCTGCGGCGTGTCGACCTGCTGCAGCACACCGTCCCGCAGCACGCAGACCCGGTCGCCGAGGGTCATCGCCTCGACCTGGTCGTGCGTGACGTAGACGGTGGTGACGCCGAGCCGCTCGTGCAGCGTGTTGAGCGAGGCGCGCATCGACACGCGCAGCTTGGCGTCGAGGTTGGACAGCGGCTCGTCCATGAGGAAGGCCTGGGGCTCGCGGACGATCGCACGGCCCATCGCGACGCGCTGCCGCTGACCACCGGAGAGCGCGGCCGGCTTGCGCTTGAGGTACTGCTCGAGGCCGAGCATCTTGGCGGCCTCCTGCACCCGCTTCTGGATCTCGGCCTTCGGCATCTTGCGGAGCTTCAGGCCGAACGCGAGGTTCTCCTCGACGGTCATGTGCGGGTACAGCGCGTAGTTCTGGAACACCATCGCGATGTCCCGGTCCTTCGGCGGCAGGTGGTTGACCACCCGGTCGCCGATGAGGATCTCACCGGAGGTGATGTCCTCCAGACCGGCGATCATCCGCAGCGCGGTCGACTTACCGCATCCCGACGGGCCGACCAGCACCATGAACTCGCCGTCCTTGATCTCAAGGTTGAGATCGTTCACGGCCTTCACGCCGCCGCCGTACACCTTGTCGACGTGCCTTAGAACAATCGATGCCATGACAGTCCTTCGCGCTCAGGTCTGGCCGGGACGGCGGCCGCACCTGGTTACGGATATGGATACGTTTTCATCATCACACACGACACGCACCGACAGTGTCAAGAAGTTCCTTATTTTCATGGTCTTTCACGGGGGCGGGCCTGGTCAGGCCCGTGGAACTGTGATGGAATCGATTCCATCATGAGCACGAACAGTCCCCGTAGGGTGACGATCAGGGATGTCGCCGAGGCCGCGGGCGTGGGGGTGGCCACGGTCTCCCGGGTGTTGTCGGGCACCGGGTCAGCGAGCCCGGAGACCCGGGAACGGGTGCTGGCGGCGGTGGCGGCGCTCGACTACCGGCCGAGCGCGCTCGGCCGGAACCTGCGTCGCCAGCGCTCGGGCGGCATCGGCCTGCTCGTCCCGGACATCACCGACCTGTTCTACGCACGGCTCGCCGACGGCGTCATGGCGGGGGCCCGGGAGGCGGGCGAGCCGGTGATCATCGGGGTGACCGGGGACGACCCCGAACGCGAGGCCGACCGGATCGGGGCGCTGGTCGAGCAGAGCGTGGAACGGGTGATCGCGGTGCCCGCGGGCGACGGGGAGAGCTGGGCCCCGGCGATCCGGGCGGGGCTCACCGTGGTGTTCGCCGGGCGGCGCGGGCCGGACGAGCCCGCGGTCCCGGCCGTGCTCGCCGACGACCGCACCGGCATGCGCACCGCGCTGGAGTACCTGGCCGGGCTCGGGCACCGGCGCATCGCGTTCCTCGCCCGGTACGGCGACCGCCGCCGGGTGCGGACGTTCCTCGACACGCTGGCCGCGCTCGGCGTCACGGCCGACGAGGACCTCGTCGCCTACGCCCGGGCGAGCCGCGACTCGGCGTACGCGGCGGCGGCGGGCCTGTTCCAGCACCGCCCGGACCTCACCGCGCTGCTCGCCGGGGGCAACCTGCTCGGCGAGGCGGCGGTGCTCGCCGCGCGCGAGCTCGACCTGCGCATCCCCCGTGACGTCTCGCTGATCATGTTCGACGACGTGCCGTGGGCCGAGCTGTGCTCCCCGCCGCTCACGGTGATCGCCGAGCCGGCGCGGGACATGGGCTACCGCGCGGCCGAGCTCGTGCTGCGCGAGGGGCGGCGGGCGCGGGAGCCCCGGGTGGTGACGCTGCCCACCGAGCTCATCGTGCGGGCGAGCTGCGCGCCCCGGCGGCGGACCCGGCCGGGCGGGTGACCGGCGCCCGCGCCGTGACGCGGAGGTCGGCCGCCGGGCCGGTGCGCGGTGCGCCCGGTCCGGCGGACCGGCCGTACCGGACATGGATGCCGGATCAGCCGAGGACCTTCTCGATCGCCTCGATGACGGCGGGGTCCTCCGGCTCGACCCGGGGGCGGAACCGCGCCACCACCCGGCCCTCGGCGTCGAGCAGGAACTTCTCGAAGTTCCACTGCACGTCGCCGGCATTGCCGTCCGCGTCGGGGAAGGCGGTCAGCTCCCGGTAGAGCGGGTGCCGGTTCTCGCCGTTGACGTCGGTCTTCTCCAGCAGCGGGAAGTCCACGCCGTAGGTGGTGGAGCAGAACTCCAGGATCTCCTCGGCGGTGCCGGGCTCCTGCCCCAGGAACTGGTTGCAGGGCACGCCGACCACGGTGAACCCGCGCTCGGCGTAGCGGCGGTGCAGCCGTACCAGTCCCTCGTACTGGGGGGTGAGGCCGCAGCGTGAGGCGACGTTGACGACGAGGGCGGCGCGGCCCGCGAGGATCTCCCCGAGCGTCGTCTCCTCCTGCCTGAGGGTACGCACGGGCACGTTGAGCAGAGTCACGGGACGAGCATAACCCTGCCCCGCCGGCGATATCACCAAAAGGTATAGATCGGCATTTTCATGCTGAAATGTGGCGATCCTCACTGGCACCGGAGAACGGTCCTGGTAGACAGACATCGGCGGAGGGCGCGAACAACCGGATGATCTTCACCAGAAGGGCAGAAAAAATCTGAATAAATGACGAGTGCGGCAATGTGTCGGCGTTGCCATGTTTCACCCCTGAAAGGGACATGCCTATGCCGACGCATCGCACCATCGGCGCGACGCTCGCCGCCACCGCCCTCGTGGGCGGAACCGCGACCACGGCCGCCGCGGCCGCGCCCGCGACGGCCGCCGTCCGGCCGGCGCTCGTCGCGGCGACGACGTCCTCCGCCGCCGTTTCCACGGCCGCGCGAAAGGCGCCGACGACGAAGGCGCGAAAGGCGCCGAGCAGGAAGGCGCGGAACAAGGCGATCGCCCGCCCCCTGGCGCGCGCCCGCGGCTGGGCCGCCGCCCAGTTCGCCTGTCTGAGCAGGCTGTGGGAGCGCGAGAGCGGCTGGAACCACCTCGCGCGCAACCCCCGTTCGGGCGCGTACGGCATCCCGCAGGCCCTTCCGGCCGGGAAGATGGCGTCCGCCGGAAACGACTGGCGGACAAATCCGAAAACTCAGATCAAATGGGGCCTTCACTACATCAAGTCGCGGTACGGCACGCCGTGCGCCGCGTGGATTCATGCCAGGTCACGCGGCTGGTACTGATCCAAACCCCATGGCACGGCAATTTTTCCCGCCGTCCAAGGTCATCCGCGCGCCGAGCCGGTTAACCCCGCACCCGCGAGACGGGCGGCCGTCCGCACCGGTTCGGCAAACACCTCTCCGCAGCGTGTCGCAGGTAATCGGCCGCGACCGATTCGCGTACTAGAAACCGCCACAGGACCCGTCGCGGTGCCTTCCGGACCATTCCCGCACGGAATGGCTCAGGACCGGGAGGCCGAGCGGACGGCCGGCGCCCACGCCATGGGCGAGCGGCCGCACGACGGGCGCACGCGGGCGCACCCGCAGGCCCACGGGCCGCCGCGGGCGTGCCCGGATGCCCGTCATCCGCACGCGGCCCGAGGAAAGGATGGATTTGGACAGCAAACGCGCGTTGCGCAAGACCGTCGTGACCGTCGCCACCACCGCCCTGCTCACCGGCGGCGCGGCCTCCGCCGCTGCCGCCGAACGGGGGAACCCGCCCGCGGCCGAGCCGGACGCGCAGGCCGCGCGCGCCCCGCAGAGCGAGGCCCGGGACGGGGCTCGGAGCGGTTCGCCGTCCGGGCCGGACGCGCGGCAACGTCCGCTGCCGCCCGAGGTGCCGCCCCGGGTGCCGCCGATCGGACCGAAAGCGAGGTCGTCGGAGTTCGGCCCCTCGGCCGAGCTGTGGGCCGAGGTGTGGCACGCGATGGACGCGCTGCCGGAGCGGCTCACGCCGCCGTCCGGCCCGGGGGTCGCCATACCGGAGTTCCCGGCAGGGCTCCGCCCGGGCCTGGTGGCCGAGCGTCCGTCCGAGGCCGTACGGCCGCGTGCGGCGGAGGCCGGGCAGGCGCAGCGGCCCGACGGCACGCAGCAGACCGAAGGAACCCAACAGGTCGAGGGCACTCGGCACGCCGAGGCGTCCGGGCGGCCTGAGGAGGCGTCGCAGCGGCAGGAGGCCGCCTCGAAGCAGGGGGCGGCGCTCCCGCGGGGGACGCACCGGGCCGCGCACGCGCAGCAGCGGTTCGCCGCGGGCTTCGCGCGGACGCGGGCCAAGGCCGTGCACAAGGCCGTGCACAAGGCCCGGCACGCGCGGCACGCCCGGGCGCACGCCGGACGCCACTCGGTGAAGAGCTTCGCCTTCCACCTGGTCCGCCGCTCCTGGGGGCCGGGGCAGTTCCGCTGCCTCGACCGGCTGTGGACCAGGGAGAGCAACTGGAACCACCGCGCGCGCAACCCCCGTTCGGGCGCCTACGGCATCCCGCAGGCGCTGCCCGCGCACAAGATGAGGGTGTCCGGGCGCGACTGGCGCTCCAACCCGATCACGCAGGTGCGCTGGGGGCTGCGGTACATCAAGTCGCGGTACGGCACGCCCTGCGCCGCCTGGGCCCACTTCCAGCGGCGCAACTGGTACTGAGCCCGGCTCGGTGCCGCCGGGCCGACGCGTGGCGAGGGGCGCCTGGGGGAAGGGGCACCGCTCGGGCACGCGCGGCCCACACGCGGCGGCCCGGGACCGACACCGTCGTCGGCCCGGGCCGCCGGCACGCACGAGAACGGCGACTGCCCGCCGCCTCGCACCCGATCACACCCGGCCGCCGGGGCGCACGCGCCCGCGCCTTCCGCCGCTTCCCGGGCCCGCCGCCCTCCCTCCCGGGCGGGCACAGGTGACCGGCGGGCCACCCGGGCACCGATCACGCGGCGGCCGCCTGCCTCTCCCGAGCACGAGCCGAACGGGCGATCCCCGCGCGGAGCCGAGGGGTGCGCGTTCGCCCACCCCGCCCTCGGTGTCCCGACCGGGTGGTCGCCGGCATGCGTCCGGGCCACGCGCGAACCCGGCGAGCACGGATCGCCGGGCTTCGGCCGCGTCCGCTCCCGGGCTGCTCGGCCGCGGCGGCCCGGTGCGGATCAGGCGAGGCAGGCGACGGTGAGGAGGCTGCCGCCGATCACGGCGAGCACGCCCAGCCAGGCCAGCAGCGCGTCCGCCCGGTTGTCGAGCGGGCGGCCCGCGTGCAGGGCGCGCTGCACCCTGCGGAACCGCACCCCGGTGCGGGCGAGCAGCACCGCGCCGCAGAGCGCGGCCACGGCGAAGGGCGGTACGGCGAGCGGGCCCGCGCCGCCGCGCAGCGAGAGGAAGGCCGCGCCGAGGCCGCCCGCCGCGAGCGCGGCCGCGGTGCGCACCCAGGCGAGGCGGGTGCGTTCGCTCTGCAGTCCCCGGTCCCACACCCGCTCGGGCATCACTGCCCCAGCAGGATGAGCACGAGCGCGAGCACGGCGACCGCGGCCACGCCGTACCCGAGCAGCGGGGCGATCGACGGCGCCGGCAGCGGCTCCCCGCGGCGCAGCGCCCGCTGCACGCGGCGCCACCGCGGGTAGGCCATTCCGGCGGCGAGCGCGGCGAGCAGCACGAGGAGGACGGCGATAAGCGTGCGCATCCACGGCAGGAACACCTGCTGCGGCATCGCGGCCACCGCCACCCCGGCGGCGCTCAGCGCGAGCGAGGTGCTGAGCCAGGTGAGGAAGGTGCGCTCGTTCGCCAGGGTGAACCGCGGATCGGGCTCGCTCTCGTCACCGCCCCGTGCCGCCGTCGGGAGAGGGCCGTGCGAAGAGCTCATACGACCAGCGTATTGACCGATTTTCCCTGCTTGGTGACGGGGAGGGGCGGTGCGGCCCGGTCAGGTGCACTCGCGGGCGATGCGCTCGGCCGCGGCGGTGCCGTCGGTGACCACCCGCTGCACCGCGTCGACCGCGTCGTTGACGTTCCGGACGTTGATGCCCTCGAGGGAGCGCGCCAGGTCGGACAGCGCGTCGTTGAGCGTGGTGTTGCCGACCCTGTCGGCGATCTCGTTCAGCCGGTCGGCGGCGTCGTTGAGGGCCCGCTCCATCTCCGCGGGGTCGTTGCCCAGCTGGCGGACGCGGCTGATCGTCTCGGTGACCACCTTGCTGCTCTCCAGGCAGGCCTGGGCCTTGTCGAGGGTGCTGCACCCGGCGGCGGCCGGCGTGAGGACGACCGCGGTGGCGAGGGAGAGCCAGATGGACGGACGGCGCATGCCTCGAACCTACATTGCGCCCGCCCCGGGCGCGCGGTACGGCATGGCGCCCGGGTACGGCCTCAGGCCGAGCCGTCCCGCGCCCGCAGGTACGCCGCCACGCCGTCGAGCACGCGCTGCAGCCCGAAGTCGAAGTCCGGCTCGGTCTCCGGCCCGACCTCGGCGTGCTCCGGGTCCGGGTCGGTGGCGAAGTCGGGCCCCTCGAACACCCCGGAGGCCGCCATCTCGTGGAGCACCGGGAAGCGCCCGGGGTCGAGCAGGCGGGCGAGCAGGCGGCCGTACCGGGCGAGCATCTCGCCCTCGGTGACCCCCTCCTCGCGGCGGGCCCGGCGCAGGTTGCCGACGAGCTCGGCCTGGCTGCGGACGAAGCCGTTGACGAGCATGACGAGGGCGAGCCGCTCGATCGGGGCGAGGCCGGTGCCGGTGAAGCTCTGCAGCCCGGTCTCCATCCAGGTGAGCTGGTTCGGCGAGATCGGCAGGTGGTCGACCGGGATCCGGGTGATCCACGGATGGCGGCGGTAGACCGCGAGCATCTCCCACGCCCAGCGCTCCAGCCGCGTGCGCCACCCCTCGGCCTCGGTCACGGCGGGCGAGGGCCGCCCGATCACGTGATCGATCATGAGGACGAGGAGCTCCTCCTTGCTCTCCACGTAGCGGTAGAGCGACATCGTGGTGAAGCCGAGCTGCTCGGCCACCCGGCTCATGGTCACCGCGGCGAGCCCTTCGGCCGCGGCCACCTCGACCGCAGCGGCCACCACCCGCGCCAGGCTCAGGCCCGGCTTGGGCCCCTTGCGCGGCCGCTCCCGCAGCCCCCACAGCAGCTCCAGCCCGCGCGACAGGCCGGCCTGTGCCGCCGGACCGGCCTCCTGCTTGCCGCGGCCCACGCTCTCCCCATGCCCGTTGACGTCCACCTCCCACTGTGTATACCGTACAGCAAATAATGTATGAGGTACACAGTAGAACGTACACAGTAAGGACCGACGACGCATGACAGCCGAAGCGGTCGTCGAGGCGACCGGACTCACGAAATCCTTCGGGGCCACCCGGGTGCTCTCCGGCGTGGACCTCGCCGTGCCGCGGGGCACGATCCAGGCCCTGCTCGGGCCGAACGGCGCGGGCAAGACCACCACCGTGCGCATCCTCGCCACGCTGGTGCGGCCGGACGGCGGCACCGCCCGCGTGGCCGGGCACGACGTGCTGCGCGCGCCCCACCTGGTGCGCCGCTCGATCGGCCTCACCGGCCAGTTCGCCGCCGTGGACGAGCTGCTGACCGGCATGGAGAACATGACGCTGATCGGGCGGCTGCACCACCTCGGCCGGGCGGGCGCCCGGCGGCGCGCGGCCGAGCTGCTGGAGCGCTTCGGCCTCGCCGAGGCCGCGCACCGCCGGGTGCGGACCTACTCGGGTGGCATGCGCCGCCGCCTCGACCTCGCCGCCACGCTGATCGCCGAACCCCCGGTGATCTTCCTCGACGAGCCGACCACCGGCCTCGACCCGCGCAGCCGGCAGAGCCTGTGGGAGATCGTCACGGAGCTCGCCGCGGGCGGCGTGACGATCCTGCTCACCACCCAGTACCTGGAGGAGGCCGACCGGCTCGCCGACCGGATCGCCCTGCTCGACGAGGGCACGGTGATCGCCGAGGGCACCGCCGAGCG
This sequence comes from Thermopolyspora flexuosa, assembly GCF_006716785.1. Lineage (NCBI taxonomy): Bacteria > Bacillati > Actinomycetota > Actinomycetes > Streptosporangiales > Streptosporangiaceae > Thermopolyspora > Thermopolyspora flexuosa. The sequence continues at coordinate 1,680,628 of NZ_VFPQ01000001.1, read as the reverse complement.
GCTCAAGCGCGAGGCCGGCCGGGAGCACGTCGAGCTGTTCTTCGCCGCCGCCGCGGACTTCGCCCGCGCGTCCGCCGCGCTCGGCGCGCGCGTGGTCCGCCGCGACGAGCACCGGCGGGCGCTCACCCTCCCCACCGACGGCACCGCCGACGAGGTCCGCCGCATCCTCGACCACATGGCCGCGCACGGGCTCGCCGTGGCGCGCGTGGCCCTGCACCGCCCCACCCTCGACGACGTCTTCCTCGCCCTCACCGGCCGGAAGAAGGGAAAGGCCGCCTGATGCCCACCGCCACCGTCCCGGCGCGCCCGCAGTACCGCGCCACGCCGTACCGCCCGGCCCCGGCCCGCGCCGCCGCCGAGTGCCTCGTCATGGCCGGGCGCAGCCTCCGGCACATCACCCGCAACCCGGAGAACCTGATCCTCGCGGTCGTGCTCCCGGTCATGATCATGCTGCTGTCGGTGTACGTCCTCGGCGGCGCGATGAACGTCGGGCGGCGCTACGTCGACTACGTGGTGCCCGGGATCATGCTGCTGTGCGCGGGGTACGGCGCGGCGCTCACCGCGCCCGTGATCGCGGCCGACGTGCGCGACGGCATCGTCGACCGGTTCCGTTCCCTGCCGGTGTTCCCGTCCGCGGTGCTCGTCGGCCACGTCACGGCGAGCGTCGCCCGGAACCTGCTGTCCACGGCGATGGTGATCGCGGTGGCGCTGCTCGCCGGGTTCCGCCCCGCGGCGGGCCCCGGCGCCTGGCTCGCCGCGCTCGCCCTGCTCGTCCTCTACATCACGGCGGTGTCCTGGACCGCGCTCGGCCTCGGCCTGCTCGCCAGGTCGGTGGAGGCGGCGAGCGGGTTCGGCTTCGTCTTCCTCTTCCTTCCCTATGTGAGCAGCGGGTTCGTCCCGCCCGAGACGATGCCCGCGGTGCTGCGGGTGATCGCCGAGCACCAGCCGATCACCCCGATCACCGACACGCTCCGCGCCCTGTTCCTCGGCGGCTCCCCCGGCGGCGACGCGGCGCTCGCGGTCGCCTGGTGCGCCGGCCTGCTCGCCGCCGGGTACGGCACGGCGACGCTCGCCTTCAGGCGCCGCTCCCGGTGAGCCGGCGCAGCGCGGCGAGCACGGTGGCCCGGTCGGTGGTCGGCCAGAACGGCGGCAGCGAGGCCCGGAGGAATCCGGCGTACCGGGCGGTGGCCAGCCGCGGGTCGAGCACCGCGACCACGCCCCGGTCGGTCTGCGCGCGCAGCAGCCGCCCCGCGCCCTGGGCGAGCAGCAGCGCGGCGTGGGTGGCGGCGACGGTCATGAAGCCGTTGCCGCCCTTCGCCGCGACGTGCCGCTGCCGGGCCGAGGCGAGCGGGTCGTCGGGCCGCGGGAACGGGATGCGGTCGATCACCACCAGGGAGAGCGACGGCCCCGGCACGTCCACCCCCTGCCACAGCGACAGCGTGCCGAACAGGCAGGTCGCCGGGTCCTCGGCGAACTGCCGGACGAGCAGGCCGGTGGCGTCGTCGCCCTGGCACAGCAGCGGCACGTCGAGCCGCTCGCGCAGCGCCTCGGCGGCCTGCCGGGCGGCGCGCATCGAGGAGAACAGGCCGAGGGTGCGCCCGCCCGCCGCCTCGATCAGCGCGACGATCTCGTCGAGGTAGGCGTCGGGCAGGCCCTCCCGGCCCGGCTGCGGCAGGTGCTTCGCCACGTAGAGGATGCCGGACCGGGCGTGGTCGAACGGCGAGCCGACGTCGAGCGCGGACCAGCCTTCCTGGCCGAGGCCCCACTGCCGGGCCATGCCGTCGAAGGTGCCGCCGAGCGCGAGCGTGGCCGAGGTGAGGATCACGGTGCGCCGGCCGAACAGGTTCTCCCGCAGCATGCCGCCGACGGTGAGCGGCGCGACGTACAGGGTGGGCGGGCGGCGCTCCCCGCCCGCGGCGAGCCACACCACCTCGGCGCGGTCCACCTCGTTCTCGATGCCGAACGCGTCCAGCATGCGCTGGGCGGTGTCGTGCACCTCGTCGAGCGCGGTGAACGCCGCCTTGCGCTGCCCGGCCAGCTCGGGCCGGTCGTCGTCCGCCCGCTCGGTGCGCGGGCCGAGCGCGGTGAGGCAGGCGGCCGCGGCGTCCCGGACCACGCCGAGCACGGTGCCGAGCACCGGGGGCAGGGTGTCGATCCGGCCGGGCGGCGCCGCGGCGAGCAGCGCCTTGAGGTCCTCCCCCGCCGCCTGCAGCCGGTCGGCCACGCCCTGCTCGATGAGCCGGGCGCACCGCCGTACCGCGGTGAACACGGTGCTCTCCGACAGCTCGCCCGTGGTCACCGAGGTGACCCGGTCGACCAGGTCGTGCGCCTCGTCCACCACGACGACGTCGTGCTCGGGGAGCACCGACGCCTCCTCCATCGCGTCGATGGCGAGCAGCGCGTGATTGGTGACGATCACGTCCGCCTCCCCGGCGAGCTGCCGGGCGCGCTCGGCGAAGCAGTCCTCGCCGTACGGGCAGCGGTTCGCGCCGAGGCACTCGCGGGCGCTCACCGAGAACTGCCGCCAGGCCTGCTCGTTCACGCCGGGCACGAGCTCGTCCCGGTCGCCGGTCTCGGTCTCCTCCGCCCACTCGAGGATGCGCTGCACCATGCGGCCGGTCGCGCTCACCGCGCGCGGGTCGAACAGCTCGTCCGGCTGCTCGTCCTCGGGCATCTCGGCGGACATCCTGTACCGGCACAGGTAGTTGCGCCGCCCCTTGAGGATGGCGAAGCTCGGCCGGTACGGCAGGCGGCCGGCGAGCGCCTCGACGAGGCGGGGCAGGTCGCGGTCGACGAGCTGGCGCTGCAGGGCGATCGTCGCGGTGGAGACGACCACGGGGGTGCGGGTGGCGACCGCGTGCCGGATCGCCGGGACGAGGTAGGCGAGCGACTTGCCGGTGCCGGTGCCCGCCTGCACCGCGAGGTGCTCGCGGGCGTCGATCGCGTGCCGTACCGCCTGGGCCATCTTCACCTGGCCGGGCCGCTCGGAGCCGCCGAGCGCCGCGACCGCCACGCTGAGCAGCTCCTCGACGGGCGGCAGGTCGTCGGTGGCGGCGTCGGCCTCGCCGGCGGCGGCCTCGTCCGTCCCGGGAGTCTCGGCTGAAACTTCCAGCTCGGAGCCGGACGACATTTCGGTCTCGGGGCGGGTGTCCGAAATCGGCTCGGTGCCGAACGGCCCGTGATCGGCCGCATCGCCGGTCGCGGGGTGGTCGGCGGACCCGATGGGGGGCGTCGGCGGAAGAGAATCGGGCACGAGCGTCAACGGTACCCCGTCGCGAGAGGGGTCAAGCCGCTTATTCTCTTCTGAGTGCAAAGCTCTCCGACTTCTCCGGGCGGATGGAGGGCCGCCCACGGTAAGGTTTGACCGTCTAGTGGACGAATAAAGGCTGGTAATAGCACTATGTCTGCCATGTCGGAAGTTGTCCCACTACCCTCCTTCGGCGAGGTCTTCTTCGATGCCCGTGGCCAGGAGCGCGTGCTCCGGGTGACGTGGCACGAGGGCACCCTCGTCCTCAGCCTGTGGCGGGGGGAGATGTGCACCGCCAGCTTCCGCATGCCTTTCCAGGACGTCGAGCGGCTGCTGCAGACCCTGGAGGTCGGCTTCGCCGAGGCGAGCAAGCAGCTCTCCGACCAGGCGGAGCCCGCCGAGGAGCGGCCTCAGGCACAGGGCGACTACCCCGACTACCCCGGTACCGGCCAGTACGTCCGTCCCGAGCAGGAGGGTGACCCCGCGGCCCAGCAGCCCGGCGGCTACCCCGACCAGCCCGCCTACTCCGGCGCCGACGCCTACTCCGGCGGGCCGTACCAGGACCAGGGCGGCTACCAGGACCCCGCGCACTACTCCGACGGCGCGGGCTACCAGGAGGGCGGCTACCAGGACGGCAACGCGTCCTACCCGGAGGGCGGCGCGTACCAGGACGACTACCAGGACAACGGCGGCTACCAGGACTCCGGGTCCTACCAGGGCGGCGGCTCGTCGTACACCGACAGCGACCCGCGGCTGTCCTCGCTGCCGACGGTCGGCCCCAACGACGTGCTCGTGGCGCGGGGCAACCCGGCCCCGGACAAGCTCGTCGCCTCCGGCCCGCCCGCGCAGTACGGCAGGCAGAACGACCAGTACGCCGACCAGTACGCCGGGGACCGCTACTCCGGCGGTGACCAGTACTCCGACCAGCAGTACGCGGACCAGCAGTACGCGGATCAGTACGGGTCGGACCAGTACCCCGACCAGTACGGCGGGAACCGGTACGGCGCCGACCAGTACAGTGCCGACCAGTACGGTGACCAGTACAGTGCCGACCAGTACGGTGACCAGTACGGCGGCGCGGACCAGTACGGGCAGTACCCCGCCCAGCAGTACGGTGGCCACCCCGGCCCGGTGCCGCAGGGGTCCGGGCGGCCCGGGGAGGGCGGCACCGACCCGTACGGCACGCCGTCCCTCGACCCGCAGGGCGGCTACGGTGCCCAGCCCCAGCAGCCGGAGGTCGACCCGAACGACCCGCTCGGCCTCGGCCAGGTGGGCGGCCGCGGCGGCCGCCACTCCGCCGGCGACTACGGCCCGGCCGGTGACTACCAGGACTACGGGCAGCAGGGCTACCAGCAGCCGACCACCGGCCCCTACCCGCAGCAGGGCTACGGGCAGGCCCCCGGCGGTTACCCGGCCGAGCCCGCGTACGCCACCGGCGAGCGGCAGCAGCCGCCGGCCGACGACCGCGACCCGCACGGCCGCCGCCGCGAGTGGTGAGCCCGGGCGGGCGCGCCCCGGCGGCCCCCGCCGGGCCCCTTCCCGCTCACGGCTCGTAGGGCAGCGGCACCGGGCGCTTCGGGTCCAGCCCGTCGCCCGACGAGGTGCCGCGCAGCCGCCGGCCGATCCACGGCACGAGGTGCTCGCGCACCCAGCGGATGTCCTCCCGCCGCCGTACCCACGGGTCGACCGGCTCGCGCGGCGGCCACGGCGTGCGCCAGTCGTCCTCGCTCTCCACGCCGAGCACCTCGAGCACCCGGGCGGCGACCCGCCGGTGCCCCTCGGAGTTCATGTGCAGCCGGTCCTCGGACCAGGCCCGCCAGTCCCGCAGGCTCTGCATCGGCCACAGGTCCACCAGGCGGCAGCCGTACAGGTCGGCGATCGAGCGGACGTGCATGTAGAAGACGGCGAACTTGCCGCGCAGCCGCCGCATGACCGGGGTGTCGCGCAGGTCCACCCCGGTGAACATCAGCACCTCGGCCCCGGTACGGCGCAGCTCGCGTACGGTGCGGGCGAGCGTCTTGGCCACCCGGTCGGGGTCGGAGCCCGGCCGGAGCAGGTCGTTCGCCCCGCCGCAGAAGCTGATCAGGTCGGGCTTCATCTCGAGCGCGGCGGGCACCTGGTCGCGGACGATCTGGTCGAGCAGCTTGCCGCGGATCGCGAGGTTGGCGTACCGGAACTCGGGGTTGAGCGTGGCGAGGCGCTCGGCCACCCGGTCCGCCCAGCCGCGGAACCGGCCGTCCTTGCCCGGGTCGTTGAGGCCCTCGGTGAAGCTGTCGCCAATCGCGACGAAGGTGCGGTAGCCGCGGGCGGGCGCCGAGCCGGTGAGGTCGATGTCCGGCATGGTCAGTTCCCCTCCTCCCGGAGCAGCCGCGCGATCGCGTGCAACGCGAGCACGTAGGAGTACAGGCCGAACCCGGCGATCGTGCCGGTGGCCACGCCCGCGACCACCGAGGTGTGCCGGAACTCCTCGCGCGCCGCCGGGTTGCTGATGTGCACCTCCACCAGCGGGGCGGTGCGCTGGGCGAGCGCGTCCCGCAGCGCGTAGGAGTAGTGGGTGAACGCGGCCGGGTTGAGCACCACCGGAATCCGGGCGTCCGCCGCCTCGTGCACCCACTTGACCAGCTCGGCCTCGTCGTCGGTCTGCCGCACCTCCACCGAGAGCCCGACCTCGCGGCCCGCGCTGCGGCACAGCTCGACGAGGTCCTCGAAGGTGCTCGAGCCGTACACGTCGGGCTCTCTGCTGCCCAGCCGGCCCAGGTTGGGCCCGTTGAGAACCAGGACCTGCCTCACGTTCACCCCGTTGACTCTCTCGTGTCGTACCGGATGCGCCGTCAGCCCGCGACCGCCTCGAACGCCGCCTCGAGCAGCTCCTCGGACGGGTTCACCAGCCGGGAGGGCTTCGCCACGTCGTCGAGCACCACGAAGCGGGCGGTGGCGCCGCGGTTCTTCTTGTCCACGCGCATGTGCTCGCGCAGCCGCGGCCACGCGTCGCGCCGGTAGCGCACCGGCAGGCCGACCGCGGTGAGGATCGACCGGGTGCGCTCCACCAGCTCCGGCCCGACGCGGCCGTCGAGGTGGGAGAGCGCCGCGGCGAACACCATGCCGATCGCGACCGCCTCGCCGTGCCGCATCCGGTAGTCCTCGACCCGCTCGATCGCGTGCCCGAGCGTGTGGCCGTAGTTGAGGATCTCCCGCAGCCCGGACTCGCGCAGGTCGGCCCCGACCACCTCGGCCTTCACCCGGATCTTGCGCTCGATCAGCTCCCGGGTGTGCCGGCCCTCGGGGGTGCGCGCGCCCTCCGGGTCCTTCTCCACCAGGGCGAGGATCTCCGGGTCGGCGATGAACCCGCCCTTGATCACCTCGGCGAGCCCGGCCACGTAGTCCGCGGGCGGCACGGTGGCGAGCGTCTCGAGGTCGCACAGCACCCCGGCGGGCGGGTGGAACGCGCCCACCAGGTTCTTGCCCTCGGGGGTGTTGATGCCGGTCTTGCCGCCGACCGCGGCGTCCACCATGGCGAGGAGCGTGGTGGGCACGAGCACCACCTTCACGCCGCGCAGCCAGGTGGCGGCGACGAACCCGGCGAGGTCCGTGGTCGCCCCGCCGCCGACGCCGACCACCGCGTCCGAGCGGGTGACACCGTTCTGTCCCAGCGCCGACCACAGCTCGGCGGCGACCTGCACCGACTTGGCCTGCTCCCCGTCGGGCACGGGCAGCGGGATCACCCGGTAGCCGGCCTCGCGCAGCGCGGCCTCGACCCGCCCGGCGATCTCCGGCAGCGTCACCGGGTGGACCAGGCCGACCGTGCGCACCTTGTCGCCCAGCAGCGACGGCAGCTCGCCGAGCACGCCGCCGCCCACCACCACCTCGTACGGCTCGGCCCCGCCGACGCCGATCCGCGTCGCCGTCATGCCGGCAGCTCCTTGACGATCTGCTCGACGATCTCCTCGGGATCCCGGCCCTCGGTGCTCACCCGGAGCGTGGCGAGCCGCTCGTAGATCGGGCGCCGCTGCTCCATGAGCTTGCGGAGCCGGGCGCGCGGGTTGAGCACGAGGAGCGGCCGGGCCGCGCCGAGGCCGACCCGCTCCACCGCCTCGCCGAGGCCCACCTCGAGGTAGACGACGGTGTGGCCGGCGAGCAGCTCCTGGGTCTCGGGGCGCAGGATCGCGCCGCCGCCGAGGGCGAGCACGCCGGCGTGCTCGGCGAGCGCGAGCCGTACCGCGGCGGCCTCGAGCTCGCGGAAGTGCTCCTCGCCATCCTCGACGAAGATGTCCGAGACGGTCTTGCCCGCGGTGGCCTCGACGTCGGCGTCGGTGTCCCGGAAGCCGACGCCGAGCCGGTCGGCGAGCAGCCGCCCGATCGTGGTCTTGCCGGAGCCGGGCGGTCCGATCAGCACCGCGCGCGGCCGGGTCGCGTGCTCCGCCGGGGTGGCCGCCGTCATCACTTCACCACCAGCGCGGACAGGTAGCCGTTCAGGTTGCGGGCGACCTCCTCGACCGAGTCGCCGCCGAACTTCTCCAGGGCGGCGTCGGCGAGCACGAGCGCGACCATCGCCTCGCCCACCACCGCGGCCGGGACCACCGCGCACACGTCCGACCGCTGGTTGATCGCCTTGGCGGGCTCGCCGGTCTTGATGTCGATGGTCTGCAGCGCCCGCGGCACGGTGGAGATCGGCTTCATCGCGGCGCGCACCCGCAGCGGCTCGCCGTTGGTCATGCCGCCCTCGATGCCGCCCGCGCGGTTGGTGACTCGCCGTACACCCTCGGGAGTGTTGACGATCTCGTCGTGGGCGCGGGAGCCGCGGCGGCGGGCGGTCTCGAAGCCGTCGCCGACCGCCACGCCCTTGATCGCCTGGATGCCCATGAGCGCGGCGGCGAGCCGGGCGTCGAGCCGCCGGTCCCAGTGCACGTAGCTGCCGAGCCCCGGCGGCAGGCCGTACGCGAGCACCTCGATCACGCCGCCGAGGGTGTCGCCGTCCTTCCGCGCGGCGTCGATCTCGGCGATCATCGCCTCGGAGGTGGCCGGGTCGAGGCAGCGCACCGGGTTCTCGTCGAGCGCGGCGGCGTCCGCCGGGGTGGGCAGCAGGCCTTCGGGCGCGGACACCTCGCCGATCGCCACCACGTGGCTGACGATCTCGACGCCGAGCGCCTGCTTGAGGAAGTTCCGCGCGACCTGGCCGAGCGCCACCCGGGCGGCGGTCTCCCGGGCGCTCGCCCGGTCGAGCACGGGGCGGGCGTCGTCGAAGCCGTACTTCTGCATGCCCGACAGGTCGGCGTGGCCCGGGCGCGGACGGGACAGCGGGGCGTTGCGCGCCTGGTTCGCCAGCAGCGCCTCGTCCACCGGGTCGGCGGCCATCACCGTCTGCCACTTGGGCCACTCGGTGTTGCCGATGCGGATCGCGACCGGGCTGCCCAGGGTGCGCCCGTGCCGCACGCCGCCGACGATGGTGACCTCGTCCTGCTCGAACTTCATCCGGGCACCCCGGCCGTGGCCGAGCCGGCGGCGGCGCAGCGCCTCGGCGATGTCGGCCGTGGTCACCTCAACTCCCGCGGGCAGCCCCTCAAGGATCGCGACGAGTTCGGGGCCGTGGGACTCCCCGGCGGTCAACCAACGCAACATGGGGACAAGTCTTCCATGTGCGGCACCGTGCGGTGTCCCCGGATGGCCCCTCCCGGTCGGGTGTCGCGGGGATCGGGCTCCGCCGTGCGGCGCCGGTCGGCCCGCCCCGGCCCCGGTGATCCGCTACGGGTACGGCAGGAGCAGCGCGGCGAGCGCCGCGGCGAGCATGAACGGGCCGAACGGGAACTCGCTGCGCAGCGTGCCGCGGCGGGTGGCGAGCAGGCCGATCGCGTAGGCCGCGCCGAGCAGGTGCCCGCCGGCCGCGGCCGTGATCCAGGGCTGCGGGCCCAGCGCGCCGGTGACCAGGCCGATGAGCCCGGCGAGCTTCACGTCGCCGAGGCCGAGGGCGTCCGGCCGTACCAGCCACAGCACGGCGTAGATCGCGCCGAGCGCGAGCATCCCGGCGAGCGCGGGCGGCAGGGCGCCGCTCGGGGCGAGCATGCCGAGCAGCACGGGGTACGACGGCAGCGTGACCGCGTCGGGCAGCCGGTGGGTGCGCCAGTCGACGACGGCGAGCGCCATGCCGGCGACCGCGAGGTAGAGCCAGGCGGCGAGCAGCCAGCCGGACTCCCCGGCGAGCCGCCAGGCGACCGCGCCGCAGACCGCGGCGGTGGCCGCCTCCACGGTGGGCGGCCAGGCGGGCACCGGGACCGTGCGCGCGACCGCGCGTAGCGTGCCAAGCGCCCCGGGCCCGGGATCCTCCGCGCCCTGCTCCAGCGGTCCGGCCCCGCCCCCGTCCCCGGGCGCGGGGCCGCCCTTGTGCGGGCCGTACCGGCGGGCGAACTCGCGGACGTACCGGCCCGCGAGCAACCCGAAGAGCGCGGCTGCGGCGACGGCGAGAGCGGTCACCCGATCGAGACTAGGCGACCATGGCCACCCGGGGGCGGCCCGTGATCAGGGCTGTGGACAACCGGTTCCGGGATCGGCGCTACCTGCGGAACCAGCGGAACCTGCGGCGGGGCGGCGTCACCCGGGCCACCACCGCGTCCGGCATCTCCTGGATGCGCTCCAGGACCTGGCCGGGGGGCGCGTCGAGCGCGGCGAGCGCGTGCAGCAGCGCCCCCTCGATCGGGAACGGTACCGGCCCCGCCACGTCGATCACCACGGCGGCGGCGTCCTCGTGCACGGCGGTGTGGCAGACCTGGGCGGCCCGCACCTGGATCGGCCGGGCGTCGGGCCGCCAGCGGCGCAGCGCCTCCAGCCCGGTGAAGGCGGGCACGGCCGCCCGGCCGTCCTTGCCGATCAGCTTGGGCAGCGCCATGTCGCTCCCGCTCCCGCACGCCTCCCCCGGCAGCTCGGACGCGTCGACGACCACGGCCGGCATGAGCAGCCGCGCGTGCTGCAGCGCGGCGACCACCGCCGAGGGGTCACCCGACCCGGCGGCGAGATCGGCGAGCGCCTTCGCGAGCGCGGGGTCGGGGGACCCGTCGTCGTCAGGGAGGATCGGCTGCGGAATGCTCGGCACGGCACCCGAGCCTACCGGCGGCATTCTGCGGGCCGGCGGCTCACCCCAGGTCGGAGATGGCGGCGACGATACCGCCACCGGACGGGCCCTGGTGCACCGCGGCGACCGACACGAACACCGCCGGGTCGCCGGTCACCGAGGCGGCGACGCCGCCCACGGCCGCCTTGATCTGGCGGTGCCAGTGCACGTCGGAGTCGTCGAGCATGATGTTGCGCCGCCCGCGCACCCGGCCGGTCGGGTCGGCCTCGCACTTGAGGAACACGTTGACGAGGCGGCCCTTGAGGTCGGACGGGTGCGGCCGCTCCGGCAGGTCGAGGCCGGAGGACCGGATCGCCTCCCAGATGCCGTCGGTGTCGAGCGCGTCCTTCATCACCGAGTGGCCGATGCGGTACCGGCCGCCGATGCCGCGCACGTTGCCGACCACGACGATCTGCGCCCGGTCGAGCTCGACGCCCGAGGAGCAGGAGGCGACGCTCGAGTAGAGGGACAGGTCGCGGTGGATCTGGTCCTCGCGCGGCATCTCGATCTCCCCGAGCGCCACGGCGATGCCGAGCGCGGTGGTGGAGTTCGAGATGTCCATCGACTTGAGCGTGTCCTCGGTGACCACGGTCTTGCCGCGGCTGTGCGCGTCGGCGATCGTCGCCTGGGTGAGCAGCGGGGTCTTGGTCTGCACGTAGTGCACGTCCGCCGGGTCCTCGATGCCGGCGATCTTCATCGCCTCGCGCACGCCGGCGGCGACCTTCTCCACCATCGCCGGGCGGCCGATGTCCTCCGGCAGGATGACCTCGCTCATCGCGACGCCGACCGACAGGCGGGGCTCGTCGGTCTTCACGGCCTTGGCCGGGTCGATCGTCGCGAAGATCGTGGCGTGCGGGCTGATCACGCCGTCGGTGCCGCCCGACCAGACGAGCGGGACCTGCGCGACCTCCTCCGGCGTACGGGTGCCCTTGGCCACGAGCACCTCGCGGAAGGCCCGGTCGGCGAGGATGCGCGTGTAGTCGTTCACGCCGCCGTTGCCCTCGGTCTTGCCGATGACCGCGAGCACCCGGTCGGCCTCGATCACGCCGTCGTCGATCAGTTTGGCCAGCCCGGACGCGTCGGTCACGCTCTCGATCGGAACCTTGCGTACCTCGATCGGATCCGGCATCCCCATCAACCTTTCGTCATCCGTTTTCGCCAGTCCCATGCCCCGCGGCCGTCCGGACCACGGTGCCGACCTCGCCGTCGAGCGCCTCGCCGATCCGCTCCAGCGTGGTGATCACGGCGCGCTCCCCACCGTTCTCGACGAACCGCGCCGCCGCCTCGATCTTCGGGCCCATGCTGCCGCGGGCGAAGTGCCCCTCGGCCTGCAGTGCCCGCAGCTCCTCGGGCGTCACCCGCCCGACCGGACGCTGCCGCGGCGTGCCGTACCCGACGAACGCGTGCGGCACGTTCGTCGCGATCACCAGGGTGGACGCCTTGACGTCCCTGGCGAGCACCGCGGCGGCGAGGTCCTTGTCGATCACCGCGGCGACGCCGCGCAGCGTGCCGTCGGGCTCGCGCACCACCGGCACTCCCCCGCCCCCGGCCGCGACGACGGTGAAGCCGCTCTCCATGAGCGCGACCGCGGCCTCGGCGTCGAGGATCTCCACCGGCTCGGGGGAGGCGACCACCCGCCGCCAGCCCTTGTCGAACCGCCGCCAGGTCTCACCGAACCGCTCGAACCGGGCCGCCTCCTCCTCGGTGAAGTAGCGGCCGATCGGCTTGACCGGGTCGGCGAAGGCCGGGTCGGCGGCGTCGACCAGGGTGCGGGTGACCACCACGGCGGTGCGGCCGCCCAGCGCGTTGAGCACGAGCGTGCCGATGGTGGCCTGGGTGGTCGCCACACACCAGTCGAGCGGCACCGGCGGCACCACGTCGGCGGTGAGCTGGTTCTTCAGCAGCACGTTGCCCACCTGGGGGCCGTTGCCGTGGGTGAGGATCACCTGGTGGCCGCGCGCCCGCAGCTCCGCGACGTGCCGCATCGCCTCCTCGATGGCGCGCCGCTGGTCCTCCGGCGCGGCGCTGCCGTCCGGGCCGGTCATCGCGTTGCCGCCCAATGCGATCAGTACGCGTTCGCCCACACCGCGAAAGCTATCCGCAGGACTCCCGCGCTCTCATTGGCAACGGGTGCCCAACAACCGGCGGGTTGTCGGCGTTCCTTGCCAAGCGGGTGGCGGGGCGGCTCAGCGGGCCCCGGTACGGCTCGCGCCGCCGAGCCGGGCGAGCCGCCGTACCGCCTCGTCGATCACCTCGTCCCGCTTGCAGAACGCGAACCGCACGAAGTGCCGGCCCGCCGTGGCGTCGTCGTAGAACACCTGGGTGGGGATCGCGACCACACCCGCGAGCTCGGGCAGCCGGCGGGCGAGGTCGAGCCCGTCGGTGAAGCCGAGCGGCCGGATGTCGGCCTGCACGAAGTAGGTCCCGGCGGGCCGCAGCGCGGCGAACCCGGCCTCAGTGAGCCCGGCGACGAGCCGGTCGCGCTTGGCCTGCAGCTCGTCGCGCAGGCTTGCCACCCAGGCCATCTCGTTGCGCAGCGCGTAGGCGACCGCGGCCTGCCAGGGGCCGTTCGCGGTGAAGGTGAGGAACTGCTTGACCGTCTGCACCGCGGTGACGAGCGGCGCGGGCGCGCAGACCCAGCCGGTCTTCCAGCCGGTCACCGAGAACGTCTTGCCCGCCGAGGAGATCATCACGGTGCGCTCCCGCATGCCCGGCAGCGTGGCGAGCGGGATGTGCGGGGTGCCGTCGAAGGTGAGGTGCTCGTAGACCTCGTCGGTGATCGCGATCAGGTCGTGCTCGAGGCACACCGCCGCGATCGCCTCCAGCTCCTCCCGGGTGAACACGGTGCCGGTCGGGTTGTGCGGCGAATTGACGATGATCAGCCTCGTGCGCGGGCCGACCGCGGCGCGCAGCTCGTCCGGGTCGACCGCGAACCGGCCCGCCACCGGCCGCAGCGTCACCGCCCGCCGCACCCCCTGGGCGAGCGCGATCGCCGCGGCGTAGGAGTCGTAGTACGGCTCGAAGACGATCACCTCGTCGCCCGGCTCGCAGAGCGCGAGCACCGCGGCCGTGATCGCCTCGGTGGCCCCGACGGTGACGAGGACCTCGCCGTCCGGGTCGTAGGCGAGGCCGTACCGCTCCTTGTGGTGCTCGGCGACCGCCTGCCGCAGCTCCGGCAGGCCGGGGCCCGGCGGGTACTGGTTGAGCCCGGAGCGGACCGCCTCGACCGCGCGGTCGAGCATCGCGGCGGGCCCGTCGGTGTCGGGGAAGCCCTGCCCGAGGTTGAGCGACCCGGTGCGTACGGCGAGCGCGGTCATCTCGGCGAAGACCGTGGTGCCGAACGCCCGCATCCTGGCGACGAGAGGCTCTGTCACGGGCTTCAGCGTAGTGCGCGGAGGCGGCCACGCCGAGGGGGTGGCGCGGCGAACGGGCACGGGCCGCTCGCGCCGAGTCCACCCATCGTGATGAACTGGCGGTATGGCCGAGCCGCGCCGCGTCCCCGAGAACCCGCCGGTGCCCGACTCACCCACCGGCGAACCGCCGCCGCGGCCGCGGGTCCGCGAGCTCGACGCGCTGCGCGGCTTCGCGATCTGCGGGATCATGGTGGTGAACACCTGGCAGTTCGTGCGCGCCGCCACCTGGTCCACGCACGAGGGCGGCCCGGTCGACGACGTGATCGGCGCCCTGCTCCAGGGCCGGTTCTACCCGATCTTCTCGCTGCTGTTCGGGATGAGCTTCGTGCTCTTCCTCGACTCCGCCCGGGAGCGCACCGAGCACCCCCGGCTCGCGCTGTTCATGCGGCTCGTCGTGCTCGCCTGCTTCGGCCTGCTGCACCAGACCGTCAACGAGGGCGAGGTGCTGCTGCCGTACGCGGCGTTCGGCCTGGTGCTGCTGCTGCCGTTGTCCTACCTGCCGCGCTGGGCCGCGCTGGCCGCCGGGCTCGCCGGGGTCGCCGCGGCGGTGGCGCTGGTCGACGCCTGGCTGCTCATCGCCGGGCTGTTCCCGGTCGGCATGGCGCTCGTCCGCTACCGGCCCGCGCCGCGGCTGCTCGTGCCGTCGTTCGCCGCCTCGGCGGTGCTCGCCGCCGCGGCCCTCTGGCTGCACCTGGAGCTCGGCGAGGCGCTCGACCCGGGGATCGACCCGTACGCGGCGGGGCTGGTCGCCGCGCTCTTCGGGGCCGCCGCGTACGCGCTCGGCGCGGTGCTGGTGGCGCGGGCGAGCCGCGCCGTCTCGGCCGTGCTGGAGCCGCTGGGCCGGATGGCGCTCACCAACTACCTGACGAGCACGCCGTTCATCCTCGCGGCGCTGCCGCTGCTGGCCCGGGACACCACCCACCTGTCGGTGATCGGGTACTCGGCCCTGGTGCTCGCCGTCCAGTTCGCGTTCGCCCGGTGGTGGCTGCGCACCCACCGGTACGGCCCGCTGGAGTGGGTCTGGCGGTGCGCCACCTGGTGGCGCATCACCCCCAACCGGCGCCCCGATCCGGTCCGGTACGGCACGGCCGGGGGAGAATGAGCGCATGCGCGTCGCCCTCTGCCAGCTCGCGGTCACCAAGGACCCCAAGACCAACCTGGAGCGCGCCCGCGCGGCCGTGGCCGAGGCCGCCGCGGGGGGCGCCCGCCTCGCCGTCCTCCCCGAGGCGACCCTGGTCCGCTTCGGCCGGGACGCCCTGGCCGCCGCCGAGCCGCTCGACGGGCCGTTCGTGTCCGGGCTCGCCGAGGCGGCGCGGGAGCACGGCGTCGCGGTGCTCGCCGGGGTGTTCGAGCCGTCCGGGGACGGCCGGGTCTACAACACCGCGGTCGCGATCGAGGCGGACGGCTCGCTCGCCGGGAGCTACCGCAAGATCCACCTGTTCGACTCCTTCGGCGGCCGGGAGTCGGAGCTGGTGCGCCCGGGCGACACGCCGGTCGTGGTGGGGCTCGCCGGGCTGCGGCTCGGCCTGGTCACCTGCTACGACGTGCGCTTCCCCGAGCTGGCCCGGCGGCTGGTCGACCTCGGCGCCGAGGCGTTCGCGGTGATCGCCGCCTGGGGGTCGGGGCCGATGAAGGAGGACCACTGGGTCACCCTGGTCCGGGCGCGGGCGATCGAGAACACGATGTGGACGATCGCGGTCGGCCAGGCCCCCGCCCCCGAGTTCCGCGACGGCTTCGGCGTGGGCCGCAGCATGCTCGTCGACCCGATGGGCGTGGTGCGCACCGACCTCGGCCCGGAGGCGGCGGTGCGGGTCGCCGAGCTCGACCTCGCGGCCACCGAGCGGGTCCGCGCCGTCCTGCCCTGTCTGGAACACCGGCGGCTGCGGGGAAACGGATCGTAAACTGGCGCTCGTGAGCGAGCTGAGCGCGCCGGCCGCCCGGACCCGGATGCAGAAGGTGATCCCGCCGCGGCTGCTCGTGCCGTACCTGCAGGGCAAGCGCACGGTGATCTCCGGCTACGTGTACCGGGTGCAGGACTGCCTCCGCCTCACCACGCCGCGGCTGCTGTACGAGGCGCTCGACCTCGGCTTCGAGGGCTCCCAGCTCACCCCCGACGTGCCCGAGCTCTACCTGCTGCGGTGGTACGCCCGCGACAGCGACGGCTACGCCGTGCCGTACGGCCCGCACATGGGCGGCGACTGGCACGACAGCCCGCCGTTCGCCGGCAACGGGTTCACCTCGTCGCGCGGCCACGTGGTGCCGCAGTTCCACACCATGCCGATGCCGATCCCGGCCGGGGCGGAGATCTACCGGGTGGACGAGGACGGCGAGCACCTGTTCGCGATCTACGATGGGCTGACGTGGCGGCCGGCCCGGTGACCGGGTCGCCGGCGGAAGGCAGGACCGGAGTGTGCCGATGACCGATGTCGAGCCGGTGGGCTGCGGCTATCTCGCCCGGTACCGCGGCCACACCCACCCGGCCGCGGTCGGGCCGGACAGCGACGACGTGGTGCTGTTCAGCGAGGAGCCGCGCGAGGGGTTCGAGCAGGCCGACGGCTACTGGCGGCTCACGGTGCGGCGCGACGAGCTGGAGTGGCTCATGCTCGTGCGCACGGTCGGCGCGTTCGCCGGCGAGCCGTGCCTCGTCCTCGACGAGGACACCGACGGCCTGCACATCGCCTACGCGGGGCACAACGGCACGCAGGCCGAGGCGCTGGGCTACTGGATGGTCGACCACGGCGCCTACGAGGTGGTCGTGCCCCGCGAGGAGGTCACCTCGATCCGGGTGGAGCGCATCCCGATCCCGTGCCGCCCGGCGGAGGCCGCCGGGGGCTCCTGACCGTCAGCCGCCGAGCGTGCGGTACCGGGCGTGCCGGGCGGCGAGCCGCTCGGCCGGGTCGCGCCCGGTGAGCACGGCGATCTCGTACTCGAGGGTGCGGGCCACCCGCGCGCAGAACTCCGCCGGCTCGGCCGCGGCGTCCGGCAGCTCGGGGATGATCCGGTCCACCACGCCGGAGCGGCGCAGGTCGGCCGAGCCGACGCCCTGCGCCCGGGAGATCTCCGCCGCCCGGTCGACGGTGCGGTAGCGGATCGCCGACGCGCCCTCCGGGGGCAGTGGCGCGAGCCAGCCGTGCTGGGCGCACAGCACCCGGTCGGCGGGCAGCAGCGCGAGCGCCGCGCCGCCCGCGCCCTCGCCGAGCAGCACCGACACCGTGGGCACCGGCAACTTGAGCAGGTCGGCGATGCACCGGGCGATCTCCCCGGCGAGCCCGCCCTCCTCGGCCTGGCGGGACAGGTCGGCCCCGGCGGTGTCGATGAGGCTCACCAGCGGCAGCCCCAGCTCGGCGGCGAGCCGCATGCCGCGCCGCGCCGCCCGCAGCCCGGCGGGCCCCAGCGGCGGCACCACGCGCCCGCCACGCCCCCGGTCCTGGCCGAGCACGACGGCGGGAGCCGTACCGAACCGGGCGAGGGCGAGCACCATGCCGGGGTCCCCCTCCCCCGTGCCGGTGCCGTTGAGCGGGGTGACGTCGGCGGCGGCGTGCTCGAGCAGCTCGCGCACGCCCGGCCGGTCGTCCCGCCGCGACCGGGTGATCGCCTCCCACGCGTCGACCTCGGCCGCCCGCTCCTGCGGCGCGGGTCCCGGGTCGAGGCCGCGCACCGGGGCGCGCAGCACGTTGAGCGCGCGCACCGCGGCCCTGCGCAGCTCGCCCGGCTCGAGCACGGCGTCCACCAGGCTGTGCGCGTGCAGGTTCTCGGCGACCTGCACGCCCTCGGGGAACGGGTGGCCGCGCAGCGACTCGTAGACACGGGGGCCGAGGAACCCGACGAGCGCGCCCGGCTCGGCCGCGGTGAGGTGGCCGAGCGAGCCCCACGAGGCGAACACCCCGCCGGTGGTCGGGTGCCGCAGGTAGACCAGGTACGGCAGGCCGGCGGCGCGGTGCGCCATCACCGCGTCGCTGATCTTCACCATCTGCACGAAGGCGAGCGTGCCCTCCTGCATCCGGGTGCCGCCGGAGGCGGTGGCGGCGAGCAGCGGCAGCCGCTCCCGGGTGGCCCGCTCGATCGCCCGCACCAGCCGGTCGGCCGCGGCGACCCCGATCGTGCCCGCGAGGAAGGAGAACTCGCAGGCGACCACGGCGACCCGGTGGCCGCCGAGCAGGCCCTCTCCGGTCACCACGGCCTCGTCGTACCCGGTGCGCTCGCGCGCCGCGGCGAGCTCGTCCGCGTACGGCGAGCCGGGCGGCGCCGGGTCGACCGGCGGCTCGTCCCAGGACCGCCACGAGTTCTCGTCGAGTACGGAGGTGATGAGCGTCCGGGCGTCCGGACGCTTCAGGCCGGACATGGTCACCGCTCCCGCTCCTCCCGCTCGGCGAGCCACTCCAGCACCGCGTCGTTGTGCTCCCCGAGCAGCGGCGGCGGGGTGTGCTCCCGCGGTGGCAGGCCGTCGAACCGCAGCGTCGGCCCGGGCAGCTCGATGCGGCCGAGCACCGGGTGGTCGACCTCGACGACCAGGCCCTGGGAGCGGGTCTGCTCCCAGTTGTAGACCTCGTCGATGGAGCGGATCGCCCCGGCCGGGATGCCCGCCTCGGCGAGCAGGCCGAGCCAGTGGGCGCGGTCCGCGGTGCCGAGCGCCTTCTCCATGTCGGCGATGAGCTCGTCGCGGTGGGCGAACCGCTGCTGGTTCGTGGCGTACCGCGGGTCGGAGGGGTCGATGCCGAGGATCGGGGCGAGCCTGCGCCACTGGGTCTCGTTGCCGCAGGCGATCTGGATCATGCCGTCGGCGCAGCGGAACGCTCCATACGGGGCGATCGAGGCGTGGTGGTTGCCCTGGGCCTTCGGCACCACCCCGCCCACGGTCCACGCGGTGCCGTGGTAGGCGTGCACGCCGACCACGGAGGCGAGCAGCGAGGTACGCACCACCCTCCCCTTACCGGTGCGCTCGCGTTCATACAGCGCGGCGACCACGCCGTACGCGCCGTTCATGCCGGCGAGCAGGTCGGCGATGGACGCCCCGACCCGGTACGGCTCGTCCGGGCTCGGCCCGGTGAGGCTCATCAGCCCGGCCTCGCCCTGGGCGATCTGGTCGTAGCCGGGGCGGCCGCCCTCGGGGCCGTCGTGGCCGAAGCCGGTGATGGAGAGCACCACGAGCCGGGGGTTGAGCTCGTGCAGCCGGTCCACCGGGAAACCCAGGCGGTCGAGCACGCCGGTGCGGAAGTTCTCGATGAGCACGTCGCTCTGCCGGACCAGCCGCTCCAGCAGCTTCTTGCCGTCCGGGGACTTCAGGTCGACGGTGATGGAGAGCTTGTTGCGGTTGGCCGACAGAAAGTAGGTGGAGATGTCGCGGTCGGGGCCGACGAACGGCGGGCCCCAGCCCCGCGACTCGTCCCCGCCCTGCGGGTGCTCCACCTTGATGACCTTGGCCCCGAGGTCGCCCAGCATCTGCGCGGCGTGGGGCCCGGCCAGCGCGCGGGAGAGATCGAGCACGACGATGTCGCCGAGGGGTCCGTGCAAGGCGTGCCTCCCAACCTTGGGATCATCTACTTCATGCCGTCGTTCCTCCCCTTTGCCGACTTGGCGGAACTTCTCCGAAACCTACGGCCAAGCTGGGGAGACATCCGGTTGATCGCGATCGACGGCCCGGCGGGCTCGGGAAAGACCACGTTCGCCGGCCGGCTCGGGGCGGCGGCGCGGGCGCAGGTGATCCACAGCGACGACTTCCCGGTGCCCTGGGACGGCCCGCCGGACGCGTGGTTCGCCCCGCTCACCGAGCAGGTGCTCACCCCGCTCGCCGACGGGCGGCCGGGGCGGTTCCGCCGCTACGACTGGAAGCGCGGCGCGTACGTCGAGTGGGTCGAGGTGCCGCCCGCGCCGGTGCTGCTGATCGAGGGGGTGGGCGCGGCCCGGCGGGCCACGGCCCACCTGCTCGCGTACACGATCTGGGTGACCGCCCCGGATCCGGTACGGCTGGCGCGCGTGCTGCGCCGGGACGGCCCGGAGCTGCGCGAGCGCTGGGAGCACTGGATGCGCGCCGAGCGCGCGTGGTTCACGGCCGACGGCACGGCCGCGCGGGCCGACCTGCGCGTGGACGGCGCGCCCACGGTGCCGCACGACCCGTCCGCCGAGTTCGCGGTGCCGCCCGCGGACGCCTGACCGCGCAGGCCGCCCGCCGTACCGTGTCGCGTGTGGCATGGCACCGGCCCTACAGGTGGGGGACGGCGTTGAACTCCACCAGGTGGAGCCGGCCGTCCCGGCGCTCCCACGTCGAGATCCCGGTGTTGGCGACCTCGCCGTACCCGGCGATGTGGCGGACGTCGGTGTCGTCGTCGTGTTCGAGCACGTGCCGCAGCAGGGCCACGACCGAGTCGTGGGCGACGACGAGCACCCGCCGCCCGGCCGCCTCCCGCTCCAGGTCGGCGAGGAAGGAGCGCAGCCGGGCCGCGATGTCGGGGAACGACTCCCCGCCCGGCGGCCGGTAGACCCACCACCCCACCTCCTGTCGGCGGCGCGCCTCCTCCGGGAAGCGCTCGGCCACCGCCTCCGGGTTGAGCAGCGACAGCTCGCCCATCACCCGGTCGATCAGCCGCTCGTCCTCGTGCACCGGCGGCGGCTCGGCGAGCTGCTCGCACACGATCCGCAGGGTCTCCCGGGCCCGCAGGTAGGTCGAGGTCCAGGCGACCTGCGGCCGCCGCCCCTCCGGGAGGGCGGCGAGCCACCGGCCGAGCGCGGCCGCCTGTTTGCGGCCGCGGTCGGTGAGCGGGACGGCGGAGTCCGGCCGGGGGAAGGCGAGCGGCTCCCCGCGGCGGGCGGCCTCGGCGAACGCGGCGTTCGCCGCGCTCTCGCCGTGCCGTACGGCCATGATCACTGAAGGTCCCATGGCGCTTACAGTACGTCCACGTCGGCGTGGAGCTTGCCGCCGGAGAGGATCGGGTAGCCGGGGCCGCGGTCGAAGAACGGGGTGTCGTCGGCCGCGCGCAGCCGGGCGCGGAGCCTCTCGGTCGCCTCCCAGTCGATCTGCGGCTCGTCCTGCGGGCCGGTGAGCACCACGCCGTAGTCGTCGCGGGCGCCCTCGAAGGAGACCTTGCCGTCGCGCACGTCCGCGGCGACCCGCTCCGGCTCCCGGTCGTACGGCGAGCCCCAGCCACCGCCGCCGGTGGTGCGGATGCGGATCACCTCGCCCGCGCGCACCGGCTCGTCGTCGACGAGCCCCTCCAGCTCGCGGCCCTCGATCTCCACCCGGAACGGCCGGCCCGCCTTGCCGCCGTTCACGCCCCAGCAGGACAGGATCGACCGGTCGGCGATCGACATGAACGAGGCGTCGCGCAGCATGCGGATGTGCTTGTCGTAGCCGAGGCCGCCGCGGAACCTACCGGGGCCGCCGCTGTCCACGGCGAGGCCGAGCCGCTCCACCCGCAGCGGCCAGCGCGCCTCGGCGAACTCCACCGGGATGTTCCGCGAGTCCGGCACCACGTGGATGGTGTCCTCGCCGTCGGCGTACCAGCGGCCGCCGGAGCCGCCGCCGAGCACCTCGCGCATCAGGTACGGCTCGCCGTCGTCGTTCGTGCCGTACACGCCGGTGTACCGGATCGTCTCCTGGTCGGCGGGCATGCGGCCCCCGGTGGCCTTGGCGAGCACCCCGGCGAGCACGCCGAGCAGCCGCAGGATGACGAACGTCCGGGCGTTCGTCGGCGCCGGGAAGATCGGCGTGAGCAGGGTGCCCTTCTCCGGGAACCGCATCTCGATGAGCGGCACCACGCCCTCGTTCACGTCGAGCTCGGCCATGCGCTCGGGCGTGTCGGCGAGGTTGCGCAGGATCGGGGCGAGCCACTTCTTGAGGAACACGCCGTCGGCGTAGTCCCCGGCGTGGTTGATCGGGCCCTTCGCCTGCGGCGAGGTGCCGGTGAAGTCGATGAGCAGCGGCGCGGGCCTGCTGTGGTCGACGGTGAGGGTGATCCGCTGGGTGTGCAGCTTGGGCTCGTCCACGCCGTCGTGCTCGGCGTAGTCCTCCCAGACGTACGCGCCCTCGGGGATCTTCGACAGCAGCTCGCGCCGGAACGTCTCGGTGGTCTTCTCGATGATCGCGTCGAAGCAGGCCTCGACCGCCTCCCGGCCGTACCGGTCGAACAGCTCCGCCAGCCGCCGGGCGCCCATGAGGCAGGCCGAGCACTCGGCGTCGAGGTCGCCGGCGAGCGAGTCCGGCATGCGGGAGTTGCGGGTCATGATGCGCAGCGCGGCCTCGTTCGGCACGCCGCGGTCCCACAGCTTGATCGGCGGGACCATGAGGCCCTCCTCGAACACGCTGCGCGCGTGCGACGGCATCGAGCCGGGCACCGCCCCGCCGATGTCGTCGTGGTGGCCGAACGCCTGGACGAACGCCACCACCTCGCCCTTGTGGAACACCGGCACGGTGACGCACAGGTCGGGCAGGTGGCCGATGCCGCCCTCGGACAGGTAGACGTCGTTGTGGAAGAACACGTCGCCCGGGTTCATCGTCTCGATCGGGAAGTCCCGGACGATCGGGTTGACCAGGGCGGAGTAGGAGCGGCCGGTGAGCTTGCGCAGCTTCACGTCGTGGATGCCGGCGCGGAAGTCGTGCGCGTCGCGGATCATCGGGGAGCGGGCGGTCCGCGCGATCGCGGTCTCCACCTCCTTCTCCACCGAGGCGAGGGTGCCCTCGACGATCTCGATCAGCACCGGGTCCACGGTGGCGGCGGGCGCCTTCTGCTCGGTCACTGGTTCTCCCTGCGCTCGACCACGATGTTGCCGTAGGCATCCACCTCGGCCCGGAAGCCGGGGTGGAGGGGAAGGGTGGAGCCGTACTCCTCGATGACGGCGGGGCCGTCGATGACGTCGCCGGGCGCGAGGCCGCCCCGGTCGTACACGGGCGTGTCGCGCCAGCCGGCGCCGTCCTCGTCGAAGAAGACGCGCCGGTACGCGGGCTGCGGCGGCCGCTCGCCGGGGGCGCGGCGCGGCCGCTCGGCGATCTTCGGCCGGTTGATCGGCCCGATGCCGGAGACCCGCAGGTTCACCCACTCGACCGCGTGCCGCGGGTCGTCCCGGTACGCGTAGCCGTACAGCCGCTCGTGGGCCTCGTGGAACCGGTCGACCACGGCCGCCCGCCACGCCTCGTCGACCGGGCCGGACGGTGCCGGGACGCGCACCTCGTACGCCTGGCCGTAGTAGCGCAGGTCGACGCTGCGGGCGTAGACGTGCCGGTCGCGGGCGAACCCCTCGCGGTCGAGGGCGTCGGCGGCCTGGGCCTCCAGCTCGGCGAGGACGCGCGCGGCGGCCGCCAGGTCGAGGTCCCGGTCGCGGGTGACGAACGTGCGCACGTAGTCGTTCTTCACGTCCACGGTGAGCAGGCCGAACGCGGACACGTTGCCCGGGTCCGGCGGCACGATCACCGCCTTGAGGCCGAGGATGTCGATGAGCCGGCAGACGAGCAGCGGGCCGGAGCCGCCGAACGCGACCATCGGGAAGTCGCGCACGTCGAGGCCGCGCTGCACGGTGATCTGCCGGATCGCGTTCGACTGGTTGAACGCGCTGATCTCCAGCACGCCGGTGGCGGTGCGCTCGGGGGTGAGGCCGAGCTTGGTCGCGAGCTCCTCGATCGCGGCCCTGGCGGCGGCGACGTCGAGCGGGATCTCGCCGCCGAGCAGGTGCGGCGGGATGCGGCCGAGGAACACGTGCGCGTCGGTGACGGTGACCTCGGTGCCGCCGCGGGCGTAGCACACCGGGCCGGGGTCGGCGCCCGCGCTGCGCGGGCCGACCTTGAGCGTGCCCTCCGGGGAGATCCACGCGATCGAGCCGCCGCCCGCGCCCACCGTGACGATGTCGATCATCGGGATCTTGCACGGGTAGCGGCCGATCGTGCCCTCGGTGGTGATCGACGGCTCGCCGTCCACGATGACCGCGACGTCGGTGGAGGTGCCGCCGCCGTCGAGGGTGATCACCGAGGGGTGGCCCGCGGTGGAGGCGATGAGCGCGGCGCCGAGCGCGCCCGCGGCCGGGCCGGACAGCACGGTGGTGATCGGCTGGTTGACCACCTCGGTCGCGGACAGCACGCCGCCGTTGCTCTTCATCACCGAGAAGCCGCGGCCGAGCCGCTGCGACAGGATGGCGATGTAGCGGCGCATCGTCGGCTTGACCGAGGCGTCGACGAGCGTGGTGACCGAGCGCTCGTACTCGCGGTACTCGCGCAGCACCTCGCTGGAGATGGAGACGACCGCCTCCGGGTGCTCGCGGGCGAGCACCTCGCGCATGCGCTCCTCGTGCGCGGGGTTGGCGTAGGAGTGCAGGAAGCACACGCCGATCGCGTTGATCCCGCGGTCGCGGAACCACCGCGCCACCCGCACGGCCTCCTCCTCGTCGAACGGGCGCACCTCGTTGCCGAGGTGGTCGAGGCGGCCGCCCACGGTCTTGACCCGGTGCACCGGGACGATGCGCGGCGGCTTCACCCAGAAGTACGAGTTGCCGTAGCCGTCCGGCACGCTCTGCCGGGCGATCTCCAGCAGGAACTCGAAGCCCTCGGTGGTGATGAACCCGAGGTCCTGCGGCCGGTCCTCGAGCAGCTGGTTGGTCGCCACGGTGGTGCCGTGCACGATGCCGACGACGTCGTCGAGCGTGATGTCGAGCCCGTAGGCGTCGGACAGCACCTTCGCCACGCCGGCCATGAAGCCGTCCGCCGGGTCCGCCGGGGTCGAGGGGGTCTTGGTGGTGACGATCCGGCCGGTGGTCTCATCGACCGCGACCACGTCGGTGAACGTGCCGCCGGTGTCGATGCCGATCCGCACGCGTGCCTTGTCCCGACTCATGCCTTCTCCGCACCCATATCCCTGTGTCTATCGATGGTGGTGGCCCGGGGGAATCGGCATACCCTGCCCAAGGGAGCCGGGCTTTTCGGTGATCGTTGCCAGAATGCCCCCGATCGCATGGCCGTGGCCCGGCCGGCTCGGCGCGGGCCGCCCCACGGCCCGCCGGCGCGGCCGGGCCACCGCCCGTTCACCGCGTCAATCGCGTGTGCCAATCGCGTGGTGTGAATCGCGTGCTGCAAAACCGCGTCGGTCGTTGTCGGCTTTTGCCATCGCCGTGTACGGCGCCGCGTGAGCATTACCTCCCGGCCGGCGCCGTACGGTCAACCCCTGGCCGGCGCCGATCAGCCGCTTCCGGCCGGCGTCACCGGCGGCCGGCGCGGCCGAGCAGCCAGCCGATGACCGCGCTGCCGAGCGCGATGATCGCGCCCAGGACGAAGGCGGTGAGCGTCGTCCAGGCCTGCGGGTGCTGCGCGGCCTGCTTGGCGGGCTCCTTCGGGCGCTCGAACACCTGCCCGGCGACGGGACGCGACCCGGCCGACGGCGCGGGAGCAGCCGTCGCGGCGGCGGGCTCGGCGGCCGCGGCGCCGTTGGCCGCGGCCTCGACCGGGCTCCCCGCGGCGGCCGCGGAGGCGGTCTCCGGGGCGGGCGCGGGAGCGGGTACGGCCGCCGCGACGGGGGCGGCGGTCAGGTGGCGCTCGACGGCGGCGAAGAACTCGCCCGCGGTGCGCCGGGCGACCGAGCTGAGCATGCGCTGGCCGACGCCGCCGATCATGCCGCCGACCACGGCCTCGGCGTCGTAGTCGACCCGGGTGCCGCCCGGGGTCTCGCTGAGCCGTACCCGGACGGTGGCGTCCACGGTGCCGGGCGCGCCCTGGCCGCGGGCCCGGAGCGTGAACCGCTCGGGCTCCTCCGGTTCGGCGAGCGCGACCTCGCCCTCGTACACGCCTTTGATCGACGCCACCCCGGCGGTCAGCGTCATCCGGTAGACGTCGCCGCCGAGGGCCTCAAGCCGCTCACATCCGGGAATGGTGCACGCGAGCACCGCCGGGTCCTGCAACGCCGCCCACAATCGGGCGCGTTCGACACCGAGTACGGCACTGCCGGTGATCTTCATGGCGAACCTCCGTGCCCGCCACTCTAAGGAACGCCCCGGCCACGCCTTAACGGCAAGATCTGCCCCACAACCAGGGCCGGGATCGTCAGCCCTCGCTCACGGCCGGCTCTTGCGCACGGTGTGGATTCGCCCTCGGCGGCCTCCGGCTCAGCCGTCGCCGGCCTGGAGGATCGACCGGATCACGGCCGCGGTGTCGGCGAGGTCGGGCAGCACGATCTCGGCGCCGGCGGCGCGCAGGGCGGCGGCGTCGCTGCGTCCGGTGGCGACCGCGACCACCCGGGCGCCGCCCTCGTGCCCGGCCTGCACGTCCCGGGGCGTGTCGCCGATCAGCACGGTGTCGTGCGCGCCGAAGGCCCGGCCGTACTTCGCCCGGGCCCGCTCGCGGGCGAACCGGACGAGGGACGGCCGCTCCAGCCCGTCGAGGCCGTACGCGCCGATGTCGAAGTCGACGTACTCGTGCAGGCCGAACGCGGTGAGCTTGCAGATCGCGATCGGCTTCATGTTGCCGGTGAGGACCGACTGGGCCACGTCGGGGCGCCCGGCGAGCGCGGCGAGCGCGGCCCGGCCGCCGGGGAGCTCCCGGCCGCGGACGGTGAGCTCGTCCCGCCGGTCCTCGTACGTCTTGGCGAGTGCCTCGGCGAACGTGTCCACGAGGTCGCCGGTGGCGGGGACGCCGTTGAGGTCGAGCAGCGCGGTGATGATCGAGCGGTCCGCCCGGCCCGACATGTCCGGAAAACGGGTGACCGGGCGGCCGGTGACGTCGCGGAACACCGCGCCGTAGATCTCCCGGCTCAGCCCTGCGACGTCGATGAGGGTGTGGTCGATGTCCCAGAGCACAAGCGTTCGCACCCCCGCATGCTAACCGGCCGCATGATCGCGCGGTGAGCCGGTGCGCGCGGGGGTGCGGAGCGTCGGGGGAACGCTGGAACGCGGGGATGGCGAGGTTTTCCGGTCAGGGGGAGCCGGTCACCCGTCGGCGAGGGCCTTGGCGTAGTCGCTGAGCACGACCTGGGCGGCGAGCGGGCCGCCGCGGGTGCTCCACACCGAGCCGTCCACGGTGACCACGCGGCCGTTCTTGACCGCGTCGAGCTCCTTGAACGCCTTGGTCTCCTTGACCTCGTCGAGCGCCTTCCGGCCGTCCTCGGTGAGGCTGGACAAGAACAGCCACTCGCCGTCGATCTCGTCGAGGGCCTCGAGGCTGAGCGGCATGGAGTGGGCGGTGCCGTCCTTGTCCTGGGCCTTGGGCCGCTTGAGGCCGAGGTCGGTGGCGATCATGCTGGAGAACTGCCGCTTCTCCATCCAGCTCGGGCCCTGCGGGTTCCACCGCACGATGCTCACCTCGGCGCCGGCGTTCTTTCCGAGCCTGCCCTTCACCTCGGCGACCTTGGCCTCGTAGTCGGCGAGCACCTTCTCGGCCTCGTCGAGCCTGTTGAGCGTGTTGGCGATCGCCTTGAACGACAGCTTCCAGTCGTCGGTGGGGGCCATCGTGACGACGGTCGCCGGGGTGATCTTCCTGAGTTGGTCGAGGATCTGCTGGTCCTGCATGTCACCGGCGAGGATGAGGTCGGGCTTGACCTCGACCACCTTCTCGATCACCGGCTGGAGCAGGTTGCCGACGATCGGGATGCCCGCGACCTTGTCCTCCAGGTACGCCGGAGGCCTGTCGAGGCCCTGGCCGTTGGTGATGCCGACCGGCCTGACGCCGAGGGCGAGGGCGGCGTCGAGGTCCTCCTGGGTGAGGGTGACCACCCGCTGCGGGTTCGCCGGCACGGTGATCATCGTGCCGGTCGCGTCCTTGATCTGCCGCGTCGCGGCGGCGGAGGACGAGGAGTCGGGGGCGGCCTCACCGGTGGTGGCGGAGTCACCGCCGCCACCGCAGCCGGCCAGGGCCAGCGCGGCGAGCACCGTGGTGGCGATCAGCCCGCCCACGCGGCGGAATGCGAACATGCGAAAAGCTCCCGATGCAAAGGTAAGGCTTACCTTCTTTAGGTTAGCCTTACCTTATGCTTACGCAAGTGCGCCGTGCCGGTGTCCGCACCGTCCTCACCGCGCTCGGTCTGGCGCTCATCCTCCTGGCGTGCGCCTCCATGCTCACCGGGGCCGGCCGGATCGGGCCGGGGCAGGTCATCGCGTACCTGCTCGGCGAGTCGGCCGACGCACACCTGGAGATGGTGGTGACCACGCTGCGGCTGCCCCGCACGGCCGCCGCCGTGGTGGTGGGGGCCGCGCTCGGCATCTCCGGGATGCTGCTGCAGACCGTCACCCGCAACCCGCTCGCCGAGACCGGGTTGCTCGGGGTCAACTCCGGCGCCGCCCTCGGCGTCGTGCTCGGCATCACGCTCGCCGGCGCGCAGACCGGCGGGGCGTACCTGGTGTGGGCGCTCGGCGGGGCACTCGCCACGAGCGCGGTGGTGCTGCTCATCGCCCGCGGCGCCTCCCCGCTGCGGCTGGTGCTCGCCGGGGCCGCGCTCTCGGCCACCCTGGGCGGGCTCACCTCCGCGATCCTCATGTCCGACACCACCACCTACGACCTGTACCGGTTCTGGGTGCTCGGCTCGCTCGCCGGGGTGCCGCCGGAGCGGCTCGCCGCGGTCGCCCCGGCGTTCGCGGTCGGGCTCGCCGTGGCGATCGCCGCGGTCCGGCCGCTCGCCGCGCTCTCCCTCGGCGACGACGTGGCCCGCGCGATCGGCAGCCGGCCCGCGCTCACCCGGATCACGGTGACCGCGGCGGTCACCCTGCTCAGCGCGGCCGCGGTCGCCGTGGCCGGGCCGATCGGGTTCCTCGGGCTGCTGTCCGGCTTCTTCGCGCGCGCCGTGGCGGGCGCGAACGTCGGGGCGCGGCTCGCCGCGTCCGGGCTGATCGGCGCCGTGGTGCTGCTCGCCGCCGACGTGCTCGCCCGGGTGGTGATCCGGCCGTACGAGGCGCCGGTGTCGCTGCTGGTGGCGCTGGTCGGCGGGCCGGTGCTGATCGTCGTGGCCCGCTCCCGGGCGGTGGCGGCGGGCGCCGGGGACCGGCTCGTGCGCCGCGCCGCGGGCCGGCGTCCGCGGGCGCTCCCCTGGCGGCTCCCGGTGCGGCCGCCGTGGCCGCGCACCGACCGGCCGCGGGTGCTGCGGGCCGGGCCGGTGTCGCTGCGCGTGCGCGTCCGCCCGGCGGTCGCGGCCACGCTGCTCGCCGTACTCGCCGGGGCCGCGGTGCTCGCCGGGGTGGCCGCCGGGCAGGCGGGCGCCACCGTGGCCGAGGCGGCCCGGGCCCTGGTCGGGCTCGGCGATCCGGCCACGACCATGCTCGTGCACGAGTTCCGGCTGCCCCGGGTGGCGGCCGGGTTCGTCGCCGGGGCGGCGCTCGGCCTGTCCGGGTGCCTCACCCAGACCCTCGCCCGCAACCGGCTCGCCACCCCCGACCTGCTCGGCGTCAACCAGGGCGCGGTGGTCGCGATCCTCGTCGCCGGGCTGGTCAGCGCCGCGCCGACGATGTTCGCGCACTGGTGGATCGGCCCGCTCGGCTCCGCGGTGGCCGCCCTGGTCGTGCTCGCCATCGCGGGCGGCACCGGCACCCAGGGCTACCGGATCATCGTGACCGGCCTCGCGGTGACCGCGATCGCCGCCGCGCTCACCGAGACCGTGCTCGCCTGGCGCGGGCTCACCGCGGCCACCGCGGTCTACGTCTGGTCGATCGGCAGCCTCAACGGCCGCGGGTACGGCGTGGCGCTGCCGGTGGCGATCGGCCTGGCGATCCTGCTGCCCGCCACGATCGCCGCCTGCCGCCGCCTCGGGCTGATGCGGTTCGGCGACGAGGTGGTCACCGCGCTCGGCATGAACGCCGCCCGGGCCCGGCTCGCCACCCTCGCCACCGCGGTCGCGCTCGCCGGGCTCGCCGTGGGCGTGGGCGGGCCGATCGCGTTCGTCGCGCTCGCCGCGCCGGTGATCGCGAGCCGCCTCGCCGGGCCGGCCGCGGTGCCGCTGCTCGGCTCGGCGTTCACCGGGGCCGCGCTCGTGGTCGCGGCCGACACCCTCGGCCGGGTGGTGGTGTCCGGCGCGGAGATCCCGGTCGGGGTGGTGACGAGCGTGCTCGGCGGCCCCTTCCTGCTGTGGACCCTGCTCACCGATCGGAACGGATGACCGGAGGGGATGACGTGTCGCCGGTGGACTCGCTGACCGAGCGCATGGCGCGGCCCGGGTTCTGGGAGAGCGTGGACCGCTGCCCCATCGTGGAGGAGACGGCCGACCCCGGAACGCGGCGGGTGACCTTCCTGTGGCGGGCGGAGAAGGGCGGGGCGCTGGTGCTCCTCCACACGCTCACCGACCGCGCCCGCTGGGAGGGGGACCTGTCCGGGCACCTGATGGAGCGGGTGCCGGGCACCGACGTGCTCTACCGCAGCTACGAGCTCGGCTCCGACCTGCGCGTGTCCTACCAGATCCTCCCCTGCGACGAGCCGCCCGGCACCGACCGCGACACCTGGCGGCGGGTGCTCGACGAGGCCCTGCCCGACCCGCGCAACCCGGCCGTGCTGCCCGGCCAGCACGGCAGGCCGCCGTCCTCGCTGCTCGAGCTGCCGGACGCCCCGGCCCAGCCGTACGTGGCCGAGCGTCCGGGCGTGCCGCGCGGGACCGTGCACGAGCACGTGCTCGACGGGCGGCGGGTCTGGGTCCACACCCCGGCCGCGGGTGCCGGGCCGTACCCGGTGCTCGTGCTGCTCGACGGGGACGTGTGGAAGGACATGGCCCCGACGACGATGGACAACCTCGTCGCGGACCGGGTGGTGCCGCCGATGGTGGTGGTGATGCCGGACGCGGTGGACCGGGACACCCGGCACGCCGAGCTCGCCTGCCACGAGCCGTTCGTGCGGTTCCTCGCCGACCGGCTGCTGCCGTGGGCGCAGGCCGAGCACGGCGTGACCGCCGACCCGGCGCGCACGATCATCGCCGGGCAGAGCTTCGGCGGGCTCACCGCCTCGTTCGCCGCGTTCCTCGCCCCGGAGCGGTTCGGCAACGTGCTCTCCCAGTCCGGCTCGTACTGGTGGAGCGACGACGACCCCGAGTGGCTGACCCGCCGGTACGCCGCGGCGGAGCGGCGGCCGGTGCGGTTCTACCTGGAGGCGGGGCGGCTGGAGTGGCTGCTGCTCGACGAGAACCGCCGCTTCGCCGCGACGTTGCGGGACAAGGGCTACGACATCACCTTCCGCGAGTTCCACGGCGGCCACGACTACGCCTGCTGGCGGGGCGGGCTCGCCGACGGGCTCATCCACCTGACCCGCGCCTGGGGCCGGGACGGCTGAGGAGGCTGAGGATGCACGTGCAGACGGCGAAGGACGCGATCCGGACCACCGTCGAGGGGCGGCGCGAGGCGCTGCTCGGGCTGAGCCACCGCATCCACGCCCACCCGGAGACCGCGTTCGAGGAGGAGCGCGCCGCCCGCTGGTGCGCCGAGCTGCTCGCCGACGGCGGGTTCGCGGTGACGCCGGGCGCGGGCGGGCTGCCCACCGCGTTCGCCGCGACCGCCGGATCCGGGCCGGTGACCGTGGCGTTCTGCGCCGAGTACGACGCGCTGCCGGGCCTCGGGCACGCCTGCGGCCACAACGTCATCGCCGCGGCGTCGGTGGGCGCGGGGCTCGCGCTCGCCCCGGTCGCCGACGACCTCGGGCTGACGGTGAAGGTGATCGGCACGCCGGCCGAGGAGCGCGGCGGCGGCAAGGCGCTGCTGCTCGAGGCCGGGGTGTTCGACGGGGTGGACGCGGCGATGATGGTGCACCCCGGCCCGTTCGAGACCGTGCGGTTCCGCTCGTTCGCGCTCGGCACGCTGGAGGTGGAGTTCCGCGGCCGGGCCGCGCACGCCACGCTCGCCCCGTGGGAGGGGCGGAACGCCGCGGACGCGATGACCCTCGCCCAGGTGGCGATCGGCATGCTGCGCCAGGCGCTCCCCCGGGACCGGCACGTGCACGGCGTGGTGACGCACGCCGGGGACGCCCCGAACATCGTGCCCGCGCGGTCGGCGGCGAGCTACGAGCTGCGGGCGGCCCGCGCCGAGCACCTGGCCGAGCTGCGCCGCCGTACCGAGGACTGCTTCCGTGCCGGGGCGATCGCCACCGGGTGCGGGGTGACGTTCACCCGGCCCGAGCCCGACTACCTCGACTTCCGGGACGACGCCCCGCTCGCCGCCTGCTACGGCGCGAACGCGGCCGCGCTCGGCCGCCCGGAGCCGGTGGAGAAGGAGCCGTTCGCGATGACCGACATGGCGAACGTCTCCCACGTCACCCGGGCGATCCACCCGATGATCATGATCGGGGACGGGAGCGCGGCGCCGCACGAGGAGGCGTTCGCCGCGCTCGCGGTCTCCGCCTCGGCGGACCGGGCGGTGCTCGACGGCGCCACCGCCCTCGCCTGGACCGCGGCCGATCTCGCCGGCGGCGCGGCCTGAGGCGGCCCCGCGCACCTATCAGTAACAGGCGCCGTAGCGGGAGCTCCCGATACGGCGCCTTTCGATCACCCCTCGGCCGGGGACGGCTCGGGCGGCGCCGTGCCGGACGGGCCGGACGGCTCGGCCGCGCCTGCCGGGGCCGGGCGTCCGCCGAGCGCGGCCGCGGCCACGGTGACCCCGAACGCGACCGCGAGCAGGCCGGCGGCGACGAGCAGGCCCGCCGCGTAGGAGGCGGCGGCCGCGATCGCGCAGGCCGCCACGCCGAGCGAGCCGCCGAGCATGCGCACCGACTGGAACAGCGCCATCGCCCGGCCCATCGCGTCCCCGGGGATCGTGTCGAACGAGGCCACCTGCACCGCGAGCACCGCATGGCCGAGCACGAAACCGACGCCGAACATGGCCGCGCGCAGGCTCCACGGATCGAGGTCGGTCAGGCCGAGCAGGGCGAACAGCGCGGCCCCGCCCGCGAGCCCGGCCGCGATCACCGGGCGGGCGCCGGCCCGGGCGCAGACCCGGTCGACCACGGACGAGGCGGCCATGAGGCCGAGCGCCTCGGGGAACACCACGAGCCCGGCGTCGGCCGCGCTCGCCCCCAGCTCGTCCTGGTACCGCAGCGGGAACACGAACAGCATGCCCATGAGCCCGGCCGCCGCCAGCGAGGTGACCGCCGTGCCCGCGCCGTACCGCCGGTCGCGAAGCAGCCGCAGGTCGAGCAGCGGCTCGGGGGTGCGCAGCGCGGTGCGCACGTAGCAGGCGGCGAGCGCGAGGCCGCCGAGCAGCGGCACCAGGATCACCGGCGAGGCCCACCCGCGGAACGGCCCGTCGCCGAGCGCGTACAGCAGCATCCCGAACCCGGGTACGGCGAGCAGCAGCCCGGTGCGGTCGAGCCGGGACGCCTCGGGCGGCCGGTCGCCGATGCGGCCGAGCGGGCGCAGCCCGCAGGCCACCGCGAGCACGCCGAGCGGCACGTTGACGAGGAACGCCCACCGCCAGGTGGCGTGCTCGGTGAGCAGGCCGCCGAGGATCGGCCCGGCCGCGGGGGCGAGGGCGGTCGGGATGGCGAGCAGCCGGGACAGCCGCATGCGCCGCTCGGGCGGGTAGGCCTGGAAGAGCATGGTCATCCCGGCCGGGGTGAGCAGGCCCCCGGCGACGCCCTGCACCACCCGGAAGGCGACGAGCGCGGCGAGGTTCCAGGCGAGCCCGCACAGCGCCGAGGCCGCGGTGAAGGCGGCGAGCGCGGCGAGGAAGGTGCGGGCCGCGCCGTACCGGTCGCACAGCCACCCGGCGACCGGCATCGCCACCGACAGGCTCACCAGGAACGCCGACTCCACCAGGTTGGTGGCGGCGGGCGCGACGCCGAGGTCGGTGCCGATGGTGAGCAGCGCGGGGTTGACGATCGTGGCGTCGAGCCCGCTCATCACCATCGCGGCCACGTAGACGAATCCGAGCACGGCCGGCGGCCGGGAGGCGGCCGGGCGCCCGCCCATGCCGCCTCCCCGCTCGGTGGCCGGTCCCGGGCCGCTCACCGGGCTCCCCTCCGGGTCACGCCCGGGCTCGCGGGTCCGGCTCACGGGTGCCGCTCCTTGAGCCGCGCCGCGACGATCGCGCCGATCTCGGCGATCGGCTTGGGCTGGGTCATGTCCTTGTGGCTGCACGCCACCTCGTGGTTGACGATCCGCCCGGTGACGTACGGCCGCCAGGTGTCGGCGGTGAGGCCGTCGTCCACGGTGTCCACCACGGCGCGGAAGAACAGCACGTCGCCGTCGAAGGTCCGGTGCGAGAACTCCCGGATCAGCCGGTTGAGGTTGAGGTAGAGGTCCTTCAGCGAGGCGAGCACCTCCGGCCCGAGCCCGGCGAGCGGGCTGCCCTCGCGGCGCAACACCTCGATCACCGCGTCGAGCTCGAGCCTGGGCACGATGTCCGGGTGGAAGCCGCCCATGGTGAGCAGCGCCTCCATGGCCTCGGCCTCGTCGGCGGGCGGCAGCAGCCGGAAGCCGTCCGCCGGGTAGGCGTCGAGCATCGCCAGCGTGGCGACCTCCTCACCGGCCTCCCGGAGCTGCACCGCGACCTCGTGACCGATGATCCCGCCGGCCGACCAGCCGAGCAGGTGGTACGGCCCGCGCGGCTGCACCGACCGGATCTGCGCGACGTAGTCGGCGGCGAGCTCGGTCATGCTCGCCGGCAGCGGGTCGCGCCGCGCCTGCACGCCGTAGATCGGGTGCCCGGCCGGGATGGCGCGGATCAGCCCGCTGTAGCACCAGCTCAGCCCGCCCGCGGGGTGGATCGCGAACAGCG
Organism: Thermopolyspora flexuosa; assembly: GCF_006716785.1. Classification (NCBI taxonomy): domain Bacteria; kingdom Bacillati; phylum Actinomycetota; class Actinomycetes; order Streptosporangiales; family Streptosporangiaceae; genus Thermopolyspora; species Thermopolyspora flexuosa. The sequence goes on along the minus strand of NZ_VFPQ01000001.1, from coordinate 1,646,235 downwards.
GCGGCCGGTCCCCGGCGGAGCGCAGCGGCAGCAGCACGCCGAGCGGGTCGGCCCGTTCGCCGCGGTCGAGCAGCGCGGCGAGCGCGGCCGGGCTGGGCGCCTCGAACAGGTCGCCGATCGAGATCTCCACGCCGAGCGTCTCCCGGATCCGGCTCACCAGCCGGACCGCGAGCAGCGAGTGCCCGCCCAGGTCGAAGAACCCGTCGGTGACGCCGACCCGGGCCGCGCCGAGCACCTCGGCGAACAGCTCGCACAGCGTCGCCTCGCGCGGGTCGGCCGGGGGCCGCGACTCGTCGCCGAGCACCTGCGGCGCGGGCAGCGCGGCCCGGTCGAGCTTGCCGTTCGCGGTGAGCGGCAGCCGCTCCAGCGGCGCGAACGCCGCGGGCACCATGTAGTCCGGCAGCACGGTCGTGGCGTGGCCGCGCAGCGTGGCGGCGAGCCGCCGCGGGTCGGCCGCGAGCTCGGCGTCCGCGGGCACCACGTAGGCGACGATCCGCCGGTCGCCCGGCCGGTCCTCGCGGACCACCGCGGCGACCTGCGCCACGGCCGGGTGGTCGAGCAGCACCGCCTCGATCTCGCCGAGCTCGATGCGGAAGCCGCGCACCTTCACCTGGTGGTCGGCGCGGCCCACGTAGTCGAGGGTGCCGTCCCGCCGCCACCTGGCCAGGTCGCCGGACCGGTACATGCGCGACCCCGGCGGGCCGTACGGGTCGGCGACGAACCGGATCGCGGACAGCCCCGGGCGGCCGAGGTAGCCGCGGGCCGCGCCCGCGCCGCCGACGTACAGCTCACCGACCACGCCGGGCGGGACCGGCCGGAGCCGCTCGTCGAGCAGGTAGACCCGCAGGTCGGGGATGCCCCGCCCGATCGGGCCGCCCTCCCGGTCGGCGGGCGACAGCTCCCGGTGGGTGACGTGCACCGTGGTCTCGGTGATGCCGTACATGTTGACGAGCAGCGGCCGGTCCGGGCGGCGGGCGTACCAGTCGCGCAGCCTGGACAGCTCCAGCGCCTCGCCGCCGAAGATCACGTACCGCAGCGCCAGCTCCCGGCCGTCGTCGGCCGCGACGAGCTGGTAGAACGCCGACGGCGTCTGGTTGAGCACGGTGACCCGCTCGCGCTCGAGCAGGTCGAGGAAGTCGCCCGGCGAGCGGGACACCCGGTACGGCACGACCACGAGCCGGCCGCCGTACAGCAGGGCGCCCCACAGCTCCCACACCGAGAAGTCGAAGGCGTAGGAGTGGAAGAGCGTCCACACGTCGTCCGGGCCGAACCGGAACCAGTGGTCGGTGGCGGTGAACAGCCGCAGCACGTTGGCGTGGGTGACCACCACGCCCTTGGGGCGGCCGGTGGACCCGGAGGTGTAGATCACGTACGCGGCGTTGCCGGGCCCCGCCGTGACCTCCGGGTCGTGGTCCGGCCAGGCGTCCAGGCCGGCGAACCAGCCCTCGTCGACCACGCACACCGGCCGGGCGTCCTGGACCATGTACTCGATGCGCTCGGCCGGGTAGTCGGGGTCGAGCGGCAGGTAGGCGGCGCCCGCCTTGAGCACCGCGAGCAGCGCGGCCACCAGCCGGACCGAGCGCGGCATGGCGAGGGCCACGATGCGCTCGGGGCCGGCGCCCTGGGCGATGAGCCGGTGGGCGAGGCGGTTGGCGAGCCGGTCGAGCTCGGCGTAGCTGAGCCGCTCCTCCCCCATGGTGACCGCGACCGCGTCCGGGCGGAGCCGTACCTGCTCGGCGAAGACCTCCGGCAGGGTGCGGCCGCTCCAGTCCGGGCCGTCCCCGGGCGGGGCGGCCCGCCACTCGCGGACGAGCCGGTCGTGCTCGCCGGGGAGCAGCACGTCGTACTCGCTCACCCGGCGGTCGGGGTCGGCGACGGCCTGGGCGAGCAGCCGCTCCAGCCGCCGGGCGAGGTCCTCGGCGGTGGCGTGGTCGAACAGGTCGGCGGCGTACTCGAGGAACCCGGTGCCGTCCTCCCCCACGTTGAGGGTGAGGTCGAACTTGGCGGTCCCGGTGGTGGCGAGGCCGAGCCGGGCGGTCAGGCCGGGGAACTCCACAACGGCGTCCTGGCCGCCCTGGTGGACGAGCATCACCTGGAACAGCGGGTGCCGGTTGCGCGCCCGGGCCGGGTTGATCGCCTCGACCAGCCGCTCGAACGGCAGCTCGGCGTGCGCGTACGCCTCCAGGTCGGTGCCGCGCACCCGCTCCAGCAGCTCCCGGAACGTGGGGTCGCCGGACAGGTCGGTGCGCAGCACGAGCGTGTTGGCGAAGAACCCGACGAGGTCCTCCAGCGCGGGGTCGTCCCGCCCGGCGATCGGGGTGCCGATCGGCACGTCGGTGCCCGCGCCGAGCCGGTGGAGCAGGGCGGCGAGCCCGGCCTGCAGCACCATGAACACGCTCGCGCCGCCGTCCCGGGCGAGCCGGGCCAGCGCCTCGGCGTCGAAGGCGACCGGCACGGTGCCGCCCCGGTACGTGGCGGCGGGCGGCCGCGGCCGGTCCGCGGGCGGCTCGAGCCGGTCGGGCAGGTCGCGCAGCGCCTCGGTCCAGTACGCGAGCTGCTCGTCGGCGACGGTCTCCAGCAGCTCCCGCTGCCAGAGCGTGTAGTCGGCGTACTGCACCGGCAGCGGCGCGAGGTCCGGCGCCCGGCCCTCCCGCCGGGCGGCGTACGCGGCGGCGAGGTCGCGCAGCAGCGGCCCGGTCGACCAGCCGTCCCCGGCGATGTGGTGGAGCACGAGCAGCAGCGTGTGCTCCTCGGGGCCGGTGCGCAGCAGGTGGGCGCGGAGCGGGGTCTCGACGGCGAGGTCGAACGGGTGCCGGGCGAGCTCCCGGATCGCCGCCTGCGGGTCGTCCGGCTCGGTCACCGGCAGCGGCACCGGTTCCGGCTCGCGCACCAGCTGGTACGGCGTGCCGCCCTCGTCGGGGAAGACGGTGCGCAGGATCTCGTGCCGGGCCACCACGTCGCCGAGCGCGGCGCGCAGCGCGTCGACGTCGAGCGGGCCGGTGAGGGTGAGCACGAGCGGGATGTTGTACGTCGGGCTCGGCCCCTCGAGACGGTGGAGGAACCACAGCCGCGCCTGGGCGTAGGAGAGCGGCGGGCGCTCGGGGCGGGGCCGGGGCAGCAGCGGGGGCCGCTCGGCCGCCGCGGCCGCCTCGCCGAGCCGCACGGCGAGCTCGGCCACGGTGGGCGCGGCGAAGATGTCCGCCACCGAGATCCGGGCGCCCAGCTCGGCGCGGATGCGCACGCTGAGCCGGGCGGCGAGCAGCGAGTGCCCGCCCAGATCGAAGAAGGACCGGTCGGCGGCGACCGCGGGCACGCCGAGCACCTCGGCGAAGATCCGGCACAGCGCCCGCTCGGCCGGGGTGCGCGGCGGCCGCCCGGACGCCTCCACGCCGGGGTCGGGCAGCGCGGCCCGGTCGAGCTTGCCGTTCGGGGTGAGCGGCAGCGCGTCCACCGGCACGACCACGCTCGGCACCATGCCCTGCGGCAGCCGCTCGGCCACGAACGCGCGCACCGCCTCGGGGTCGGCGTCGCCGGTGACGTAGCCGACGAGCCGCCCGCCGCGGACCGCGACCGCGGCGGCGGTCACCTGCGGGTGGGCGGCGAGCGCGGCCTCCACCTCGGCGGGCTCGATGCGCACGCCGCGCACCTTGATCTGGTCGTCGCCGCGGCCGAGCAGCTCCAGCCTGCCGTCGGCGGTCCACCGGGCCCGGTCGCCGGTGCGGTACATGCGCTCGCCCGGCCGGCCGTACGGGTCGGCGACGAACCGCTCGGCGGTGAGCCCGGGCCGGCCCAGGTAGCCGAGCGCGAGGCCCTCGCCCGCGAGGTACAGCTCGCCCGCGACGCCGGGCGGGACCGGCCGCAGCGCCTGGTCGAGCACGTAGACCCGGGTCCCGGCGGTGGGCCCCTCGGTGCCGTCGCCGAGCCAGGTGTAGGCGTCGACGGTGGCCTCGGTGGGGCCGTAGTGGTCGACCGCGGTGACGCCCTCGGCCGCGGCGAGCCGCCGCCACAGCGGCTCGGGCACGGCCTCGCCGCCCACCACGGTGATCGCCGGAGGGTTGTCGAGTACGGCGGGCAGCTCGGCGAGGTGGGACGGGGTGAGGTCGAGGTAGCCGATGCCGTGCTCGCGCAGGTACGCGGTGAGCGCCTCGGGGTCGCGGCGGGTCTCGTCGTCGACGAGGTGGAGCTCGTGGCCGCCGGCCAGCCACAGCAGCGGGTCGAGCGAGGCGTCGAAGGAGAACGAGGCGGTGTGCGCGGCCCGGATCGGCCGGTCCGGGAACAGCCGGTCGCGGTGGCTCTCGAACAGCGCGGCCAGGCCGCGGTGCGGGACGAGCACGCCCTTGGGGCGGCCGGTGGAGCCCGACGTGTAGATCACGTACGCCGGATCGTCCGGCGTGATCTCCGGGAAGGCGCGCGGCCCTGCGGGGTCGGCGGCGTCCCCCTGCGCCGCCGCCGGACCGGCGAGGATCCCGTCCTCGGTGACGGTGAGCAGCGGCCGGGCGTCGCCGAGCATGAAGCCCTGGCGCTCGGCCGGGTACTCGGGGTCGATCGGCAGGAACGCGGCGCCGCTGCGCAGCACGGCGAGCACGGCCACCACGAACGAGGCCGAGCGGGGCAGCCGGATCGCGACCAGCCGGCCGGGGCCCGCGCCGCGCCGTACCAGCTCGGCGGCGAGCCGGTGCACCCGATCGCCCAGCTCGCGGAAGGTGAGCCGCTCGGTCCCCGCGACGAGCGCGACCGCGTCCGGGGTGGCCGCCACCTGGCGGTCGAACACCTCGGGCAGCAGCGGCCGGTCGGCGGCCGCCGCGGGCTCGGGGAGCGCGGGGGCGCCGAGCGCGTCGAGCGCGCCGAGCGGGGTGTCCGGCGGCACCTCGCCGAGCCGCGCCAGCAGCCGGGCGAGCCGCCCGGCATGGGCCGCCAAGTCTTCGGGGGTGTACCGGTCGGCGTTGCCGTCGAGCTCGAGCAGCAGCCGGTCGCCGTCCGGCATCACCGCGACCGCGAGGTCGTCGACCGGGCCCGCGGCGAGGTTGGTCACCGTCGCGCTGCACGGGCCGAAGGACACCGCGCGGGCGAACGGCTTGATGTTGATCACCGGGCCGAACAGCGCGTCCGCGCTCCCGGCGAGCCCGGCGTCCCGCCGGATGTCCTCCATCCGGTACCGCTGGTGCCGCCGCGCCTGCGCCATGCTCCGCGCGGCCTGCCGCAGCAGCTCGTCCAGCGGCAGCGTGGGCGGTACGGCGAGCCGCAGCGGCACCACGTTCACCGTGGCCGACGGCACCCGCAGCGCGGCGCCGGTGCGGTTCATCATCGGCAGGCCGAGCAGCAGCTCGTCGCGGCCGGTGAGGCGGCCCAGGTAGATCGCGACGGCGGCGGCCGCGATCTCGCCCCAGGTGACCCGGGCGTGCCGGGCCAGGTCGGCGAAGTGCGCGGGGCCGGGCAGCGCCGTGGCGTGCCGCACGATGCGGCGGGCGGGGGTGGCCGGGCCGGTCTCCGACCGGTCGGCGAGCACGCCCGCCCAGTACGCGCGGTCGGCCGCGTACCGGCCGGAGTTCCGGTAGGCCTCCTCCTCGTCGGCGAGCGCGGCGAGCCGCCCGAACGGGCTCGGCCCAGGGTCGGCCGTGCCGTACAGCTCGGCGACCCGGTCGACGAGCAGGGTGAGCGCGTAGGCGTCGACGAGGATGTGGTGGATGCGCTGGTACCAGACCACGTGGTCGTCGGCGAGGCGCAGCAGCGCCTGGGTGTAGAGCCGCCCGGTCACCAGGTCCTGCGGCCGGCCGAGGTCGGCGGCGATCCACGCCTCGGCCGCCGCCTGCGGGTCGGGCTCGCCGCGCAGGTCGGCCACGGCCACCGGCCGGATCCCGCCGTCGAGGTGCAGCTCCGGCTCGCCGTACCGCTCGGTGAACCGGGCCCGGAAGATCTCCGCCTCGGCCATGCACCGCTCGATCGCCCGCCGCAGCGCGGCCACGTCGACCGGGCCGCGGATGTCGATCCGGTCGGCGGTGTTGTAGACGGTGTTCTCCGGGTCGAGGCGCTGCGCGAACCAGATGCCCGGCTGGGCACCGGTGAGCCTCATCGCCCCTCCCCCAGGCGGGCCCGCGCCTCGTCGAGCAGCCTCGCCCAGGCGGTGATCGTCGGGTCCTCGGCGAGGTCGGGGAAGGTGAGCTCGATGCCCTCGGTCTTCCACTCCTCGATGAGGGTCATCACCCGGATCGAGTCGAGCCCCTGGTCGATGAGGCTCTCGTCGAACTCCAGGTCCTCCGGCTCGAGGTACATCAGCTCGGCGATGCGGGCGCGCAGCGCGGCGGCGGCAGGGGTCGGCTCAGACACCGGCCACCTGCCCGGACAGCTCGCGGATCAGCCCGGCCGTGGTGACCGTCATGGCGCAGCGGGTCGCCGCGTACTCCAGCGCCATCCGGTGGTGCTCGGCGGAGAAGTCGGCGATCGCGTCGGCGACCACGAACGGCCGGATGTCCCGCATGAACGCCTCGCAGGCGGTCATCAGCACGCCGATGTGCCCGTAGATCCCGCACACGATGAGCTGGTCGCGGCCCCACCCGTCGAGCAGCTCGGCGAGCCCGGTGCGCTGGAACGCGCTGTACCGCCACTTGGTGAGGTGCACGTCCCCCTGGCGCGGGGCGACCGCGTCGGCGATGCGGGCGTCCTCCGGGTCGGGGCCGATCCCCGCGCCCCAGAAGTCGCTGAGCAGCCCGCGCTGCTCGGCGGTCTGCGCGCCCGGCTGGGCCGAGTAGACGACGGGGATGCCGAGGGCGGCGCAGTGGTCGCGCAGGGTGGCGACGTTGGCGAGCAGCTCCGTGAGCGGCGAGCGCCCCGGGGTGAACGGCCGCAGGAAGTGGTTCTGCATGTCGTGGATGAGCAGTACGGCCCGGCGCGGGTCGGGGGTCCACGCCACCCGGTTGGGCGCGGGCGGCTCGGCCGGCATCGGGTAGGGGGAGATGTGGGGAATCGCCACGGTCGGTCCTCTCAGGAGAGCTCGCGCAGCCGCCGCCTGCTCACCTTGCCGACGGCGGTGGTGGGGAAGGCGTCCACGAACTCGAACCGGTCTGGGATCTTGAAGGCCGCGATGCCGCGGTCGCGCAGGAACCTGCGCAGCTCGGCCCGGGTGGGCGGCTCGCCCTTCGGGATCACGTAGGCGCAGGCGCGCTCGCCCAGGTAGGGGTCGGGCACGCCGACCACGACCGCGTCGTGCACGTTCGGGTGGGCGAGCAGGTGGTTCTCCACCTCCTCGCCGGCGATCTTGTCGCCGCCGCGGTTGATCTGGTCCTTGGCCCGGCCCTCGACGACGAGGTGGCCGCTCGGCAGCCGCCGTACCAGGTCGCCGGTGCGGTAGAAGCCGTCCTCGGTGAACGCGTTCTTGTTGTGCTCCGGGGCCTTGTAGTAGCCGCGGATCGTGTACGGCCCGCGGGTGAGCAGGTGGCCCACGGTGCCCTCGGGCACCTCGCGGTCCTCGTCGTCGACGATGCGGATCTCGTCGTCCTCGCTGATCGGGCGGCCCTGGCTGGTGACGATGATCTCCTCGGGGTCGTCGTACCGGGTGTAGTTGACCAGCCCCTCGGCCATGCCGAACACCTGCTGGAGCGTGCAGCCGAGCGTGGGCCGTACCCGCCGGGCGGCCTCCTCGGTGAACTTCGCCCCGCCGACCTGGAGCACCCGCAGGCTCGACAGGTCGTGCCTGGTCTTCGGCGCGGCGTCCATCCAGACGAGGGCGAGCGGCGGCACCAGCGCGGTGATCGTCACCCGCTCGCGCTCGATGAGCGGGAAGCAGGTGTCCGGGCTGGGGTCGGGGGCCATCACCGCGGTCGCCCCGGCGGACAGCACGCCGAACACGCCGGGCGAGCTCATCGGGAAGTTGTGCGCCGCGGGCAGCGCGCACAGGTAGACGCTCTCCGGGGTGAGCTCGCAGATCCGCGCGCTCGCCTCGAAGCTGTAGATGTAGTCGTCGTGGGTCCGGGGGATGAGCTTGGGCAGGCCGGTGCTGCCCCCGGAGAGCTGGAGGAAGGCGACGTCGCCCGGCTTCGGTCCGGGCAGCTCGATCGGGTCGGTCTCGGGCAGCGTGTCCGGGGTGAGCACGTGCCGCACGTCGAGGCCGCGGGCGATCTCGGCGTGGTCGTACCCGGCGTGCACCCCCGGGTGGATGTACGCCACGGCCTCGGTGAACGAGCAGAAGTAGCCGATCTCGGCCGACCGGTGCGCGGGCAGCGCGAACACCGGCCAGGCGCCGATCCGGTACAGGGCGAAGCAGACCTGGTAGAACTCGGCGATGTTGGGGAGCTGGAGCACGACCCGGTCCCCGGGCCGGATGCCGAGCCCGTACAGCCCGGCGGCGAGCCGGTCGGCCTTGCGGTCGAGGTCGCGGTAGGTCCACCGCCGGTCCCCGTCGACGATCGCGGTGCGCTCGCCGTACCTCCCGGCGAGCTCGCGGAGCAGGCCGCCGAAGGTCTGCCCGCGCCAGTAGCCCTTGGCGCGGTACCGCTCGGCGAACTCCGGCGGGTACGGCACGACCCCGTCAGGCGTCGGCGGCATCGGTGTTCACCCCCAGTGCGCGCAGCATGGTGCGGAACTTCGCGGACGTCTCGGCGAGCTCGGCCTCGGGCTCGGATCCGGCGACGATCCCGGCGCCCGCGAAGAGCCGGGCGGTCTCGCCGTCGAGCTCGGCGCAGCGCAGCGCGATCGCCCACTCGCCGTCGCCGGACGCGTCGGTCCACCCGACAAGCCCGGTGTAGAAGCCCCGGTCGAACGGCTCCAGCTCCTTGATCACCTTGCGGGCGTCGGCCACCGGGGTGCCGCAGATCGCCGGGGTGGGGTGGAGCGCGGCGGCGAGCTCGAGCACCGGCGTGTCCGCGTCGCGCAGCCGTCCGGTGATCCGGGTGGACAGGTGCCACACCGCCCCGGTGGCGATCACCTCCGGCTCCGGCACGTCGAGCTCGGCGCAGTACGGCGCGAGCGCGTCGGCCACCGCCTCCACCACGACCCGGTGCTCGTGCCGGTCCTTCGCCGAGGCGAGCAGCGCCTCGGCACGCCGCCGGTCCTCGGCGGGGTCGGCGCTGCGGGCGGCGGACCCGGCGAGCGGGTTGGCGACGACCGCGTCGCCCTCCCGGCGGACGAGCAGCTCGGGGCTCGCCCCGAGGAGGGTGCGGCCGCCGGGCAGCGGCACCGCGAACCGGTACCCCTCGGCGGGCAGGGTGGCGAGCAGCTCGGCCGCCCTCACCGGGCCGGGCGCCCGCAGGGTGAGGCTGCGGGCGAGCACGACCTTGGTGAGCGCCCCGGCCTCGAGCCGGTCGAGCGCGAGCCGTACCGCCTTGGCGTAGTCCCGGGGGTGCGGCACCAGGGTGATCCGCCAGTCGCGCGCGGGGGCCGGGGCGGCGGCGAGCAGGGCGTCGTCGCCCTCGCCCCAGGTGTGGGTCTCCGGCACGACCAGGTGGCCCGCGCCGTCGAAGGAGACGGCTCCCACGGCGAGGGAGCCGGGCCGCAGCGCTTCGGCGACCCGGTGGGCGAGCCCGTCGAGCCCGCCGGTCAGGCGGGCGGCGACGCCGTCCGCGCGCAGGGTACGGCGCGGCGAGGCGAAGATGGCGGACCGGGCGGGGTCGAAGGCACCGGTCTCAGGTGGTGGGGCGTGCATCTGTTCCTTCTCCGTGTGCGGGCATGACGAATGGGCGCCTCCGGGCGGTGCCGGGGTCAGGCGCGCAGCGTGGCCCCGCCGTCGACGTACAGGTCGTGCATGGTGATGTGCCGGGCCTGGTCGGAGGCGAGGAAGAGCACCGCGTCGGCGATGTCCTCGGGGGCGGCGACCCGGCCGAGCGGGATGCCGACCCGGTACCGCTTCAGGTCGCCGCCGACCGGGTCGGCGATGCCGAGCGCGGCGAGCATCGCGGTGTCGGTCGAGCCGGGCGAGACCACGTTGCAGCGGATGCCGTGGCGGGCGAGCTCCAGCCCGAGGCACTTGGTGAACAGGGCGGCCGCGGCCTTGGACGCGGCGTAGGCGGCCATGTCCATGCGCGGGATGCCGGCCGCGTTCGACGCGACCGTGACGATCGCGCCGCGGCGGCGCGGCACCATGCGCCGGGCGACGGCCCGGCACAGGTGGAAGACGCCGTCGGTGTTGACCGCGAAGTGCCGCCGCCACTGCTCGTCGGTGATCGACGTGACCGGCCCGGGCTGCAGCACTCCGGCCACGTTGACGAGGATGTCGACCGGCCCCAGCTCCCGCTCGACCCGGTCGACGGCCTCCTCCACGGCCGCCGCGTCGCGCACGTCCACCCGGTACGGCCGGCCCGGGTTGGTCTCGGGCACGGGCCGGACGTCGAACGCGGCCACGGTGGCCCCGGCCTTGGCGAGCCCGGCGCACACGGCGGCGCCGATGCCCTGGGCCGCGCCGGTGACCACGGCGATCCTGCCGGTGATGCCGTTCACTCAGCGAGCTCCCAAATTAGGAAAGCCTTGCCTTATTAAGGCAAGCCTTACCTATATCGCACTGCTCCTCAAGACGGCCTATGCACACAAACGGTCACAAACAGTGACGGCGAACGGTCACGACGACCCTCACCTGCGACGACGCGGCGGAGTCAAACGATCAAGGAGACATAGATCACTCCTGCTCCCGGGCCCCGGGCCGGTGCGGCCAATCTCACAGCCGGGTTGCTCTACAGCTTGTAGTACTACAGCTTGTAGAAAAACTACGATGCGTAGAGGAAAAAACGTCGGGGGCATCCGTTGGACGCGCTTGATCTGGCACGGTGGCAGTTCGGGGTCACCACGATCTACCACTTCCTGTTCGTCCCGTTGACGATCGGGCTGGGGACCTTCGTCGCGGCGCTGCAGACCGCCTGGCACCGCACGGGCCGGGAGCACTACCTCACGCTCACGAAGTTCTTCGGCAGGCTCTTCCTCATCAACTTCGCCATGGGCGTGGTCACCGGCATCGTGCAGGAGTTCCAGTTCGGCATGAACTGGAGCGAGTACTCCCGCTTCGTCGGTGACGTGTTCGGCGCGCCGCTGGCGATGGAGGCGCTGCTCGCCTTCTTCCTGGAGTCGACCTTCCTCGGCCTGTGGATCTTCGGCTGGGACCGGCTGCCGCGGCGCGTCCACCTGGCGACGATCTGGGCCGCGGTGATCGGCTCGAACCTGTCGGCGTACTTCATCCTCGCCGCGAACGCCTGGATGAAGCACCCGGTGGGCTACGAGGTGGTCGACGGCCGCGCCCGCCTGACCGACATCTGGGCCGTGCTCACCAACTCCACCGCGCTCGCCCAGGTGCCGCACGTGATCGCCGCCTCGTTCACGGTCGCGGGCGGCTTCGTGCTCGCCGTCTGCGGCTACCGCATCCTGCGCGAGCGCCGTACGGCGGGCGGCCCCGGCGAGGCGCCGATGTGGCGGAGCGCCATGCGCGGCGCGCTGGTCATGACCGCGGTCGCGGGCGTGGTCGTCGCGGCCAGCGGCGACGCGTCGGCCCGGCTCCTCCACGAGCAGCAGCCGGCGAAGCTCGCCGCCGCCGAGGGCCTGCGCCACGACCGGTCCGCCGCGCCGTTCTCGGTCGTGCCCGGCGTCGAGGTGCCCGGCCTGCTCAGCGTGCTCGCCGCGCACGACGTCGACGCCACGGTCCAGGGGATCGACGACATCCAGCGGCGCTACGAGCAGCGGTTCGGCCCCGGCGACTACACGCCGAACCTGCCGCTCGTCTACTGGTCGTTCCGCGTGATGATCGGCTTCGGCCTGGTCACGGCGGGCCTGGCGGCGCTGGGCCTGTGGCTCACCCGCACCCGCCGCATCCGCGGCCCCGGCGGCGCGGCCTGGCGGGCGGCGCGCCCGGTGCCCGGCTGGTTCGCCCGGCTGTGCCTGCTCGCGCTCCCGCTGCCCACGGCCGCGTCGATCGCGGGCTGGCTGCTCGCCGAGATGGGCCGCCAGCCGTGGACGGTCATGGGCGAGCTGCTCACCGCGGCGAGCGTCTCCCCCGGCGTCACCCTCACCGAGGTGGCCGTCTCGCTGACCGTCTTCACCCTCCTGTACGGCGCGCTCGCGGTGGCCGAGGGCGTGCTGCTGGCGCGCCACGTCAAGGCGGGCCCCGCGCCCGAGCCGGCGCCGCCGCAGGACAGCCCCGAACCGGCCGCGCCCGGCCGTCCCGCCCTCCTCATGTACTGAGGCTCATGCGCTGAGGTGAACGCCCATGGATCTCGTCACCGTCTGGTTCGTCCTCGTCGCCGTGCTGTGGACCGGCTACTTCGTGCTGGAGGGCTTCGACTTCGGCGTGGGCGCGCTGCTGCCGCTGCTCGCCCGGGACGAGGCCGAGCGCCGCCAGGTGCTCGCCACGATCGGCCCGGTGTGGGACGGTAACGAGGTCTGGCTCATCACCGCGGTCGGCGCCATGTTCGCCGCGTTCCCGGGCTGGTACTCCGGCCTGCTCAGCGCCTGGTACCTGCCGCTGCTCGGCATCCTCGCCGCGCTGATCGTGCGCGGCGTCGGGCTGGAGTGGCGGGGCAAGGTGGGCTCGGCCCGGGAGCGCGCGCTCTGCGACGCGGGCATCGTGGCCGGGAGCGTGCTGCCCGCCTTCCTGTGGGGCGCCGTGTTCGGCGGCATGCTCGGCGGCACGGCCCTCGCCGCCGCGGTGGGCGGGGCGTTCTCCCTCACCCTCGCCGCACTGCACGGCGCGGCCTTCGTCGCGTTGAAGACCGCGGGCCCGGTACGGCTGCGCGCCCGCCGCCTCGCGCTGCGCGCGGCGGCCGCCGCCGTACCGGCCGCCCTCGCCGCGCTGCCCGCGATCCCGGCCGCCCGGGAGGCCCGGCCGCTGCCCTGGGTCGCCGCGGGCGCCGCGACCGCCGCGCTCGCCGCCGGGGTCGTCCTGGCCTGGCGCCGCCGCGAGGGCGCCGCCTTCACCGCCACCGCCGCGGCGATCGCCTGCACCACGGCCGCCCTGTTCGGCGTGCTGTGGCACTCCCCGCTGCCCGGCCTCACGGTCGCCGAGGCCGCCTCCGGGCCGTACACCCTCACCGTGATGACCTGGATCGCCGCGGTCGCCCTCCCGTTCGTCCTCGCCTACCAGGGCTGGACGTACTGGGTGTTCCGCAAGCGCCTGACCAGGGCGGCCGTGTCGCCGTCGCCGCCCGGGAAGCGGCCCGCGACGCCGCGCCGCGTCGCGGGCGGGACGAGGTGATCAGTGCCCGGCGTCGCGGGTGGCCCGCCGGCCCGGGATCGCGATCGTGGCGAGGGCCGCGACCGCGGCGATGACGGCGGAGACGAGGAAGGCCCGCGCGTACCCGGCGGAGAGCGCCGACACCTCCGGGGTGCCCGCGGTGCTGAGCGCGAGGGTGTGCGCGGCGGCCAGGGTGACCAGACCGGCCAGGCCCAGCGAGCCGCCGAACTGGCGGGAGCAGTTGAGCAGGCCCGAGACCAGCCCTTCCTCGCCGCGGGCCACGCCGGTGGTGGCGGCCAGGGCCAGCGGCGCGAAGCTCAGCCCCATGCCGGTGGTGATGAGCAGGCCGGGCAGCAGCACCCCGGTAACGTAGCCGCTGTCCGCCGTCATCTGCGCCTGCCACAGGAACCCGGCGGACGCCATCAGCGCGCCGAGCGCGATCAGCGAGCGGAGCCCCATCCGGCCGATCAGGCGGGGCGTGATCTTCGACGCCACCACGATGGCGAGCGAGTGCGGGATGATCGCGAGGCCCGCCTGCACCGGGCTGTAGTGCAGCGCCTGCTGCAGGTAGAGCGAGAGGAAGTACCACATCGCGAAGCCCGCCGCGCCGAGCAGCAGCTGCACCACGGTCGCCCCGGTGACCGAGCGCACCCGGAAGGCCCGCAGCGGCACCAGCGGATCCTTCGCGAAGCGGGCCTGCACCACGACGAAGGCGGCGAGCAGCAGCACCCCGGCCGTCATCGGGACGAGCGCGTACGGCGAGCCCCACCCCTCGTCGTGGGTGCGGATCAGCCCGTACTCCAGGCCCATCAGCCCGAGCGTGACGGTGATCGCCCCGGTCAGGTCGAGCCGCCGCCCGACCCCGTCGCGGCTCTCGGCGAGGTACCGGAACGCGATCCCGATCGCGATGATCCCGATCGGCACGTTGATCAGGAGGATCCACCGCCAGGACAGCGCCTGGGTGAGGAACCCGCCGAGGATCGACCCGGCCGCGCCGCCGACCGCGCCGATCGCGCCCCAGGTGGCGATCGCCTTCGTCCGGTACGCCCCTTCGGCGAACGAGGTGGTGAGGATGGTCAGCGTCGCCGGTGAGATGACCGCAGCGCCCAGCCCCTGCACCACGCGCGCCGCCACCAGCAGCCCCGCGGTGGTCGCCGCCCCGCCCACCAGGCTCGCCAGCGTGAACAGCGCCATGCCCGCGATGAACACCCGCCGCCGCCCGTACAGGTCGGCCGCCCGGCCGCCCAGCAACAGGAACCCGGCCGAGGTGAGCACGTACCCGTTCACCACCCACTGCAGCCCTTCCACGCCGAGCCCCAGCTCGGCGTCCATGGCCGGCAGCGCGATGTTCACGATCGACACGTCGAGCACGACCATGAACTGGGCGGTGCACACCAACGTGAGGATGAGCCAGGGCGGTGCCGCCGCCCTCCCTTGCGTCTGCGTCTTCACGGATGCCTCGGCGGTCAACCGGTCGTTCATCAATGTCTGCCTTTCGTACGCCACCGGGCCCGCCTGAGCGTGTCCCGGGCTCTCGCTGGCCGCCCACGGGTACCGCCCGCGGCGGGCCGGGCCGCCACGGGCGTATCGCCGTGGGCGAGCGGTCGGCGCTCGCCGTCCGGGCTGGAACGGTACGGCGGGCACGCCTGACCGGATCAAGTCGGTGACCGGCGGGTTTGTTCCCGGCCCGGACGACGGCCCGCCGCCTCCCCCGGCCGGTCACCGTGCACGCCGACGTCGAGCCGGACCGTCGAGACGACCGGCCGCGGCACGTCTCACGACGGCGAGGTCGCGTGCTCCGGGGCGGGAACCAGCTCGAACGGCGCGGTCGCCCGCACCGTGCCGTTCACCACGATCTCCAGCAGCCGGGCGCCCGGCGGCTCCACCCGCGTGGTGACGGGCCGGAAGGAGTGCGCCTTGGTGATCGTGAAGGTCTCGCCGGGACGGCCGGCGACCCGCTCCCCCAGGTGGAACACCCGGCGGGAGCCGTCCCGGCGCACCGCGTACCGCAGCACGACCGGCCCGGGCTCCTCGGCCGAGATCGTCACGGTGAACCGCAGCCGCTCCCCCACCGCGACCCGATCGCTCTCCAGCACCAGGTCCTCCACCGCCCCGACCCCGGGCGCGGCCCCGACCAGAGCGAGCGCCCCGGGATGCCCGGCGCGGAGCAGCCCGCGCACCGCGCGCCGTACCACCGCGTCGACGTGGCGGCCACCCTCCTCCCGCCAGCGCCGCAGCACCTCCACCGCGAACTCGGGATGGTCCTTGGCGAGGTCGTTCACATGGTTCGCCACCGACCGCCGCACGTACTCGCTCGGATCGTCCCGCAGCAGATCGAGGATCGGCAGCGTCGGCCCCGGCTCCATCAGCCACCGCACCCGGGCGCCCCACGGCAGCCTGGGCCGCGTACCCTCCGACGCCAGCCGCCGCACGTGCTCGTCCTCCGACCGCGCCCACCCCGTCATGATCGCGAGCGCGTCCTCCCGGTGGCGCTCCAGGAACGGCCGCACCGCGAACTCCCCCGTCGCGTACGGCGTGAGCACCGCGAGCGTCTCCATGCCCTCAGCGAGATGGCCGACCCCGTGCACCCCCACGTACTCGGTCGCCGGCCACCCGCTCCACAGATCGAGCCGGACCCGCCCCGCCGCCTCCCGGATGACCCTCGCCGCCTCCGGAAACCGCTCCGGCAGGACCGTGGCGAGCACCCCCGCCACATGCCGCACCCGATCCTTCAGCTCCAGCCCGTCGAGCCCGGCCGCGGCCTCCCGCACGAACCTGTCCCGCGGAAACGCCCGCCCCGCCGCCGCCAGCCCGTCCGCGAGCGTCGCCACCGACCCCCGATTGATCAGCTCTTTGAGAGGTTGCGCCACAAAGGCCCACCCTCCCAGACGCCACCGACACTTTCCCCGCCAGGCCCCGGCGGGCATCGTGCCGTACCCCACCCTCCGCAGCACCCGGCGACGGTCCCGCGGACCGGCTCTCGTCCGTCCGCCCAGCCACCAGCGGTGTCCCCTGACGGCCATAATCCGCCCGCCGACCTTGACGTTCACGGCGTACGCCGCGCCTGCAACGCTCATGCGGACAGCATGCAACCTCAACCATTATTGAGGTCAATACATCGAGCCGGGCCCCTCTTCCAGAACTGATCGTTTAGGGACCGCCTGGTCGTCATTCCGCGGACGACGGGTCCGGCGACCACTTGCCCTTCCCGCCACACGGCGCGCAGGGGGTGCACCGCGTGATCGGGCGAACGATTATCCGGCTCAGAAGTGACCCACGGTTCCGGCCTTCACGGCAGCGAGGAAATCCCGCCACTCGTCACGCGTAAAGACCAGCACCGGACCGCTACGGTCCTTACTGTCCCGGACGGCCACAACGCCCTCAAGATTGGTGGCCACCTCGACGCAGTTGCCGCCGTCGCTGTTGGTGTAGCTACTGGTACGCCACCTAGCACCATGAAGGATGTCCATTGGCCACCATCTCCGAGATCATCTGGAGTGAAAGGCGCTGGGGGTGCGCCTCAGCCCTGATCGCATCGTAACGCTGGTAGAGCTTCGCAATCAGGCCCCGATCGTCCGTCGTGAGGCCTTGCGGTTGCCCGGCTATGTGAGCGGCATAGGCTCGCCCGTCACGCTCGGCGATGATGAACCCTCCTGCGAGGCCGAACAGCGCCTGTGCCGTATACGGAACGATCTGCAGCGTGATGTGTGGGTACTGCGCGAGCGCCAGCAGGTGTTCGAGCTGCTCCCGCATGATCTCCGGGCTGCCGACAGGACGCTGGAGCACTCCCTCGTCGAGGATCGCGGTGATTTGGGGCGGATCAGAACGGGTCAGGATTGACTTGCGCTCGAGGCGCGCTGAGACCCGCTCTTCTACCTGAGTGGCGGTGATGCCGGGTTCGGATTGCAACACTGCTCGCGCATAGGCCTCGGTCTGGAAGAGGCCCGGAACGAGGATGGGCTCGTAGCTCTTCAATGAGGTGGCTTCCTGTTCCTCGATGAGCCAAGGGCGGAAGTGCTCAGGAGCTCCGGCCCAGGTGGTCTTGAGGTAGTGCCTGGCGAAGGTGCCGGGGAGGCCGAAAGCCTCGTCCACGAGATCGGCGAAGTGCTGGGTAGGCGCGCGTTTGCCCTGTTCGATCATGCCGATGGTGGACTCGGAGTAACCGATGCGCTCGCCGAACTGGCGTTGGGTGAGTCCGTGCGCGCGCCGCAATTCCCGCAACTCGTAGGCGAAACGGGCACGCGGGGACTCATCAGGATTAATTCGTACAGGATTAGACATATTGCTTTTCTCCAGCCATTCACCCACCCTCCCTATCCCACGTGAACCCCACACGAATTGCGGGGAGACTGTGGGGCCATTACCCACCTGAGTTTAGCCCCATCCGGTCACCCTTGGAAGGCAAACGCTTACCCAACGCAATCATGCGAGGGCAAACATGCCGTCAGACATGGGCGAACTTCTCGGGGCGATCACACTGGCAGGAAGACCGGAATCGGCTTCGGCCGCGCGTGCCTTTGTCGAGAAAGTCCTTGGTGATGCTCACCCTGCCCTGGACGACGCCAAGCTCCTCACGTCGGAGCTCGTCACGAACAGCGCCATTCACTCCGACTCCCGCGGAGGCGGCGAGATCACGGTCGAGATCTTCAAGAAGGCGTCGCAGGGATCGATCCGCATCGGCGTAATCGACAAGGGCTCCGCTTCTAAGCCGTATGTCCGCAATGCCCCGGATGAGGTGACAGGACGAGGCCTTTTTCTCGTTGCGGCGCTCTCCCAACGCTGGGGCGTCACCGACCATGAGTCCACCCGTGAGGTCTGGTTCGAGATCAATGGCGACGGCACATAGCGCGGGAGAAGCGTGATTCCTGCCCTCGACCCATCAGATCCGTCACGCACAGGGCGGCCACTATGCCGCCTTGGTCCCACCGAGGCGTCGGGTCCGGCATCGACACGGGTGTTGTTGTTACCCGGCAGATGCCCGGGCGTCGGGCGTCGTCGGTTCGAGATCGGAGGCAGGGAACACGCCGAGGCGGTGGGCGAGGGCGGCGGCCTCGCCTCGGGTGGCCACGCCGAGCTTGGCCAGGATGTGGGAGACGTGGGCGCTGACGGTCTTGACGCTGATGACCAGGGACTCGGCGATCTGGCGGTTGGTGCGGCCGGCGGTGACGAGGCGGAGGATCTCGATCTCCCGGGCGGTCAGGCCGAGGCGTGCCAGGGGGTCGTCGTCGGCCGGGGGTGAGCCGGTGGCGTCCGGTACGGCGACTCCCGAGCGGCGGGCGATCATGCGGATCTCGTCGAGCAGCGGCGCGGCGCGCAGCGGCTCGGCCAGCTCGGCGGCGCGGCGCAGCAGGTCCGCCGCACGGGTGCGGTGCTGCGCCAGGGCGGCGGCCTCCGCGGCGCGGGTGCGGGCGTACGCCTCGGCGTAGGGGTCGCCGACCGCGGCCCACGCCTCGGCCACCCGTTCCCAGCGGGCCGTGGAGTCCTCGCCGGGCGGGGTGAGTTCGGCGTCGGCCCAGGCCGCGTGGGCGGACCACAGCGGCTCGGGGGCGGGCAGGCCGGTGGCGAGCTCGCGGACGCGGCCCGCCCATGCCTCGTCCACCGGCTCGCCGAGCGCCCGGGCCCGGGTGTGGGCGCGCGCCTCGGCCCGGGCGGCGGTCACCAGCAGCGGCCAGCCGAGGAACGGGATGTCCCGCGCGTACGGCAGGGCGTCCGCGACGGCCGCGCGGGCGTCGGCGAGCCGGTTGTCCCGCAGCGCG
Organism: Thermopolyspora flexuosa; assembly: GCF_006716785.1. Taxonomy (NCBI): domain Bacteria; kingdom Bacillati; phylum Actinomycetota; class Actinomycetes; order Streptosporangiales; family Streptosporangiaceae; genus Thermopolyspora; species Thermopolyspora flexuosa. The sequence continues at coordinate 1,627,341 of NZ_VFPQ01000001.1, read as the reverse complement.
ATCTCGGCCGCGAGCCGGGCGAGCGAGACCGCGACCAGGGGCATGCCGGGGTGCTCACCGGCGAGCGCGCGGGCGAGGGACAGCCGCTCGCGTGCCGCCTCGGTCTCCCCGCGCAGCAGCGCGACCTCGCCGCGCAGCGCGTGCAGCAGCGCGCCCGGCCCGCCCGCCGGGTCCTCCTCGAGCGCCGCCGCGGCGGCCCGGTCCGCCTCGTCCCAGTCGCCGCGCCGCAGCAGCAGCCCGGCGACCGACAGCCGCAGGAACGTGCCGAGGGTGCGCCCGAGCCCGGCGGCCTGGGCGGTGCCGAGGCCGGCCCGTGCCATCGCCATCGCCTCCTCGGCGCGCCCGGCCCAGGCGAGGGCGTCGGCGGTGTTGAGCTCCGCCCGGGTGAGGCGGACCACGTCGCCGCGCCGCCGGGCGAGCTCGCGCCCCTCGGCGAGCGCGGCGAGCCCGGCCTCGTGTTCGCCCCGCTGCGCCAGCGCGGCCCCGAGCGTGACCAGCGCGTTCGCGACGGTGCCGGGGTCACCGGCGGCGCGGGCGACGCGCACCGCGTCCGCGGCGACCGCGCGGGCCCGCTCCGGCCGTCCGAACAGCAGCAGCACCACCCCGTACACGTCGAGCACCCGGGCCCGGCCCGGCGAGTCCCCGGCGGGCGCCAGTGCGGCGGCGCGCTCCGCGCACGCGATGGCCTCGCGGTCGCCCACGTTGGTGAGGGCCATCGCCCGCAGCGCGAGCAGCATCGCCGTCTCCTCGGGCCGGTCGTCCCCGGCCTCGGCGAGGGCCTGTTCGGTGAGGTCGAGGGACGCGGCGTCCTCCCCGGCCCACAGCGACGCCATGATCGCCTTGAGCCAGGTCTCCCGCCGGTCCGGCCCGGGATCGGCGTCATCCGGCCACACCGTCAGGGCGCGGCGGAGCATCTGCGCCTGCTCGGCGTGCGCGTGCATCGCCTCCGCGGTCTCGGCGGCGCGCAGCAGCGCGGGCAGGGCGCGCCGCGGCTCCCGCGCGCCGTACCAGTGGAAGGCCTCCTCGGCGGCCCGGCGCTCGGGGGCGAGCAGGTCCGGCGCGGCGTCGATCGCCTCGGCGTAGGCGCGGTGCAGCCGCACCCGCTCGGCGGGCAGCAGATCGGTGAGCACCGCCTCGCGCAGCAACGCGTGCCGGAACCGGTACCCGTCCCGCTCCGGCAGCAGGATCCGCGCGTCGACCGCCGCGCGCAGGGTGGTGAGCAGCGCCGTCTCGTCGAGCCCGCTGGTACGGCGCAGCAGCTCGTACGGCACGCACGGCCCGCCCACGGCGGCGAGCCGTACCGTGTGGTGGGCGTCGGCGGGCAGGCGGTCGACCCGGTGGAGCAGCAGGTCGCGCAGCGTGTCGGGCAGCGCGTCATCGGCCGGCCCGGAGGCGCGGGCGAGCTCCTCGGCGAAGAACGGGTTGCCGCCCGAGCGCCGGTACACCGTCTCGACGAGCCGCTCGTCCGGCCGCCGCCCCAGCACCCCGGCGACGAGCTCGCCCACCTCGGCCCGGGTGAGCCGGGCCAGGCGCAGCCGGCGCACCCCCGGCAGCCGTTCCAGCGCGGCGAGGTACGGCGGCAGCGGGTGCGCCCGGCCGAGGTCGTCGTCGCGGTAGGCGGCGAGCAGCAGGACGCGGGCGGGGCGGAGCGTGCGGGCGAGGTAGCCGAGCAGCTCCCGGGTGGTCCGGTCCGCCCAGTGCAGGTCGTCGACGACGAGCAGCACCGGCCGCTCCTCGCCGAGCCGCCGCAGCAGCACGGCGAACAGCTCGGCCAGCTCGAAGAGCCGCGCGCCGCCGTCCTCGCCCGCGCGGACCCGCGCGGCCGTGCCGTACTCGGGCAGCAGCTCCAGCAGCTCGCGGGCGGCGGGCAGCAGCCGGGTGAGCCGGTCGGGGCCGGGTTCGCGGGCGAGCTCGCGCAGCACCGTGGTGACCGCGGCGAGCGGCAGGCCCTCGGCGCCGAGCTCCACGCAGGCGCCGCGCAGCACCCGCCAGCCCGCCCGCGCCGCCCGCGCCGCGTGGTGGTCGAGCAGGCACGTCTTGCCGATCCCGGCCTCCCCGCCGACCACCACCATCCCGGCGTCGCCGTCCTGCGCCGCGCGGGCGGCCTCCCCGAGGAAGGCGAGCTCCTCCTGCCGGCCAAGCAGCCCCATGGCGACCACGATAAGGCCGGCCGCGCGGCGCTACGGCGGCCACGATAAGGCGGCGGATAGGGCATCTGCCCGGTGTGCCGGGACCGCCCGGCGGGCGAGGCTGCTCCCCGACCGTTCCCCGGGACGACCGAAGGAGACGAACGATGAGGCAAGTCCCCGTGCTCATCGTGGGCGGCGGCATCACCGGGCTGTCCTGCGCGCTGTTCCTCGCCGCCCACCGGGTGCCGTGCCTGCTGGTGGAGCGCCACCCCGACCTGCTCGGCCACCCGCGCGCCCGCGGGATCACCCCGCGCACCATGGAGCTGTACCGGCAGGTCGGGCTGGAGGAGCGGATCCGGGCCGCGGCGTTCGCCGGTCCCGGCTTCGCCTGGGTCCCGGTGCGCGCCGAGACCCTGAGCGACGACCGGTACGAGTCCCCCGACGAGCCGCACGAGAGCGACGGCGCGGAGGCGAGCCCGTGCCCGTTCGGGCCGATCGACCAGGACCGCCTCGAGGCCCTGGTCCGCGACCATGCCCGGCGTCTCGGCGCGCGGCTCCGGTACTCCACCGAGCTGACCGACTTCGAGCAGGACGAGGCCGGCGTGACCGCCGTGCTCAAGGACCGCACGACCGGCGTGTCGGAGCGGGTGCGGGCCGAGTACCTCGTCGCCGCCGACGGCTTCCACAGCCCGATCCGCCACCGGCTCGGCATCCCGGTCGACGGCCCCGGGCGGCTGTTCGACACCATCACCGCGATCGTCGACGCCGACCTGCGTCCGGCGCTGCGCGGGCGGCGGGCCACCATCGCGTACCTGCGGCGCCCGCGCCCGAACACGATCCTGATGGCGCACGACGACGAGGGCACCCGCTGGGTGTTCGGCACCGGCCACGACCCGTCCGCCGAGCCGGTGGAGTCGTTCACCGACGAGCGGGTCGCCGCCATGGTGCGCGAGGCCGCGGGCCTTCCCGGCCTCGAGGTACGGCTGCGCCCGCAGATCCCCGGCACCGACCTGAAGGTGCTCGCCTTCCCCATCGGCGCGCACGTCGCCCGCGCCTACCGGGCGGGCCGCGTCTTCCTCATCGGCGACGCCGCGCACGTGTGGCCGCCCACCGGCGGCCTCGGCGCCAACGCCGGCATCCAGGACGCGCACAACCTCGCCTGGAAGCTCGCCTTCGTCACCGACGGCCTGGCGGGGCCCGGCCTGCTCGACAGCTACGAGGCGGAGCGCCGCCCCACCGGCCTGATGACGATGGGCCAGGCGCTCGCCCGGTTCGGCACCCGCATGGGCCCCGGCGAGGCGCCCGAGATCATCGAGTACGGCTCGGTGGCCCTCGGCTACCAGTACCGCTCATCGGCGATCTTGGGCGCGGCCCCCGCCGCCGACCCGCTGCCCCTCGGCGAGCTGCGCGGCCGGCCCGGCACCCGCGCCCCGCACGTGGCGGTCGAGCGCGACGGCAAGCCCGTCTCCACCCTCGACCTGTACGGCTTCCGCTTCGTGCTGCTGACCGGCCCGGACGGGAACGCCTGGGCCGCGGCCGCCAAGGACCTGCCCGTGCCCGTCGACGTGTACCGCTTCGGCGTCGACCTCACCCCGGCAACCGCCGCCGAGGCCCACGACCTCGCCCCCGGCGAGGCGATCCTGGTCCGCCCCGACGGCTTCGTCGCCTGGCGCTCCACCACCCCCGGCGCCCTCGCCGCGGCGCTCGCCACGATCCTGTCCCGCTAGCCCGCCCCGGCCCGCCGTACCGGGGCGCGCACGGGACCGGCCCGGGTCCCGATCCTCCCGGCGAGAGGGCGGGAGGATCACCGCCCGGTGCCGCCGAGGCGGGCGAGGCGACCGCCCCCGGCCGGTACCGGCGGCGAGGGACGCCGGCATGCGGCCGGGGGCGGCCGGGTGTGGGTGGGGGGTGCTCAGCCGACCCGCTCGGTGGCGGTACGGCGGAGGTGGAAGAGCTCCGAGGGGGAGATCGGCATCCTCATGATCGGGATGCCCTCGGCGTCCTCGATCGCGCTCGCGATCACCGCGGAGACCGGGATGACGCCCGCCTCGCCCGCGCCCTTGATGCCGAGCGGGTTGAGCGGGCTCGGGGTCTCCAGGTGGGCGGTCTCGACCCGGGGCACCTCGGTGGCGTACGGCATGAGGAAGTCCATGAACGAGGCGTTCAGCAGCTGGCCGTGCTCGTCGTAGACCATGCGCTCGTACAGCGCGCCGCCGATGCCCTGGGCCACGCCGCCGTGGATCTGGCCGTCGACGATCATCGGGTTGATCAGGCGGCCGCAGTCGTGCACCACCGCGTACCGCAGCACCTTGATCTCGGCGGTCTCCGGGTCGGTCTCCACGATCGCCGCGTGCATGCCGTACGCGAACGTGGACCGGACCGGCGAGTAGTAGTCGCGGCCCTCCAGGCCCGGCTCCTCCCCCTCCGCGACCGGCGGCTTGTCGTCCGAGGCCGCGGTGGCGAACTGGGTGGCGCGCTGCGCCTCCTCGTCGAAGGCGTACCGCAGCGGGTTGGACAGCACCGCGACGGTGGCGAGCGGGATCGAGGCCGAGGGGTTGCCCTTGACGTGCACGATCCCGTCGGTGATCGTCAGGTCGGCCGGGTCGGCCTCGAGCGCCTCGGCGGCGATGCGCAGCGCCTTGTCGCGCACCTTGCGGCAGGCGAGCGCGATCGCGTTGCCGCTCATCACCGCGGCGCGGGAGGCGAAGGTGCCCACGGCGTACCCGAACCGGCGGGTGTCGCCGGTGACCACCGAGACCCGCTCGATCGGCACCCCGAGCTCGGTCGCCGCGATCTGGGCGAACGCCGTCTGGTGGCCCTGGCCCTGGGAGGTGAGGCCGGTGGACACGTGCACCCGGCCGTCCGAGGTGATCTGCACGTGCCCGCCCTCGTACGGCCCGACGCCGGTGCCCTCCACGTAGCAGCCGATGCCGATGCCGAGGCGGCGGCCCTCGGCCGCGGCGCGCTCGCGCTCCTTCTCGAACTCGTCCCAGCCGATGAGCTCCTTGAGCATGCGCAGGGCCTCGGGATAGTTGCCGCTGTCGTAGATCAGCGGCCTCCCGTCCTGGAAGGTCATCTTGTGGTCGTAGGGGAACTCGTCCGGCTGGATGAAGTTCGCCGCGCGCACCTCGGTGCGGTCCTTGCCCAGGTAGGCCGCGATGCGGTCCATGGTGCGCTCCATGCAGAACACGCCCTGGGGCCGGCCCGCGCCGCGGTACGGGGTGACGATCACCGTGTTGGTGTAGACCGAGGAGAACTCCACCCGGTACGCCCCGGGCTTGTACGGCCCGAGCAGCTGGGTGGACGTGATGATCGGCACGATGATCCCGTACGGCGTGTAGGCGCCGTGGTCGTGCAGGAACGTCACGTCCAGGCCGAGGATGCGCCCGTCGTCGTCGAAGCCGACCCGCACGTACTGGACCTGGCCGCGCTCGTGGGCGGAGGAGATGAAGTGCTCGCGCCGGTCCTCGGTCCACTTGATCTCGCGGCCCAGCGTGCGAGCCGCCCACGGGATGAGGATCTCCTCCGGCCACGGGTGCACGATCTTGACGCCGAACCCGCCGCCGACGTCCGGGGCGATCACCTCGACCTTGGGCAGCGGCAGGCCGAGCTTGGCCGCGATCGCCATGCGCACGCTGGTCGAGGTCTGCGTGGAGGAGTAGACGCGCAGCGACCCGTCGTCCGGGTCCCAGCGGGCGTACACGCCGCGCCCCTCCAGCGGCATCGACGCGCTGCGCTCGATGTCGAGCCGGAACTCGAGCCGGTGCGGGGCCGACTCGATCATCTGGGCGGCGCTGCGGCCGTCCGCCGAGGGCACCTCCTGCACCAGGTGGGCGCCGACGTTGCCGGGCACGTCCGGGTGCACCAGGTGCTCGCCGCGCACCGCCTCCTCGATGCCGACCACCGCCGGGAGCGGCTCGTAGTCGACCTCGATCAGGTCGCAGACGTCCTCGGCCGTGTACCGGTCCTCGGCCACGACCATCACCACGGGCTCGCCGACGTGGCGGACCACGTCCTTGGCGAGCGGGCGGGCGGTGCGGCCGTGGGTGAGCGCCGGGTGCGGGATGAGCAGCGGCAGCGGCTCGCCGACCCGCGCCGGCAGGTCCTCCCAGGTGTAGACGGCGACCAGGCCGGGCACGTCGAGCGCGCGGTCGACGTTGATGTCCCGGATCCGGGCGTGCGCGTGCGGGGAGCGGACGAAGGCGACGGCGAGCGCGTCCCTGCCGAGGTCGTCGAGGTAGCGTCCGTTGCCGGTGATCAGCCGCGGGTCCTCCAGCCGCTGCACCCGCTCGCCGAACAGGCTGGTCGTCACGATTCCTCCGTCACTGCTCGGTGGCTCCCCGCGGGCACCCCGGCCCCGTTCTCCTCCGCGGCGATCTCGGCCGCGCGGTGCACGGCCTTGATGATGTTCTGGTAGCCGGTGCACCGGCACAGGTTGCCGGAGATGCCCTCGAGGATCTCCTCGTCGCTCGGCGAAGGGTTCTCCCTGAGCAGCGCGGTCACCGTGCACAGGAAGCCCGGCGTGCAGAACCCGCACTGCAGGGCGTGGCTTTCGGCGAACGCGCGCTGCACGGGCGAGAGCGTGCCGTCCGGGGCGGCGAGGCCCTCGATCGTGGTGATCTCGTGCCCGTCCACGGAGACCGCGAACGTGAGGCAGGAGCGCACCGGCTCGCCGTCGAGCAGCACCGTGCAGCAGCCGCACACGCCGTGCTCGCAGCCCACGTGGGTGCCGGTGAGCCCGAGATCGTGCCGCAGGCAGTCGGACAGCAGCCGCCGCGCCGGCACCCTCGCCTCCCGGACCACGCCGTTGACGGTCAGCGATATGTCGAACAGGGTTTCGGTCCCCACCCCGGTACTCCCCTTCGCTTCAGGTGCGCCTTCAGCCATGCGACGCCCGTTCCGCGGCGATGCGCAGGGCGCGCTCGGCGAGCACCCCGGTCAGGTGCCGCCGGTACTCGGCCGTGGCGTGGATGTCGTCCTCGGGCTCCACCCGGTCCCGTACGGCGGCCGCCACCGCGGGCCAGTCCGCCGAGGCGGCCGGGCGGCGCGCGCACTCGGCCGACACGTCGACGACGACCGGCACCGGGCCGACCCCGATGCAGGCCACCTTGGCGGTGGTGATGCGCAGGTCGTCGTCGAGGGTGACGAGCGCGGCGACCCCGGCGAGCGCGAAGTCGCCGTGCCGCCGGGCGATCTCGCAGAACGCGGTGCCGGAGCCCGGCGGCAGGGCCGGGAAGAACGCCGAGACCGCCAGCTCGCCGGGCTGCAGCGCGGACTCCAGCGGCCCGAGGAAGAACTCGTCCGCGGGCACGTCGCGCTCCGGCGCGCCGTGGCGGGCGAGCCGTACCGTGCCGCCCAGCAGGGCGAGCACGGCCGGCAGCTCCGCGGCCGGGTCGGCGTGCACGAGGCTGCCGACCACGGTGCCGCGGTTACGGATCACCGGATGGGCGACGTGCCGCAGCGCCTGGCGCAGCAGCGGCTGGCGCTCGGCCACCGCGGCCGAGCGCTCCACCGTGGCGTGCCGGGCGAGCGCGCCGACCCGTACGCCGCGGGCGTCGGCGGCGACGGTGTCGAGCGCGCCGATCCGGTTGATGTCGACGAGCCTCGCCGGTGCGGCGAGACGCATGTTCATGAGCGGAATGAGGCTCTGTCCCCCGGCCAGAACCTTGCCCTCCGGCCCCGCGTCGGCGAGGACCTCGAGGGCCTCGCCGACGGTGCGCGGGGCGTGGTAGTCGAATGGGGGCGGTTTCACGTGTCCGTCCTACCCCAGGTACCCGTTGACGTGCGTTGATCGTTCACGGTGACGGTGTGCCGTCCGGCACGGATCACCCGGCGGCGCCCTTCTCGGCCGCGACCTCGCCGACCGGGGCGGATTCCGCGGGCGACGACCCGCGCCGGGCGAGGGCGCGGAGCAGGTGGTAGCCGCCGAGCAGGACGATCGTGCCGAGCGCGATGCCGCCGATGGTGAACTCGCCGGTGATCGCGTGGTCCACGGGGCCGATGGCGAGGATGATGCCCGCGCCGACCGGGACCATGTTCACCGGGTCCGCGAAGTTCACCCGGTTCTCCACCCAGATCTTCGCGCCGAGCATGCCGATCATGCCGTAGAGGATCACGCAGACCCCGCCGAGCACACCGCCCGGAGTCGCGGCGATGAGCGCGCCGAACTTCGGGCAGAGGCCGAACAGGATCGCGATGATCGCGGCGACGTAGTAGGCGGCCGTGGAGTACACCCGGGTCGCGGCCATGACGCCGATGTTCTCGGCGTAGGTGGTGGTCGGCGAGCCGCCGACCGAGGTGGCGACCACGGTCGCGACGCCGTCCGCGGCGATCGCCCGGCCCATGTACGGGTCGGCGTCGACGCCGGTCATCTCACCCACCGCCTTGACGTGCCCGATGTTCTCCGCGATCAGGGCGATCACGGCGGGCAGCACGAGCAGCACCGCGGAGACCCGGATGTCCGGCGCGTGGAAGTCCGGCAGGCCGATCCACGGCGCGTCGGCGACGGCGGACAGGTCCACCCGCGGGTGGGTGTCCACCTGGCCGGTGCCGGCGTTGAAGGCGGTGATGTTCCCGAAGACCCGGTCGGCCACCCAGGAGAGCACGTAGCCGACGATCAGGCCGAGCAGTACGGCGATGCGTCCGATGAAGCCGCGGAACAGCACCATGATCAGGAAGGTGACGACCATCGTGATCAGGGCGATCCACTGGTCCTGCGGCCAGTAGGTGTCCGCGACCACGAACGCGAGGCCGAACCCGATCAGCATCACCACGCCGCCGGTGACCACCGGCGGGAAGATGCGGTGGATGAACCCGACACCGAGGAAGTGGATGAGCAGACCGAAGATGGCGAGCACGAGGCCGGCGACGAGGATCGCACCCGTTACGATCTTGTCGACGGCCGGCGTGTCACCACCGAACAGCCCGCGGATCGCCGCGACGCCGGCGACGAAGGAGGCGCTGGTGCCGAGGTAGCTCGGCACCTTCCCCTTCACCATGAGCAGGAAGATGATCGTGGCGACGCCGGACATCATCACGGCGAGATTCGGGTCCAGCCCCATGACGAGCGGGAACACGAAGGTCGCGCCGAACATCGCGACCACGTGCTGGGCGCCGAATCCGATCGTGCGTGGCCAGGACAGCCGCTCGTCCGGCTTGACCACATCGCCAGGGGCCAGCTTGCGGCCCTCTCCGTGCACCTTCCACCCGAATGCCATATGAGCCCCTCTTGTGCCGGGCCGTCGGCCGGGCGCCACCCCGCAGGCAAAACCCACCGCGGCGACTAACACTTTCCACCGGGCCGGACGTGACGTCCGTCACCCGTTGCGGGCAGGTTAGACGTGGTGACGCGGCTCTTCATGGGCAGGATTTGCCAAACGTCCTGCCGTCGGCAGAGTTTTTCTTGCGCACCGGCCGACCGGGGTGGCGGTGAGTGGGCGGCGTGGACCTCGCCGGGCACCTCGGACGTGCCCGGCGACGCCGTGACGCCGCGCCCGAGGACCTGTCGGACACGGCGTCAGGTTTGTCAGATGTCGTGTCAGGCCGGTTTCGGACGCGTTTCGGACACGCCGGAGCCGTGATTCGGACCCGGTGGCCGCCGCGGCGGCGGGACCCGGGTCAGATGCCGCGCATGCGCAGCACGTGCAGCGCGAGGGTGAGGTTGAGGCGCAGGTGCGCGTCCTCGGTGAACCGGCCCAGCATGCGCTCGAGCTTGCCGATGCGGTAGCGCAGGGTGTTGTAGTGGAAGTGCAGCCGCCGGGCCGTCTCGGCGACGTTGAGGTTCGTCTCCAGCAGCACCTGCAGGGTACGGCGCAGGTCGACGTTCTCGGCGTCGTCGTCGGAGGCGAGCGGGCCGAGCGTCTCGGCGACGAACGCGTGCAGCTCGGCGGTGTCGTTCACCAGCGACAGCAGCCGGTAGACGCCGAGCTGGTCGAAGTGGGCGATCGCGCCGGGCCCGTGGAGCTGGCGGCCGACCCGGGCCGCCTTGAGCGCCTGGCCGTACGCGTCGGGCAGCAGGTCCACGCCGTGCGCGACCCGGCTCATGCCGGTGGAGAAGGTGGCGGGGGCGCTGTCGCCGAACGCGGTCTGGGCGTCCCGGGTGAGCCGGGTGACGTCCACCCCGGCCCCGACGATCGCGACGACCTCGTGCGAGAAGCCCGCCACCGCGCCGCGCGGGTCGTGCCGCCGCACCGCCGACACCCAGGCGGAGAGCAGCCGGTCCTGGGCCGAGCGCTCCTCCCCGTCCGGGTCCATCTCGGCGACCACCACGGTCACCGGCCGCTCCAGGTCCCAGCCGAACGCGCGCGCCCGCTCGGTGACCCGCGGCCCGCCCCGCCCGATGAGCACGTCCCGAAGGAAGTCCGCCCGGTACTTGCTCTCCACGGCGGTGACCGCCTCCTGTTTGGTGATCACGAGCGCGGCGACCGTCGCGGCGCGTTCCAGGATGCCGACGTCGCTGTCGCGGAGGGTGCCGGTGGGGCTGTAGGCGACGAGGCGGCCGTGGTGGTGGCCGCCGGCGACGACCGGTACGGCCGCGAACCCCCCGTCGGCGCCGTCACCGCCCGGCCAGGCCACCCCCGAGGACCCCGAGGCCACCGCCCAGGTTACCCCCGGCGTGGTGGACTCCCGCACGGCGGCCTCGCACAGCACGGCCACGTCGTCCGGGGGGCCCGCGGTGGCGAGCACGTGCCCGGCCCCGTCGAGGATCGCCACCGCGACGTCGAGCAGGTTCGCCACCTCGGCGGCGACCTCGCGCAGCCCGCCCCCGGCGAGCACCACCTGGACGAGCGCGCGGTGCGCCTCCTCGGCCCGGGCGAGGATCGCGGCCTGCCGGTTGAGGATGTCGGTGAGCACCTGGTTGAGGATGTCGTCGAAGCCGACGTCGTTCGGCAGCAGGATCAGCGGGAAGTCGAGCCGGTCGGCCTGCTCGATCATCTCGTCGGGCAGCTCGTCGACGTACCGGCCGAGCTTGATGCCGAGCGCGGCGAGGCCCCGCTCGTCGAGGTCGGCGACGAGCCGGCCGAGCGACTGGGGCGTGTTGCGCAGCGGGTAGCCGGTGGTGAGCAGCAGCTCGTGCGGCTTCACCCAGGCGAGGATGTCGGGCACCTCCATGACGTTGAGCCGCTGCACGATGCGGTTGAGGCCGCCCTTGCCCGCGATGAGGCGGGCGCCGGCGAGGGTGGAGACGCCCAGCACCTCCCCGACGGAGACGCCGTAGATGATCGTCCCGGTGCTGGCCAGTCGCGGGGCCGGGGGGGAGGGTTCCGTAGGCATTGCTCGTGCTCCCGAGACGGTCGGTTACGGGCCACCTCATTCTGAACGAACTCCTTGTCTGGCAACAAGAGCCAACCTTTCCGGGAAGTGTTGGCAGCTTTCTCCGTACGGCGACGTGGCGGCCCGTTCTACGGTCGCGTCAGGTTTTCCGTCCTGGGACGTCAAGTGGGGAAGCATTCATGAGCGTCGGTACACGCCGGACACCCACCCGGGTCGCCCGGTCCGGAGCGCGGGCCAAGGCCGAGCCACAAGCGGCGGCCGCGTCGCGCCCGGCGACGACGAGGGCAGCAACGAGGGGAACGACGAAGGCGACAGGGTCCCGGTCACGGGCCGAGCTCACCGGAGCGGCGAGCGTGGCCCTGCGCCCGGCGCTGGAGGCGTCGCGCCGCCCGGCCCGGGTGCTCGCGGTGTTCCCGCTGGGGGCCTACCTGGAGACCCGCGGGCCGAACGAGCCGCGCGTGGTCTGCCTGGTGACCGGGGAGGGGACGAGACTGCCCAACGCGGTCGTGCTCGCCGAGCCGCTGCCACCGCTCGCGGTCGGCGACGAGGCGGCGGTCGGCGACGGGGTCGTCGAGGCCGGCCGGGCCGTGGTGCGGATCCGCCGCTGGTGGGATCCGATGCCCGCGCTGGGCCTCACCGAGATCCCCCGGCTGGAGCGTGCCGCGGTACGGCTCGCCGACATCTGCGCCGCGACCGGCCGCGCGACCGGCCTCGACGAGGCGGGCTTCCCCGCCCAGCTCGCGGCGGCCTGCGCGAACGACTCGCTGCTCGGGGCGCTCACCGCGGCCGAGCAGATCATGGGCCTCGGCCCCGGGCTCACCCCGAGCGGCGACGACATGCTCGCCGGCCTGCTCACCGCGCTGCGCCACCTCGGCACGGCCGCGGGCGTGGAGCGCGCGGTGTGGCTGGCCGACTGGCTCGCCGCCACGGTCGTCTTCGACGCGCCCACCCGCACCACCCCGATCTCGGCGACGCTGCTGCACTGCGCCGCGAAGGGCCAGTGCTGCGCCGAGGCCGCGGCGGTGCTGCGCGGCATCGTCGGGCTGCAGTCCCTCGATGCCGCGGTGCAACGGCTGCTGCGCCTGGGACACACCTCCGGCGCGGACCTGACCTGGGGCATCCGCGCCGGTCTGTCGGCCGTACTCGCCCTCGCACGCAGGGACGCGGGGCGGGTGGAAGAGATCGCACAAGTGCGGTGAAAGGCGGACTCGGTGAGTGACGGCACGATTGCGGAGGCCACGGACCTGGTCGAGGTGCGCACGGGCGTGTACCACGACTCGGTGAGCCTGATGCGGATCAGCCAGGCCCTGACGGCGCGGCCCGGTGTCGAGGTGGCGCTGGTCGCGATGGCCACCGACCTCAATCTCGATCTCGCCCGGGAGCTGCGGTTCGACGTACCCGAGTGCACCTCGAACGACCTGCTCGTGGCGATCCGCGCCGCCTCGGCCGAGGAGCTGCGCGGCGCCGCCGAGGAGCTGGAGCGGCAGTTCGCCGCGCTGGCCGCCGCGGCCCGGCGCACGGGTGGCGGCGCATCGGCGGCGGCCGCGCCCCGGACCACCCGGACGGCGGCGCGGCTCGCGCCGGACGCGGTCGTGCTCGTGTCCGTGCCCGGCGAGCACGCGTTCGCCGAGGCGATGGACGCGGTCGCGGCCGGCCGGCCAGTGATGATCTTCAGTGACAACGTGCCGGTGGAGCAGGAGATCGCGCTCAAGCGGCGGGCCGAGGAGACCGGCGCGCTGGTGCTCGGGCCGGACTGCGGCACCGCGGTGATCGGCGGGGTCGGGCTCGGCTTCGCCAACGTGCTGCGGCCCGGCCCGGTGGGCGTGGTGGCGGCCTCCGGCACCGGCGCGCAGCAGGTGACCGCGCTGCTCGACCACGCCGGGGTCGGGGTGAGCCACGTGCTCGGCGTGGGCGGGCGCGACCTGTCGGCCGAGGTCGGCGGGCTGTCCACGCTGCGCGCGCTGCGGGCGCTCGACGAGGACCCGGGCACCGAGCTCATCCTCCTCATCTCCAAGCCGCCCGCGCCCGAGGTCGCCGAGAAGGTGCGCGAGGCCGCGGCGGCCTGCCGTACCCCGGTGGTGACCGCGCTGCTCGGGCCGGGGCAGGACGACCTGACCGCGGCGGCGGAGAAGGCGCTGCGCGCGCTCGGCCGCGAGGTGCCCGAATGGCCGTCCTGGGCGGCGCCCGCCGCGCCGTCCGTCCCGGCCGGCGGCACGCTGCGCGGGCTGTACGCCGGCGGCACGCTGTGCGCCGAGGCCGGGCTGATCGTGCCGGGCGGCGAGTTCACCGACTTCGGGGACGACGAGTACACCCGGGGACGGCCCCACCCGATGATCGACCCGTCGCTGCGGCTGGAGGCGTTGGAGCGCTCCGACGCCTCGGTGATCCTGCTCGACGTGGTGCTCGGCCTCGCCGCCGACCCGGATCCGGCCGCGCGGCTCGCCCCCGCGATCCGGGCCGCGGTGGACCGGGGCGCGGCGGTCGTGGTCGCGCTCGTCGGCACCGAGGCCGACCCGCAGGGCCTGCACCGGCAGGCGGCGGCGCTGCAGGAGGCCGGCGCGGCGGTGTTCCTGTCGAACGCGGCGGCGGCCCGGCACGCGGCCGCGCTGCTCGGCGCCGAGGCGCCCGCGCCCGCCGCGACCGGCGAGGAGGTCGTGACCTCCGGAGATGCCGGGCAGGCGGACGGCGCGGCCTCCGGCGTGCTGCCCTCCGGCGAGCCGCGGGTGATCAGCGTCGGCACCGCGGTGCTCGCCGAGGCGCTCGACCAGCAGGCGGTCGACCACATCGCGGTGGACTGGCGCCCGCCGCTGCCCGGCACGGCCGAGGCGCTCGCCAAGGTGCTCGCCGACCCGCGGCGCGAGGAGGCGAACCGGATCGCGATCGGGCGGATGACCTCGGCGCGGCCCATGCTCGTCGGGGTACGGCGGGCGAGCGAGGTGCTCGACCTCGCGCCCGGCACGTTCTTCCACGCCGGCCCGCCGATCACCTGGGAGCGGGCGTCCGGGCCGATGCGCGGCGCGCTGATCGGCGCGATGCTCTTCGAGGGGCTCGCCGCCGACCCCGAGGAGGCCGAGGAGAAGCTCGCCAAGGGCACCGGCATCACCCTCGACCCCTGCCACCACCACCGCACGGTCGGCCCGATGGCGGGCGTGGTGAGCCCGTCGATGTGGATGTTCGAGGTGCACGACGCCGAGCACGGCGGCACCGCGTACTGCTCGCTCAACGAGGGCCTCGGCAAGGTGCTGCGGTACGGCGCGTACGGCCCCGAGGTGATCGAGCGGCTGCGCTGGATGAGCGAGGTGCTCGGCCCGGTGCTCGCCGCCGCCCTCGAGCGGTCCGGCCCGATCGACCTGCGCGCGATGATCGCCCAGGCCCTGCAGATGGGCGACGAGCTGCACAACCGCAACCGGGCGGCGACCTCGCTGCTGGTGCGCGAGCTCGCCCCGGCGATCGTGGAGGCCTCCCCCGAGCACGCCGCCGAGGTGCTGCGGTTCATCAACGGCAACGACCACTTCTTCCTCAACCCGGGCATGGCCGCGGCGAAGGTGAGCGCGGACGCGGCCCGCGGCGTGCCGGGCTCGACGATGGTGGTCTGCATGGCCCGCAACGGCACCGACTTCGGCATCCAGGTGTCCGGGCTGCCCGACCAGTGGTTCACCGGCCCGGCCGGGGTGCCCGACGGCCTCTACCTCGGCGCGTACGGCCCGGACGACGCCAACCCGGACATCGGCGACTCGACGATCACCGAGACCGCCGGGCTCGGCGGGTTCGCCATGGCCGCGGCGCCGGCGATCGTGCGGTTCGTCGGCGGCGACGTGTCCGACGCGATCACCGCGACCACGTCCATGTACGAGATCACGCTCGCCGAACACCCCGCTTACCAGATCCCCGGACTCGGTTTCCGGGGCACCCCGGTCGGCATCGACGTGACTCTCGTGGCCCGTACCGGGTTGCTGCCCGTGGTCAACACCGGAATCGCCGGCAAGGTGGCGGGGACCGGGCAGGTCGGCGCGGGTCTCGTCAAGCCTCCCGCAGAGGCGTTCGTGGCCGCCCTGAACGCATTGGCAAATGCGTTGTCAAACCAGTGATTCGGCGAGTTTCGTTCCCCGGTGACCCCATTTGGCCCTAGTATCGGTGGCCAGTCTCACAACTCGCCAAGTTTCACCACAAGATCCAGCAAAGGGATGCGTCACGGACACACCTGATTGGGGGGACGTCACGGTGACGGCGGATCGCTTGCTCGGGAGCACCTCGTCCGAGCCCACCGGGCCGACGGCCCAGGGACACGTGGAAGGGCGAGGGCGGCTCGTGGGCAGGCGGTACCGCCTGCTGAATCCCGTGGGACGCGGCGGCATGGGCATGGTGTGGCACGCCCATGACGTGCTGCTCGACCGCGACGTCGCCGTCAAGGAGCTGATCCTGCCGTTCGGGCTGGACAACGCGGGCACGCAGATCGCCTTCCGGCGGGTGCTGCGTGAGGCGCGGTCGGCGGCGCGGCTGAGCCACCCGGGCATCGTCACCGTCCACGACGTGGTCGAGGAGGACGGGCGGCCCTGGATCGTGATGGAGCTGGTCCGTGCCTGGTCGCTGGAGCAGGCGATCCGGCAGAACGGGCCGCTCCCTCCGGTCCAGGCCGCCGAGATCGGTATCCGGGTGCTCGACGCGCTGCGGCACGCGCACGCCCACGGCATCCTGCACCGGGACGTCAAGCCCGGTAACGTGCTGCTCACCCAGGACCGGGTGGTGCTGACCGACTTCGGCATCGCCGCCCTCGAGGGCGAGGTGTCGATCACGCAGACCGGGCTGCTCATGGGGTCACCGGCCTACATCCCGCCGGAGCGCCTGCAGGGCCGGCCGATCACCCAGGCGGCCGACCTGTGGTCGTTCGGGGCCACCCTGTACGCGGCGGTCGAGGGGCGCCCGCCGTACGAGGGGCCGGACGCGGTGGCGGTGCTCGGCGCGGTGCTCACCCAGGAGCCCGCGCGACCGGAGCGGGCGGGCCCGCTGCAGCCGGTGATCGAGGGTCTGCTGCGGAAGAACCCGGCCGACCGGATCTCGGCGGTGCAGGCCGCCCAGATGCTCGAGCAGGTGCTCGCGGCGCACGGCTCGGCCCGGCCGCCGCAGCCGCAGCCCGAGACGCCCGATCCCACGCCGCTCGACGCGCTGCCGCCGCTCGACCCGCCGTCCGGGCCGATGCCGTCCCGGATCATCGAGACGCCGTCCGGCCCGGTGAAGGTGCCGTACGACCCGTCGTCGGATCCGGCGAACACCTACCGGCCCGAGGCGCTGCGCAAGGCGGAGGCGGCCTCGGCCACGGAGGCGCGGATGAACTCGACCGGCCCGCACCCGATCTCCTCCTCCAGCGGACCGCATTCGATCTCCTCCTCCACGGGCCCCCACCCGGTCTCCCCCGCCACGGGCCCCCATCCGGTCTCCTCCTCCACCGGCCCGCACCCGATCTCCACGGGTCCGCACCGGATGCCCACGCAGCCGGCCGGTCCGGGCGGGTCCCGGTCGTCGACCGGGCCGCACCCCGTCCCGAACCCCGTCACGCCGCCGCATGCGCGCACGCCGCGCCCGGCCGACCCGGCCGGGCTGGAGGACGTCCCGACCGGCGGGCGGGACCGGCGGGCGACGATCCTGCTCGCGGCGGCCGCCGTGGCGGTGGTCGCGCTGATGTCCGCGGTGGTGCTCGTGCTCATGCCGAGCGACCCGGCCGAGCTGACCGAGGGCGGCGGAGGCGAGGAGACCGCGGAGGTCGCCGCTCCCGAGGCGACGGTCGTGCCGAGCGTGGTGCCGAGCGCCTCGCCGCAGCAGAGCGAGGACGACCGGGCGGTGGACGGTGAGGTGCCCGAGGGCTACAGGCTCCGTACCGCGAACGGCGTCTCGGTCGCGGTGCCCGAGGGCTGGCGGCTCTCCGCGACCAACCAGGTCGCCACGTTCACCGGCGAGCGGAACTCCGGCCTGCGCATCCAGATCCGGAAGACCACGCCCGCGCCGGCCGACGGCGGCATCGCGGAGCTGAGCAAGGCCGAGTCCGAGGCCACCTTCAACGAGTACCTGCAGGTGCGGCTGCAGCGGGTGTCCTTCAAGGGCTGGAAGGCCAGCGAGTGGGAGTACACCTACACCGAGCTCAACCAGGTGCCCACCCACGTGGTCACCCGCCACGTGACCATCGACGCGGACACCGCGTACCTGATCACGTTCACCGCGCCCGACGCCGAGTGGGAGCAGCACCGCCGCACGCTCGCGGTGCTGTGGGCCACCTTCAAGCCCGCCCGCTGACCCCGGGACCGCGCCGCGCCCGGTCCCGGGGCGGGTCCGCCCGCCAATGACCGACCGGCCGTACCCCCGAGCCGCCGCGGGTACGGCCGGAGCCGTGCCGGGGGAAATCCCGTTGCCGGGCATTACAGGAGTAATGCCACACTTTGCCCATGACCGCATCAGCCCTCGGCACGGCCCTCTCCCCCGAGGTCGCGCGCGTCCAGCGCCGGACCCTGGCCGTGCTCTGTACCGCCCAGATCATCAGCGGCATCGGCGTCGCCGTCGGGATCGCGCTCAGCGCGCTCGTGGCGGCGCGGCTCTCCGGCTCCGAGGCGATCGGCGGCCTCGCGGGCACGGCCGCGGTGCTGGGGGCTGCGCTGCTCGCCCTCCCCGTCGCCCGGCTGGGCACCCGGTCGGGGCGGCGGGCCGGGCTGACCCTCGCGTACGGCGTGGCGACGCTCGGCGCGCTCGTCGCCACCGCCGCGGTGCCGCTGGGCTCGTGGCCGCTGCTGCTTATCGGGCTCGTGCTGTTCGGCGGGGGCAGTGCGGGCAACCTCGCCGCCCGGTACTCGGCCGCCGACCTGTCCCCGCCCGGGAGCGCGGCGCGGCACCTGTCGCTGGTCGTGTGGGCGACCACGGTCGGCTCGGTCGCCGGGCCGAACCTCGCCGAGCCCGCCGGGCGGGCCTTCGCGACGCTGGGCCTGCCGGTGGACGCGGGCGGGTTCGCGCTCGCCATGATCATGTACCTGCTCGCGGCCGTGGTGATCGCCGCGGCCCTGCGGCCCGACCCGCTGCGCGTGGCCCGCTCGCTCGGCACCGCCGAGCCGGACGCGGCCGCGGGCGGCGGTACGGCGGGCGCGCGCCGCCCCGGCACCCTCCGCCTGGGCTGGCAGGTGGTCCGCGAGTCGCTCGACGCCCGGCGGGCGATCGCCGGGATCGCGGTGAGCCACACCGCGATGGTGTCGATCATGTCGATGACGCCGATCCACCTCGACCACGGCGGGGCGAGCGTCTCGGCGATCGGCGTCGTGTTCAGCCTGCACATCGCCGGGATGTACGTGTTCTCCCCGGTCGTCGGCCGGCTCGCCGACCGGTTCGGCCGCACCCCGGTGCTGCTCGCGGGCATGGCGCAGCTGCTCGCCGCCGCGGTCCTCGCGGGCAGCGCGGCCCCGCACGGGGTCACCCAGGTCACCGCCGGGCTGTTCCTGCTCGGCACCGGCTGGTCGTGCGGCCTGGTCGCCGGGTCGGCGCTGCTCACCGAGTCCGCCCCGATCGAGCGGCGGCCCGCCGTCCAGGGGCTGTCCGACCTGCTGATGAACGTCTGCGGGGCGAGCGGCACCGTGCTCGCCGGGCTGGTCGTCGGCTCGCTGTCGTACGGCGTGCTCGGCGCGGCCGTCGGCGCCCTGGTCGCCGGCGCCGCGGCATGGCTCGCGGTCACCGCCCGCCGGGCTCACTTGGCGTCGGCGTAGCAGGCGACCGCGACCGCCCGCATCGGGAACCGCACGGGCGTGTCGCCGAACAGCAGGCGGGTGGCCCGCTCCGCGGCGCGCTCCACGAGGGCGGCCACCTCGCCGGCCTGCTCGGCCGGGCAGTGCACCATCACCTCGTCGTGCTGGAAGAACACCAGCCGGGCCGGATCCGGCAGCAGCCCGCGCAGCACGGCGAGCAGGGTGAGCGCCCACTCGGCGGCGGTGGCCTGCACCACGAAGTTGCGGGTGAACCGGCCCCGGTCGCGGGCGGCGCGGGCGCCCTCCGGCCCGGCGACCAGCTCCCGCCAGCGCCGCGACGGCGGCGGGCAGGTACGGCCCAGCCAGGAGCGCACCAGCCGCCCCTCCTCCCCCGCCCGGGCCGCCTCCTCCACGTACCCGTAGGCCTGCGGGAAGCGCCTGCGCAGCACGCCGAGCAGCCGTACCGCGTCGCCGGAGGCCCCGCCGTACATCGCGGACAGCAGCGCGATCTTGGCGCTCTCGCGGGCGCCGCCGAAGTCGCGGGCGAGCGCCGCGTACAGGTCGGTCTCGCCCGCGGCCCGGGCCAGCCCCCGGTCCCCGGAGATCGCGGCGAGCACCCGCGGCTCGAGCTGGGCGGCGTCGGCGACCACGAGCGTCCAGCCCGCGTCGGCGACCACGACCCGGCGCAGCGCCTTGGGGATCTGCAGCGCGCCGCCGCCGCTCGTGGCCCAGCGCCCCGACACCACGCCGCCGACCACGTACTCGGGGTGGAAGCGGTCGCCGCGCACCCACTGGTCGGCCCACGCCCAGCCGTGGAAGCTGTGCAGCCGGGCGAGCTCCTTGTAGGCGAGCAGCGGCGCCACGGCCGGGTGGTCGATCTGCCGGAGCACCTGGGACCGGGTGGACGGGATCTCGATGCCGTGCGCCCGGAACGCCCTGAGGATCTGCTGCGGGGAGTCGGGGTTGACCGGCCGGCCGAACGCGGCGCTCACCTCGTCGGCGAGCGCCTGCAGCCGGGCCGGGCGCAGGCCGTGCGGCGGCCGGGGGCCGAGCAGCTCGGTGAGCAGGGCGTCGTGCACGTCGCGCCGCCACGGCATGCCCTCGTGGGCCATCTCGGCGGCGGCGAGCGCGGCGGCCGACTCGGCGGCCACCAGCAGCCGGAACCGGCGCGGGTCGGCGGTGGCGGCGATGCGGCGCTCCTGGTCGGCGTGCACCTCGGCCACCAGGTCGATCTCGGCCGGGCCCGGCCCGGCGGTGCCGGACGGCGGTGCACGGCGGGCCGTACCGCCGATCCCGGCCGAGGCGTCGAGGGCCCGCAGGTCGAACAGGGCGGCCTGGGCCGGGTCGTCGCGGCCCGGCGGCACGTCCTCGTCCGGGGGCACCGGCAGGCCGTGCAGCCGGGCGTACGCGGCCCGGGCCGAGCGGGGCTCGCCGTACCGGCCCTCGTAGCCGAGCAGCAGCGCCTCGGTGAGCGCGAGGTCGTGGCAGCGGCCCACGCGCGCCCCTGCGGCGAGCAGGGCGGGGTAGACGGCCCGGGTGTCCGCCCACACCCAGCGCGGCGCCTCGGCGGCCTCCAGCTCGCGTACGGCCGCGGCGAGGTCGGTCACCATGCGCGGCCCGGCGGTCCCGTCCCGGTCCGCGCCGAGCGGCCGGAGCGTTCCCCCGCCGTGCTCCCCCGGTGCCACCGCGACGTACACATCGCGATTCTCCCTCGCCTCTCCCACGCCCGGCCGCCCGAGGTCCGGTCTCCGCGACCGGTACGGCCCGCGGTCAGGGCGGGGCGAGCGGGATCGCCACCTCGTCCTCGAGCGGCGGGTCGATCTCCTGGGCGAGGCAGCCGGTGGCGGCGAAGCAGCGGATGCGCAGCTCGGCCGGGGTCACCGAGACGTGCAGGAAGCTCTTGAAGAACGGCGGGGTGTCGTGGTCGGCCAGCTCCGAGACGTAGCGGTGGAAGAGCTTGCCCACGGGCAGGTGGAACGGGAACGGCAGGGCGCCGAGCAGCCGGGCCGCCAGGCGCATGCGGCGGGTGATGCGCGGCCCGTCCCCAACGTTCGGCCGGGGCGGCTCGTTGCCCACCGCCGCCGACATGATCTCGACGGCCTCCTCCGGGGTGAGGTAGAGCGACCGGATGCGCAGCCGCCTGCTGTACAGCAGGCTGTAGAACGACAGCGAGTCGCCGCGCAGCGGATAGCACCGGAACTCGTCCTCGGCCACCCCGGCGACGTCCACCCGGGGGATGGTGTGCGTGGCGTGGGTGAACGCGCCGCCGCCGCCCGAGACGATGTACTGGATCACCCGGTCCCCGACCCGCACCGGGTAGCGCTGGTAGTTGTGCACGTCGCCGCCGATCGCCGCGACGTACCGGTGGGCCGGGTCGCGCACGATGTCGTCGACGGTGCCGCCGCCCTCGATCGGGCACGGGTGATACTCGTTGTTCACGTAGATCGGCTTGCCGGTGACGAGCACCTTGGGCCGCGGGTCGGCCGAGATCCGGCGCAGCCAGGCGCCCTGCTCGGCGTCGATCCCGTTGATGATGCCGGTGTCGATGCCGACCACGAGCAGCCGGTTCAGCTCGATGACCCAGTACGGCCCCGGCTGCCGGGCGGCCTGCTCCGGCCGGGAGCGGCGGGCCGCCGCCCGGGCCAATCGCTCCTCGTCGATCCGCTCCGGCTTGCGCCACAGCAGCCCGCGCAGCCCGCCGGGCGTGATGCCGTCGATCAGCGGCATGCCGCAGAAGACGCGCATGAAGCCGCCGAGGCCGTCGTACCAGTCGTGGTTGCCGGGCACGGCGTAGATCGGGGCCGGGTAGTCCTGGTACGGCCGGAAGAACTTGTCCTCGTAGTCGTTGCCCGACCCGGTCGGGTAGATCACGTCGCTGGCGATGATCGCGAAGCCGGTGTCCGCGCCCACCTTGAGCATGACGGGCACGACCGCGTACTGCGAGGCGTCGCCCTCGCCGGTGTCGCCGAGCACGAGGAACGAGCAGGTGTCGCCGAGGTCGCGCCGGTCGATGCGGAAGTCCCCGTCGCCGTCGCGCTCCCGCAGCGCCGCGACCCAGCGGCGGCGGGCGGCCGGGGACGGGTCGCCGAACAGCTGGGCGATGACCTCGTTGCGGGACCGCCACAGCGTGCGCGGGTTGAGCCAGGTGAAGCCGTTCCCGTCCGGCACGAGATCGGCGAACGTGCCGATCCGGTCACACTCCCACCCGGCGCCCAGCGCCGATGTACGCGACGAGACCCGCCCACCCCGTTCGGCGATCTTCGCGACATCGACCATGATGCCAATCATGGCCCGGCAATGCCGCGAATCGCGGCGAAATCGAAGATCCGCTCAAACCAGGCGTCCGCCCGGCCTCACCCGGCCACGTCACCGGCCGGCGCACCGGCCCGCCCGGGCCCGTGTTCCCGGCGCGCCCGGGAAAGGTACTCCATGATCGTTTCCATGTCCTCCGCGGCGCGCCCCGGAACCCGGACGGCGAGGCTCTCGCCGATCTCCGCCGCGTGATCCCGCCAGAGCGCCCGTCCGGCGGCGTACGGCTCGATCCCCGGCACGCCCGTCGCCGGCCCCCGAGACGGCCTCTCAGCGCCTCCCAGCGGCCCACGAGGGCCCGTACCCACGGGTGGCTCACCGGGGTGCGCTCCCGGGCGTGGCGGCGGGTCTGACGCGAGCGGCCCGTTTCCGGCCGCCGGATCGGGGCAGCCGAGGTGATTTGAGAAACCGGGAGGTGTTGTTGGGGGTCGAGGGGGCAGAACAGTGCCAGAGGCGTTAGGTTAGTCTTACCTAAGCAGTCTGCCGATTCGGGGGAAGCCGTTGTTCGAGAGCGCGCCGCGGGCCAGGGGTTGTGACCATCCCACGGGGTGTCACACGGGGAGCGTTCCGCTCTTCGCCAGTGCCACGGTCGGAGCGCGGTACTGGGTGCTGGTGGAGCACCCCGGGCCGTGGGCCCGCTCGGTGGCGGAGAGCGCGCTTCCGGAGTCGCTCGCCGACCTGGTCCGGCGCGCCGAGGAGCTCGGGGTACGGGTCCAGCTCATCCGCAGGCCCGGGGAGCGGCGTTCGCGCAGAGCGAATCCTGTTGCCGGAACGGCGTCCGAGGCGACGGCCGGCGACGCCGGAAAGCCCTTCCACGTGCTGGTCGCGTACGCGGTGGGCGACCGGCCGTGGCTCGCGGAGGGCCGGTTCGCGGACCTTAGGGATCTTGACCTGCGGTCTCTCGTGCACGGAGTGGTTCCGGAGTCCTGCATACTGAGGGACGAGCCGGTATTTCTGGTCTGCACGCACGCCAAGCGCAACGCGTGCTGTGCCCGCATTGGACTGCCGCTGGCGAGGGCACTGGGCGCGGAACTACCGGGCCTGGTATGGGAAACGTCACATGTTGGCGGCGATCGCTACGCCGCCAACCTCGTATGCTTGCCACACGGCCTCTACTACGGCAGCATGTCTCAGGCTGCTGCGATCGCGGCGGCGAGCGCGTACCGGCGCGGCGAGGTCGTTCTCGACCGTTTCCGGGGACGCGCAGGCATCCCTGAGCCACTGCAGGCCGCCGAGCACTTCGTCCGTTCCCTGACGGGTGAGCTCTCGGTAGGCGGAGTGGCCGTGGAATCCTCCAGGCCTGACGGCGACGCCACTGAGATCGTTGTCTCCAGCGGCGGCGCGCGGTATCGGGTTGTGGTCGAGCGCACGGTGTTCACCCCACCATGCGGAACGGCTTGCGCCGAGACGATCACCACCTACCGGCTGGCCTCACTGGACAGGCTCGACCCTGACCAGTACGCCCTGGCCTTCAGCTCCTCCGGGAGCGGGGAACATCACGGCTAATTCCGGCGTTGGAAACAGGGACGCCAGTAAGCTCCAATGCGGCATAAATACGAAATACCTCTCAACCTAAGGTGGTTGTCTCATGTCTCAGGTACGTCGGCAGATCGCCCGCCCCCGCCCCAGTTGGGGATGGCAGGATGATGCCGCGTGCCGGGGAGAGGACCTTGTGCTTTTCTTCGGGCCCGATGGCGAGCGGCAGCCCGAGCGCGAGGTGCGCGAGCGCAAGGCCAAGGCCATCTGCGCCCAGTGCCCCGTCCGCGTCGAATGCCTTGACTACGCCCTGTCGCGGCCGGAGAAGTACGGCACGTGGGGCGGCCTCAACGAGGACGAGCGGGCTTCCGAGCGCCGGCGTCGCATGCGCCGCGCGGCGAGCGCGGGCATCAGCGCTGCCTGAGCCGTCCATCCCCGGCACACCCAGCTGCTTGTGATCATGTGGTCGTTGCGCCTGCGCGGCGGCCACATGGTCACTTCCGCCTGCCCCGCACCACCTCGCCTTCAACCGGTCCGCCACATCCGAGCCAGGCTCCTCCGGCACGCCACTGCGATCCGGTCGGCGCCGCCGGAGGGCGGGTCGAGGTGTTCATACCACCCTCGGCGCGATCGGAAACCGGTCTGAGGCGACGAAAATCACGGCGGGGTAGGCGTTTCCGTCGCACCGGTCCTCGCCGCCGCCCCGGCGGACCGAGGTCACGGGCATCGGCGACGGTACGGCACGAGCGGTCCGTACCGCGGGCCACCCGAGCATCGCGCCGCCCGCGCCCAAGGCCACGGCCCCGGGCGGCCGGTACGGTCATGCGGAGTTTCCCGCCCGGCGGCTTGGGCCATGGCCGGGACGTCTCCCCGTCCCGGGTCGCGCCGCCTCCCGCCATGACCTCGCCGTCGCGTGCTCGGGCGTGCCCGCGCCGCGGCCCTCGGCCGACGGCCGTTCCCCGGCGGCCGGACCATGACCCTCCGCGGCCCCGGCCTGCCCACGCCGCCCCGGCCTCCCGGGCGGTCCGGGCGGCCGGGGCCACGCGGCACCCGGATCAGGGTCGGTTGCGGCCGCGCATCGCCTTGGTGATCACCTTCCACCTGCGGGCCTGCTCGCCGCGCAGGCGCGCGTCGGTACGGCTCGCCATCCACTCGGCCTCGCGCCGCAGTTTCCGCCAGCTCTCCAGCCGGCGCGGCGGAAGCTCGCCGGACTCGATCGCGGCGAGGACCGCACATCCCGGCTCGCTCTCGTGCGCGCAGTCGGAGAACCGGCAGCCGGCCGCGAGCTCGTCGACCTCGGCGAAGACGCGATCGACGCCCTCCCCCGTCTCGTAGAGGCCGACCCGGCGGATGCCCGGCGTGTCGATGATCAGGCCGCCCCCGGGCAGCGGGATGAGCTCGCGGTGCACGGTGGTGTGCCGTCCCCGGCCGTCGCGGGCCCGCACCTGCCGGGTCGGCATCACCTCCTCCCCGGCGAGCGCGTTGACGAGGGTGGACTTGCCCGCGCCGGACGGGCCGAGCACGACGGCCGTGCGGGACCCGCCGATATGGCCGCGCACCGCCGCCACCCCCTCCCCGGCCCGGGCGGCGACCGCGTGCACGTCCACGCCGGGCGCCGTCCGCGCCACCTCCTCGAGCAGGCCGGGCAGCGCGTCGCCGGCGAGGTCGGCCTTGGTGATGAGCACGACCGGGGTGCCGCCGCTCTCCCAGGCGAGGGCGAGCAGCCGTTCGATCCGGCCGAGGTTCGCCGGGTCCGGGCCGTGGCGGGCCGGCTCGGCGACGAAGACCACGTCGACGTTGGCGGCGAGCACCTGACCGGTGGAGTCGCCGGACAGGCCGCCGCGCGAGGGCCGGGCGACACCGCCGCGCACGATCGCGGTGCGGCGCGGCAGCACCTCCGCAAGCTCGAAGCCGTCGCCGGCCACGTCCTCGGCCGGGAGCGGGGCGAGCGCGGCCCAGTCCCCCACGCATGGGAGCGCGACCGGGTCCGCGGCGGCGGCCCGGCGCACCCGGGCGCCGAACCGTACGCGGCGGGGGCCGTCGGCGGTGATCACCTCCGCGGCGCCGCGGTCGACGCGGGCCACGCGGGCCGGGACGGTTCCGGCGGGAAGGTCCGCGGCGAGCGAGCCGGTCCAGCCGAGGCGGCGAAGATCCAAAGGAAGATCGAAACCAGGAGTGGTCAACGTAGGACACCCTTCGGGATGAGCCGGGTGCCCTGCGCGCTCAGCTCCGGCGGGCACCCGGGAGGACGGACGGATCCACGGGCATGCCGAGTCCGGCCCGCATATGTCCTCACTCCCTTCGGTTCCGCGCCTGCCGCGACGACATCAGGACGCTAGCCGCCCCGGCACCCGGGCGGCAACCGTATTTCCCGCCGTCGCGATCCCCGGCCCCGCGCCCACCAGGGCCACGACGACGCGAGCGCCCCGGCCACCGCGGACGAGCCGGGCGGCCGGGGCGCTGCGCGGATGTCCGTACGTCAGCAGTCGAGGCCCGGCGTGGGGAACTTGGCGGTGAGCTCGCTCACCTCGCGGTGCACGCGGGCGATCGTCTCCTCCGGGTCGCCCTTGGCGAGCGCGGTGATGACCTCGTCCATCCAGGCGGCGATCTGCCGCATCTCGGGCTCGCGCATGCCGCGGCTGGTCACCGACGGGGTGCCGATGCGCAGACCCGACGGGTCGAACGGCTTGCGCGGGTCGAACGGCACGGTGTTGTAGTTCGCCTCCAGCCCGGCCCGGTCGAGCGCCTGCGCGGCGGGCTTGCCGGCCACGCCCTTGGAGGTGAGGTCGATGAGGATCAGGTGGTTGTCCGTGCCGCCGGACACCAGGTCGAAGCCGCGGGCGAGCAGCTCCTCGGCGAGCGCCCGGGCGTTCGCCACCACCTGGTGGGCGTAGGCCTTGAACTCCTCGGTCGCCGCCTCCTTGAGCGCCACCGCGATCGCCGCGGTGGTGTGGTTGTGCGGGCCGCCCTGCAGGCCGGGGAAGACGGCCTTGTTGAGCGCGGCCGCGTACTCGTCGGAGTCGGTGAGCAGCATGGCGCCGCGCGGCCCGCGCAGCGTCTTGTGCGTCGTGGTGGAGATCACGTCCGCGTGGCCCACCGGCGTGGGGTGGGCACCGCCCACCACGAGGCCGGCGATGTGCGCGATGTCGGCGACGAGCACCGCGCCCACCTCCCGGGCGATCTCGGCGAACGCCCCGAAGTCGATGGTGCGCGGGATCGCGGTGCCGCCCGCGAAGATCAGCTTGGGCCGGTGCTGAAGGGCGAGCTCGCGGACCTCGTCCATGTCGATGCGGCCGGTGTCGCGGCGCACGCCGTACCGGACCGCGTTGAACCACTTGCCGGTGACCGACACCGTCCAGCCGTGGGTGAGGTGGCCGCCGAACGGCAGGCCCATGCCCATGACCGTGTCACCCGGGTTCGCGAACGCCGTGTAGACGGCCAGGTTGGCCGGCGATCCCGAGTACGGCTGCACGTTGGCGTGCCGCACTCCGAACAGGGCCTTGGCCCGCTCGATCGCGAGCGTCTCGATCTGGTCGATGACCTGCTGGCCCTCGTAGTAGCGCCGTCCGGGGTATCCCTCGGAGTACTTGTTCGTCAGCACGGTTCCGGTCGCCTCGAGCACGGCCCGCGAGACGTAGTTCTCCGACGGAATGAGCTTGACGGTGTCGGCCTGACGCCGCTCCTCCGCCTTGATCAGCTCAGCGATTTCCGGATCGACGGTTGCCAGGGATCTCTCAGCCACTATGCGCCTTCCTCGATTCTCGTCCCCGTTCCGTGGTGACCCAGGCGCACGGCCCCCACGTGGTTTCGCTCCCCGGTGGTACCCCACCTTGCGACGCGCCCGCGCGGGCGCGTCAGCGCCAGTCGCGACCCTTAGACGATAGCGGACGCCGGGTAGCGCACGACCACGGGATTTCCCCCTGGAGCCTCAGCGTCGCCCGCCTTCGTCATGCTTCCTTGTCGCCTTTCCTATTTACCTTCTATGCAACGGATGGCATCGACCGCCCCCTATACACCGTGACGTACCAGGCGTCACGGCCGAGCGGTTGACGCCGGGGTGTCCAGAGTGTGGACCCGTCGTTGGAGATCCGCGGACCGCACGGTATCGTCGAGACATGCCCGTGGACCCGCTTCTCGTCGTGCGCCGTCACGTCGACTTCCTGCGTGTCCGCAGCGCCATCTGTATCGACGCCCGCTGACGGTCGCCCATCTTCGATTTCTGGGCGCGTGGCAGGCGTCTTTCTTCATGCCCACATCCCGCCCGGGCCTCAACGGTGAGCCGGGAGGACCGGCCGAGCCGCGCGCCAGATAAACCGGACATTACCCCCGGAGAAGGACGCGCTATGACAACCCCGGTTAGGTCCGCAAGCCGCCACCACAAGCGCCCGCGCGGCGAGGGTCAGTGGGCGCTCGGCTACCGAGAGCCGCTGAACAAGAACGAGGAGCTGAAGAAGAACGACGACGGGCTCAACGTCCGGCAGCGCATCATCGACATCTACGCCAAGCGGGGCTTCGACTCGATCGACCCCGCCGACCTGCGCGGCCGGTTCCGCTGGTACGGCCTGTACACCCAGCGGCGGCCCGGCATCGACGGCGGCAAGACCGCGGTGCTCGAGCCGGAGGAGCTCGACGACCGCTACTTCATGCTCCGCATCCGCATCGACGGCGGCCGGCTCACCGTCGACCAGCTCCGCACCATCGCCGACGTCTCCCGCCGGTACGCCCGCGGCACCGCCGACATCACCGACCGGCAGAACATCCAGCTCCACTGGGTGGAGATCGAGTCGGTGCCCGCGATCTGGGAGGCGCTGGAGCGGGTCGGCCTCGACACCACCGAGGCCTGCGGCGACACGCCGCGCGTCATCATCGGCTGCCCGCTCGCCGGCATCGACGCCGACGAGGTGATCGACGCCTCGCCGCAGATCGCCGA
Organism: Thermopolyspora flexuosa; assembly: GCF_006716785.1. Classification (NCBI taxonomy): domain Bacteria; kingdom Bacillati; phylum Actinomycetota; class Actinomycetes; order Streptosporangiales; family Streptosporangiaceae; genus Thermopolyspora; species Thermopolyspora flexuosa. Next base: position 1,598,512 of record NZ_VFPQ01000001.1, on the reverse strand, counting down.
CATCCGCTCCCGCTACATCGGCGACAAGGCGTTCTCCAACCTGCCGCGCAAGTTCAAGAGCGCGGTGAGCGGCTGCCCCGCGCACTGCACCGTGCACGAGATCAACGACGTGGCGTTCGTCGGCGTGGTGAACGAGGACGGCGAGCGCGGCTACGACCTGTGGGTGGGCGGCGGCCTGTCCACCAACCCGATGCTCGCCAAGCGCCTCGGCGTGTTCGTCGCGCCGGAGCGGGTGCACGAGGTCTGGGCGGGCGTCGCGGGCATCTTCCGCGACTACGGCTACCGGCGGCTGCGCCACCGCGCCCGGCTGAAGTTCCTCGTCAACGACTGGGGCGTCGAGCGGTTCCGCGAGGTGCTGGAGCGCGAGTACCTCGGCTACGCGCTGCCCGAGGGCCCGGCGCCCGCGCCGCCGCGCGGCGGCCGCCGCGACCACGTCGGCGTGCACCGGCAGAAGGACGGCAACTTCTACGTCGGCTTCGCCCCGAAGGTCGGCCGGCTCGACGCCGACAGGCTCGACCGGATCGCGGACATCGCCGAGCGGTACGGCTCGCGCCGGGTGCACACCACCACCGAGCAGAAGATGGTCATCCTCGACATCGCCCCGGACAAGGTGGACGACATCGTCGCCGACCTGGAGGCCGCCGACCTGCCGGTGCACCCGAGCACCTTCCGCCGCCAGACGATGGCCTGCACCGGCATCGAGTACTGCAAGCTCGCGATCGTCGAGACCAAGGCCACCGCGAGCCGGCTCATCGACGAGCTGGAGCGGCGGCTGCCCGGCTTCGCCGAGCCGCTCACCATCAACGTCAACGGCTGCCCGAACTCCTGCGCCCGCATCCAGACCGCGGACATCGGCCTCAAGGGCCAGCTCGTCGTCGACGAGGACGGACGCCAGGTCGAGGGCTTCCAGATCCACCTGGGCGGCTCGCTCGGCGTCAACTCCGGGTTCGGCCGCAAGGTGCGCGGCCTGAAGACCACGGCGAAGGCGTTGCCCGACTACGTCGAACGCGTGGTGCGCAACTACGAGAAGCAGCGCGCCGAGGGCGAGACGTTCGCCGAGTGGGTCCAGCGCGCCGACGAGGCCGATCTGCGATGAGCGAGCGCGCCGTCCCGTTCCACTGCCCGTACTGCGGCGAGGAGGACCTGGAGCCGTACGAGGGCGACGGCGGTTGGTACTGCCGCTGCTGCGCCCGGGCGTTCCGGCTCAAGTTCCTCGGCATCGGGGTCCGGTCGTGACCGGCGGCCGGACCCGCGCAGCCCGCATCCGTGCCCGTGCCCACCGCGACCGTGCCCACCGCGACCGTGCCCGCCGTACCCACCCGGCGGGCCACGCCGCGAACCCGTCGCAGGACCGCCGGTGACCACCGGCCGCGACGCACGCGTCCCGAGACCTTCCCCGAGACCCACACGCAGTGAGGAGTGCCTGGACATGACCCTGGTGGACATCGAGGCGGACCTGCGCGCCAACCGTGCCGCGTTCGACCTGCGGCACATCGCCGAGTCCGCCGCCGCCTACCTCGAGGACGCGCCCGCCCTCGAGATCATCCGCTGGGCGGCGGCGACCTTCGGCGACCGCCTGTGCCTCACCTCGTCGATGAGCGACGCGCTCCTCATCGACCTGGTCAGCCGGGTCAAGCCGGGGTGTGACGTGCTGTTCATCGACACCGGCTACCACTTCGCCGAGACCATCGGCACCCGGGACGCGGTCCGCCAGGTCTACAACGTCAACGTGATCGACGTGCTGCCGAGCCGTACCGTCGAGGAGCAGGAGCGCGACCTCGGGCCCCGGCTGTACGGGCGCAACCCGGACCTGTGCTGCTACCTGCGCAAGGTGGAGCCGCTCAACCGGGCGCTCGAGCCGTACCTGGCGTGGATCTCCGGCATCCGCCGCGACGAGGCGCCCACCCGGGCGAACGTGAAGGTGGTCGAGTGGGACGCCAAGCGCCAGATGGTGAAGGTGAACCCGATCGCCAAGTGGACCCAGGAGGACGTCGACAACTACATCGCCGACAACGGGGTGCTGGTCAACCCGCTGCACTTCGACGGCTACCCCTCGATCGGCTGCGCGCCGTGCACCCGCCGGGTCGCCGAGGGCGAGGACCCGCGCAGCGGCCGGTGGGCCGGGCTCGGCAAGATCGAGTGCGGTATCCACACGTGACCGTCCCGCTGATCGCCGTCGCGCACGGCTCCCGCGACCCGCGCGCCGCCGCCACCGTGCGCGCCCTTCTCGACGCGGTACGGCGCGCCCGCCCCGGCCTGCCGGTGCGGGAGTCCTACCTCGACCACGCCCCGCCCACGCCGGCCCGGGTGCTGTCCGGGCTGCCCGAGGCGGTGGTGCTCCCGCTGCTGCTCACCGCCGCCTACCACAGCCGGGTGGACATCCCCCGGGTGCTGCGCGAGGTGCGCGGCACCCGGATCCGGTACGGCGCGACGCTCGGGCCGCACCCGCTGCTGGTGCGGGCGCTCGAGCGGCGGCTCGCCGAGGCGGGGGTGGCCGTCGGCGACCCGGAGGAGACGGCGGCCACCGCGGTGGTGCTCGTCGCGGCCGGGTCGAGCGACCGCCGGGCGAACGAGGTGATCGCCCGGATCGCGCGGCGCTGGGCGCGGGAGCGCGGCTGGTGGGCGGTGGCGCCCGCGTACGCGTCGGCCGCCGCGCCCGCCCCCGGCGCGGAGGTGGCCCGGCTGCTTGCGGCCGGGGCGCCGCGCGTGGTGGTCGCGCCGTACCTGCTCGCGCCCGGGTACTTCGCCGACCGGGTGCGCCGCGAGACGCTCGCGGCCGGGGCCGCGGCGGTGGGCGGCGTGCTCGGGGCCGCGCCGGAGCTCGCCGAGGTGGTGCTCGAGCGCTACGACCACGCCCTCGCCACCGAGCGGCTCGCCGTACCGGCCTGAGCCGTCTGCTCTCCGGCCGGTCAGCGGTACGGCGGGGACGGCGGCGGAGGTGGGATGCGGCCCTGCGGGCCGGGGCCGCGCTCCACGCCGAGCGAGTGGCGGAAGTGGTGGTCGTAGCCGCGCCCGGTGAGGCGGCCGCGGCGCTCCAGCAGCCAGTCGCTCCACGCGAACCATGCGCGGCGGATCGGGTCGGCGTGCGCGTCCCCGAGCACCTTGATGTCGCCCATCACCACGTAGGCGCGCACCCGCACCCTGGGGGCGTTCCGGCCGGCGGGCGCCTCCTCGACCTTGACCTTCTTGTCGCCCATCACCGCGACGCCGTCGAGGTCGACGTCGACGCCGTCCGGGACGATGATCTTGACATCGCCCATCACCGAGACCGCCGTGATGTCGATCTCGTTGCCGCGCACCTCGGCCTCGCGCAGGTCGATCGTGACGTCGCCCATGACCGCGCAGGCGCCGATCTCCTGATCCACCCGCCACTTGCCGCGCCGCTTGGTGTCCCCCATGACCGCGACGAACCACCGTCGCCGCCTGCCCTCGGGCCGCGGGGCCGGCGCGGGCGCCGGGCGCACGCCGGGGTCGGGCAGGTCGGCGGTCACCTGGGCCAGCTCGCGGTAGGTCACGGCGAGGTAGGCGGCCTCGGTGCGTTCGGTCAGCTCGGCGAGGGTCAGCCGGCCCTCCACGGATGCCTGGCGCAGCCGCTCGACCACGGCCTCCCGTTCGGCGTCCGAGACTCTCAGTTCGCCGGGGTCACTCATGACCCCAATCTATGCCTTCCGGGGCGGATCTCCGATCCTCCGCAAGGAGGAACTTCCGCTGGTACTCCAGGTCATGGCCGGGCAAATTATCGGGCGTTGATCATATTTCCCAAACGCCGTTTCCGGCCGGGGCGGAACCGCGCGGCCCCGGCCGCGGACCGGCCGCTCCGGCGGTCCCCACCGGCGCCCAGGCCGGCCCGGCACCCCGCGCGACGCTCTGTTCGCGCCGGGTATGGCGATGGATGATGAGAGGTGCTCAACAGGATCGCTCGACGCCAACGGAGGCTCATGTGAGCGAGGGAACGACGCAGCGCACGGACAGCGGGCCGATCGCCGGGTCCGGCGGTGTACCGGGCACCCGGGGCCGCGCCACCCACGAGGTCGTCAACCAGGTCCCGCCACTCGTCGGCCACGACGTGTCCGCCGATCCCGCGCTGCTCGACGCGCTGACGCGGGAGGGCGCCGACTGGGCGGTCGGCGAGCTGCACCGGCTGGGCATGCTCGCCGGCACCGAGAAGGCGCAGGAATGGGGCCGGCTCGCCAACGAGTACCCGCCGGTCCTGCGCACCCACGACCGGTACGGCAACCGCGTCGACGAGGTCGAGTTCCACCCGGCCTGGCACGAGCTGATGAGCGTGGCGGTCGACCACGGCCTGCACGCCGCGCCGTGGGTGTCCGCCCGGCCGGGCGCCCACGTCGCCCGCGCCGCCAAGTTCTACGTGTGGTCCCAGGTCGAGTACGGCCACCACTGCCCGATCTCGATGACCTACGCCGCGGTCGCCGCGCTGCGGCACTCCCCCGCCCTCGCCGCCGCCTGGGAGCCGCTGCTCGCCTCCCGCACCTACGACTTCGGGCTGCGCCCGCCCGCCACCAAGCGGGGCCTGATCGCCGGGATGGCGATGACCGAGAAGCAGGGCGGCTCGGACGTGCGCGCCAACACCACGGTCGCCGAGCCGCTCGGCGACGGCACGTACGCGCTCACCGGCCACAAGTGGTTCTGCTCCGCGCCGATGAGCGACGTGTTCCTCGTGCTCGCCAAGGCCCCGGGCGGCCTGTCCTGCTTCCTGCTGCCGCGGGTGCTGCCCGACGGCACCCGCAACGCGATGCGGCTGATGCGGCTGAAGGACAAGCTCGGCAACCGGTCGAACGCCTCGGCCGAGGTGGAGTTCGAGGGCGCGATCGCCCACCTCGTCGGCGAGGAGGGGCGGGGCGTGCGCACCATCATCGAGATGGTGAACATGACCCGGCTCGACTGCGTGATCGGCTCGGCCGCGCAGGCCCGCCACGGGGTGGTGCAGGCGGTCCACCACGCCACCCACCGCCGCGCCTTCGGCCGCCCGCTGGTCGAGCAGCCGCTCATGCGGAACGTGCTCGCCGACCTCGTGCTCGAGTCCGAGGCGGCGACCACGCTGATGATGCGCCTCGCCGGGGCGGTCGACCGGGGCGTGCGCGGTGACGCGGCCGAGGGGGCGTTCCGCCGGGTCGCGCTCGCCGCGGCCAAGTACTGGGTGTGCAAGCGCGCCCCGATGCACGCGGCCGAGGCGATGGAGTGCCTGGGCGGCAACGGCTACGTGGAGGAGTCGGGCATGCCGCGGCTGTTCCGCGAGTCGCCGCTCAACGGCATCTGGGAGGGCTCCGGCAACGTCGCCGCGCTCGACGTGCTGCGCGCCCTGTCCCGCGAGCCGGAGGCCGCCGAGGCGTACCTCGCCGAGGTCGGCAAGGCCCGCGGCGCCGACCCGCGGCTCGACGACGCCGCCGACCGGCTGCGCAAGCTGCTCGCCTCGCCCACCGAGGCCGACGCGCGCCGCATCGCCGAGGAGATGACGCTCGTGCTGCAGGGCTCGCTGCTGGTACGGCACGCCCCGCCGGCGGTCGCCGACGCGTTCTGCGCCTCCCGGCTGTCCGGCGACTGGGGCCGCGCCTTCGGCACCCTGCCGTCCGGCGTCGACCTCGACGCGATCATCGAGCGCGGCCGGACCGCCCCGGCCCGGTAGCCGGGCGCCAAGGATTCGATCTCGATGGGTGGGTCGCCGCACCCTGGTGATCGCGCAGCGCGTATGTTCGGCAGTGGCATCCGAAAGTCCACCAGTACGCAACCGACGGAAAGGACTCGCCGATGGCGACGACGCGCACCGCGACGACCCAGTGGAAGGGCGCGCTGTTCGACGGCTCCGGCACGGTGTCGCTGGACAGCTCGGGCGTGGGCACCTTCGAGGTGACCTGGCCCTCCCGCGCCGAGGAGCCGAACGGCAAGACCAGCCCCGAGGAGCTGATCGCGGCGGCCCACTCGTCGTGCTTCTCCATGGCGCTGTCGAACGGCCTGGCCAAGGCCGGCACCCCGCCGCAGACCATCGAGACCAAGGCCGAGGTGACCTTCCAGCCGGGGCAGGGCATCACCGGCATCGTGATCTCGGTGCGGGCCCAGGTGCCGGGCATCTCCGCCGAGGAGTTCCAGAAGGCGGCCGAGACCGCGAAGGAGAACTGCCCGGTGAGCAAGGCCCTCGCGGGCACCACGATCACCCTCAACGCCGAGCTGATCGGCTGACCGCACATCGGCCGATCGCACACGGCCGGGCCGGGCGTCGTCCGGCCCGGCCGGCCTTCCGATCGTTTTGCCGTCCGCGCCGGTCATCGCCGATACTCTCGCCACCATCGCACCCCGAACCGTGAGATCGTGGGTACGGACCGGCCGTCGATGGACGAGGACGATGAGGGTTGATGCGTGAGGTATGGCCGGGGGCGCCCTACCCCCTCGGCGCGTCGTGGGACGGCGTGGGCACCAACTTCTCCCTGTTCTCCGAGGTGGCCGAGCGGGTCGAGCTGTGCCTGTTCGACGACGACGGCACCGAGACCCGCGTCGAGCTCACCGAGGTGGACGCGTTCGTCTGGCACGCGTACCTGCCGGGGGTGATGCCGGGCCAGCGGTACGGCTACCGCGTGCACGGCCCCTACGACCCCGCCGCGGGCCACCGGTGCGACCCGTCGAAGCTGCTCCTCGACCCGTACGGCAAGGCCGTGGAGGGCGAGGTCGTCTGGAACCCCGCCCTGTTCTCCTACGATCTCGCCGACCCCGAGCGGCGGAACACCGCCGACAGCGCGCCGTACATGCCGAAGAGCGTGGTGATCAACCCGTTCTTCGACTGGGGGGCGGACCGGCATCCGCGCACGCCGTACCACGAGACCGTGATCTACGAGGCGCACGTGCGCGGCCTCACCAAGCTCCACCCGGCGGTGCCGGAGGAGCTGCGCGGCACCTACGCCGGGCTCGCCCACCCGGCGGTGATCGACCACCTGCTCGGCCTCGGGGTGACCGCGGTCGAGCTCATGCCGGTGCACCAGTTCGTGCCCGAGCACGCGCTGGTGCGGCGCGGGCTCACCAACTACTGGGGCTACAACACGATCTGCTACCTCGCCCCGCACAACGCCTACAGCTCCTCGGGGGACCGCGGCGAGCAGGTGCAGGAGTTCAAGGCGATGGTGAAGGCCCTGCACGCGGCGGGCATCGAGGTGATCCTCGACGTGGTGTACAACCACACCGCCGAGGGCGACCACCTGGGGCCGACGCTGTCGTTCCGCGGCATCGACAACGCCGCCTACTACCGGCTGCACGAGTCCGACCGGCGCTACTACCTCGACTACACCGGGTGCGGCAACTCGCTCAACGTGCGCTCCCCGCACGCGCTGCAGCTGATCATGGACTCGCTGCGGTACTGGGTGCTGGAGATGCACGTCGACGGCTTCCGGTTCGACCTCGCCGCGGCGCTCGCCCGCGAGCTGCACGACGTGGACCGGCTGAGCGCGTTCTTCGACCTCATCCAGCAGGACCCGGTGATCTCCCAGGTGAAGCTCATCGCCGAGCCGTGGGACGTGGGACCCGGCGGCTACCAGGTGGGCAACTTCCCGCCGCTGTGGACCGAGTGGAACGGCCGCTACCGGGACACCGTGCGGGATTTCTGGCGGGGCCACTCCTCGACCATGCCGGAGTTCGCCTCCCGGCTCACCGGCTCCTCCGACCTGTACGCCACGTCGGGGCGGCGCCCGGTCGCCTCGATCAACTTCGTCACCGCGCACGACGGGTTCACGCTCACCGACCTGGTCTCCTACAACCACAAGCACAACCTGGAGAACGGCGAGGACAACCAGGACGGGTCCGACGACAACCGGTCGTGGAACTGCGGCGCGGAGGGCCCGGTCGACGACCCGGAGATCAACCGGCTGCGGCGCCGGCAGCGGCGCAACTTCCTGGCCACGCTGTTCGTGTCCCAGGGCGTGCCGATGCTGCTCGCCGGGGACGAGTTCGGCCGCACCCAGCACGGCAACAACAACGCCTACTGCCAGGACAACCCGATCTCCTGGGTGGACTGGTCGCTCGCCACGACCGAGGCCGACCTGCTGGAGTTCGTGCGCGAGCTGTCCCGGCTGCGGCGCGAGCACCCGGTGTTCCGGCGGCGCCGGTTCTTCCACGGCCGGCACGGCACCGACGGCAAGGGCGACATCGTGTGGCTCACCCCGTCGGGGCGGGAGATGGGCGAGGAGGACTGGCGGATCGGGTACGCCAAGTCGCTCATGGTCTACCTCAACGGCCAGGCGATCACCGAGCCGGGGCCGCGCGGCGAGCGCATCACCGACGACTCGTTCCTGCTGCTCATCAACGCGCACTACGAGGACCTGCCGTTCACGCTGCCGCAGGCCGACTTCGGCGGGAAGTGGGAGACCGTGCTCGACACCGCCGACGAGGGGCCGCGCGACGCCCGGCACCGCGGCGAGACCTGGCTCGCGGGCGCGCAGGTGCCGGTCACGGCCCGCTCGCTGCAGATCCTCCGCCTCGCCGACGAGCAGCCCGCGCCCGCCGCCGGCTGACCCGTTTCCGGGGCGCGCCGGGGCCGTGACCTGCGCCGCGGCGGCGCTGTGGAATCGTGGAGGGATGCGTCAGATCCTTCCCGAACCCAGCGCGACACCCCTGGACGACGAGGACCTCGCCGCGGCCTACGCCTGCCCGGACCGGGAGTGGCTGCGCGTCAACATGGTGGCGAGCGTGGACGGCGCGGCCTGGCTCGACGGCCTGTCCGGCGGGCTGTCCGGCGCGGGCGACCGCCGGATCTTCGGGATACTGCGCGGCCTGGCCGACGTGATCCTCGCCGGGGCGGCCACGGTGCGCGGCGAGGGCTACCGCCCGGCCAGGCCCCGGCCCGCGTGGGAGCCGCTGCGCGCGGGCCGCCCACCGGCCCCGCCGATCGCCGTGGTCACCCGGCGGCTCGACCTCGACCTCGACGCGGAGCTGTTCACCGACGCCCCGCCGTACGCCCGGACCATCGTGATCACCACCGAGGCGGCGCCGGAGGAGCGGCGGCGGGCCGCGGCCGAGCGGGCCGAGGTGATCGTCGCCGGGGCGGACCGGGTGGACGTGCGCCGCGCCGTGGCCGCGCTGCGCGACCTCGGCCACCGCCATATCCTGTGCGAAGGAGGCCCGCGGCTGAACGCCCAGCTCGTGGCCGCGGGGCTCGTCGACGAGCTGTGCCTCACGATCAGCCCGATGCTGGTCGGCGGCGGCGCGGCCCGCATACTCGACGGGACGTCTTCCCCCACCGGGCTCCGCCTGGCTCACGTCCTGACCGACAACGGGTTTCTGTTCTGCAGGTACACCAGGGAGGACGCATGAGCCACGACCAGCCATCCGGCCCGGACCCCGCCGATACCGGCCCCGATCCCGCCGCCGATCCGGTCGTCGCCGAGCTGGCGGGCGCCCTCCCGGTCGCGCCGCCGGTGGCGCCGATGCTCGCCAAGGCGGTGCGCACGCTGCCCGCCCAGGACGGCTCGCTGCTGTACGAGCCGAAGTGGGACGGCTTCCGGTGCATCGTGTTCCGCGCCGGGGAGGCGGTGTACCTCGGCAGCCGCAACGAGCGGCCGTTCACCCGCTACTTCCCGGAGCTGGTCGCGGCGGTCCGCGCCGAGCTGCCGGAGCGGTGCGTGGTCGACGGCGAGATCGTGCTGCGCCAGGGCAAGGCCCTCGACTTCGACGCGCTGCAGCAGCGCATCCACCCGGCCGCCTCCCGCATCCGGCTGCTCGCCGAGCGCACCCCGGTCACCTTCGTCGCCTTCGACCTGCTCGCGATCGGCGACGAGAACCTCATGGGCCGCCCCTTCGCCGAGCGGCGTGCCCGGCTCGCCGAGGCGCTCGCCGGGGCCGACGACCGGGTACGGCTCACCCCGCTCACCGACGACGAGGAGCGCGCGGCCCGGTGGTTCGAGCGCTTCGAGGGCGCGGGCCTCGACGGTGTGGTGGTCAAGCGCCGGGACCTCGGCTACGAGCCCGACCGCCGGGTGATGTTCAAGGTCAAGCACGAGCGCACCGCCGACTGTGTCGTCGCGGGCTACCGCGAGCACAAGTCCGGTCCGGTGGTGGGCTCGTTGCTGCTCGGCCTGTACGACGAGGCGGGGCGGCTGCACCACGTCGGCGTGGCCGCCTCGTTCCCGATGCGGCGGCGCGCCGAGCTCGTCGACGAGCTCGCGCCGTACCGGATGGCCGACCCGAGCGGGCACCCGTGGGCCGCCTGGGCGGAGCAGGCCGCCAACCCCTCCCCCGGCGGCCCCCGGCTGCCCGGCGCGGTGTCCCGGTGGAACGCGAAGAAGGACCTCTCCTTCATCCCGCTGCGGCCCGAGCTCGTCGCCGAGGTCGCCTACGACCACATGGAGGGCGACCGGTTCCGGCACACCGCCCACTTCCGCCGGTGGCGCCCCGACCGCACCCCCGAGTCCTGCGGCTACGCCCAGCTCGACCGGCCGATCGGCTACGACCTCGACGAGCTGCTGCGCGGCTGAGCCGTACCGGGCCGCCCTCCGGGGTCAGAGGATGGGCCGTCCGCCGAGGCGGCGGGGCATCGGGGAGGTGTCGCGCAGCGAGATCGGCAGCAGGGACAGCGGCACCGACTGGTAGGTGACCGGGCGCAGCCATCGGCGGATCGCGTTCGCGCCGACCGAGGTGTGGCCGGGCGCGGTGGTGGCCGGGTACGGCCCGCCGTGCGTCATCGCCCAGGCGACCGCGACGCCGGTGGGGTAGCCGTTCCACACGATGCGGCCGACCCGCTCGGTGAGCAGGTCGAGCAGCCGGGAGGCGAGGTCGGTCTCGGACTCCTCGGCGTGCACCGCGGCGACCAGGGCCGGGCGCAGCGCGGTCAGCGCGGCGAACAGGTCCTCCTCGCCGTCGTAGTCGACGACCACCCCGAACGGGCCGAACACCTCCTCCAGCGGCGCCTTGCCGTCGATCACCGCCTGGGCGTCCACCCGCACCAGGGTGGGGCCGCACGCCGGGGCCTGGGCCTGGGACGCGAGCAGCGTGGTCGCCTCCTGCCGGGCGCGGTGCGCGCCCGCCACGTAGGCCTCGCGGATGCCCTCGGTGAGCAGCACGCCCGGGGTGGCCTCGCGGGCCCGGCGCACCAGGGCGGCCACCACGGCCTCGCCGTGCTCGCCGCGCGGCACGAAGATCAGGCCGGGCTTGGTGCAGAACTGGCCCATGCCGAGGGTGAGGCTGTCCGCGGTACCGGTGCCGATCTCCTCGGCGCGCCGCCGGGCCGCGCCGGGGGTGACCACGAGCGGGTTCACGCTGCCCAGCTCGCCGTAGAACGGGATCGGGTCGGGGCGGGAGACGGCGAGGTCGAACAGGGCGCGCCCGCCGCGCTCCGACCCGGTGAAGCCGACCGCGCGGATGTGCGGGTCCTGGACGAGCGCGGCGCCCGCGGCCATGCCGTGCACGAGGGCGAAGGCGCCGTCCGGCAGCACCCGGCGCAGCACGGCCGCCGCGATCTCGCAGGTCTCCGGGTGCGCCGGGTGGGCCTTCACCACGACCGGGCAGCCCGCGGCGAGCGCGGAGGCGGTGTCCCCGCCGGGCACGCTGAACGCCAGCGGGAAGTTCGCCGCGCCGAACACCGCGACCGGGCCGATCGGCACCATCATGCGCCGCAGCTCGGGCCGGGGCGGCGTCGCGGTGGCGTCGGCGTGGTCGATCGCCACGTCGAGGTACCCGCCGTCCCGGATCACCTGGGCGAAGAACCGGAACTGGTGGCACGTCCGCGCCAGCTCGCCGGTGAGCCGGCCCTCACCCAGCGCGGTCTCGGCGTCGGCGGCGGCGACCAGCTCCTTCCCCGCGGCCTCCAGCTCACCCGCGATCGCCTCGAGCAGCCGCGCCCGCTCCTCCCGGCCGAGGTCGCGCAGCACCGGGAACGCCTCCGCGGCCCGGGCGCAAATCGTGGCGATCTCCTCGACGGACGTCTCGGGCCCGATTTCCCGCCGTTCCTTTCCGGTGCGCGCGTCCACGGAAATCACTTTGCCGGTCATCGGCGTCCTCTCGTCGTGCCTGATATCTGCCGTCGACAGGCAGTAAACCGCATGCCCCACCGCGCGGATCAACCCGCGTCCGGGGTTTCGGGAATCGCGCGTGGCCGTGCCGTACGGCGACGCGCCGCGCCGGGCCGGGATCCGCCTGAAATGTGCGGTCTCACTTTCCGGGGAACGATCTCGCCAGGCCCGTCCGGCGCCGTCGAATTACGGGACGCGACGGCCTGCGCAGGGCGCGACGTACCGAACCGCGCAGGACACGGTGCGTCATCTCTCGGCCGCGGGACCGATGCGCTGCGTCAGCGGTGCCGCGCCCGCGACCTTTCCGTATCCGATGCCGTGTCCCCTGCCGTGCCGGGGAGTGCGGTTGTACGGGCGTCATTTCACGTCCCGGCGGGGTGCGTACCGGACCGGCATCGCGACCGGCTGTGAAAACATCACGCCGAGCTAGGTTCGATCGGCTCCGTCACCGCTCGGCCGTGCCTTGCTCGGTTGCACGCGTTTCGGCTCGCCCGGCATTTTCGGATAGTTGGGTGGATACGGTTCGTCACCGCGGTCGTCGGCGGCGTACCACTCGAGCAACGGCTCGATGGAGTACGCCCGGTCGTCGATGGCGCGGTGCACGTCGCCGATTTCGGCGAAACGGCGTGGCACGGTGCGGATGTCGAAATCGCGCGGGTCGACGTCGGGCAGTTCCTCCCAGGTGACCGGGGTGGAGACGGGAGCGTGCGGCCGGGCGCGGACCGAGTAGGCGGAGGCGATGGTGCGGTCGCGGGCGTTCTGGTTGTAGTCGATGAAGACGCGCTCGCCGCGCTCCTCCTTCCACCAGGAGGTGGTGGCGAGCGCGGGCAGGCGGCGCTCGACCTCGCGGGCGAGGGCGATCGCGGCGTGCCGTACCTCGACGAACGACCAGCGGGGCTCGATGCGGACCGCGACGTGGATGCCGCGGCCGCCGGAGGTCTTGGGGAAGCCGGTCATGCCGAGCTCGGCGAGGATGTCGCGGACCGCGAGGGCGACCTGACGGGCCTCGGCGAAGCCGGTGCCGGGCTGGGGGTCGATGTCGACGCGCAGCTCGTCGGGGTGCTCGACGTCGGAGCAGCGGGTCGGCCAGGGGTGGAAGTCGATCGTGCCGAGGTTCGCGCAGTAGGCGAGCGCGGCGACCTCGGTGACGCAGATCGCCTCCGCGGTGCGGCCGCTGGGGAAGGTCACCGTCACCGTCTCGAGCCAGTCCGGGCGGCGGGCCGGGGCGCGTTTCTGGTAGATCTGCTCGGTCTGCACCCCGTCGGGGTGCCGCTTGAGGTAGGTGGGGCGGTGGTCGAGCGCGCGCAGCGCGCCCTCGCCGACCGCGAGGTAGTACTCCACCAGCTCGCGCTTTGTCGCACCGATCCCCGGGAAGTAGACCTTGTCCGGGTTGGTGACCTTGATCGTCCGCCCGCCGGCGTCGATCTCGATGTACGGCGAGGCCATGACGTGACGCTACCCCCCGGCGGCGACATTCCTCCCGGACCGGCCGGCGCGTGCCCGGAGGGCCGGGCGGGTCCGTCCCGGGGCTGCCGGCGGCGGGGCCTGGCGCCCGCGCGGGACGGACCTGTGACCGCCCGCCGTACTTCTCGGCGCGCCGGGCACTGGCGCCCTACCCGGCCGCGGTGAACTCCCCACCGCCCGGCGGCTCCCAGCACGGGATATGGGTGTTCGCCGCTCCCAGGGCGGCCCGGCGGGCGATCTCGCCCTCGACGGAAGGGTGATCAACCCCCCACATCCCGATAGACGCCGGAACGCGGCCGAAAGGATGCCTCGCCTGCGCAAACAGCCCGTGAGGCGAAAGACATGTCCGGAAGGTCAATTGGCGGCGTAGGTAGGCTGGTGGTCATGGACAAGGTGGTAAAGGACGAACGGGAGTGGCGGCAGCTGCTCTCGCCCGAGGAGTACCACGTGCTGCGCGAGGCGGGCACCGAGCCGCCCTTCTCGGGGGAGTACGTCGACACCAAGACCGTGGGCGTCTACACGTGCCGGGCCTGCGGCGCGGAGCTGTTCCGGTCGGAGACCAAGTTCGAGTCGCACTGCGGCTGGCCGTCGTTCTACGCGCCGACCTCGTCCGACGCGGTGACGCTGCTGGAGGACCGCTCGCACGGCATGATCCGCACCGAGGTGCGCTGCGCCCGCTGTGACTCCCACCTCGGGCACGTCTTCCACGGCGAGGGCTTCCCGACGCCGACCGACGACCGCTACTGCATCAACTCGATCGCTTTGCGCCTCGTCCCGGCCGAGGAGTCGTGAGGCGGCAGTCCTTGTCGCCCTGGCCGAGGTCGTTGGCGAGCACGGGGTTGCCGTTGAGGCCGGTGCGGGCGTGCACGAACACCACCGGGTGGCGCACGCCCCGCTCCTTGGCGAGGTAGTCGCGGCCGCGCTCGCAGAGCGTGACCGCGTGCTTGTGGTTGATCGCGTTGTCCTTGAGCGTGGTGTAGATGCGCAGGTAGCCGCCGACGCTGCGGATGTCGGTGACCTTCTTCATCGCGGCGTCCTTCGCGCCCCAGCGCGCCTGGAAGTACTCCATCGCCGCGACGTCGGTGTACTTCGAGCGGCCCGCGCGGGGCGTGGCCGCCGTCCCGTCCGGCTCGGTACGGCCCGGCGCGTCGCCGGCCGCCCCGGAGGGGTCGACCAGGCTGAACGTGACCGGTCCGGTGTCGTCCGGCCGCGCCGTGCCGGAGCCGTCCGCGGGGGCGCCCCCGCCGGGATCGCCCAGGCCGTACAGGCTGGTCAGCGGCTCGCCGTCGGCGAGATCGCTCGCGCCGAGCACATCCCCCCGGGCCCAGGCGTCCGGCGAGCGGTCGGCGGGCTCCTCGCCGGGCTTCGGGGACGCCCCGGCCTTCTTCCCGCCCTTCGCCTTCTCCGGCTTGTCGTCCTTTGCCGTGGGCGTCTTCTCCGGCCGGTCGGCGCGGGGCGTGGCGGCGCCGTGCGGACGCGACGCCGCGGCCGTGGTGGCCTCGGGCGCCGGAAGCGGCTTCTCCGCGGTGCTCTCCGCCGCGGCCTTCGGCGGCGCAGGCCGCGCGGTCGCCTGCGCCGTCGGGTCGGGGTCGGCGGCGACGTACGCGGACAGCCCGGTGTGATCCGTCGTGCCACCCGTCGTGCCGCCCGGACTCCACAACCGGGCCGTGGCGACGGCCCCGCCGGCGAGGATCACCGGCACGGCCGCGAACGCCGTGATCCTCACCAGAGGCCGTGATCGCCGTGGTTTCCGCCTACGTCCCTTGGACCGTGCCACTTACCCGCCTATCTCACCGTAATCCTGAAAGGCAGTATGCCAAGGTTGTGGAAGGATTACGGCAAAACAGGCAATTTCCCTCTGCTACGGGAGGGCGGCGACGAGCTCCGAGAGCGGCTTACGGGTGCCGGTGTAGAACGGGATCTCCACCCGGACGTGCCGGCGCGCCCGCGCGCCCCGCAGGTGGCGCATGAGGTCGACGATGCGGTGCAGCTCGTTCGCCTCGAACGCGAGCAGCCACTCGTAGTCGTTGAGCGCGAACCCGGACACCGTGTTCGCCCGCACGTCCGCGAAGCCCCGCGCCATGGCGCCGTGCTCGGCGAGCAGCTCGCGCCGCTCCCGCTCGTCGAGCAGGTACCACTCGTACGAACGCACGAACGGGTACACGCACAGGTAGCCGCGCGGCTCCTCACCGGCGAGGAACGCCGGGATGTGCGAGCGGTTGAACTCGGCCGGGCGGTGCAGCCCGATGACCGACCAGACCGGCTCGCTCGCCCGTCCCAGGCGGGTGCGCCGGAACCGGCCGTAGACCTCCTGCAGGTCCTCCGCGGACGGGGCGTGCCACCAGAACATGTAGTCGGCGTCGGCGCGGAACCCGGCGACGTCGTAGGAGCCGCGGGTCACCACGTCCTTCTGCCCGACCTGGGCGAGCAGGTCCTCGACCTCGCGGACGATCTCGTCCCGCTCGTCGGGCAGCCGCTCGGACAGCCGGAACACCGACCACATGGTGTACCGGATCACTTCGTTGAGATCACGCGCTTTTGGCTGTTGCCTTTCCTCGGTCATGACGCCATTCTCCCCGCGGATCGAGGTGGTCCAGAATCCGGCCCACCGCGGTACGGGCGGTCGCGATGCAGGCGGGAACGCCGACCCCGTCGTACGCGGCCCCGCACACCGCGAGGCCCGGCTGCATGGCGACCGCGGCCCGGATGCGCGCCACCCGGTCGAGGTGGCCGACGTTGTACTGCGGCAGCGAGCCGCCCCACCGGGTGACCCGGCTGTCCCGCGGCAGCCCGCGTACCCCCAGCACGTCGGTCAGCTCCGCCATGGCCAGCGAGACGAGCTCGGCGTCGTCGCGCTGCAACACCTGCTCCTCGCCGAGCCGGCCGATCGAGCACCGCACGATCACCAGGTCGGGGGCGGCCTTCGCCAGGTGCGGCCACTTGACCGAGCTGAACGTCACCGCCTTGACCGCGCGGCCCTCCACCGGCGGCACGAGGTAGCCACTGCCCTCGGGGAGCGCGGGAAACGCCGAGCGCGGGTAGGCGAGGGTGACGATCGCCATGCTCGCGTACTCGATCCGGGCCAGCTCGGCCGCGGCCTTCGGCACCTCGTCCTGGAGCAGCCGGGACGCCGGGACCGCGGGCAGGGCGAGGATCACGGCGTCCGCCTCGATCTCCTCCGGCGCGTTCGCCGGGCCGGCGACCAGCCGCCAGCCATTGTCGGTACGGCGCAGCTCGCGCACGAGCGTGCCGGTGCGCACCTCGGCCCCGGACCCGGCGGCGAGCGCCTCCGGCAGGGTGCCGAGGCCCCGGGCGAGCGTGGTGAACACCGGCCCGCGGGGACGGCTTGCGCCCTCCTGGGCGATCTGCCGCGCCGCGGCGAGCAGCGACCGCTCGGTGCGTGCCGCGGTGGCGATGCGCGGCATCGTGGCGTCGAGCGACAGGTACTCCGCCCGACCGGCGTAGACGCCGCCGAGCAGCGGCTCGACGAGCCGCTCCACCACCTCGTCGCCCATCCGGGCGCGCACGTACGCGGCGACCGAGACGTCGGTGCGCACCAGGGTGGGCGGCAGCACCTGGTCGAGCGGGACGCGCAGGAAGCCGAGCGGCGACAGGATGCCGGAACGGCCGAGCGCCGCGAGGTCGGACGGCACGCCCATCACGTGGCCCTTGGGCAGCTCGCGCAGCGCGCCCCGGGAGTAGATGAGCGAGGAGGTCGGGCCCGGGTCCACCAGCTCGTCGCCGAGCCCGGCGAGCCGCGCCAGCTCCCTGCCCTCGGGCCGGGCGGCGAGCATCGCCTCGGCGCCCTCGTCCACCGGCACCCCGGCCACCTCGGAGACGCGCAGCTTGCCGCCCACCCGGTCACCGCCCTCGAGCACGGTGACCCTGACGCGGTCGCCGCCGTCCCGCCCGAGGTACCACGCCGCGGCGAGGCCCGCGATGCCCCCGCCGACGATCGCGACGTGTCGTCGCCCGTCCCGCTCCGGGGCGTTCCGGGACTCGCTCTCGCGACTCGATCTTCCTGCCATACCACAGACGTTACCGTGCCGTCGCACCGGTACGGCCCGCCGCCCTCGCCGCGGCGCCGCGCGTCGTCCCGGCGGCGTCCCGATGTGCCGCACCCGGCCCGGCGGATAACGGCGTTTGTCCGATAACGTGACCGGGTCGTGATCAACGTGGCCAAACCGGCGGGCCCGGCGTGTCGTTAAGGGGGCATGAGGAACCACGGGCTCCAGGGTCGTTCCCGGACGGTCGGGCCCACATGGCCCGCGCTGATCGCGACGGCCGCGGCGCTGGCGCTCGCCGGATGCTCCGGCGGCGGCTACGAGGCCGCCGAGCCGCCGCCCGCGTCGGTGGCACAGGACGGCGAGGCCGCCACCCAGGCCCGCCCGGAGAGTGGCGGCGAGGGCCGCGACCTCGCCGGGGCCGGGCGCGGCGGTGGCGGCGAGGCCGACGAGGCCGGAGAGCGGCCGCTGACCAAGGCCACGGTCGCGCCGGAGCGGGCGCTCGTCCGCAGCGCCGAGATGACGGTGCGCGCCAAGGACGTGGCCGCCGCGGCGGAGAAGGCGACGCGGATCGCCACCGAGGCCGGCGGATACGTGTCCGAGGAGCAGAGCGACTCCTCCACCGCCGCCGGCAGCAGCACGAGGATCACGTTCAAGGTGCCGCCGGACCGCTACGCGACGGTGCTCAAACGGTTCGGCACCGAGCTGGGCACGCGGGAGAGCCTCACCCAGCGCACCGAGGACGTCACCGAGGAGGTCGCCGACGTCAAGAGCCGGATCAAGTCGGCCGAGGCGGCGATCGACCAGTTCCGCGCCCTGCTGCGCCGCGCCGAGAAGATCGGCGAGATCCTGGAGATCGAACGGGAGATCTCCGCGCGCACGGCCGAGCTGGAGTCGCTCCAGGCCCGGCAGAAGGCGCTCGCGTCCCTGACCGGCATGGCGACGATCACCCTCCACCTCATCGGCCCCGCGGTCGAGGTGCCGGAGGACGAGGACGAGCCGGAGGGCTTCCTCGGCGGGCTGGTCACCGGCTGGCGGGCGCTCGTCGCCGCCACCAAGGTCGGGCTCACCGTGCTCGGGGTGCTGCTGCCGTGGCTGCTCGCCATCGGCCTGCTCGTGCTCCTGGTCTGGCCGCTGGCGCGCCTGCTGAGCCGTACCCGCCTCGTCTCCCCGCGGCCACGACCGCGGCCACGGCGGCCGCGCGGCCCGTCGTGGGGCGCCCCACCGGAACCGCCGGGAGACGCGCCGCCCGAGGCGTCGTCACCGGTGCCGCTCTCCGGCCCGGAGGAGCCCGAGGCCCCGCCGCAGGACCCGGACGCGACCCCCGGGCGGCCGCGCTGACCGCTCCCCCATCGCGTCCCCATCGCGCCGCACCGGCCGGCGCGCCGCCCACGCGAGGCGCGGGGCGCCGGCCGGGCACGGCGAACCGGAGGACGGCACGCCGGCACGCGCCGCGGCGCGGCGTCAGCGGGCGGACGCCTCGTGCACCAGGTCGGTGAGCCGGGCGAGCTGGTCGGGGTCGGTCGCCGGGAGCACCCCGTGGCCCAGGTTGAACACGTGGCCCTCGGCGACGCGCCCCCGGGTGAGCACGTCGCGGGCGCGCCGCTCCACGACCTCCCACGGGGCGAGCAGCACCGCCGGGTCGAGGTTGCCCTGCAGCGCCTTGCCCGCGCCCACGCGCAGCGCCGCCTCGTCGAGCGGCACCCGCCAGTCCACCCCGACCACGTCGGCCCCGGCCTCGCCGAGCAGGCCGAGCAGCTCCCCGGTGCCCACGCCGAAGTGGATGCGGGGCACGCCGAGGTCGGCGAGCCCGGCGAAGATCCGGGAGGTGTGCGGCAGCACGAACTCGCGGTAGTCCTCCGGGGCGACCGCGCCCACCCAGGAGTCGAACAGCTGCACCGCCGACGCCCCGGCCGCCACCTGCAGGCGCAGGAAGGCCAGCGTGATCTCGCTCAGCCGCTCCATCAGGGCGTGCCACAGCTCCGGCTCGCCGTACATCATCGCCTTGGTGTTGTCGTGGTTCTTCGACGGGCCGCCCTCGATCAGGTAGGAGGCGAGGGTGAACGGCGCGCCGGCGAACCCGATCAGCGGCGTCCCGCCCAGCTCGCCGACGAGCGCGCGCACCGACTCGGTGACGTACGGCACGTCGTCCGGCTCCAGCGGGCGCAGCGCGGCCAGGCCCTCGCGGTCCCGGATGGGCGCCTCGACCACGGGCCCGACGCCCGGCCTGATGTCGAGGTCGACGCCGATCGCCTTCAGCGGCACCACGATGTCGCTGAAGAAGATCGCGGCGTCCACGCCGTACCGCCGGACCGGCTGCATCGTGATCTCCACGACGAGCTCCGGCGTGGCGCAGGCGGTGAGCATGGGCACGCCCTCGCGCACCTTGCGGTACTCGGGCAGCGAGCGCCCGGCCTGGCGCATGTACCAGACCGGCGTGTACGGCACCGCCTGGCGTCGGCAGGCCCGGATGAAGACGGAGTCGGCAGGCTGGGAATGCACCTGTCCAGGGTGCCATGCCGGAGCGTCGGGTCGGCATCCGCCACGCCCTGTCGGTCACCGGAGCGTCAAGTGGAGGACGATGGCCGTTCAAGTCTCCGACATCTCACCTTGGGGCAACGATTCTGATACCACTTTCGGGACACGCCGAGCGCGATGCGCGGAAATGTCGGCGTGACATGTCAACGTCAGGACCGACCCATAGCCGGGACTCAACGAAAGGTCCGTGACATGACCGCGATGTGGAGTTCCCCCGAGCGCGGCACCCGGTGCCGCTCCTCTCGCCACGGTGGACGGATTGATCACCTGCGGTGACCGTCGTGAGCACCCCGCTGCTTCGTGCCCTGCGACGTCCGGCCTACCCTGCAGTTATGGCCCTCGGTGACGCGCCGCTGCCCGCCGCGTTCCGGCGGGCGCGGGAGAGCCTGCTCGCCGCCCGGCCCCGGCCCGAGATCGAGCTGGAGGACATCCCGGCCCCGCAGCGGCTCGCCCCGTACTCCGCCGCGATCGGCGCCACGGTATACCGTCGCGACCCCCGCGGCCGGGGCGACGAGGAACTGGCGGTGGGGCGGCTGATCCTGCTGTTCGACCCCGACGGCCGGCACGGCTGGGGTGGCCGGTTCCGCCTGGTCGCGTACGCCCGGGCGGAGATGGAGCCGGAGATCACCAACGACCCGCTGCTCGGCCCGGTGGCCTGGAGCTGGCTCACCGAGTCCCTCGACGCGCACGGGGCGCGGTACCTCGCGGCCGGGGGCACGGTGACCCGGGCGGTGTCGGAGGGGTTCGGCGACAAGGACGGCGAACCGGTCACGACGGAACTGGAACTGCGGGCGTCCTGGTCCCCTCAGCAGGAGGATCTGTCCGCGCATGTTGCCGCGTGGTGCGACATGTTGTGTCTTGCGGCCGGGATTCCCCCACTACCATCCGAAGTGGCGGCACTTCCCCCAAGGCCTCCGCGTAGGGAAGATCGGGAGTCCCATAGATCGTGATCGAAGAGAGCGACAGCGACGTCGTCCCGCTGCTGGAGCCGCGCGACGGCATTCCGCCGGTGGTGAACGACGCCGAGGGCCTCGCCGCGGCGATCGAGGCGCTGGCGGCGGGCACCGGACCGGTCGCCGTGGACGCCGAACGCGCCTCCGGCTACCGCTACAGCGGCCGCGCCTACCTGGTCCAGCTCCGCCGGGCGGGTTCCGGGACGGTGCTGATCGACCCCACCGGCCTGCCCAGCGGGTTGGGGGAGCTGGCCGAGGCGCTCGGCGACGCGGAGATCGTGCTGCACGCCGCCACCCAGGACCTGCCGTGCCTCTCCGAGCTCGACTTCCGGCCGCGCGTGCTGTTCGACACCGAGCTCGCCGGCCGGCTGCTCGGCTACGAGCGGGTCGGCCTCGGCACGATGGTGGAGACCGTGCTGGGCTACCGGCTGGAGAAGGGGCACTCGGCGGCCGACTGGTCCACCCGGCCGCTGCCGATCGAGTGGCTGCGGTACGCCGCGCTCGACGTGGAGCTGCTCGTCGAGCTGCGCGACGCGCTGCACGACGAGCTCGCCGAGGCGGGCAAGCTGGAGTGGGCGCGCGAGGAGTTCGCCGCGATCCTCGCCGCTCCCCCGCCGCAGCCGCGCTCCGACCCGTGGCGCCGCACCTCCGGCATCCACCGGGTGCGCACGCTGCGCGGGCTCGCCGTGGTGCGCGAGCTGTGGCTGCTGCGCGACCGCATCGCCCGGGAGGCCGACCTCGCCCCCGGCCGGGTGCTGCCGGACGCGGCGATCATCACCGCGGCGCTGGAGATGCCCCGCACCACCAAGGCGCTCACCGAGATCAGCGCGTTCACCGGGCGGGCCGCGCGCCGCCACCTGCGCGAGTGGCTCGGCGCGATCACCCGGGCCCGGATGATGACCGAGTCGCAGCTCCCCCAGCCGAGCGCGCCCGGGGACGGGCCGCCGCCCGCGAACCGGTGGGCCGACCGCGACCCCGCCGCCGCGGCCCGGCTCGCCGCCGCCCGCGCCACGCTCACCGAGCTCGCCGAGAAGCACCGGCTGCCGACCGAGAACCTGCTCCAGCCCGACACGGTGCGCCGCCTCACCTGGGATCCCCCCGAGGACATCTCCCCCGACGGCATCGCGGCCCGGCTGCGCCGGCTCGGCGCCCGGGAGTGGCAGATCGCGCTCACCACCGAGCCGCTGTCGGCGGCCCTCACCCGCCTGCGCGCCAAGGCGTGACGTCCGGCCGCGGCCGGACGCGCGAGCCGTACCGCCGCGGGTCACCGCCCCCGCCCCGGACGGGCGAGGACGGGTAAAGGTTTCGTTTTGGCGTGCCCTGATTCCGGTCGTGCACGGCCGGGCGAGGCCGATCGACTCTCCCGGCTCCGCCATCGGCGTGCCAGGCGACGGCGTGCCGTGCCCCATCGGCGCGGGTTCCCGGCGCACGATGTGCCGGCCCGCACAACCGATCAGGAGGCACACGATGAAGGCGATCACCATGGTGGCGCTGGGCGCCGCGCTCCTGCTCGCCGCGGCCCCCGGCGCCACGGCGGACTCGACCCCCAAGAGCGAGATGACCCTCACCGTGACGAGGCCGGACGGCTCGAACCCGCAGTCGGTGACGCTCACCTGCGACCCGGACGGCGGCACCCACCCCAGCCCCCGGGAGGCCTGCGACCTGCTGCGCTCGGTCGACGGCGAGATCGGCCTGCTTCGCCGGTCGCCGGGGACCGCCTGCACGCGGGAGTACGCGCCGCGGCTGGCGTCGGCGCGCGGCGTCTGGCGCAGAACGAAGCAGTTCGCGGTCACGCGCACCTACAGCAACCGGTGCGAGATGCTCGCGACGACCGGGGTCCTGTTCGAGTTCGCGCGGTAGGTACGGCGGGGCGGCGACACCATCCGGCCGTGGCCGGGACCGGGCCGCCCCACCCCACGCCCGGCCGGCGCTCCCGATCCCCTAGGCTCCTGGTGACGACCAGGACGTAGCGGACGACGGGGGTCAGGCATGCGGGAGCTGCTGCTCGGCGTCAGTCTCGGCCTCGGCGCCGGGCTGAGCCCCGGGCCGCTGCTCAGCCTGGTCATCAGCGCCAGCCTGCGCGGCGGCTTTCTCGCCGGGCTGCGCATCGCCTGCGTGCCGTTCCTGTCCGACCTGCCGGTGGTGCTGCTCACCACGACCGTGATCGGGGCGTTGCCGGAGACGCTCGTCGCCGCGCTCTCGGTGGTGGGCGGCCTGTACGTGATTTTCCTGGGGATCACCACGATCCGGGACGCCCGCCGCGCCGATACCCCGGCCGCGGGCGGGCGGCCGCCGGGCGGGGCGCGGGAGGTGTTGCACGGCGTCGCGGTGAACCTGCTCAACCCGCACGCCTGGCTGTTCTGGATCGCGGTCGGGGCGCCCGCGTTCACCGCCGCCTGGGGCCGCGCCCCGGCGCTCGCGGTCGCGTTCGTGTGCGCCTTCTACCTCGTCCTGGTGGGCTCCAAGGCGGCCCTCGCCTGCCTCATCGGCGTGGGACGGCACCGGCTGGGCCCTCGCGCCTACCGGCTGCTGCTCGGCGGCAGCGGGCTGCTGCTCGTCGCCGCCGGGGCCGCGCTCGCCGTACCCGGGATCTTCGGGCCGGCGGGCCTGCTGCGGCTCACGGCCTGACCGGCGGCTCGGGCGCGGACCCGGCGGGCTCGGCGGCGGGCCCGTTCTCCGATCGGGCCACCCGGCTGCGGCGCGAGCCGTACAGCCAGTAGAGCACCACGCCGATCGCCATCCACACGGCGAACCGCAGCCAGGTGTCGACCGGCAGGTTGAGCATGAGGTAGACGCAGGAGAGCACCGAGAGCAGCGGCAGCACCGGCACCCACGGCACCCGGAAGGTCCGCCGCAGGTCGGGACGGGTGCGCCGCAGGATGATCACCCCGGCCGAGACCACCACGAACGCGAAGAGCGTGCCGATGTTCACCAGCTCGGCGAGGGCGCCGAGCGGGATCAGCCCGGCGAGCACCGCGGTGGTCAGGCCGATCACGAGCGTCACCCGGTACGGCGTGCGGAACCGGGGATGCACCTCGGCGAGGGCGGGCGGCAGCAGGTTGTCCCGGCTCATCGCGAAGAACACCCGGCTCTGCCCGAGCATGAGGATGAGGATCACCGTGGTGAGCCCGGCGATCACGCCGATGCTGATCAACGAGGCGATCCACGGCATGCCGACCGCGCGGAACGCGTCGGCGAGCGGGGCGGCCTCGCTGAGCTCGTGGTACGGCTGCATGCCGACGAGCACGAGGGAGACCAGGACGTACAGCAGCGTGCACAGCCCGAGCGAGCCGATGATGCCGATCGGCAGGTCCCGGGCCGGGTTGCGGGTCTCCTCGGCGGCGGTGGCGACCACGTCGAAGCCGATGTAGGCGAAGAACACGATCGCCGCGGCGGAGAAGACGCCGAACACCCCGAAGGCGACCGGGGTGACCCCGAACAGCACCTGGATCAGCGGGACCGAGACGCCCTCCACCTGCGGGGTGTGCACCGGCGGCGGGATGAACGGGCGGTAGTTCGCCGGGTCGATGAAGGCCACGCCCGCCACGAGCACGAGCAGGATCACCGCCAGCTTGATGATCACCATGATCAGGTTGACCCGGGCGGAGATGCGGATGCCCGCCACGAGCACGGCGGTGAGCAGCAGCACGACGAGCACCGCGGGCACGTTGACCACGCCGCCCTCCCCCGCGATCGCGGGTGGCAGGTCGATCCCGATCGTATGGAGCAGGCTCACCGCGTACCCCGACCAGCCGACCGCGACCACGGCCGCGGCGAGGGAGAGCTCGAGCATGAGGTCCCAGCCGATCACCCAGGCCGGGAACTCGCCGAGCGTGGCGTAGGCGAAGGTGTACGCGGACCCGGCGACCGGCAGCGTGGAGGCGAACTCGGCGTAGCAGAGCGCGGCGAGCCCGCACGCCACGGCCGCGATGATGAAGGCGAGCGCGACCGCCGGCCCGGCGTTCTCCCGCGCCACCCGGCCGGTGAGCACGAACAGGCCGGTGCCGATGATCACGCCGACGCCGAAGATGGTGAGGTCGAGCGCGCCCAGGCTGCGGCGCAGCCGATGCCGGGGATCCTCCGTGTCCCTGATGGACTGTTCAATGGACTTGGTACGGAAAAGGTCCATCTGGGCACCCCCGGCTGCCGTCGTTTCCACCTGCCACTTCTTTGGGTACCCGATCCGTCACCGAACGTGACATCCGTTGCGGTCCCGCGACGGCCACGCGCCCGCCACGGCGATCACGAGGTACGGCCCGGGTGCGGGTGTGCACTGCCCCGGCCGCCCGCCCTCATGCCGCCCGCCGCGAACCGGGATTCCTACGCGGTACGGCACGGCCTGGCCCGCCGCGGGTTCGTGGCGGCCGAGCCGCGTGGCGGCCCTCGGGAAGCGGTGCCGCGCTCACGGGCCGGATGCGCCACCTCCGGGGCGACCGTGGGCGCCGCACAGAGCCACAGGGCGGGACCCCGCACGCCAAGTGCCCCAAGGAGCAGGCCGGGGTCCACACGGCCCGGCGGCGGGAGTCCTGTGCGGCGTCACGCCGACGGCCGTGCCCGAAGGCCTCACGCGAGCATGGCGAGGTCACCACAGGTCGGCCATGTCCGCGGGGGTATGACCGGGCGGGCGCGACACCCGATCGCGCAGACCATGGGGTCAGTCGCCCGGCCGGGCGTCGGCCTGCCAGGAGCCGAGGAACAGGCCGGAGTCCGGGAGACCGGGCGGCAGCTCGTCGTCCAGCAGTGCCCGGGCGAGCCGCAGCGCGCCCTCGACGGCGGTGCCGCGGGGTGGGGACAGGTCCACGCCGGAGGCGGCCAGGTGGCGGGTGAACGCCTCCCCGAGCCGGGGGACGGAGCGGATGAGGCTGCCCGCGTACGAGACCACGCGGGGCGCGTCCGGCGGCAGGGCGGCGAGGGCGGTCTCCGCGAGCAGGGTGCCCGCGCGGTCGAGGATCGCGGTGGCCTCCGGGTCGCCCTCGGCCGCGGCGGCGGCCACGTCGGGGACGAAGCGGGCGAGCAGCGACGCCCGGTCGGGCCGGGTGTAGAGCTCGTTCACCAGGTCGGCGGGCGTGCCGAAGCGGCGGTTCAGGGCGGCCAGCAGGGGCGCCGAGCCGCCGGGGCGGCCGTCGTGGTGGCGCAGCGCGGCCGCGAGCCCGGCCCGGCCGATCCAGGCGCCGCCGCCCTCGTCGCCGAGCAGGTGCCCCCAGCCGTCCACCTTGCGCCAGGCGCCCCGGGCGTCGGTGCCGACGGCGACCGCGCCCGTGCCCGCCGCGACCACCGCTCCCCCGGTGAGGCCGAGCGCGCCGACGTACGAGATGAGCGCGTCGGAGACGAACAGCACGGCGCGGGCGCCCGCCGCCCGGCCGAGCAGCGCGGGCAGGGTCTCGCGCGGCGCGCCGCCGAGGCCGGACACCCCGGTGCTGCCCAGCGCGACGGCCGCCACCCGGGGCACGTGCGCGGCGGCGAGCAGCTCGCCGACGAGCTCGGTGAGGAGGTCGGCGGCCCCGCCGCCGGTGTCCCGGCCACGCAGGCCGCGGTCCCGCTCGGCCCGGGCCACGACCGCGCCGCCCGCGTCGGCGATCAGCCCGCGGGCGCCGGTGCCGCCCACGTCGAGGCCGATGACGTACCCCTGCCCGGTGCCTCCGGCCGAGGTTCCCGCGCCCATGACGCCGTCCGTGCTTACCGGCCCGGGGCGGTCACCCGCGGCGCCGCTCCGCCGCCGCGGCGCGGCCGGCGAGCGCCTCGGTGATGCTGCGGGCGAGGTCCGGCCCGGTGAGCCCGGCGCGGGTGAGGATGCTCGACCGCTTGGCGTGCTCGAGGAAGCGCTGCGGGATGCCGTAGGTGCGCACCGGGACGTCCACGTCGTTGTCCCGCAGCAGCCGCGCCACCGCGTCGCCGACGGCGCCCACGCGGCCGTTGTCCTCCACCACCGCGACGAGCCGGTGCGCGCCCGCGGCGAGCACGAGCGCCTCGTCGAGCGGCTTGACCCAGCGCGGGTCGACCACGGTGGCGGACAGGCCCTGGGCCTCCAGCAGCCGCGCGGCCTCCAGGCACGGCTCGGCCATCGGCCCGACCGCGACGATGAGCACGTCGGCGGCGTCCCCGGCGCGCAGCACGTCCATGCCGCCGAGCTTGCCGACCGCGTCCACGTCCTCCGGCAGCGCGCCCTTGGGGAAGCGGATCACGGTGGGGCCGTCGGCGACGTCGAGCGCCTCGCCGAGCAGCTCGCGCAGCCGCTCGCCGTCCCGCGGCACCGCGATCGACAGGTGCGGGACCACCTGCAGGATGGACAGGTCCCACATGCCGTTGTGGCTGGGGCCGTCGTCGCCGGTGACCCCGGCCCGGTCGAGCACCACGGTGACCGGCAGCCGGTGCAGCGCCACGTCCATGAGGAGCTGGTCGAAGGCGCGGTTGAGGAAGGTCGAGTAGACCGCGACCACCGGGCGCAGGCCGCCGAGCGCGAGCCCGGCCGCCGAGGTGAGCGCGTGCTGCTCGGCGATGCCCACGTCGAAGATGCGGTCGGGGTACTCCTCGGCGAACGGGGCGAGGCCCGTCGGGTGGAGCATCGCGGCGGTGATCGCCACGAGGTCCTCGCGCTCCTTGCCGAGCCGTACCATCTCCTCGCTGAACACGTTGGTCCAGCCGTGCGCGCGGGGCCGCTCCTCGCCGGTGGCGATGTCGAACGGCGCCGGCGAGTGGAAGCAGTCCTCGTCGTGGTTCTCCGCCGGGGCGTAGCCCATGCCCTTGCGGGTGATCGCGTGCACGATCACCGGGCCGCGGAAGTCCCGGGCGGTGCGCAGCGCCGACTCCATCGCCGCCACGTCGTGCCCGTTGATCGGCCCGAGGTACTTCAGCCCGAGGTCCTCGAAGAGCACCTGCGGGGCGAGGATGTCCTTCAGGCCCTTCTTCACCCCGTGCAGCGTCTCGTAGAGCGGGGTGCCGACGACGGGCACGCGGCCGAGGTTCTCCTTGATGAACCCGAGCGCGTTCTCGTAGTTCCGGCTGGCGCGCAGCGCGGCCAGGTGCTTGGCGAGGCCGCCGATCGTCGGCGCGTACGACCGCCCGTTGTCGTTGACCACGATGACGATCGGCAGGTCCTTGCGCATGGCGATGTTGTTGATCGCCTCCCAGGCCATGCCGCCGGTGAGCGCGCCGTCGCCGATCACCGCGACCACGGTGCGGTCGGTCTCGCCGCGCAGCATCATCGCCTTCGCCATGCCGTCGGCGTACGACAGCGCGGTGGACGCGTGCGAGTTCTCGATGAAGTCGTGCTCGGACTCGGCCTGGCTCGGGTACCCGGACAGGCCGCCCTCCTGGCGGAGGGTGTCGAACCGGCCGGCCCGGCCGGTGAGCATCTTGTGCACGTAGGCCTGGTGACCGGTGTCCCAGAGGATCGGGTCACGTGGCGAGTCGAACACCCGATGTAGGGCGATCGTCAGCTCGACCACGCCGAGGTTGGGGCCGAGGTGACCGCCGCCCCGGGCGACCGACGAGACCAGCAGGTCGCGGATCTCCGCCGCCAGCGCGGCAAGACCGTCGTTGTCCAGCCGCTTGACGTCCTGCGGACCGTTGATGGTGTCCAGCACGCCCACCGAGCCATCGCCTCCGCTCACAGTCGAAACAGTGGGGAGTCTAATTGGCCCGGCGGTGGGACCTTCATCGGAATGTGCACATCGGTGCCATACCGATGCGTACGACGGAAGCCGTACGGGTCCCGATCTCATGTTAGTTGGAGTTGACCCGGGCGAGTGCCTCCAGCGGGTCGGCGAGCACCCCGGCGAAGGCGAGCTCGGCGGCGCCGGTGAGGGTGGCGTCGTCGCCGAGCGCCGAGGTACGCAGCCGCAGGCCCTCCCGCGACCCGGAGAGGGCGGCGGTGGCGATGCGGCTGCGCACCTGCGCGGCCGAGCCGAGGAAGATGTCGCGGAGCATGCCCCCGAAGATCACCATCTCGGGGTTGAAGATGTTGACGAGGTTCGCCACCCCGATGCCGAGCCAGTCGCCGACCCGCTGCAGCGCCCGCTGGGCGACCACGTCGCCGCGGTCCGCGGCCTCCACCACGTCGCGGATCGCGTCCCGGCCGACCCGGCCGCCCCCGGCACGGCCGGCCGCCTCGAGCACGGTGCGCTCGCCCACCTCGGCCTCCAGGCAGCCCCGGGAGCCGCAGCCGCACAGCCGCCCTCCCGGGTTCACCACCATGTGGCCGACCTCGCCGCCGTACCCGGCGTGGCCGCTCAGCAGCTGGCCGCCGACGATGACGCCGCCCCCGATGCCCACGTCGCCGTGCAGGTAGATCAGGTCGTTGCAGCCGACGCCGACGCCGCGGGTGTGCTCGGCGAGGGCGCCGAGGTTGGCGTCGTTGCCGACCGCCACCGGCAGGCCGATGTCGAGGCGGCGGGCGAGCTCCTCGCCGAACGGCACGTCGTACGCGCCGAGGTTGGGGCCGTACTTGACCACGCCGTCCGCGGCGCGCACCCCGCCCGCGATCGCCGCGGCCGCGCCCACGCACACCGCGTCGCGCGCGGTGTCGCGCAGCATCTGGTGGGCGAACCCGGCGAGCTGTGCGGTGAGCGCCTCCAGGTCGAACGGGCCGCGCTCGCGCGGCGCGTCCCGCCGGTCGAGGATCACCCCGCCGAGGCCGACCCGGGCCGCCACCACCCGGTCCACACCGACGTCGAAGGCGAGCACGTAGACGCGCGCGGACTCGGGCCGGACCACCAGGGACGGCCGCCCGGCCCGCCCGGTCTCCTTCGGCAACTCCTCGCGCACCAGCCCCGCCGCGGTGAGATCGGCGGTGAGCGCCATGATCGTGCTGCGGTTGACGCCCATCCGGCTGGTGAGCTCGGCCCGCGAGGTCGGGCCGCCGAGGTGGACGTGGCGCAGGAGTACGCCGAGGTTGTGGCGCCGGATCTCCTCCTGGGAGGGTCCCGCACGCATCATCGGTGCTGCCCCTGGTGTGTTGGTCCTGTTCTCCCGGTCGGGGATCACCTTAGACCAGAGGCTGCGGCCCGCTTCCGGGAGATGGCGTCCACGCCCGCGGCGAGCAGCAGCACCACACCGGTGACCACGAACTTCACGCCGGCGCTGTAGCCCATCAGGCCCATGCCGTTGTCGATCACCGCGATCACCGCGCCGCCGAGCACCGCGTCGATCACCCGGCCCTTGCCGCCGAACAGGCTCGTGCCGCCGATCACGGCCGCGCCCACCGCGTACAGCAGCACGTTGCTGCCGCCGGTGTTGGGGTCGACCGAGGCGCCCCGGGAGGCCGCCACGATGCCGCCGACCGCCGCCATCGTCGAGCAGATCACGAAGCACGCGATCTTGATGCGGTCGACGTTGATACCGGCCCGGCGGGCCGCCTCGGCGTTGCCGCCGACCGCGTAGATGTGCCGGCCGAAGGCGGTGCGCCGCAGCACGAACGTCCACAGGATCAGCAGCAGCACGATGAGCGGCACCACGACCGGCACGCCCTTGAGCGAGACGATCAGGGCGTTGCGGCTGCGCTCGAGGTTGAGCACGTAGACGGCGACACCGGCGATCACCGCGAGCACGCCCACCCGGAACGCGATCAGCGACATCGGGTCGGCGGGCAGGCCGTGCGCCACGCGCCGCCGCGCCCGCAGGAGCTGGACCGCGGCGAAGCCGGCGACGCCCACCGCGAACAGGGTCCAGCCCACCGTGGGCGGCAGGTTCCGGTTGGCGATGGCGAGGATGACCTCGTCCCGGATGCTGATGTTGGTGCCGCCGCGGACGAGCAGCAGCACCACGCCCTGGAAGGCGAGGAACGCCGCCAGTGTCACGACGAACGACGGGATGCCCACCTTGGCGACGAGCGTGCCGAGCAGCAGGCCGATCACCATGCCGGTGGCGAGCGCCGCGGCCACGGCGACGTACCAGGGCAGGCCGTGCACGGTGAGGGTGACCGCGAGCACCGCGGCGCAGACCCCGCTGGCGAACCCGGCGGACAGGTCGATCTCGCCGAGCAGCAGCACGAACACGAGGCCCATCGCGATCACGGTGATCTGGGCGCCCTGGGTGAACAGGTTCGCGATGTTGATCGGCGTGAGGAACGCCGGCCGCAGGATGGTGAACACGGTGCACAGCACGATGAGGCCGAGCACGGCGGGCAGCGCGCCCATCTCGCCGCCGCGCACCCGTTCCAGGTAGCCGCGCACCCCCTGGCCCAGGGTCGGTGTCTGCGTGGTGGTGCGCTCCGGGGCCACTGTCGTGCTCATGGCGCCTCCTTGCCTTCCGCGCCCCCGTTGCCGTTGGTGAGCCCGAGGTCACCGCTGCGCCCGGCGGTGATCAGCTCGACCACCTGGGCGTGGGTGACGTCGGACGCCTTGACCTGCGCCGCCATGCGGCCCAGGTAGAGCGCCGCGATCCGGTCGGACACGGCGAACACGTCGTTCATGTTGTGGCTGATCAGCACGACCGCGAGGCCCTGGTCGGCGAGCCGCCGTACCAGCTCGAGGACCTGGGCGGTCTGGGCGACGCCGAGCGCCGCGGTCGGCTCGTCGAGGATGACGACCTTGCTGTTCCACAGCACGGCCTTGGCGATCGCGACGGTCTGCCGCTGGCCGCCGGAGAGGCTGGAGACCGGCTGGCGGATCGACTTGACGGTACGGACCGACAGGCCCTTGAGGGTCTCGGCCGCCATCCGCTCCATCGTGTCCTCGTCGAGGACGATGCCGTTCTTCCGCTCCCGGCCGAGGAACATGTTCTGAACGATGTCCAGGTTGTCGCAGAGCGCGAGGTCCTGGTACACGATCTCGATGCCGAGCGCGGCGGCGTCCCGCGGGGAGTGCACGTTCACCGGCTTGCCCTCGAACAGGTACTCGCCGCTGTCGATGGGGTGGATGCCGCCGATGCACTTGACCAGCGTGGACTTTCCGGCGCCGTTGTCGCCGACGAGCGCGGTCACCTCCCCGGCGTAGGCGGAGAAGGACACGTCGTGCAGCACGTGCACGGGGCCGAAGCTCTTGTTGACTCCGCGCAGTTCGAGGATGGGCTGCTCTGATGGTCCGGACCCTGGGGCACCGCGCCCGGCCGGCGTGACGCCGAGGTCCGTGGACGTCGTCTCGGACACTGCACTCCCTCTGTGCTCGCACGCCGCCGGACGGCGGCGTAGGGCTCGCTCGTTCCCGCGACCGGGGCGTGCCGCCGTCCCGCGCGGGGACGGCGGCACGCCGTCAGGTCACTCGATGCCGGCTTCCTTGCACTTGGCGGCGAACTCCTCGGTGCACAGCTCCTCCTTGGAGACGAAGCCGTCCGCCACCACGTCCTTCACGTTGTCGAAGAAGATCGCCTGCGGCTCCTCGAGCACCGCGGGCACGTCCCGGTTGCCCTCCGGGTCGCGCACCGTCTGGTTCACGGCCGGCTTCTCGCCCTTGGCGAGCGCGATGGCGAGCCGGGCGGCCGCGTCGGCCTCCTTCTTGATCGCCTTGTAGACGGTCATGCACTGGTCGCCGGCGAGGATGTTCTGCAGGCCCTGCACGGTGGCGTCCTGGCCGGTGACCGGGACCTTGCCGTTGAGGTTCTGCTTCTTGAGGATGGTGATCACGGCGTTGCCGAGGCCGTCGTTCGCGGCGAGCACGCCGCCGATCTTCGGCTGCTGGGTGAGCATCTGCTCGAAGATCGTGGCGGCCTGGGCGTTGTCCCAGTCGGGCACCCACTGGTCGGGGCCCTCGACGTACTCGCCGGAGTCGAACTTCGGCTTGAGCACGCCGTCGTAGCCCTCCTTGAACAGCGTCGCGTTGTTGTCGGTCGGCGAGCCGTTCAGCCGGGCGATGATCGGCTTGTCCGCCTTCATGTCGGTCAGGCACTTGACCAGACCCTCGCCCTGGAGCTGGCCGACCTTGGTGTTGTCGAAGCTCACGTAGTACTCGGCGCTGCCGCCGAGGGTGAGCCGGTCGTAGTCGATCGTGGCGACACCCTGCGACTTCGCCTTGTCCAGGACCGCCTTACCGGTACCGCTGTCCAGGTTGACGATCATCAGCACGGTCGCGCCGTTGGTGATCATCTGGTCGGCGATCGTCTGGAACTGGTTCTTGTCGCCCTGGGCGTTCTGGATGTCGAACTCCACGCCCGCCGCCTGGAACGCCTCCGAGAGGTACTTGCGGTCCGCGGTCTCCCACCGGGCCGAGGACTTGCTGTCGGGGAGGATGACGCCGATCTTGCCCGGCTTGGCCGACGCGTCGCCGCCACCGCCCTGCGCGGTGGTGGTCCCGGAGTCGGAGCCGCAGGCGGTGAGGCCGAGGGACAGCGCCGCCACTCCGGCGGCCAGAGTGAAGATCCTCTTACGCATGGGAGCACGGATCCTTTCTGCCGAGGGCCGCGCCCGTGGGCGTGGCTGGAGTCTGGTCAGGTGTCGGGGCCGGCCGTCCGGACGGCCGTACGGCGAGCACCGGGTCGCGGGGCTTCACCGTCGCGATGAATGTTGTTTGCGGCAACGTAAACCGACTGCGGCCGTTACGCCAGACCCTGAGGCGGGTTAATTTGTTGTCTGAGATAACAATCCAGAAACGCCGCCGTTACCTGGCCGTTCACCCCCATCGCCCGGAAGATCGACAGGGCCGCGGAGAGGGCCGCCACGACCAGCACGGCGACCCGGGTGCGGTCGCGGTCGAGGTACCGGCGCAGCGGTCCGGCCGCCGCGTACCCGGCGAGCGTGAACGGCACGAGCAGCAGCCCGGCGAGCACCGCCCGCGGCGGCACTCCCCGCCGGCCGCGAGCGCGCCGAGCGACAGGACCGCGCCCACGACGAAGTACATGGCGAGCGTGGCCCGGATCCGCGGGCCCGTTGCGTGCCGGTGGACGAGCGCGATCGGCGGCCCGCCGATCGAGGTCGCCGTCCCGGTCACCCCGGAGACCGCGCCCGCCACCGCGAGGGTGCGCGGCGTGCGCGGCACGGTCACCGTCCGGGCGGTGAGCACGACGGCGACGAGCACCATCACCCCGACGATCACCGCGAGCGCCTGCGGGGAGGCCGCCTTCACCACCCACACGCCCACGACCGCCCCGGGCACCCGCCCGAGCAGCGCCCGGCCGACCCCGCGCCAGTCCACGTGCCGCCACTCGGCGGCGAGCGAGCACAGCGGCAGCACGAGCGCCACCACCTGCACCGCGCCGGGCATCACCGAGGGGTCGAGCAGCATCACCACGGGCGCGGCCACCAGCGCCGGCCCGAACCCGGCCGCTCCCTGCACCACCGCCCCGGCGAACACCGCCACCCCGGCGAGGAGCAGCAGGACCGGCCAGGAGGCGGATACGGGCCCGACGGCACCGGCGGGAAGCTCGATCATGGGGCCGCACGCCAGCCCGCACGTCGGCCGCGGGGCATCCCAATCACGTGCCGGCCGGGACCGGTCTCACCCGGTCGCCGTCGACCTCCTCGTAGCCTCGGGAGAATGTCCGGGGCTTCGAAGAGCACAACGATCCGCGTCGGCGTCGGCTACGCGACGGAATCGCTCGACTCGCGCACGAGACGGGTGAACCGATGACGACGATCATCGAACGCGCCATCACCGACTACGAGCACAAGCGGTTCGTAGCGGAGTTCCATGCCGCTGTTCGGCGGACGATGGCGGACCCGGCAGCCGGAGAGGAGTATCGGGCCGAGGCCGCGATCCTGGACCCCGCCGGCGACGGCCTCGAACTCGAGGATTTTTCCGAACCAATCCCCCAAGCTCCCCGGAAGGGCCGCGACGCGAATGGCACGGGGGTGACATCTGGCTCGCAGACTACGGCGAACCGGTAGGGCGGGAGCAAGGATTCGTCCGCCCTTGCGTCGTTCTCAGCGGAGCGGCGCGCAATGACGTTCCCATCGGCCTCGTGATGGCGCGCGCCCATCACCGGAACAAATAGCGGCCGGCCAACGCATATCGAGATTTCCGACGAGACGTCCGGCCTGGTCAAGCCGGGCCGGGCGATGGCCGAGCAGTTCCGCGCGATCTTCGTCAGGCGGCTTGCGCACAGGCTTGGATGTGTCGGCGACATGACTATGGAACGGCTCCGGACCGCTCTTTTCCATCTGCTCCAAGCCTGAAGAAGGGCGGCCTGCCCGGCAAGGTGACGACTTGCCGGGCAGACCACCGTCAGACGTGTCCGGAAATCCCGCTCAGTTCTTGTTCAGCAGGTTGCGGAGCACGTACTGCATGATGCCGCCGTGGCGGTAGTAGTCCGCCTCGCCCGGCGTGTCGATACGGACCACGGCCTGGAACTCGGTGGTGCGGCCGTCGGGCGCGGTGGCGCGGACGGTGACCGTCGACGGGGTGGTGCCGGAGTTGAGCTCCTCGATGCCGAGGATGTCGAAGGTCTCCTCACCGGTGAGCCCGAGCGACGCGGCCGACTCGCCCTCCGGGAACTGCAGCGGCAGCACGCCCATCCCGATGAGGTTCGAGCGGTGGATGCGCTCGAACGACTGGGCGATCACCGCCCGCACGCCGAGCAGCGCCGTACCCTTCGCCGCCCAGTCACGCGAGGAGCCGGAGCCGTACTCCTTGCCCGCGAGCACCACGAGCGGCACCCCGGCGGCCTGGTAGTTGACCGAGGCCTCGTAGATCGTGGTGACCGGGCCGCCCTCCTGGGTGAAGTCGCGGGTGTAGCCGCCCTCGGTGCCGGGGGCGAGCTGGTTGCGCAGCCGGATGTTGGCGAACGTGCCGCGGATCATCACCTCGTGGTTGCCGCGGCGCGAGCCGTACGAGTTGAAGTCCTTGACCTCGACCCCCTGCTCACGCAGGTACTTGCCGGCCGGCGAGTCGGGCTTGATCGCGCCCGCGGGCGAGATGTGGTCGGTGGTGACCGAGTCGCCGAGCAGCGCGAGCACCCGGGCGCCGGTGATGTCGCGCACCGGCTCCGGCTTCTCCGGCATGCCGTCGAAGTACGGCGCCTTGCGCACGTAGGTGGAGTTCGGGTCCCACTCGAACGTGCTGCCGGTCGGCACCGGGAGCGACCGCCAGTTCTCGTCGCCCTTGAAGACGTCGGCGTACCGCTCCTTGAACATGTCCTGGCCGATCGAGGTGTTCACCACCTCGGCGACCTCCGCCGGCGACGGCCAGATGTCGCGCAGGAACACCGGCTTGCCGTCCGAGCCGGTGCCGATCGGCTCGGTCTCGAAGTCGATGTCCATCGTGCCGGCGAGCGCGTACGCGACCACGAGCGGCGGCGACGCGAGGTAGTTCATCTTCACGTCCGGGTTGATCCGGCCCTCGAAGTTGCGGTTGCCGGAGAGCACCGCGGTCACCGCGAGGTCGTTGGCCTGGATCGCCTCGGAGATCTGCTGCGGCAGCGGACCGGAGTTGCCGATGCAGGTGGTGCAGCCGTAGCCGACCAGGTTGAAGCCGAGCTTCTCCAGGTACGGCATGAGCCCGGAGCGCTCGAAGTACCCGGTGACCACCTGCGAGCCGGGGGCGAGCGAGGTCTTCACCCACGGCTTGCGGGTCAGGCCCTTGTCCACCGCGTTCCGGGCGAGCAGCGCCGCGCCCAGCATCACGTACGGGTTGGAGGTGTTGGTGCAGGAGGTGATCGCGGCGATCACCACCGCGCCGTGGTCGAGCTCGAAGGAGGTGCCGTCGTCGAGGGTGACCGGGACCGGCTTGCTCGGCCGGAAGCCGTCGGCGTCGGCGTTCGAGGCCGGCGGGTCGGAGGCCGGGAAGCTCTCCTTGGACGCCTCGTCCACGTCGGCGTCGGAGACGTAGTTCTTCACGTCACGCCGCCAGGTGCGCTTTGCCGCGGACAGCGCGATGCGGTCCTGCGGGCGCTTCGGCCCGGCGATCGACGGCACCACGGTGGACAGGTCGAGCTCGATGTACTCGGAGAAGACCGGCTCGTTGGCCGGGTCGTGCCACAGGCCCTGCTCCTTGGCGTACGCCTCGACGAGCGCGATCTGCTCCTCGGAGCGGCCGGTGAGCCGCAGGTAGTTGATGGTCTCGGCGTCGATCGGGAAGATCGCGCAGGTGGAGCCGAACTCGGGGCTCATGTTGCCGATCGTGGCCCGGTTCGCGAGCGGCACCGAGGTGACGCCCTCGCCGAAGAACTCCACGAACTTGCCGACCACGCCGTGCTCGCGCAGCATCTGGGTGACGGTGAGCACGAGGTCGGTCGCGGTGGCGCCGGCGGGCAGCTCACCGGTGAGCTTGAAGCCGACCACCCGCGGGATGAGCATGGAGATCGGCTGGCCGAGCATCGCGGCCTCGGCCTCGATGCCGCCGACGCCCCAGCCGAGCACGCCGAGGCCGTTCTCCATGGTGGTGTGCGAGTCGGTGCCCACGCAGGTGTCGGGGTACGCCTTGCCGTCGCGGGTCATCACCACGCGGGCCAGGTGCTCGATGTTCACCTGGTGCACGATGCCGGTGCCCGGCGGCACCACCTTGAACTCGCTGAAGGCGCTCTGGCCCCAGCGCAGGAACTGGTAGCGCTCCCGGTTGCGCTCGTACTCGCGCTCGACGTTGCGCCGGAACGCGTCCGGGGAGCCGAAGTAGTCGACGATCACCGAGTGGTCGATGACGAGCTCGGCGGGCGCGAGCGGGTTGACCCGGTTCGGGTCGCCGCCGAGGTCGCGCACGGCCTCGCGCATGGTGGCGAGGTCGACCACACACGGCACCCCGGTGAAGTCCTGCATGATCACCCGCGCCGGGGTGAACTGGATCTCCACGCTCGGCGTCGCGCCCGGATCCCAGCCGGCGAGGGCGCGGATGTGGTCGGCGGTGACGTTCGCCCCGTCCTCGGTCCGGAGCAGGTTCTCCAGCAGGATCTTGAGACTGTACGGGAGGCGCGCCGAACCCTCGACGGCGTCCAGCCGATAGATCTCATATGACGCGTCGCCGACGCGTAGCGTGTCGCGGCTGCCGAAGCTGTTGGCGGACACGAAGATTCGCCTCCCTCGTTCCTTTCTTGTGGCCCTGACGATTCGTGGGGGCCCCACGCTCATCGCAAATCCTGCCGCACCGCGAAGCGGCCCCGTCGGTGAGGGTGCCCCCAGCCGCCCGCGCTACCCCTGCGCGGCAAGTGTCTCGATATCAAGATATCGGCGGCTATATCTCGATATCAAGTTACCCGATCGTAACATCGGGCATGAGCCGCAGATAGAGCAGGACCACGATGCCCACCGACAGGGCCGGGGCGAGGAACCGCTGCTCGAACCACTTGCCGGTCTTGAACCCGATCTTGTACGGCAGCAGCCACCGTGCCTTGATCGGCCAGAGCACCGGGCAGCCGCGCTCGGTGAGGCAGTCCCCGACCACGTGCGCCAGGCTGCCGATCGCCACGGCGAGGCCGAGCCAGCCGTACCCGACACCGAACGAATGGAAGATCACCACCAGCGCGGTGGTGAGCAGCACGTTCAGCATCGCCGAGGTGAGGGTCCGGCCGGGCACGCCCACGGCGAGCGCGCGCAGCGCGAGACCGATCATGAGCACCACGACCACGTCGCGGGCGACGGTGTGCCACTGGGCGAGCAGGTGCGTGCCCACGCCCGCGGCCGCGCAGAACAGCAGCGAGTGGGTGGCCTGCCGGTGCCCGCCCGCGATCCCGTTGACGGCCCTGCTCAGCACCCAGGTGACCGGGCCGAAGGTCTGGGCGATCGTCGACTTGGGATGGTCGAGGTCGGGCAGCATCGCCGCGCCGGCGCAGACCAGCGCGCCCGCGAGCAGTTCCGCCGGGACGGTCGCGTGCTCCGCCACCGGGACGAGCGCGGCGAGCCCGGGTGCCGCCGCGAGCCAGACGAGCGCGCCGCTCAGCGCGTGCGAGTGCCCCATCATCCGCACATCACCACTTTCAAGATCACCCTGGGTGACTGTACGGCATGGCGGACGATGGCGACACCCGGTCGACCGAGCCGGTGGGATGCCGCCGGGGTCGGGCCTGGACGGCGGCGATGCGACGTGCGACGGTACTGAGAGACGGTACGGAAAACCGCCACATAACAAGACGGACAGGACCGCTCCGCTCCAAGAGCACCCCCCAGCCCTCTCAGAGCAGGACGATCCCGTCCGTCTTCGACCTTTATAACGGCAGGGTCTCGTTAGATGTTCCCCATGTTCGCGTAATCCTTTTGTGATCTGAATCACGTCCCACGGGCCGTTGCTGCGAGCATATCGACGATATATCGTCGAAGCATCGAGAGTGATCTGTGCTAGATCTGAACGCTGGATCGAGAGGGAGTTCGCGATGGCACACGCCTTCGCCACGGGCGCCTTCTGCGGCCCGTGGCACGGTCCCTGGCACGGACCGGGACACCGTCTCCGGCACAAGCTCCGCCGCCACCTGGCCGAGGCGCTCGCCGAGGCGTGCGGCGGTTTCCACCACGGTGAGAGGAAGGAACGCATGCACCGGCATCACGGCCCGCGCGGCTTCGACTGGGGGTTCTGGGCCGGCCCCTGGGCGCGGGGCTTCCCGTTCGGCGGCGGGCGCCCCGGGTGGAGCCGCGGGCGTAAGGCGAAGCGCGGCGACGTACGCGCCGCGATCCTCGCGCTGCTCGCCGAGGAGCCGCGCAACGGCTACCAGATCATCCAGGAGATCGCCG
Organism: Thermopolyspora flexuosa; assembly: GCF_006716785.1. Lineage (NCBI taxonomy): Bacteria > Bacillati > Actinomycetota > Actinomycetes > Streptosporangiales > Streptosporangiaceae > Thermopolyspora > Thermopolyspora flexuosa. Next base: position 1,559,034 of record NZ_VFPQ01000001.1, on the reverse strand, counting down.
AGCGCAGCCAGGGCGGCTGGAAGCCGAGCCCGGGCGCGGTCTACCCGGCGCTGCAGCAGCTCACCGACGAGGGCCTGGTGCGCGCGGAGGAGACCGACGGGCGCCGCATCTTCCACCTCACCGAGGCCGGCCGCGCGTACGTCGCCGAGCACGCCGACGAGCTGCGCGCCCCGTGGGAGGAGATGACCCCGCAGGTGGACGACTCCGCCTGGGAGATCCTCGACCTCGGGCGGCAGACCGCCGCGGCGCTCTTCCAGGTCCTGCAGACCGGCAGCGACGCGCAGATCCGCCAGGCGCGGCAGACGCTGGTGGAGACCCGGCGCAGGCTCTACCAGATCCTCGCCGAGGGCGACCCCGACGAGGAGTGAGGCCGATGGACGCGCCCCACACCGGCCGGTACGGCACGGCCTCCCCCGCGCCCGACGGGCTGCGCGTCGGCGACGCCGAGCGCGACGAGGTGGCGGCCGCGCTGCGCGAGCACTACGCGCAGGGCCGCCTCGACCGGGACGAGTTCGACGAGCGGCTCGAGCGGGCCCTCACCGCCCGCACCCACGCGGACCTGCGGGCGCTCCTCGCCGACCTGCCGGGCTCGTCCGCGGCGCGGCCCGGCGCCGACCCGGCGACCGCCGAGCCGCGGCCGGAGCCCTGGGCCCCGTACGGCGCGTGGGACGACGCCCGGCGGGCCTGGCAGGACGCCTACGCGCGGGCCTGGGAGCCGGCCCGGCACCCGGCGTGCCGGCATGGGGCCCGCCACGCGCCCTGGGGACCGCCGTGGGCGCACCGCCCGCACCGGCACCGGCACCACGTGCCCTTCCCCCTCGCCCTGTTCGCCGGGCTCGGCGTCGTCTCGCTCGTCGCCGGTACGGCCTGGCCGCTGATCGCCGCGCTGAAGATCTGGGTGATCTTCATGATCGTGGCCGGCGTGGCCGCCATCGTCCACCATCGGCACCACCACCGCCACCGGTAACGGCCCCGGCCGGGCCTCGGCACCCGGCCGCCTCCTGCCCGGTGCCCGGACGGCCGGCGCGTACGGGCCGGGCGCGCACATCCCCGGCTTCCCACCCCTCACCGCGCCGGCGGCGGCCGTACCCCCGCCCGCCCACCACCGGCGCCGCCATCGGCAGCGGCGGCGCCACGTGGCCGGGGCGGCGGCGCCACGGCTCACCCGGGGGCCGGGCGGACGCACACTCGGGGCCGCCCTCGCGCCGGGCCGTACCGACCGCGGGATCATCGGATGCGGATCCGCGTGCGGCGGCAGGTGGGGCACTCCTGCATGTGCACCCGGCCGATGACCTCGATGTCCCGCCACTCGTGGCGCAGGTGCACCAGCCGGCCGCCCCGGCCGAAGAGCCCTCTCAACATCCGCCGCACGCGCCCACGCGCCATCCCGGGTTCCCGCTACTCTCCGCCTGCCCGGGCTCGGGCGCCGACCGGCCCGCGTGGCCGTCCGGTCTCCGCTCGGAACCGCGACTCCCGCCGCCGCTCCCGCGCGAGGCGAGGCCGTCCTGCCGCCGGGAACGCCTCACAGGCGGGGGTCGACCGGTTCGGACTCCAGCGCCAGCACCGCGAAGACGGGTTCGTGGACCCGCCACAGCGGCTCACCCTCCACCAGCCGGGTGAGCGCCTCCAGCCCGAGCGCGTACTCCCGCAACGCCATGGACCGCTTCTTACCCAGGGCACGATGCCGCAATTCTCGCATCTGCTCTGGCTCGGTGTAATCGGGACCGTAGATGATGCGCAGATACTCGCGGCCGCGCACCTTCACGCCCGGCTGCACGCGCCCGGTCGGCGGGGCGAGCGGCTTGACCACCATGCCCTCGCCGCCCGCATCGGTGAGCTCCTCCCACCACCCGGTCGCGGCCCGGCGGGACGCCTCGTCGGCGAGGGCGACGTACACGTGCCGGGTCGGGATGATCAGTCCGTCGCCGGTGGCGAGCCGCGCCAGCGTCTCCAGGTGCCAGGAGTGCGGCCGCTCGACGGCGAGCACCCGGCCCTCGGCGGCGAGGATCTGGAACGGCGCGAGGCCGATCCCGTCGAGGCCGGACACCGGGCCGCAGTAGCGCGCATACGCGTCGCGGAACCGGGCAGCGTTCTCCAAGCGGCGTCGGGTGCGGTCGCGCAAGCCGCCCACATCCAGGCCGCGCCCGGCCGCCGCGTCGAGCGCGGCGAGCGCCTCCGGCAGCGCGGCGAGCGCCGCCGCCCCCACCGCCGCGTACTGCTCCCGGATCAGCTCGCCGGCCTTCGCCGACCACGGCAGCAGCTCGCAGTCGAGCACCAGCCACCCGGTGTCGAGCTCCTGCCACAGGCCCGCCTCGGCCACCCGCGCCCGCAGCCGGCCCACGAGCTCCTCGGTGAGCGCCGGGTCGTCGAAGAACGGCCGGCCGGTGCGGGTGTACACCATGCCGGTGGCGTCGGCGACGCCGAACCGGGACTCGGCCACGGCCGCGTCGCGGGCGAGCACGACCACCGCCCGGGACCCCATGTGCTTCTCCTCGCACACCACCTCGGCGACCCCCGCGGCGGCGTACTCGGCGAGCGCCTCGGCCGGGTGCTCCAGGTAGTGCTCGAGCGCGGAGGTCTCCGCGGGCGCCATGGTCGGCGGCAGGTACACCAGCCAGCGCGGGTCCACCGCGAACCGGCTCATGATCTCCAGGGCGGCCGCGGCGTTCTCCTCGCGCACCTTCACCGTGACGCCGAACCGGGTCTCCACGTGCCGGGTGCCCTGCACGTCCCGGATGTCGAGGGTGCCCGGCTCCCGGCGTACCGCGGGCGCGGCGAGCGGCCGGACCGGCTCGAACCACACCCGCTCGGCCGGGACCGACACCAGCTCCCGCTCCGGGTAGCGCAGCGCGGTGAGCGAGCCGCCGAACACGCACCCGGTGTCCACGCAGATCGTGTTGTTCACCCACTCCGGCCGGAGCGTCGGGGTGTGCCCGTAGACCACCATCGCCCGGCCGCGGTACTCCTCGGCCCACGGCCGGCGCACCGGCAGGCCGTACTCGTCGGTCTCGCCGGTGGTGTCGCCGTACAGGGCGAACGACCGGACCCGGGCGCTCGCCCGGCCGTGGTACTCCTCCTTCAGCCCGGCGTGCGCGACCACCAGCCGCCCGCCGTCGAGCCGGTAGTGGCTGATCAGCCCGTCGAGGAACCGGCGGGCCGCCTCGGTGAACTCCGGCGGGCAGGCGGCGAGCTGGTCGAGCGACTCCCGCAGGCCGTGGGAGATCGTGACCTTGCGCCCGGCGAGCGCCCGGGCGAGCTTCTGCTCGTGGTTGCCGCACACGCACAGCGCGGTGCCCGCCTCGACCATGCCCATCACCAGGCGCAGCACGCCCGGGGTGTCCGGCCCGCGGTCCACCAGGTCGCCGACGAACACCGCGATGCGGCCCTCCGGGTGGCTCGCGCCGTACGGCCGGCCGTGCTCGTCGCGGTCGATCCGCCAGCCGAGCCGGGTCAGCAGGGCCTCCAGCTCGGCGCGGCAGCCGTGCACGTCGCCGATGATGTCGAACGGCCCGGTCAGGTCGCGGCGGTCGGTCCACGCCCGCTCGAACACGACGCGGGCGGCGTCGATCTGCTCCACACCGCGCAGCACGTGCACCCGGCGGAAGCCCTCGCGGTCCATGCGGGGCAGCGAGCGGCGCAGGTCGCGGCGCTGCCGGGCGATCACGTGGCGGCCGAAGTCGCGGTCCGGCCGTCCGGCGTTGCGGGCGGCCGCCACCCCCTCCGGCACGTCGAGCACGATCGCGTCGGCGAGCACGTCGTGATTCCTGGCGAGATCGAGCAACCGCCTGCGGGCCTCGTGCTGCACGTTGGTGGCGTCGACCACGGTGAGCAGGCCGCGCCGCAGCCGGACGCCCACGATGTGGTGGAGCACGTCGAAGGCGTCCGCGGTGGCGGACTGGTCGGTCTCGTCGTCGGAGACCAGCCCGCGGCAGAAGTCGGAGGAGATCACCTGGGTGGGCGCGAAGTGGCGGCGCGCGAACGTCGACTTGCCGCTGCCGGACACGCCCACGAGCAGCACGAGCGACAGCTCGGGCAGGCTCACCACCGGCCCCTCCACCGGGTTCTCCGCCGGGGCGTCCGGGGCGTCCGTCGGCGGGGTGGCCGGGGTGGCGCCGCCCGGCGCCGCCGCCCGCGCGGCACGGGCCGCGGGCTCCGCGGCGGCCGCGTCCGGGGTGTCCCGGTCCGGGGCGTCCGGGGGCGTGGCGTCGGTCTCGGCCATCAGCGGCCTCCCTCCGTACGGGTGAAGATCGCCATCTGGGTGGGCGGGCCCACCTCGGGGTCGTCGTCGCCGACCGGGCGGATCTCGGCGCGGTAGCCGTACCGGGAGGCGACGTGGGCGGTCCAGCCGGCGAACTCGCGCCGGTCCCACTCGAAGCGGTGGTCGGGGTGGCGCAGGGCCGGGCGGCCGGACCCGGCCCGCTCGCGCAGGCCGGGGTAGCGCACGTTGTACTCGGCGTTCGGCGTGGTGACGATCACGTGCCCGGGCCGGGCGGTGCCGAACACCACCTTCTCCAGCGCGGCCAGGCGCGGCGGGTCGACGTGCTCGATCACCTCCATCAGCACGGCCGCGTCGTACCCGGCGAAGCGCGGGTCGGTGTAGGTGAGCGCCGCCTGGAACAGCTGCAGCCGGGCGTGCCGCGGTTCCGGCATGCGGTCGATCCGCAGCCGGCGCGCGGCGAGGCCGAGGGCGTGGGCCGACACGTCGACCCCGGTGACCTTGGTGAAGTGCGGGCGGTCGAGCAGCTCGGCGAGCAGCCGGCCCGAGCCGCAGCCGAGGTCGATCACGGTGCGGGCGCCGGTCTCCTCGAGGGCGGCGAGCACCGCCTCGTGCCGCAGCGTGTTGAGTGGCGTGCCGCCGCCCCGCTCCTCCTCCGCCGGGGCCGCCTCGTCGCCCGCGGCGGGGTCCTCCTCCACCGGCGGCTCCAGGGACTCGGCCACGTCGTCGCCGAGCTCGGCGAGGCGGGCGAACGCCTCGCGGGTCAGGTCCGCGCGGCGGCCCAGGTACCGGCGGGTGATCAGCGCCCTCTCCGGGTGGGTGGCGAGCCAGCCGCCACCGGCCCGGATCAGCTTGTCCACCTCGTCCGGGGCGATCCAGTAGTGCTTGGCCGAGTCGAGCACCGGCAGCAGCACGTACAGCTGGTTGAGCGCGTCGGCGAGCCGCAGCTCGCCGCGCAGCCGCAGCCGCAGGTAGCGCGAGTCGCCCCACTCGGGGAAGCGCTCGTCGAGCGGGATCGGGCGGGCGTCCACCGCCCAGCCGAGCGGCGCGAACACCCGGTGCGCGATCTCCGGCCCGCCGGTGCACGGCAGCGCCGGGATGCCGATCTCCAGCGGGATCGGGGCCGCGGCGAGCTCCGGCCGGGCGTCGCAGCGGCCGAGCCGCGCGGTGCGGAACACGTCCCCGAGCGCCACCGCGAGCAGCGACGACGCCGCGTACGGCCGGTCGTTGACGTACTGGGCGAGGCTCGTGTCGGCGAGGTTCCGGCCGGTGCGGGCGAGCCGTACCGGGTCGATCTCCAGCAGGAGGGCGGCCGTGCAGCGCTCGGCGGTCGCCTCCGGGTAGAACACCCGCGCCGTGCCGAACGACCGGCCGAACTCCTGCACCCGGTCGGGATGCTTGTGCAGCAGGAAGCCGAGGTCGGTGGCGGGCCGCAGTGTGGTGGAGATCGTGAGCAGCACGCTCCCGGATTGTTCCGCAGGCCCGATTCGACCCGCCACCGATTAACGTCGCCCGGTGGCCCGCCCGGAGACCGGGTCAGACATGCGGCAGGATCTCCGCCGCGATCAGCTCCAGGTGCTCGAGGTCGTTCAGGTCGAGGATCTGGAGGTAGAGGCGCTCGCAGCCGAGCTTGGCGAACTCGCCGATCTTCTCCAGCACCTCGCCGGGGGTGCCGCCGAGACCCGCCTCCCGCAGCTCCGCCAGGTCACGGCCGATCGCCTCGGCCCGCCGCTTGGCCTCGGCCTCGTTCGCGCCGACCACGATCGTCTGGGCCGCGGACAGCCGGATCGACTCGCGGCCGATCTTCGCGCAGGCCTCGCGCACCCGCCCGTACGCCGCCTCGGTCTCGGCGACCGTGCGGAACGGCACGTTGTACTCGTCGGCGAAGCGGGCCGCCAGGCGCGGGGTGCGGGTGGGGCCGACGCCGCCGACGATGATCGGCGGGCGGGGGCGCTGCACCGGCTTGGGCAGGGCGGGCGAGTCGGCCACCCGGTAGTGCGCGCCCTCGAACGAGTAGGTGGACCCCTCGGGCGTGCTCCACAGGCCGCTGATGATCTCCAGCTGCTCCTCGTACCGCGCGAACCGGTCCCGCTGCGGGGGGAACGGGATGCCGTACGCGGTGTGCTCGGCGTCGTACCAGCCCGCGCCGAAGCCGAGCTCGACGCGGCCGCCGCTCATCTGGTCCACCTGGGCCACGCTGATCGCCAGCGGGCCGGGCAGCCGGAACGTGGCCGGCGACACCAGCGTGCCCAGCCGGATCCGGGAGGTCTCCCGGGCGAGACCGGCCAGGGTGATCCAGGCGTCGGTGGAGCCGGGACCGTGGTCGCCGGGGCCGATGCGCATGTAGTGGTCGGAGCGGAAGAAGGCATCGAAGCCGAGCCGTTCCGTCGCCTGGGCCACGCGCAGCAGGTCGTCGTAGGTGGCACCCTGCTGCGGCTCGGTGAAGATCCTCAGAAGCATGCCGACATTATGGACCTTCCGCCATCGTTCCCCACGGCGGACGGCACCGCACCCCCGTCTCCGTCCCGTCACGTTTCGGTGACCGTACGCGCCCGCGTGGATGCGGGTTGTTATGGTGCAACCATCCCAAGCGCACGGTAATCGTCACGCGACGATGAGTGGTGATCGGATGAACGAGGGCAATCCCCCGCGCTCCCTGGTCTACCTCGCGGCGGCGGCGCTGGTGGTCGCCACCGGCCTCGCCATGTGGCTGCTCCCCGCGGGCATGCCCCGCCTGCCGCCCACCGCCGCGACCGGGACCACCACGGCGTCGCCGGAGCGGCCGACCCCGCACCCGCCCACGCACTCCGCCCGGGGGCCGTCCCGCCCGCCGGCCACCGCCTCGGCGGCGGCGCCCGTCCCCGGCTCAGACCCGCCGGCCGCCGGGCCACCGACGGGCGAGGCGACCACGACGGCGGACCCGGACCCGGCCGACGGCGAGGCGGCCGGGTGTCCACCCCCGTCGCCGCGGGCCTCGTCCCCGGCGCCCCTGGCGCGGTCACCCCGGTCCGGGCCGGTGCCCGAAACGCCGCCGTCCCCCACGCCGTCGCCTCCCCCGCCGGCCGCCGCCATGCCGGGCTGCCACTCGGCCGCCCAGCTGCGCCCGACCCGGTCCTCCGCGCACCGAATCGACGGGCTCGGCCCGTCCGGCTGACCCCGCGCCGGGGCCACCGGACCGCCGTGGCCGGGTGACGGCGCCCCGGCCGCGCCGCGGGTCAGCGGCGACGCGCGGGCCGCGCCTCCGGCTCCAGCAGGGCCACGCACTCCACGTGCGCGGTCATCGGGAAGGCGTCGAAGGCACGCAGCGCGGCCAGCCGGTAGCCGTGCCCGGCGAGCCAGTCGATGTCCCGCGCCATCGTGGCCGGGTCGCAGGAGACGTACACGATCCGGTCGGCCTCCAGCGCCGCGATCCGGTCGACGACGCTCCGGCCGAGCCCGGCGCGCGGCGGATCGACGACGACGATGTCGGCCCGCTCCACCCCGGCGGCGTCGAGGGCGGGCTCGATCCTGCCCCGCTCGACGCGCGCCTGCGGCAGGTCGCGCAGGTTGCGGCGGGCGTTGCGGACCGCGTCGCGGTCCACCTCCACCCCGAGCACGGCGCCCTCCTCGCCCACGGCCTCGGCGAGCGCCGCGGTGAACAGCCCGGCCCCGCAGTACAGGTCGAGCGCCCACTCGCCGGGGCGCGGGTCGGCGAAGCGCATGACCGCGTCGAGCAGGGTCTGCGCGGCGCCCGGGTGGATCTGCCAGAAGCCGTTCGCGGCCACCTGGAAGGTGCGGCCGCCCGCGCGCTCCCGCACCTCGGCGCGGCCCCGCACCGCCCTGGCGTGCCCGTCCTCCTCGGCCACGACCGCGACCGAGGCGTCGATGTCCGGCACCTCGATCGCCTCGTCCGCGCGGCGGCCCCGCCCGCGCCCGCCGCGGCGTCCCGGCGGGAGGGCGACGACCACGGCACGGTCCCCGGCGCCGGAGGCGACCGCCTCCACCGCCGCGGCGCCGCGCCAGTTGCGGGCCGCCACGCCGATCTTCTCCACCTCGGGGTGGGCGATGAGGCAGGCGTCCACCGGCTCGATCTCGTGCGAGCGGTGCCGCCGCAGCCCCACCACGCCGTCGGGGCGCACGGCGAACCGCACCCGGGTGCGCCAGCCGAGGCCGCCGGGCGCGCCCGGCACCTCCTCGACGGTGACCTGCCGCCGGATCCCGGCGAGCCGCTCCAGCTGCTCGGCCACCACCCGGGCCTTCAGCGCCCGCTGGGCCTCGGGCGTGGCGTGCTGCCAGTCGCAGCCGCCGCATCTGCCCGGCCCGGCGTACGGGCACGGCGGGGTCACCCGGTCCGGGGACGGCCGCAGCACCTCGACGGCGTCGGCGCGCAGGAAGCGCGCGGTCTCCTCGGTGATCCGGGCGCGTACCCGCTCCCCCGGCAGGGCGTGGCGCACGAACACCACCCGGCCCTCGTGCCGGGCCACGCACCAGCCGCCGTTGGCGACGTTGCCCACCTCAAGCTCGATCATCGTCCGTCCCGGTCGTCGTCCCTGTGCCGGCCGTCCGAGGGGCGCCGTACCGGGCGTGCGCCGTCCCGGTCCGGGTTGCTCTTCCGGCGGTCGGAGGAGTGGAGCTGCCACGGCACGCTGGTCACCATGACCCCCGGCTGGAACAGCAGCCGCCCCTTCAGCCTAAGGGCGCTCTGGTTGTGCAGCAGGTGTTCCCACCACCGGCCGACGACGTACTCCGGGATGAACACGGTGATCACGTCCCGGGGCGAGCGGCGGCGCAGCTTGCGGACGTAGTCGAGCACCGGCCGGGTGATCTCCCGGTACGGCGAGTCGAGGATCTTCAGCGGCACCTCGATGCCCCGGGCCTCCCACTCCTCCTGCAGCCTGCGGGCCTCCTCGGCGTCGACCGCGACGGTGAGCGCCTCCAGCGAGTACGGCCGGGTCGCCTGGGCGTACGCCAGGGAGCGCAGCGTGGGCTTGTGGATCTGGGAGACGAGCACGATCGCGTGGTTGCGCGCGGGCCGGATCGACTCGTCGAGGTAGGTGCCCTCGGGTACGGCGAGCTCGGCGGCGATGTTGTCATAGTGCCGCCGGATGCCGCGCATGAGCAGGAAGAGCAGCACCATGATCGCGACGGCGATCCACGCGCCGTGGGTGAACTTGCTCACCAGCACCACGATGAGCACGAGCCCGGTGAGGAAGCAGCCGAAGGCGTTGACCGCCCGGGACCGCCGCATGCGCGCCCGGGCCCGCGGGTCGCGCTCCCGGGCGAGCTCCCGGTTCCAGTGCCGCACCATGCCGTACTGGCTGATGGTGAACGCGACGAACACGCCGACGATGTAGAGCTGCACGAGCCGGGTGACCTCGGCGTGGAACGCGTAGATCAGCGCGCCCGCGGCCACGGCGAGCAGCAGGATGCCGTTGCTGAACGCGAGCCGGTCGCCGCGGGTGTGCAGCTGCCGGGGCAGGTAGCGGTTCTGGGCGAGCACCGAGCCGAGCACCGGGAAGCCGTTGAACGCGGTGTTCGCGGCGAGCACGAGGATGAGCACGGTGACCACCGCGACCGCGTGCACGCCGATCGGGAAGTGGTCGAACACGGTCCGCGCCACCTGGATGAGCACCGGGTCCGCGGTCACCTCGCGGCCCGACGGGTCGTACAGGTGGCTGCCCTGGGACGGGTCGCCGAACTTGGCCCCGACCGCGTAGGCGAGCCCGGTGACGCCGGCGAACATCAGCATCGCGAGCAGGCCGAGCACGCCCAGGGTGGTCGCCGCGTTCCGCCCCTTGGGCTTGCGGAACGCGGGCACGCAGTTGCTGATCGCCTCCACGCCGGTGAGCGCGGCGCAGCCGGAGGAGAACGCGCGCAGCAGCAGGAACACCAGGGCGAGCCCGGTGAGGCCCATGTCGTCGCCGCGCACTGTGTGGTCGGCGGTCTCGGCGCGCAGCTCCTCGCCGAGGGCGAGCCGCGTCCCGCCCCAGACGATCATGGCGAACATCGCGGCCACGAACGCGTACGTGGGCAGCGCGAACGCGAGCCCGGACTCCCGCACGCCGCGCAGGTTGATCAGGGTGAGCAGGGCGACGAGCGCGATCGCGACGCCGACCTTGTGCTCCCGCACGAACGGCACGACCGCGCCGAAGTTCTCCACGGCCGAGGAGATCGACACCGCGACGGTGAGCACGTAGTCGACGAGCAGCGACCCCGCCACGGCGATGCCGAACTTCGGCCCGAGGTTGGTCATCGCCACCTCGAAGTCGCCACCGCCGCTCTGGTAGGCGCGCACGGTGTGCCGGTACGACGCGACCACCGTGAGCAGCACCACGAGCACGGCCCCGGCGATCCACGGCGTGAAGTGGTAGGCGGCGAACCCGGCCACGCCGAGCGTGATCAGGATCTCCTGGGGGGCGTACGCGACCGACGAGAGCGCGTCGCTGGCGAAGACCGGAAGCGCGACCCGCTTGGGCAGCAGCTGCCCCGGCGCCCGCCCGGTGCGCAGCGCCGGGCCGACCAGCAGGCGTTTCGCCAGATCCGTTGCCTTCGCCACGTCTGCCGATGCTATCCGCGCCGCCGGCATCGGGCGCCACCGGACACCTTGCCCGGGACAGGCCATACTGACCTGATAGAGGTAGTCAGGGACGGCACACTGCCGGCCGGTTCGACGGAAAACAGGACGACTGCCGCCTCACCGAACGGCGGGGGAACATGCATATCGTGATCATGGGATGTGGCCGGGTCGGCTCCACCCTCGCCCATATCCTCGAGGACAACGGCCATTCGGTGGCCATCATCGACCGTGACCCCCAGGCGTTCCGCCGCCTGCGCGCCGGGTTCCGCGGGCGCCGGGTGACCGGCATCGGGTTCGACCGCGACGTGCTCATCGAGGCCGGCATCGAGACCGCCGGGGCGTTCATCGCGGTGAGCAGCGGCGACAACTCGAACGTGATCTCCGCCCGGGTGGCGCGGGAGACCTTCGGCGTGGAGAACGTGGTGGCGCGCATCTACGACCCGCGCCGGGCCGAGGTCTACCAGCGCCTCGGCATCCCCACGGTGGCCACCGTGCGGTGGACCGCGGACCAGATCCTGCGCCGCATCCTGCCGGAGGGCGCCGAGCCGCTGTGGCGCGACCCCACCGGTACCGTGATCCTCGCCGAGGTCGTGTTCAACACCGCCTGGATCGGCGTCACGATCCCCCGGATCGAGCAGGCGATCGCCGCCCGAGTGGCGTTCGTCAACCGCATGGGCGAGGCGCTGCTGCCGCGGCCGGACATGGTCCTGCAGGAGGGCGACATCCTGCACGTGATCGCGGCCGAACGCGACATGGACCGCATTCACAAGGTGCTCTCGAGCATCCCCGAGGAGGACTGATGCGCGTCGCCATCGCCGGCGCGGGGGCCGTCGGCCGCTCCATCGCCGCCGAGCTCCTGCAGAACGGCCACCAGGTGCTGCTCATCGACGCCGACCCGAAGGCGATCAAGATCGACACGGTGCCGGAGGCGGAGTGGCTGCTCGCCGACGCCTGCGAGATCGCCTCGCTCGACGAGGCGGGCCTCGCCGACTGCCAGGTGGTGGTCGCCGCGACCGGTGACGACAAGGTGAACCTGGTGGTCTCGCTGCTCGCCAAGACCGAGTACGGCGTGCCCCGGGTGGTCGCCCGCATCAACCACCCCAAGAACGAGTGGCTGTTCAACGAGTCGTGGGGCGTGGACGTGGCGGTGTCCACCCCGCGGCTGCTCAGCGCGCTCGTCGAGGAGGCGGTGAGCGTCGGCGACCTGGTGCGGCTGATGACCTTCCGGCAGGGCCAGGCGAACCTCGTCGAACTCACCCTGCCCGAGGACGCGCCCGTGGTCGGCCAGCGGGCCGGCGCGGTGCCCTGGCCGCCGGACTCGGCCCTGGTGGCGATCCTGCGCGAGGGCCGGGTGCTCGTGCCGTCCGCGAACGACCCGCTGGAGGCCGGGGACGAGCTGCTCTTCGTGGCGAGCCAGGAGGTCGAGCACGAGCTCGCCCAGCTGCTGTCCCCGCACTGACGTCGCCCGCCCCGCGGCCCGGGCGCCCGGTGCCCGCGGGGCGCCGCCGGGCGGCGCGGCTCAGGCGCGGTCGGATTTCGCGATCGGGGTACGGCCGCGGGCGAGCACCCACACCATCGCCGCGAACGCGGCGACCTGCAGCGGCCAGCCCAGCACCACCTTGCTCACCCCGAGCACGGCGACCTGGTCGGCGTAGTAGAGCGGAAGCTGCACCGCCACGCGCAGCGCGCACGGGGCGAGCAGCAGCCAGGTGAGCCGCGAGCAGAGCCGCACCATGCCCGGGTCCGACCGCCAGGCCGTCACCTCGCCGGTGATCGCCCCGACCAGGAAGCCCACCACCGGCCACCGGGTGACGATCGACAGCAGCATGCCCGCGGCGTACGCGGCGTTGTACAGGATGCCGGGCAGGAACACGTCCTTCGCCTCACCGGTCCGGGTGGCGAGGAACGCGCCGATGCCGATGCCGACGAGGCTGTTGAGCACGAACTGCGGTGTGGACCGCTGGACCAGGCGCACCACCAGCAGCAGCACGGCCGTGCCGATGCTGATCGCGAGGCTGAGCCGGAGCTGCTCGGTGGTGATCCAGCTCAGCGTGAACGCGATGGTGGGCACGGCGGCCTCGAGGATGCCGCGCCTGCCGCCGAGCGCCTTGGCGAGCTGGGCCCGCACGGCGGCCTCCACAGTGTCGTACGCGGCGATGTCGTACGCGCCGCCGGGCGCCGCCGCCGGGCGCGCCGGTGCCGCCGTGGGTTCGGCCGAGTCCATGCCGCCCGCCCTTTCCTGACCGTCGGTCATTGACCACCCATGGGACGCAGTTCGTACCGGGGATTGAACATCACCTTGCGGCCGTCCTGCACGCTCACCAGGCCCTCGGCCAGGACCACCCGGCCCGGCTCGATGCCGATGATCTTGCGCCGGCCCAGCCAGACGAGATCGATCACGTCGGAGCCGTCGTACAGCTCCGCCTCCAGGGCGGGAGCGCCGCCTCTCGGCCGCAGGGTCACGGTGCGTAGCGTACCCACGACGCGGAACCTGCGCCGCTCGGCACACGCGGCGATCGGCGTGGCGTTCTCCGCACCCAGGTCCTCGCGCAGCTCCTCCGCCTCAAGCTCGTCGAGGCCGGCAGTGAGCCGCCGCAGCAGGCCGCGCAGCCCGCCGGTCCTCGGCCGCTCGCCCGGTCGCCCCGCACGAGGCTCGGTCCCCATCGGTCACCCACCCCTCGGACGTGCCGTCGCCGTCCAGGGTAGGCGAGCTCAGCGGGTCTCCGTCATCTCGGGGCCGCGACGGAGCGGGTCGACGGCGGGACGGCCGGACGCGGCGGCGGCCTGCTGCTGCTCGATCGCCTGCCGTGCCTCGGGCGGCAGCCGCAGCTCGATCGGCTCCTTGGGCGGCATCGGCCCGTCGCCGCGCACCACGACGATGTCGCGGACCACGTCCTCCAGCGGCGCGGCGGCCTCCGGGTCGGTCGCGGCCTTGCCGCTGAACACCGCGCGCAGGAACCAGCGCGGCCCGTCGATGCCGCAGAACCGCACCGGGTGCACGTCGTCCCCCTGCCTGACCTTGGCGGCGAGCTCCACGCCGAACGGGCCCTCGACCTCCTCGGCGGAGCCGCCGTTCGCGGCGAGCTCGCGCTTGAGCTCGGCGCGCACCTCGTCCCAGATCCCGGTGCTCTTCGGCGCGGCGAACGCGTGCACCTGCAGCGCGCTGCCGTCCACCAGGATCACCGCGCCGACGATCTGGTCCCCGGCGACGTTGAGCTGCACCTCGAACCCGGGCCCGATGGGCAGCTGCATGCCGCCCAGGTCGATGCGTTCCCGCTCCGGGTAGGGCTCGTCGGCGTCCCAGGGACCGGACTCGCGCTGCGGCGCGGGCGTCTCCTCGACGGCCGATGCCGCGGGCTCCCGCTCGCGGCGGCGGCGAAGTCGCAACACTGCTCTCACTCTCCCAATCCGCTGTCCTCGTGGTGGCACCCGGCGACCTCCGGCGGCGGTGCCGCCGGCCCTCGCCCGCCGGGACTACCGGCCCGTCGAGCCGAAGCCGTTCTCGCCTCGTGCCGAGCCCGGCAGGCGCTCCACCTCATGGAACCGTGCCCGCTCCACCCGCTGGATCACGAGCTGGGCGATCCGGTCGCCGCGGCGCAGCCGTACCGTGTTCTTCGTGTCGGTGTTGATCAGGGTCACCTTGATCTCGCCCCGGTAGCCGGCGTCGATCGTGCCGGGCGCGTTCACCAGGGTGACCCCCAGCCGGGCGGCGAGGCCGGACCGCGGGTGCACGAACGCGGCGTACCCGTCGGGCAGGGCGATCGCGATCCCGGTGGGCACCACCGCGCGCTCGCCCGGCAGCAGCTCGACGTCCTCGCGCGCGTGGAGGTCCGCCCCGGCGTCGCCCGGGTGGGCGTAGGCCGGCGGCGGCAGGTCCGGGTCGAGCCGCTGGATCAACACCTCGACGCTCATCGATCACCTCCGGCCGCGGTTCTCGTCACGAACGCAGACCTTACCGGCTGCGCGGCCGGGACACGTCGTCCGCGCCCTCCCGCTCGGCCGCGGAGCCCTCGCCGGACGGCCCGGCCTCCTCGGCGCCGCCGCCGGAGCGCCCGGAGCCGGCCCGTTCGCCGGAATCCTCCCCGGTCTCCTCGTCCGGGCCGGCGGGCGGCTCCTCGGGCGGGGCCGGCGGCCGCTCGGCGGCGGTTCCGCCGGGCGGCGGCGGGAGGGCGGCCTGCTCGCGGAACAGCTCGGGCAGCGCCCGGTAGAGCACGGCCGCGATCGGTACGGCGACCGCCGCGCCGGTGATCCCGGCGAGCACGCCGCCGACGCCGAGCACGAGGATGATCGCGAGCGGGTGGAACCGCACCGCCCGGCCGACGATCAGCGGCTGCAGCACGTGGTTCTCGAGCTGCTGCTCCACCACAAGGATGCCGACGAAGACCAGCGCGTAGATCGGCCCCTGCGCGCCGAGGGTGACGAGCGTGGCGAGGCCACCGGCGAAGAAGATGCCGACGATCGGGATGAAGCTCGCCAGGAAGATCAGTACGGCGAGCGGCGCCCACAGCGGCACGCCCATGCCGGCGAGCACGATGCCCATGATGACCCCGTGCACCGCGGCGACGATCACGGTGCCCTGCACGTACTGCGAGAGGGTGCGCCACGCGGCGCGCCCGGCGCGGTCCACCCGGGGCGTGGCCGAGCCGAACGCCTTGAGGAACCACTTCCAGATCCGCTCGCCGTCCTTGAGCAGGAAGAACGTGACGAACAGCACGAGCACGAGACCGGCGAGCACCTCGATGGCGACGGCCGCGCCGGTCACCAAGGTGCCGGTGATCGCCGCCCGCTGCTCGTTGAGCTGCCGGGTCACCTCGGCGACCATGTCGGCGAGCTGGGACTCGCGCAGCCCGAGCGGGCCGTGGATGAGCCAGTCCTGGATGTCCCGGGCGGTGTCCTGCACCTGCTGGACCAGGTTCGGGAACTCCTCGTTGGCGCGCGCCCCGACGATCCAGCCGGTGATGCCCAGCACGGCGAACGCCGTGAGCATGGTGAGCCAGGTCGCCGCCATCGAGTTCAGCCCGACCCGCCGCAGCCCGTCGGTGAGCGGGAAGAGCAGGGCGGTGAGCAGCAGCGCGATCGCCACCGGCAGGGCGACGAAGCGCAGCGTCACCACGATCTGGGCGAAGAAGTAGACGACCACACCGACCACGATCAGTCGCCAGCTCCACGCGGCCAGCGTGGCGAGCACCGGCGGCACGCTCGGCGCACGGCGGTTGTGGCTATCGGGGATCACACGTCAAGCCTGTCATGCCGGCGGCGCCGATGCGCACGGGAAACGGGCGAGGTCCGGAATGTGCCGTCCGGGTACGGCCGTGCCGCGCGCCGGGGTTTCCTGCGCCCTCGCCGGGGCCGCGGCGCAGTAGGGTTTCGATGCCGGTGAGGAAAGGAGCACGGATGACGGAGAAAGCGGAACGGCCCGACGTGGTGTGGCGGCTCATCGGGGCCGTGATCGGCCTCGGCACCGGCTTCGTGGCCCGCAAGGCGATCGAGTGGGGCTGGCAGAAGGTGACCGGGAAAAAGCCGCCGGCCGACCCCGACTCGCTGGAGATCAGCATGGCCGAGGCCATAGGGTACGCCGTCGTCATGGGCGTCGGCATGGAGGTGACGCGCATCGTCGCCACCCGCACCGTCGCCAAGCGGTGGCAGTCCTGGAAGCAGAAGGCCGGCGGCTTGTCCTAGTTGTCCAGTGGGAACGTCCGGGCGTGCGTCCCGGCGGTCAGCGGGGAAGCCTCCGCCGGACGGCTACCCCTCCAGGGCGGACAGGAAGTCGTTCGCCCACCGGTCGACGTTGTAGGTGGCGACCCGGCGCCGCATCGAGCGCATGCGGCGGGCCAGCTCGTCGGGAGTGGCCCGGGCGGCGGCGAGCATCGCCCGCTTGAGCCCCTCCACGTCGTACGGGTTCACCATGTAGGCCTGCCGCAGCTCGTCGGCGGCCCCGGCGAACTCGCTGAGCACCAGGGCACCGCGCAGGTCGGGCCGGCAGGCCACGTACTCCTTGGCGACCAGGTTCATGCCGTCCCGCAGCGGCGTCACCACCATGACGTCCGCGGCGAGGTACAGCGCCGCGAGCTCCTCCTGGCTGTAGGACTGGTGCAGGTAGCAGATCGGGGGCTGGCCGAGCGAGCCGTGCTCGCCGTTGATCCGCCCCACCTGCAGCTCGATCTCGTCGCGCAGCAGCCGGTACTCCTCGACCCGCTCCCGCGAGGGGGTGGCGATCTGCACGAACACCGCCTCGCCGGGGGCGAGCGACCCCTCGCTCAGTAGCTCGCCGAACGCCTTGAGGCGCTGTCCGATGCCCTTGGTGTAGTCGAGCCGGTCGACGCCGAGGAACACGTGGACCGGGTCACCCAGCTCGGCCCGGATCTCCCGGGCACGCTGGATCACGCTCGGCTTGCGGACGAGCTGGTCCATGGAGGCGAAGTCCACCGAGATGGGGAAGGCCTCGGTGCGCACGATCCGGCCGTCCACGTGGATCTCGTGCCGGGTGTTCGGCTGGCCGAGCAGCCGCCGGACCAGCCGGATGAAGTTCGAGGTGCCGCCGGGACGCTGGAAGCCGACGAGGTCCGCGCCGAGCAGCCCCTCGAGGATCTCCCGCCGCCACGGGAGCTGGAGGAACAGCTCCTCCGGCGGGAAGGGGATGTGGAGGAAGAAGCCGATCTTCAGGTCGGGGCGGAGCTTGCGGAGCATCGCGGGCACGAGCTGGAGCTGGTAGTCCTGTACCCAGACGACGGCCCCGGGGGCCGCGGCGTCGGCCGCCGCCCGGGCGAAGCGGTCGTTGACGGCGCGGTAGGCGTCCCACAGCACCCGGGAGTAGATGGGCTTGGCGACGACGTCGTGGTAGAGCGGCCAGAGGGTGGCGTTGGAGAAGCCCTCGTAGTAGAGCTCCACCTCGGTGGACGAGAGCGGGATCGGAATCAGGTGCATGCCCTCGTGGTCGAAGGGCTTGAGCTCCTCGTCCGGGGCTCCGTGCCAGCCCAGCCACGCGCCGTCACGGCGCTGCATGACCGGCGCGATGGCCGTGACCAGGCCGCCGGGGCTCCGTCGCCACGACGCCTCGCCGTCGGGGCCGATGGTGCGGTCGACCGGTAGCCTGTTCGCTACGATCAGAAACGAGCTCGTGGCGTGCACTCGACCTCCCGGTGTGTTCTGTTTTGAACCACCATACGAAACCGGGCAGGACTTCTCGTATCCGACCTTAGGTCATAGAGTTCTCACAAATTGGAAATCGCGCCGGTGGGCGATTTACGGGAATATTTCGGTCAACCAATTAGCGGGGAATATCCGGTGAACCCTGGGCCCGGGCGCGCAGCTCCTCCTGTACGGCACGGCCGAGCCGGAGCGTGGCCGCGCGGTTGAGCGCGCCACCGGCCACGGCGCCGGTGAGGAACGGCCCCAACGTGGTCAGATGCCGCCCGAGCGTGCGCATGAGCCGTCTGCGCAGGGCGGTCTTCGCGGCGGTGCCGAGCGCCGCGGTCATCGAGCCGGGGGTGAGCGGGTCGGCCCCGCGCTGCCGTGCCCACGCCGTGGTGCACGCCATGGCGCGCTGCACGGTGGTGCCGGGCACCGGCACGCCGTACACCTCGTGCAACTCGGCGATGAGCTTCACCTCGATCGCCGCGACCACCAGGGTCTCGGCGACGATCTGGGCCGGCGCCGACAGCAGCAGCGGCGGCGCGGCGAACTCCGCGGCGGCGAGCGCGCCGCCGACCGCGCCGACCGCGGTGGTGGCCTTCGCGGCGGTGCGAATTAGGTCATCGGCGAGGCGGTCGCCGGTGAGTCCGTAATGGTGCTCCTGTAGGGTGGAAAGGTCTCGGATCGGGATGCGCGGGGCGATCGACACGAAAAGTTCAGCGAGCCACCGGCCCCGCCGCCATCCGGACGAACGGGTCTGCCGCGCCGTGCGCCGCAACGCGAGCGTGAGACGGCCGAGCAGCCGGCGCCGCTCGGCCGTGTCCATGCCCTCACGTTCGGTCAGTCTGCCGACGAGGTCGGCGACCTCGCCGTGGGCCTCGCCCGGTGCGAGGCCGTGGCCGCCTCCGGCCGGGGACGGAACCTCGTTCGGATCGGTGGCAGGCCGATCCGCCTCGGAAGTCACAACGCGGACCCTCCTCAGGCCGGTACGGTCAGGCGGCGCACTCGCGGCAGATCTGCCGGCCGTCGCGGTCGGACGCGAGCTGGCTGCGGTGGTGCACCAGGAAGCAGCTCGAGCAGGTGAACTCGTCCGCCTGCCGCGGGATCACCCGCAGCGACAGCTCCTCGTTGGACAGGTCGGCGCCGGGCAGCTCGAGCGACTCGGCGAGGTCGGTCTCGTCGATGTCGATCGTGCTGGCGGCCTTGTCGGTGCGCCGCGCCTGGAGTTCCTGGAGGCTGTCCTCCCCCAGGTCGTCGTCGGTCTTGCGCGGGCTGTCGTAGTCGGTAGCCATGTGCGTACTCCATCCCCCTCGTCTATGTGTCTGCGCACCGTCGCGCGCCTATAACGTCTGGGAAGCCCATCTTGTGCCCATTCCGGCGAGGAGATTTTGCTTCGGTACCCGGATCAGGCCCGTCACGAACCTCCAGCCACGCCGGGGCCGCGTCTCCGGGCGCGCCGAAGCCCGCCGGAAAACGGTCGTATCCCCGCCGCCGGACACCCGGCCCCGACATGTTCGACGGCACATCAAACCACATGTGCGGACCGTAGAGAGACGCTCCCCCGCGGGTTGATCCAACGCGTCACACCCCGCGATCGATTCCCGGCCCCGCGCGCCGGTACGGCGGGCCGCGGGCGGGGCCGCGGACCGGGCGGCGGAGGGGCGGCCACGCGGCGCTCCGGCGGCCGCCGCGCACCTCTCACGCGTGCCCTCGTCGTGCCCTCCGGCGCCCGCGGAGACGCCGTCACGCGGCCCTCAGGCCATGGGGCAGGCGCACCGTCACCACCAGGCCGCCGCCGTCCCGCGGCACCGCGGTGACCGTGCCCGCGTGCGCGCGCACCACGGCGCGCACGATCGACAGGCCGAGCCCCGCGCCGCGCGCCGAGTCGATCCGGTCGGCGTTGAGCCGCCGGAACGGCTCGAACAGGTCGTCCACCTCGTAGGCGGGCACGTGCGGCCCGGTGTTGGAGACCTGGACCACCGATCCCCCGTCGTGGGTGCCGACGCGCACCCACACCTCGCCCGACTCGGGCAGGTTGTACTTGATCGCGTTCTCCACCAGGTTCGACACGCACCGCTCGAGCAGCACCGGGTCGCCGGTGGTGCGCGCCGGGAACAGCTCGGTGCGCACGGTCACCCGGTTCTCCTCGGCGAACCGGGCGAGCTGCTCGACCGCGGTCTGCGCCACCTCGCACAGGTCGACCTCCTTGCGCACGCTCAGCTCCCGCTCGCTGCGCGCGAGCAGCAGCAGCCCCTCGATGAGCTGCTCGTTGCGCGCGTTCGTGCCGAGCAGGGTGCGGGCGAGGACCTTCAGGTCCTCGGAGGCCTCCGGGTCGCCGAGCGCCACCTCGAGCACCGTGCGGTTGATCGCCAGCGGGGTGCGCAGCTCGTGCGAGGCGTTGTCGACGAACCGGCGCTGGGCGTCGAACGCCCGGTTGAGCCGGGCGAGCATGGCGTCGAAGGTGTCGGCGAGCTCCTTCAGCTCGTCGTCGGGGCCCTGCAGGTCGATGCGCTCGTGCGCGAGCGAGGTCTCCGACAGGCGGCGCGCGGTCGCGGTCATCTTCTGGATCGGGCGCAGCGCCCGGTCGGCGGCGAAGTAGCCGAGCGCGAGCGCGATCACGCCGAGCCCGAGCAGGGTGAGCAGGGACCGCTTGAGCAGCGCGGCCTGCACCCCGCGGATCGCCGCCTCCCGCTGCTCCGCGTACGCCTCCCGGTAGGCCTCGGCCAGCTCCGGCGGCCAGCGCGAGGGGACCGCGATGTCCTCCGGAGACGTCAGCGTGTCGTTGAGCAGGTGGCCGGCGTAGGCGTACATCGCGCCGAGCAGCACGGCCCCGCAGAGGAAGAACAGCGCGCCGTAGGTGAGGGTGAGCCGCACCCGGATGCTCATCCGGCCGCCGATCGCCTTCAGCCGGTCGATCGGGCTGGGCCGTACCACGAGCGGCGCGGGCGCGGGCGGCGGGGGCCCGTCCCACACCGGCGGCCCGGTGGGCGGCGGCGGCTGGCCGGGCAGGGGGCCCCGCGGGCTCTCCACGGTGGGCTGCTCGCTCCGCCACCCGCCGGCCTGGCCCTGGGGGTACGCGGAGCGCGGGCGTCGCTGCTCGCTCATCGATCGCTCACAGCCGGTAGCCCACCCCGGGGACGGTCTCGATCACCGGGGGATCGCCGAGCTTCTTGCGCAGCGTCATCATCGTGACGCGCACCACGTTCGTGAACGGGTCGATGTTCTCGTCCCACGCCTTGTCGAGCAGGTCCTCCTGGCTCACCACCGCGCCGTCGGCGCGCATCAGCTCCTCCAGGACCGCGAACTCCTTCTTGGTGAGCGAGATCTCCCGGCCGTCCCGGGTGACCGTGCGCTTGCCCGGGTCGAGCCGGATGCCCGCGCGCTCCAGCACCGGGGGCAGCGGCGGGGCGGTGCGCCGGGCGAGCGCGCGCACCCGGGCCACCAGCTCCATGAACACGAACGGCTTGGCCAGGTAGTCGTCCGCGCCCAGCTCCAGGCCCTCGACCCTGTCGTCCACCTCACCGGCGGCGGTGAGCATGAGGATGCGCGAGGGGTTGCGCCGGGCGACGAGCCGGCGGCACACCTCGTCGCCGTGCACCTTCGGCAGGTCCCGGTCGAGGACGATCACGTCGTAGTCGACGTACGAGGTCTTCTCCAGCGCCGCGGCCCCGTCGTAGGCCACGTCCACCGCCATCGCCTCGCGCCGCAGCCCGGTCGCGATCGCGTCCGCGAGCACCCGCTCGTCCTCCACCACAAGGACCCGCATGCCTTCGCCGCCTCCCTTGTTCGCAGCAGGCTCCGCTCCGCCCCGCCAGGGGGTCACTTCACAGGGTGACTCCGCAGGGCCGCGTCGCGGCGCCCTTTCGCCGTCTCGTCGCCACGTGGTCGCCACA
Organism: Thermopolyspora flexuosa; assembly: GCF_006716785.1. Lineage (NCBI taxonomy): Bacteria > Bacillati > Actinomycetota > Actinomycetes > Streptosporangiales > Streptosporangiaceae > Thermopolyspora > Thermopolyspora flexuosa. The sequence continues at coordinate 1,537,238 of NZ_VFPQ01000001.1, read as the reverse complement.
TGATCGACGCCGCCGCGCGGCGCCGTCACCTGCGGCACGCCGTGGCGCCCGCACGGTGGCGCCACGGCGGGCGGCCGCGCCCGGCACGGTGTGCCGGCGCGGTACCGACGGCTCCCAATTGTCCCTCCGGTCGCCGTAAGCGCGCGGTAAGCCGGGCCGCCGCAACCCCGTCCGGCCTGCTCACTTTAGGTCATGACGAACGCCTGACGAACACTTGTGAAATCACCGCGAAGTGAGGTTTAGACCAGGGCGACTCGTGGGTAGGGCGTGGTCCACCCGCCCCACCGCCGTCCCGGTGACGGCGGTCAGCACGAGAGAGTAGGTGAGATGGGCGAGTTCACGGCCACGATCGAACACCGGCTCGACCAGGCCTACCGCCGGCTGCGCGAGGCCCGGTCCGCCGGCGACGACTTCCTCGCCGACACGCTCACCGCGGAGATCGAGGACCTTCGTCGCATCGCCATCGAGAACGGCGTCACGCCGCCCCAGCCGCCCGCCCTCTGACCGGCGGGGCCGCCGGCCGCGCCCGCCGGGCGGCGAGCACGGCGGCGACCCGCGATCTCGGGCCGGTCAGGCGGGTACGGTGAACCGCCCCGGTGAGCGGGCCCGGCGCGCACGGGCCCGGGCAGTGCACCGAACACCGAACCGGTAGGACGCCGCAGGGACCGGCGGGCCCGGCGACCGGACCCACCGACGGGTCCGGCGCGTCAGACCCCGCCTTCGGCATGCCTGTCGCGCCGGACACCACGCCGGCGTACCGGCGCATCGGGCCCCGCCGGCCGCGCGCTAGGCGTCGCGCGCCGGGTCGAGCGGCGCGAGCAGGTCGTGCAGCTGCTCGAAGAGCTCCGGCGCGGCGGCGATCGCGAACTCCGGGCCGATGGGGTTGCCGTGCAGCCCGCCGACGCGCGCCCCGGCCTCCGCGGCGATCAGCGCGCCCGCGGCGTAGTCCCAGAGGTTGAGGCCGCGCTCGTAGTAGCCGTCCACCCGCCCGGCGGCCAACGCGCACAGGTCGGCCGCGGCCGACCCGACGCGCCGGATGTCGCGCACCCGGGGGACGACGTGCGCCAGCACCTCGGCCTGCACCTTGCGGCGGCCCCGCGCGTAGCCGAACCCGGTGGCGATCAGCGCCTCCTCGAGCGGCACCCCGGTGGTGCAGTGCAGCCGCTCCCCGGTGGTGAGCAGGTAGGCGCCCGCGCCCTTCTCGGCCGCGAACACCTCCTTGCGCGGGAGCACGTTCACCACGCCGGCCACGACCTCGCCGTCGACCTCCACGGCGATGCTCACCGCCCACTCCGGCAGGCCGTACAGGAAGTTGACGGTGCCGTCGATCGGGTCGACGATCCAGCGCACCCGCCCGGCGCCGTCGCTGAGGCCGTCCTCCTCACCGAGGATGGCGTCCGCGGGCCGGGCCTCGCGGATCCGGCCGCGGATCAGCTCCTCGGAGGCGTGGTCCAGTGCGGTCACCACGTCGGTCGGGCTCGACTTGGTCTCGACGATCTCCGGCCGCCGCGGCCGCTTGGCCACGAGCATGTCGCCGGCCTCCTTGGCGATGCGTACGGCGAGGTCGAGCAGCTCGCTTCGGGGGACATCCAGCTGATTGCTCACCCTGCCGAACCTACCTTTACCCCCGCGAAAGGAGGGGCGGCGGGTCCGTGCGGTTGGATGGGGTCATGGGGAGCTATGACGCGTTGCTCGTCGTTTCCTTCGGCGGGCCCGAGGGGCCCGACGACGTGATGCCGTTCCTGGAGAACGTGGTCCGGGGCCGCGGCGTGCCCCGGGAGCGGCTGCTCGAGGTGGAGGCCCACTACCAGCGGTTCGGCGGGGTGAGCCCGATCAACCGGCAGTGCCGGGAGCTGATCGAGGCGATCCGCCCGCACGTGGACCTGCCGATCTACTGGGGCAACCGCAACTGGCACCCGTTCCTCGCCGACACCCTGCGGCAGATGGCCGCCGACGGGGTACGGCGCGCCGCCGCGTTCATCACCTCGGCGTACAGCTCCTACTCGAGCTGCCGCCAGTACCTCGACGACATCGCCCGGGCCCGCGCCGAGGTGCCCGGCGCGCCCGAGGTGGTACGGCTGCGCCACTACTTCGACCACCCCGCGTTCATCGCCGCGTTCGCCGACCACACCGCCGAGGCGATCGGGCGGCTGCCCGCGGAGCTGCGCGACCGCGCCCGGCTGGTGTTCACCGCGCACAGCATCCCGCTGTCCATGGCGGCGGGCGCGAGCCCGTGGCGCAACGGGTACGAGGTGCAGCTGCGCCGGGTGGCCGGGCTCGTCGCCGACCGCGTCGGGCGGACCCAGTGGGACCTGGTGTGGCAGAGCCGCAGCGGGCCGCCGCACGTGCCGTGGCTGGAGCCGGACGTGTGCGACCATCTGCGCGCGCTCGCCAAGGAGGGCGTGGCCGCGGTGGTGCTCGTGCCGATCGGGTTCGTCACCGACCACATGGAGGTCGTCTACGACCTCGACGTGGAGGCCGCCGACGTGGCGCGGGAGCTCGGCATCGCGCTCACCCGCGCGGCCACCGCGGGCACCCACCCCCGGTTCGCCGAGATGGTCGCGGACCTGCTCGCCGAGCCCGAGCCGGTCAACTGCCCGGACCTCTGCTGCCCGGCGCCGGCCCGCCCCGGCCGCCCCTGACCGGCCGTACCCGGATCAGTCCGGGTACGCCGCGGCGTAGGCGTTGGCGAGGGAGAGCACCCTGGACACGTACGACCACGAGTGGTTGTAGTGCCAGATCGCCTTCGCCAGCCGGTCGCCGCCCTGCCCCGCGCCGGTGGCGCACAGGTAGTTCGCGGCCGCCGGGACCGCGTCGTACGGGTTCATGATGTCGGCCCTGCCGTCGCCGTCGCCGTCCACGCCGTAGGCCCTCCAGGTGGCCGGCATGAACTGCATCGGGCCGAGCGCGCCCGCCGAGGACGGCCCGTTGTTGCGGCCGTGGCCGCTCTCCACCTGGCCGATCGCGGCGAGCACCGTCCAGGACAGGCCGGGGCAGAGCGCCGCCGCGCGCCGGTACAGCTCGATGTAGCTGCCCGGGCGGCCCACGCGGCCGGTGAACTCGTCGCGGGACGGCGTGCGGGCGGCGCGCGGCGCCGCGGTGCGGGCGGCCGCGGGCGCGCCGGTGACCACCACCTGGGTGCCCGCGCCGAGCACCCGGCGCACCCCGCCGGTGAGCTCCCCCGCCCTCGTCACCGGGCCGCTCACCAGCACCACCACGCCGGGGGTGAGCCCGAGCCGCCGCCCGGTCTCCTCGCTCACGTAGCCGTCGATGCCGGGCAGGCCGATCGCGGCCGCGGCGGCGAGCCGGAGCCGGGGGCCGCCGTCGATCTGGTAGTGCGCGCCGGGGACGAGGCCGAGCCGGCGCGCGGCCGCGGCCTCGGCGACGAGCTCGCCCCGGCGCAGCGCCTCCCACGGCTCGGGCCGGTCCGCCACCCCGACCGGCGTCCACCTGGGGAACTCCGCCACCGGTACGGCGAGCAGGTTGAGCGTGACCCCGGCGACCCGCACCGCCCCGCCGCCCACGGTGAGCGCGCCGCGCACGTGCCGCAGCGACCGCAGCCGCCGCAGGTGGGCGTCGCCGACCCGGCGCGGGGCGATCGCCACCACGGCGGGCGGGGTGAGGCGGAGCCCGGCGCCCGCGGAGGCGTCCGGCGACGGCCGTGCGGTCGCGGACGGCGTGGGAGCGGCGGCCGCCCCGGTGTCCTGCCCGGGCACGGTGACCAGGGGGAGGTCGGCGCGCGGCCCGGCGGAGTGCGCCGGACCCGGGGCCGTGCCCGCGGCACCGGCCGCGGCGGTCGCGCCCGTGCCGCCGTGGGCGAGCAGGTGGACCCCCGCGGCGGCCATGGTGAGGACGATCACCCCGGCGAGGGTCCCGACCACGATCGCGAGGTGCGGAATACGGGGCACGGCGGACACCTTAGATCGACCGGGGCGCTGTGTCCGAGTAACAGATGCGAGGGTGCAAAATTACTTGCGGATGACATAACAGCTACGCGAAGGTCAAAGGGGACATTTCGCATGTCTCGGGTGGGCGTCGCCGTCCGCTGAGCACGAACGGCGATCGCGGTCGCCGTGGGCGGGCACCGCGGACTCGCGCCGTGAGCGCGTTGCTGTGAGTGGCTGGAAGGAAGACGACGTGGTGGGGCCGTACCGAGACCTGTTCCGCACGCCCGGCGTCAAGGGCTTCGTCATCACCGGATTCCTGGGCCGGATGCCCATGTCGATGCACGGCATCGGCGTCGTCCTGCTCATCTCCGCGGTGACCGGCTCGTACGCCACCGCCGGCGCGCTCTCCGGCGCGGTCGCGATCGCGTTCGCCCTCGCCGCCCCGCTGTCCGGGCGGCTGGTCGACATGTTCGGCCAGGCCCGGGTGCTCATCCCGCTCTCGCTGCTGCACGGCGCGGCGCTCGTCGCGTTCATGCTGCTCGTGCACGCCGAGGCGCCGACCTGGACGCTGTTCGCGGCCGGCGTGGTCGCGGGCGCGGCGGCGCCCTCGCTCGGCTCGATGGTGCGGGCGCGCTGGACGCACCTGCTCGGCGGATCGGGACGGCTGCACACCGCGTTCTCGTTCGAGTCGGTCGCCGACGAGGTGATCTTCGTCTCCGGGCCGACGATCGTGACCGGGCTCGCCACCCTGGTCAGCCCGTACGCCGGGCTGGTGCTCGCGCTCGTGCTCGGCGTGGGCGGCACGATCGCGTTCGCGCTGCAGCGCCGTACCGAGCCGCCGGTACGGCGCGGCGAGGGCGTGCGGCACCGGGGCAGCCCGATCCTCATCCCCGGCGTCGCGCTGCTCGCCGCCGTGTTCCTCGCGATGGGCTCGGTGTTCGGCTCGGCCGACGTGATCACGGTGGCGTACGCGGAGGCGAACGGCGCGAAGGGGGCGGCCGGGCCGATGCTCGCCGCCTTCGCGGGCGGCAGTCTCGTCTCCGGGCTGTGGTTCGGCGGGCGGGCCTGGCGCATCCCGCTGCGCACCCGGTACCTGCGCGCGCTGCTGGTGTTCGCGGTCGGGCTCACCCCGATCCTGCTGGTGCGCGGCAACCTGGCGATGGCGACCGCGCTGTTCGGCGCCGGGCTGGCGATCTCCCCGACGATCATCACCGGCTACGCGCTCATCGAGCGGCTCGTGCCGTCGCACCTGCTCACCGAGGGCATGGCGTGGATCTCCACCGCGCTCGGCTTCGGCGTCGCCGTCGGCTCCTGGGCGGGCGGCCGCCTCACCGACCTGTACGGCCCGGGCGACGCCTACCTCTACTCGTTCCTCAGCGGCCTGGTCGCGGTGGCCATCGCGTACGCCGGGTCGGCGCTGCTGCGCACCCCCGACGACCCCGCGCGCTCGGTGCTGCAGACCCCTACCGGCGAGGGGCGTTCATGAGTACCGTTCACATTTATGCGCGAGGTGTTCCGGAACTGGGCCGGTAACCAGGTCGCCCACCCCGCCGAGGTGCAGACCCCGGCCTCGACCGACGAGGTGGCGAAGGCGGTCGCCCGGGCGGCCGCGGCGGGACGGCGGGTCCGGATGGCCGGCAGCGGCCACTCGTTCACCGGCGTCGCGCTCACCGACGGGCTGCTGCTGCGGCCCGACGCGCTCACCGGCGTGCGCGAGGTCGGCGACGGCCGGGTGCGGGTGGCGGCGGGCACCCCGCTGCACGTGCTCAACGCCGAGCTGCACCGGCGCGGCCTCGCCCTGGCGAACCTCGGCGACATCACCGCGCAGACGATCGCCGGGGCGCTGCAGACCGGCACCCACGGCACCGGCCGGGACGTCGGCGGCCTCGCCGACCAGGTCGCCGGGCTCGAGCTCGTGCTCGCCGACGGCACCGTGACGCGGGTCGGCGAGGACGAGGCCGACCCGAAGCGGCGCGACCTGTTCGACGCCGCCCGCGTCGGGCTCGGCGCGCTCGGCGTGGTCACCGAGGTCACGCTCAAGGTGGTGCCGTCGTTCCTGCTCCGCGCGGTGCGGCGGCCGATGCGGCTCACCGCGCTGCTGGGCCGGCTGGACGAGATCCTCGCGGCCAACGAGCACGTGGACTTCTTCTGGTTCCCGCACACCGACGCCTGCCTGGTGAAGCTCAACAACCGCGGCGACGGGCCGATCGGCGGCCGCGGCCCGCTGCGGCGGTGGTTCGACGACGAGTTCCTGGAGAACACCGTCTTCGGCGCGCTGTGCGAGATCGGGGCCCGCGTGCCCGCGGCGATCCCCGCGATCAACCGGCTGTCCGGGGCCGCGCTGAGCGCCGTCGAGTTCACCGACGTGTCGTACCGGGTGTTCGCCACCGTGCGCCGGGTGCGCTTCCTGGAGATGGAGTACGCGATCCCGGTGGAGCACCTCGGCACCGCGCTGCGCGGGGTGCGCGACCTCATCGACCGGGAACGGCTGCGCATCTCCTTCCCGGTCGAGGTGCGGGTGTCGCCGCCGAGCGACGCCTGGCTCTCCCCCGCGTACGGCCGGGCGACCGCGTACCTCGCGTTCCACGTCTTCCACCGCACGCCCGAGCCGCGCTACTTCGAGGCGGCCGAGCGGCTCATGGTGCGGCTGGACGGCCGGCCGCACTGGGGCAAGCTGCACACCCGCGACGCCGCCTACCTCGCCGCGGTCTATCCGCGCTTCGGCGACTTCGTCGCGCTGCGGGACCGGCTCGACCCGAACCGGGTCTTCGGCAACGCGTACCTCGACACCGTGCTGGGCTGAGCCGTACCCGGGCGGTGCCCTGACCGGCACGGACGGCACGGCGCGGGTGACCGTTGCCCGCGCGTTCGGACGGAATCACCACGTGATCGGCACTCTGCCCCGGCGTGTCGGCTTGCTTTCCCGCTCCCGGATGAGACGGTGTGCAGTGGGCCGGGGCCGACGGCAAGGAGTCGGTAAACCGGCGGCGAGGTGGGCACGACCTGGCTGAGGATGTGGGCGCGTGAATTCTTCTTCGAGCTCTTCGCCCAAGTCCACGCCGCGATCGCCCGCGACACGCGAGAATTCGTCCAGGGCCGTACCCGGTTGCGGCACACCGAAAGTGTGTATAAGGGTAAACACGACAAAAGTGCCCGGCGTCACCGCGACTCTGGCACCCCCGAGGAAGGCGATGTTCGGACATGCCGGGTACGGTGCTGGAAGGGAAACGACTCTCGCGACAGACTCAAGGGTCCGGGGGAAGATTGAGCACGACGACGAAGGGACTCGCATGCAGGAGCTCCGACTCGTCGCGGTGAGCGAGGACGGCACGTACCTCGTGCTGGCGACCGCCGGCAGGGGTACGCGCTTCACGCTCCCGGTCGACGACCGGCTCCGTGCGGCCGTCCGCGGCAACTTCTCCCGTCTCGGCCAGTACGAGATCGAAGTGGAGAGTCCGTTGCGCCCGAAGGAGATCCAGGCGCGCATCCGCGCGGGAGAGACCGCCGAGGAGATCGCCGCGACCGCGGGCATCCCCGTGGAGCGGGTCCGCTGGTTCGAGGGACCCGTGCTGCAAGAGCGCGAGTACATGGCTCAGCAGGCGCAGCGCGTCGCGGTGCGTCTGCCGGGCGAGACCAACGGGCCGCGGCCGACCCTCGGTGAACTCGTCGCCGAGCGGCTGATGCGCCGGGGGGTGTCGAGCGACGAGATCGACTGGGACTCCTGCAAGCGCGACGACGGCCTGTGGCGGGTGAAGCTCGGCTACGTGTGGAACGGCACCACCCGGCATGCGGAGTGGCTCTTCGACCCCCGGCGCCGCCACATCACCCCGCACGACGAGGAGGCCATGCGCCTCTCCGCCGTCGACTACGTGGAGCCGGACGAGGACACCACGGTGACGCCGCTCGTCCCCCGGCTGGCGGCGAAGCGCGGCCCGTCCGCCTCGGCGGGCACACCGACGCCGCCGACCCCGCTGCGCCCCGAGGCGCCCGGGCGCCCGGCCGTCTCCCCGGTTCCCGCCGACCCCGAGGCCGACCTCATCACCGCCGAGTCGCTGCGTCCGCCGGCCGACCGCCGCCCGCCCGCGGGCCGCGAGCCGCTCGGCCTGCCCGCCGCTGTCCTCGGCGACGAGACCAACCGGGCCGGCGCGCGCCCGGCGGCGCCCGTGGAGTCCCAGACGCCGCCGCCCGGCGTGCCGTTCGCGCCGCCGCCGGTCCCGTTCCGGCCGCCGGCCCCCGTGGAGACGGGCCGTACGGCCGCGGAGCCGGCCGCGAGCGGTACGGCGGCGCAGGGTGACGCGTCCGGCGGCGCCGCGGTGGCCGACGCGCCGAATGCCGAGCCCGCCGCCACGGCGAAGCCCGAGCCCGAGGTCGTGGTGCCCGAGCCGCGGGTGGTCGAGCCCACGCCGGAGCCCGTCGCCGTGCCCGCCGCGCGCCCGAGCGCGGAGAGCACCGAGGCCGCGCCGGCCGAGGGTGTTCCGGGCCAGGCCGCCGAGGCCGCCCCGCGGCCCGCGGCGCCGCAGCCGGTGCCGCCGCCCCAGCCCGTTCCGCCGCCGCAGCCGGTCCCGCCGCCGCAGCCCGTCAAGCCGGCGAAGGCGGTGCGCGGCCGCAAGCGCAGCCGCCGCGCCTCCGTCCCCACCTGGGACGAGATCATGTTCGGCGCCCGCCGCCAGGACTGATCCCGCCGCACCGGTTCCGCGCCGCCGCCCGGGCGATTCCGCCGCGGCGGTCCCCCGTGTCGTCCGTCGACGCCGTCCCCGCGGGGTGTTCGCGTGCCGGGCTCAGCCCGCCGCCTCGGGCGGGGTGGCGTCCGTCGCCGCCCGGCCCGCCGCGGGCGCCCGCTCCCCCTCGGCGCGGAAGGGACGGATCCAGTCCGGGGTGACCCGTGCGATGAACTCGACGCCCTGGTCCTCGCCCGCGTCGACCGCCGAGTAGCCACCGCCGCCCGCGCCGACCCCGGCGACCACGGTCACCAGGCGGGACCGCCGCTGGAACCAGCTCTGCCGGATCGTCCAGCCGACCACCGCCCGCCCCTCGAGGTGCGCCTGGACGCGGCGCAGCGAGCCCGACCGCACCGCGAGGTGCTCGCCGTCGAAGGTGTGGCCGAGCGCGCGGTACCGGTCGATGCCGAGCGGGACGCCGAGGACGGCGAGGACCACGGCGGGCCACGCCACCACCGGCCACCCGGTCGCGAACCCGGCGACCGCGAGCGCGGCCCACGGGGCGACCGCGCGGAACAGGCGCCGCCGCAGCGCCGCCCGCGGGTGCGGCTCCAGATCCCCGGTGAACGGCCAGACCGCCTCGGCGGCGACGCCGAGGGCGTACCGGCGGGGCGTCACCGGCAGCAGCTGGCCGCGGGTGCGCGCGTCGCCGAGCCCGGTGACGAGGGCGCGCAGCCGCGCCACCCCGGCGAGCCGCTCGCCGAGGCCCTCGAGCAGCTCGTAGCCGCGGATCCGGGCGATCTCCAGCGAGACGCTGCGGCGGTCGATCAGGCCGCGCTCGGCGACGAGGAACCCGTCGCGGCGGCGCAGCGTGAACTCCCAGTGCAGCACCGCGTAGGTGAGGCCGCCGACCACCGGCATGGCGAGCACGAGCACCACGGCCGCGCCGATCAGCAGGTACGGGTGCGCCAGCAGCCACTCGCCGATGCTGCGTGCGGTGCTCGCGCTGATCCCGAACTCCTCCGCCGCCTGGAACGCCACGCCGATCGCACCGGCGACCAGGGCGAACGGGGTGAGCAGGTAGGCCCCGGAGAGGGGACCGTAGAGCAGCCAGCGGCGCGGCACGCGGGCGAGCGTGTGCTCGGGCGGCGCGGGCGGCTCGCCGTACGGCGCCGCGGCCTGCGCCTCCGGCGCCCCCGGCGGCGGCGTGGCCGGGGCCACGGGCACGGCCGTGCCCTCCGCGCCGGGCTCGGCGGCCGGGGCCGTGGCCTGCCCGTCGGCGGCGTGCACCTCGGCCGCGCGGCGGAGCAGCACGGTCCGTACCCGTTCGGCGTCCGCCACGGTGAGCGCGTTCAGCTCGCCCTCCTGGGACTCCTCGCCGCTCGCGCCGGTGTCGATCCGGAGCACGGCGAGCCCGAGCAGCCGGTGCAGCGGCGGGGTGCTGACGTCCACGCCGCGGATGCGGTCGAGCGGGATGGTGCGGATCGACCGGCCGATCAGCGAGCGGCGCAGCTCCAGCCGGTCCCCCACCACCTGGTAGGTGAACGTGGCCCACCGCACCGTGGTGTAGATGATCGTGAGCACCACGCCGAGCGCGGCCCACAGGAACGACCGGGGCGAGAAGCCGCCCACGAACAGCACGCCGACGAGCGGCAGGAGGAGCGAGCGCAGCGTGCGCAGCGGGTCGATGAGCAGCACGCGCGGGCTCAGCCGGGCGGGCGGGAGCACCGGGACCGGCGCCTGCGGGTGCACCGGCGCGCCGGGAGGGCCGCCCGGCCCGGGCGCGCCGGGGGCGGGCGGGTGCGGCAGGGCGGGACCGGATCCGGTCTCGTGGTACGGCGTGCTCATGTCGCGTCGTCCCGCACCTGCTTGGCGCGCTGGGCGATGCGCTCGGCGAGCTCGGCGGCGACCGTGAAGTCGAGGCCCTTGATCGAGGTCGAGCCCGCGTGCGAGGCCGTCCTGATCTTCAGGGTGGCGAGGCCGAACGCCCGCTCCAGCCAGCCCTGCGACTTGTCCACCGTCTGCACCCGGCTCACCGGCACGAACACCCACTCGCGGCTGATCCAGCCGGACCGGGCGTACACCACGTCGCCGGTGAACTCCCAGCGGTGCACCGCGTACCGCCAGAACGCCTCGATGAAGGCGAGCGGGAAGCAGATGGCCGCGACGATCACCGGGAGCAGGCGGATGTTGTCCTGGATCCACCCCGGTAGCCAGGTCCAGCCGCTCCAGTCGATCTGGGACACGGCGAACAGGACGGCCCCCACCTGGATCGCCGCCCAGATCACGTTGTGGACCAGCCACAGCAGCACGGCGCGTGGCGAGATCCGATGCTCGGGGTCACGCAGGGCGATTGTCACGTCTCAACCCTAGTCGTCGATGGTTGTGGAGCCCGCTGTCATCCCGATCATGCCGGGGCGGGCGCGCGGCTCCGTGGCCGGTACCCGCCGAACGCGGCATACGCGGACATAATCGCGCGCATCTCCGGCCTGCCCGCCGTACGGTGATCTTGGCATGGCACCGAGCCGGGGAGGACCGATGAAGGGCGCTCTCCGGTTGGGACGTCGGCGGAATCGCACCGGCGCAGGCCGCAGCAGGCCGCGCGGCCGCGTGCGGGCGATCGTCGCGCTGGGGCTCGGCGTGCTGCTCGCCGGCACGGGCGTCGCCCCGGCCGCCACCGACGCGGCGGCGCCGCGGCTCGACCGGCGGGAGCTGCAGCGCACGCTCGACGAGGTGCCCGCGGGCGGGGTCGCGGGCGCCTACTCGGCGGTGCGGGCCGGGCGGGAGCACTGGCGGGGCGCGGCGGGCCTCGCCGACCTGGAGCGCGGGCGGCCCATGCGGCCGGACATGTACCACCGCATCGGCAGCGTCACCAAGACCTTCGTCGCCACCGCCGTCGTGCAGCAGGTGGACCTCGGCCGGATCCGGCTCGACGACCCGGTGGAGCGGTACCTGCCGGGCCTGCTGCCCGACCGGCGCATCACGGTCCGCATGCTGCTCAACCACACCAGCCACCTGGGCGACCACGACGAGGCGATCTTCACCGGCCCGGAGAGCATCGAGCGGGTGCGGTTCCGCCGGTTCACCCCGCACGAGCTGGTGCGGCTCGGGCTCGAGGTGGGGCCGTCGGGCAGGCCGGGCGAGCTTCCGGGCGTCTACTCGAACACCAACTACATCGTGCTCGGCCTGCTGCTCGCCAAGGTCACCGGGATGCCCGCCGAGCGGTACGTCACCGAGCACGTGATCCGGCGCGCCGGGCTCACCCGCACCTTCTTCCCGCGGACGCCGCACCTGCCGGAGCCGCACGCCAGGGCGTACACCTCCGCGATGGGCTCCTTCCCGCTGCGGGACTTCAGCACCTATGACATGTCGTGGGCCGGTACGGCGGGCGCGCTGGTGTCCACGATGGACGACCTCAACCGCTTCTTCGCGGCGCTGGGCGGCGGGCGCCTGATCAGCGCGGCGCGGCTGGCCGAGATGCGCGCCACGGTGCCGGTCCTCCCGGGCCCCGGCCTGGCGGACCTCCCGCTCGACTACGGCCTCGGCCTGGTGCGGTTCACCGTGCCGTGCGGCCCGGTGTGGGGCCACGACGGCGGGGTCATCGGCATGCTCACGGTGGCCGCCGCCGCCGAGGACGGCACCAGGTTCGTGGCGTCCGGCATCAACACGATGTGGCACCCGGAGGCGGCGGCCGGTGAGGAGGCCTGGCGGCGGCACCTGGTCGGCGCGATCTGCGGCACCGGGCAGGCCGAGGGCGACGCCCCGGCGGCGAGGTCGGCCGCCGGCATCCCGCCGCGGAGCCACACCGCGCCCTGGCTGCGCTGACCGGGGAGACGGCGTCTCCCCTCCCGGCTCCCGCTCGTCTCCCCCTCCGTCTCCGCCGCCGTGCCGATCACCGGCACGGCGGCGTGCGGCGCGGCCATGGGCCACGGAACCGCTCGTTCCGCCGGTCTTCCTGCGCGCCGGCCACACGTCCCGGCGCAGGCCTGCGTGCACGCCGTACCGGCTCACTCGGGGAGCGGGATAAGATCACGAAGCCGGGGCTGTGGGCAATCTCACCCTGCCCACACGCCGCCACCTGCCCTGATTCTGGCCGCTCGCTGCACTTGTCCCGGCCGCCGGGGCCACCGATGCGAGCGATCCGGTCAGGAGCAGGCTCAGTTGCGCGTAGCATCGTCCACCATGGGGCAGGGGAGAAAGGCCGGACGCAAGGGCCTCGCGGTGATGCTGGTGACCGTGGGGGTCGTGGCGTCCGGCTGTGGTACCGCCGGCGCGGACCGGCCGCTGGACTCGGTGACCGTGACCAGCTCGCAGTTCCGCGACGGAGCTCCCCTGCCACGGGAGTACGCCTGCGGCAGCGGGAACAACCCGCCGCTGCGCTGGTCGAACATTCCCTCCACGGCCAAGTCGATCGCCCTCGTGGCCGACACCAGCTCGCCGAAAGGTTCGGCGGTGCACTGGGTGGTGTTCAACATCGACCACCGCACCACCGTGCTGATCGAGAACGGTGTGCCGCAGGGCGCCCGGCAGGGCCGCGGGACCGGCGGCAAGGTGGGCTACGACCCGCCGTGCCGGGACGGCGACAGCTATCGGTTCAGTGTCTATGCGCTCGACACGAGGCTGGATCTGGGGGAGGGTGCCGGGCTGACCGAAACCCTGCCGGCCATCGCGAATCACACCATCGCCCGGGGCCGTATCACCGCCACGGGCATCGAGTGACGTGCTCCGGACCGGAGGATGCAATGGTTATCAGATCTTCACTTAAGGTGTGACAGCGGTCATAGTGGTCGGACACAATCAGATCCAATCTCTGCGCGCAGGTGATCGAAGGGGGAAGATCGCGTTGATGGCCGCGCGATCTCGCCGGCGCCTCTGGACGGCCATGGCCCGCACGGCCACAAGGACGGTGCGATGATAGCGATCATTGTGGGCCTCGGCGCCGTGGTGTTCCTGGTGGTCGCCATCGTGACCATCGGCATCCGGTCGGGAAGGCGACGGGAGAGCAACCTGACTCCCGAGCGCATCAAGGCCATGGCCGAGGGCAAGACCAAGCGGCTGTTGACCCGGCCCGCGGAGGACACGTTCTTCGAGAGCTTCCCGGAGGACTTCGACTCCCTCGACGACGAGCCCGAGGAACGCCGCCGCTCCCTTCGCCCCTCCCTGGGCAAGAGCTCCGGCAAGGGGTCCGAGGGCAAGGGCTCCGCTGACAAGGGCTCCGGCCAGCGCTCGGGCGGCCGCAAGAAACGCGGCGACGAGTGGGGCGACTCGGACGACTACGACGACGACTACTGGACACGGGTACGCGACGAGGAGAGCGGCCCCGCCGACGGCAAGCAGGGCACCCCGCGTCCGGCCGGCCAGTCCTCCCCCGCCGGTTCCGCCGACGCGCCGCCCCCGCCGCTGCCGACGCGGCAGAGCAAGAACCTCGCCGACCTGGTGGAGTCGGGCCGCGCCACGCCGTCGACCGCGGGCGCGGAGGACAAGACCGTACGCTTCCCCGGCCCCGGCGCGACCCCGGCCGGCGCGAAGCCGGGCCTGACCCCGGCGGGTGCGCCGCCGGGGTTGCGGCCGAACGCCGCCGCGTCGCCCCCGGCCGCGCAGGCGCCGCAGCCCGGCGCCGCGGCCCGGCCCGCGTCCGGACGCCCCGGCGCCGCGGCCGGCGCCCGCCCCGGGCACGCGCCCGCGGGCGGCCCCGCCGGGCGTCCCGCACCCGCCGCCGGACCGGCCTCCCGGCAGCCGGTGGGGCCCGGTGGCGCACCGCGGCAGCCGCGTGAGGGCCGCTCGTCGCGTCCCGGCCCGCGTCCGGGCGCCGCACCCGCCCGGCCCACCCCGCTCGCCGACCCCATCGGCGCCGGGTCGGGCCGTCCCGGCTCCTCCGATCCGCTCACCACGGCGCCCCGGCCCGCCGCGGCGTCGGCCGGACCGGACGCGCTCGGCACCGGCGCGCACCGCCGCACGCCCGCCGACCCGCTCACCACCGGGCCGCGGCCGGGTGACGCGCTCGCCGAGCCGATCGCCCAGCCGCGTGCGGACGCGCTCGCCGACCCGCTCACCACGGGTCCCCGGTCGGCCCCCGGGCCCGACGCGCTGGGCACCGGCGCGCACCGCCGCACGCCCGCCGACCCGCTGTCCACCGCTCCCCGCCCGGCCGCCGCGGCCGCCCGGGCCGACGCGCTCGACCCGCTCGGCACCGCCGGGGCGGCTCGCCGTACCGGTGAGGCGCGTGGTCGCCGGGCGGCGACGCAGGGTGGTCCGTCGCCGGCATCCGGCTCCTTCCCCGGCGCCCCCACGGTGAGCGGCTCGTTCCCGCCCACCCCGGCGGCCACGCCGGAGAGCGGCACGCCCGAGCCGCGGCGCTCCCCGAGCGAGCCCTTCCCCGCGATGCCGCCGGCGTCGGCGACCCCCGCGGGTCTCATGCCCGACCCGCCGGCCAGGTCGGCCCGTCGTACCCCCACGCCGACGGGCCCCGCCCCGGCGGGCACGCCGCTGCCGGAGACCGGCGTGTTCTCGCTGCCGCCGGTGGGCTCCGGCGCGGGTGCGTCGACCCCCGCGGCGGGCACTCCGCTGCCGCCCGCACCGGCCACGCCGACGCCGCAGGCCGGGTGGCCCGCGGTGCGCGACGTGCTCGACGACGAGCCGCCGCCGGCCTCGTCGTCCCGGGAGACCTGGGCGACCTCCGGGTACCAGACCTCGTTCCGGGACGGGTACCGGCCCCGTCCCGCGGCCCCCGTCGGCTCGGCCGGGTCCTCGTACGAGGTGAGCCCGGGCTGGGCCACGATCGACGACGCCGACACGGTGACCGGCTCGGCGAAGCCCGACGCCGGGGGTGACGACCTGCTGTCCGGCCGCTCCTACACGATCGGCGGCACCGGCAGCCCGTCCGCCCCGCTCGCCTGGCCCGAGCGGGAGCCGCAGGCGGGCCTGCCGTCCTACACCGAGAAGACCGGCGACACCGCCTCCTCCGACCCGAAGAACACCAAGCCGCGCGGCCGCCGGGGCGCCCACCGCGGCGCCGACCCCGACTACCCCGACTACTACCGCTGACCGGCCCCGCCGCCCCGCCCGGCCGGGCCGTACCCCTCCAGACCGTCCGACGCGAAACCGGCCGCCGTGTGTCCGTACCGCGGCGGCCGGAGCAGCGGGCGCGGACGGACCGCGGCGATCCGGGTGAAACGGGCCCGGCCGGTCGCCCTCGCGCTCCCGCGGTCCCCACGCCCCGCCGTCGTCTGGCGCCGTTCCGGCGCCCTGTCCCACCGCTAGCGCCTTTCACCGCAGTTCCGTGTCGCGGCCGCCCGGCCCCCGCTCGGTTCCGAACCCGCGTCGGCGGCACGCCACGCCCGGGCGGTACGGCTCGCGCGACCATGCCGCTCCGCGGGTCTGCGGACGTCCGGAACCAGCCGGAATTGCGGTACGTAAACGTGATTTCACCGAATGTTCACGCCGATGGTGACCACCTGCCGTAGGGTCACCCCATGACGAATACACACTGTAGTCAGAATACTACATTTAGTGGTTTCCGTTCTGTTCTGCGGTACGACCTCCCGGCCTCGCTCGTGGTCTTCCTCGTGGCGGTGCCGCTCTCCCTCGGCATCGCCGTCGCCTCCGGGGCCCCGCTCGTCGCCGGGTTGATCGCGGCCGTGGTGGGCGGCGTGGTCGCCGGGGCGCTGGGCGGCTCGGCGCTCCAGGTGAGCGGGCCCGCGGCCGGGTTGTCGCTCGTCGTCGCCGACCTGGTGCAGACGTACGGGTGGCGGGCCACCTGCATGATCACGCTGATGGCGGGGGCGCTGCAGCTCGCGTTCGGGCTGCTGCGGGTGGCCCGGGCGGCGCTCGCGGTCTCCCCGGCGGTCGTGCACGGCATGCTCGCCGGGGTCGGCGTGGTGATCGCGCTCGCCCAGCTCCACATCGTGCTCGGCGGCAGCCCGCAGTCGTCCGCGGTGGAGAACCTCACGGAGCTGCCCGCGCAGATCCTCGACAACCACGGGCACGCGGTCGCGGTCGGCGTGCTCACCGTCACCGTGCTCGCCGTCTGGCCGCGCCTGCCCTGGCTGCGCGCGGTGCCCGCGCCGCTCGCCGCCCTGCTGATCGCCGCGGTGGTGGCGCATCTGGCCGGCTGGGAGGTCACCCACGTCGACCTGTCCGGCCTCGGCGGCTGGCAGTCGCCGCTGTGGCCGGAGGGCGACTGGCACGGGATCGCGGGCGCCGTGCTGCTCGTCGCGGTGCTCGCGGGCGCGGAGTCCCTGCTGTGCTCGCTCGCCGTCGACCGGTTGCACGACGGGCCGCGCGCCGATCTCGACCGGGAGCTGATCGGCCAGGGCGCCGGGAACCTCGTCTCCGGCCTGCTCGGCGGCCTGCCGATCGCCGGGGTGATCGTGCGCAGCACCGCCAACGCGCGGGCCGGGGCGCGCAGCCGCGCATCCGCGATCCTGCACGGGGTGTGGGTGCTGGTGTTCGTGGTGGCGTTCGGCTGGGCGATCTCCCTCATCCCCATGGAGGCGCTCGCCGCCCTGCTCGTGTCGATCGGCGTGCAGATGGTCAACGTGGGCCACATGCGGAACCTGCGCGGGTACGGCGAGATCCCGGTGTACCTGGCCACGATGGGCGGCGTGGTGCTCATCGGCCTCGCCGAGGGGGTGCTGCTCGGCCTCGGCCTCGCCATGCTGCAGGTGCTGCGGCGCCTGACCAGGATCTCGGTCACCGTACGGACCACGCCGGACGGCCGCTGGCGGGTGGCGGTGCGCGGCTCGCTCACCTTCCTCGGCGTGCCCCGGCTGATCGAGGCGCTGCGCGCGGTGCCCACCGGGGCGCCGGTGGGCGTGGAGCTCGAGGTGGACTTCATGGACCACGCCGCGTTCGAGACCCTGCGGGACTGGCGCCGGGAGCACGAGCGCGGCGGCGGCACCGTGGAGATCGCCGAACGGCACGGCGAGTGGTACGCCATGGCCGCGAGCGGCCTGCGCGCGGCGCCGGCCAAGTCGCTGTAGCGCCGGCAGCGCCTGCCGTGGCCGCCGCCCGGCGGGGCACCGGGGACGGCCGGCGACGGGCCCCTCCGCGGCCGGTGCCCGGCCGATCGTGACCCGATCCGCCGGTGGCACCGGCCTTCGCCGTCGGCGTAACCCGCCACCCTGACCGGGCGCGTACCGTGAAGTCATGAAGATCTTGGTAATCGGCGGCACGGCGTTCCTGGGTCGTGCGATCGTCGAGGAGGCGCTCCGGCGCGGCCACGAAGTCACGACGTTCAACCGAGGCAAGAGCGCGACGGACGTGCCCGGTGTCGAGACCGTGCGCGGCGACCGGGAGGTGCGGGCCGATCTGGAACGGCTGGTCGACGGTCGCACCTGGGACGTCGTGGTGGACGTGTTCGGCCTCGTGCCGCGCGTCGTCGCCGACTCGGCCCGCGCCTTCTCCGGCAAGGCGGGCATGTACGCCTACATCTCCAGCGTCAGCGCCATCCTCGACTTTCCCGTGAAGCCGGTCGACGAGAACTCGCCGCTGCACGAGTGCTCGCCGGACGCGGGCCCCGACGACGGAAACTACGAACTGTTCAAGGCGGGCAGCGAGCGCGCGGTCGAGCGCTATTTCGACGGCGAGAAGCTGATCCTCTCGCCCGGCGTGATCCTCGGCCCGTACGAGAACGTCGGCCGCCTGCCCGCGTGGCTGGAGCGGGTACGGCGCGGCGGCCGGTTCGTCGCGCCCGGTCACCCCGACCGGCCGCTCCAGCTCATCGACGCCCGGGACGTCGCGATCTTCCTGCTGGACCAGGCCGAGCGGGGCGTCGGCGACCGGTTCATCGTCGGCTCGCGACCCGGCGCCACCACCTTCGGTGAGCTGCTCGCCGAGTGCGCGCGGGCCACCGGCTCCGACGCCGAGCCGGTCTGGATGGACGACGCCTTCCTGCTCGAGCAGCAGGTCGGCCCGTGGAACGAGCTTCCGCTGTGGGCTCCGGAGCAACCCGCCTTCGCCGCGGTCTTCCAGTTGTCCACCGAGAAGGCCCACGCCGCCGGACTGCGCTGCCGCCCCATCGCCGAGACGGTGCGCGACACCTGGGCCTGGCTCAGCAGCGTGGGCTTCACGCACGAACCCCCGGCGACCAACCGCGGCAAGGTGCCCCGGCCGGGCATCGACCCCGAGAAGGAGGCGCGCATCCTCGCCGCATGGGACGCCCGCGGGCGGTAGCGAGGGCCGGGGCGGCCAGGCGCGCCGCCCCGCTCTCGACGCCCGGCCCGGTGCCCTCGCCGGGCCGGCCTACCCGGCGAGCCGGCGCAGCGACCGGACCGACCAGGTGAGGGTGAGCGCGCTCAGCACCGCGAAGACGACGAACGCGATCGGGATCGAGGGGTCGGAGAAGTTCCCGGCGAACAGCGACCGTCCCGCCTCGACCGCGTGGTAGAGCGGGTTGACCTGCGCCACCGCCTGCATCCACTCGGGGGCGAGCGAGATCGGCAGCATGAGGCCGGACAGCAGCATGAGCGGCAGCAGGAAGAACTGGATGACCTGCGACATGCCGTTCTCGTCGCGCACCGCGAGCGCCAGGCCGTACGAGAGGTTGGCGGCGAACAGGCCGGTGGCGGCCATGAGCACGAGGGTGAGCACGATCTCGGGCAGGCCGACCCGCAGGCCCATGAGCGCGGCCACGCCCAGGATGATCAGCGACTGCACGATCAGCATGAGCACGTCCCTGGCCACCCGGCCGAGGATGATCGCGGGCCGCCAGGCCCGGCTCACCGCGAGCCGCTCGAGCACGCCGTTCCGCGTCTCGGTGATCATCCCGAACCCGGTGAACAGCGTGCCGAACAGGGCGATCATCACGAGCGCCGCCGGCGTGAACATGAGCAGCGCCTCCTCCATCGTGCCGTTCGGGGTGATCGCCCGCAGCAGCGGCGCGAACAGCAGCAGGTAGAGGATCGGCTGCATCAGGCCGAGCAGCGGCCAGGCCGGGTTACGGCGCAGCTTCCCGAGCTCGTAGCCGAGGAACAGGAGGGTGTCTCGGAGCCTCATCGAGGGGCGTTCCTTTCGTCGTCGCGTCGGGGCCGCGTCAGGCGGCGTCGCGCAGCGAGCGTCCGGTGTACTTGAGGAACACGTCGTCGAGCGTGGCCCGCTCGAGGGCGATCGACCGGATCGCGAGGCCGGCGTTCTCCACGGCGTGCAGCAGCGCCGGGAGGTTGTGCTCGCCGTCCTCGAGGTAGGCGCGCAGGCTCTCGCCGTCCTGCTGCGTCTCGGTGACGTACGGCTGCTCCTCCAGCAGCTCGCGGCCCGCGGCGGGGTCGTCGACGCGGAGCGTGACGACGTCCCCGGCGAGTTCCTTCTTCAGCGCCTCGGGGGTGCCCTCGGCGACGATCCTGCCGTGGTCGACGATGACGAGCCGGTCGCACAGCGCGTCGGCCTCGTCGAGGTAGTGGGTGGTGAGCAGCACGCTCGTGCCCTGGTCGCGCAGGGCGCGGATCTCCTCCCAGAGGTTGGCGCGGTTCTGCGGGTCGAGGCCGGTGGTGGGCTCGTCGAGGAAGACGAGCGGCGGCCGGTGTACCAGGCCGACGGCGAGGGCGAACCGGCGCTTCTGGCCGCCGGAGAGCGTGCGCACCGGGCGGTCGGCGACCTCGGTGAGGCGGAACGCGGCCATCAGCTCGTCGGCGCGGGCCGCGGCCTGGGCGCGGGAGAGCCCGGCGAGGCGCCCGGCCATGACGAGGTTCACCCGGCCCGGGGCGTACTCGTCGATGCCGCCGTGCTGGCCGACGTAACCGATGCGCTCCCGTACCTTGGCGGCCTGTTTCACCACGTCGTACCCGGCGACCCGGGCGGTGCCCGAGGTGGGGGTGATCAGCGTGGCGAGCATGCGCACCGTGGTCGTCTTGCCGGCGCCGTTCGGGCCGAGGCAGGCGAAGATCTCCCCTTCGCCGACGGTGAGGCTGATGCCGCGCACGGCCTCCACCTGCACGGGCTTGCCGGGGCCGCGCCGGACCGTGAACGTCTTGCGCAGGTCGTGCGCCTCAATGATCATTTCGACTCCGTTCGCAGGGGTGCAACGGGGTGCCCGGTACGGCGGGCGGGGTCGTCCCGCGCCGCCGGGGCGTCAGGCGGGTGGGCCGAGGGGCGGGACGGCCCGGATCAGGGCAGCTCGCCCTTCTCGACCCGCCGCAGGGCGTCCTCGATCCACTCGAGCTGGGCCTTGAGCTGTGCGGCGTTGAGCCTCAGGGTCTCGTCGATGTGCCGGGGCGCGCCGTGGGCGCGCTTGGCCGCCATCGCCCGCTGGGTCATCTCGATCGCGGCCCGCAGCTGCGCGGCCCGGCCCTCCATCGCCGCGACGAGGTCGGCGGGCGAGAGCCGGTCCATGAAGGTCAGGGCCACCTGAAAGGGGTCGACGATCGGCCTGATCTCCCACCAGTGCCTCATCAGCAGCCGCATGAACTCGGCCCGGCCGGCCTCGGTGATCTCGTACCGGGTCCGGCCGCCCGTGCCCTCACCCAGCCGGCGCAGCAGGCCCTCCTCGGCCATCTTGGCGAGGCCGTGGTAGATCGAGCCGAACGCCACGTGCGCCCACTGGTCGGCGCCCCACAGCTCCAGGCGGCGCCGTACCTCGTAGCCGTGGAGCGGACCGTCGAGCAGGACGCCGAGGATGAGGACCCGTGTCGAGGACATGTACAAATTTGTACTCAAACTTGAGTAGCTGTCAACAGGAATCCGGCATGGCTGACTCGCCCCGGTGTCCTTCGCATGCCGCCGGTACGGCAAGCCGTGGGCCCGGGCCGCGGGCGCCGGTGCCGAGGCAATAGGCTGTGCGGCATGCCAGCACGCCCGATCGCGTTGATCACCGGGGCGTCCCGGGGGGTGGGGGCCGCGGTGGCCCGCGCCCTGGCGCCCACCCATGACCTGCTGCTCGGCGGCCGCGACCGCGCGGCGCTGGAGCGGCTGGCGGCCGAGCTGCCGGGGTCCCGGCCCTGGCCGGTGGAGCTGACCGAGGTCACCGAGGCCGACGTCGCCGGCATCGACCGGCTCGACGTGCTCGTGCACAGCGCCGGGGTGGTGACGCTGGGCCGGATCGAGGAGACCCCCGCCGAGGTGTGGCGGCGCACCTTCGACGTGAACGTGGTCGCGGTCGCCGAGCTGACCCGGCTGCTGCTGCCCGCGCTGCGCGCCGCCGGCGGGCACGTCGTGCTCATCAACTCCGGTTCCGGGCAGCGGGCCAACCCGACCTGGGCGTCGTACGCCGCGAGCAAGTTCGCGCTGCGCGCCTTCGCCGACGCGCTGCGCCTGGAGGAGCGCGGGCTGCGGGTGACCACGATCTACCCGGGGCGGGTGGACACCGACATGCAGCGCGGGGTGCGGGCCCAGGAGAAGGGCCCGTACGAGCCGGAGAAGTACCTCAGGCCGGAGTCGGTGGCCCGCGCCGTGCTGGCGGCGGTCACCGCCTCGCCGGACGCGCACGTCACCGAGATCACCGTCCGGCCGTCGGCGGGACCGCCCAACTGATCCCGGTCCCGCCTCCGCGTGGCCGGTCCGCTCAGCCGGACCGGCCGGTGGCCGTGCCGTTGATGGAGGCGACGCGCCCCTGCGGGTCGAACTCCGCGACGACCTCGAAGGCCGGCCCGGTGATGGTGAGCCGCGCGTGGTCGGGGCTGAACATCGCGCCGAGGCCGCGCCGCACCGCGTAGCCGTACAGGGCGCGCCGGTGGTCGGAGAGCGGCAGCGACGCGAGGCCCTGCCCGAGGAGGCGCAGGACCCGGGCCGGGTCGGGCGGGGGAAGCTCGAAGTCCGGGTGCTCGATGAGGAACGCGGCCCGGGTGCCGCCGCCCACCTGTCCGCTGTAGAACGTCCACCGGCCGGACACGGCCTTGGCCGCGTCGGCCAGCAGGTAGGCCACCTCGGCCGGTTCGGTGGGCGAGCCGGGCAGCGCGTCGAACGGCACCTCGGCCGAGGCGAGCGCGGCGATGCCGTACCGCTCGCCGAACTCGCGCAGCGAGGCGGACAGGGCGACCAGCGGCTCGGGGAAGCCGCTCGGGTTCGCCCAGCCCCACAGCCAGGAGCGCGGGCCCGGGGCGGCGGTGCCGAGCAGGTGGAAGCGGGTGCACACGAGCGGCCTGTCCCCGGTGAACTCGAAGCGGCCCTCCCGCATGTCGACCTGCCAGGTGTGGCTGCCCAGCACCTCCTCGAGATGCAGCTGGTGCTCCAGGGAGAGGAGCGCGGCGTCGTCGAGGAGGTTGGTGAGCGTTGGTGTTTCCGACATGCCGGGCAGGCTACCGGCCGCCACCGACAAAAACGATCAAAGCGCCGCAGCATTGGCCACCACCGGCCATCCGGGCCGCGGTACCCGGTGGCGGCGTGGCCACCATGGAAGCAGAGCGATCGGTACGTCGACGAACCGCTGCGTGGGTGGTTCCTGTCCGGTCACCGCCGGGCAGGGATCTCTCACACGTAGGGAGCTTCGATGCACCTGCACTGCTATGTCTGGACGGGCATGGGGGAAGACCTCCGCAACGAGGCCGAGCGGCGCATGCCGCCCCCGCCCGAGGATCCCGCGCCGTTCCTCGCCTCTCCCCTGCCCCCGATGCGCACCTGCGACTGGCTGCTGAAGCCCGCCCGCCGGATCGACGCCACCTTCACCAAGGTCGACGACGCGCTCGACTGGCTCGCCGAGCGCTACAAGTCGGCGGAGCCGTCCTTCCTCGCCCCGCACGCCGAGGCCGCGATCGGCCTCGACTTCCGCCTCCATCTCGCCCGCACCTCGCTCGAGGGCGGCGTCGACGTGCAGTGGGGATTCTGGCTCACCGGCGGCCGCTTCCTCACCTGCGGCGTCGTCTGCTGCCCGAACCGCCAGGCCGACCACCGATGCCCGGCGGCCTGACCGTCACCGGGACGCGGCCCTCACCCGTCCTTCGGCGCTTCACACGCGGCCCGCATCGCCGCCGCTCTCCGGGTGCCGGGGCCCGTGCCCCGGGGGCGGAGTGAGCGGTGAGACGTAGTTCTCGCCATCGACGAGAGGGCTGGCCAGGTCGACGCCCGCCGCGGCCATGCGGTCGTAGGCGTCGAGGACGAGTTCCTTGGTGCGGTACCTGCCGTATCGGGCGATCTCGTTGTTCTTGAGGCCACCGCTCTCGGACTGGAAGGTCTCCAGGATGTAGTCCACGTCCGGACGGCTTATTCCGTAGAGATGGAAGAAATAGGCGTCCAGCTCGGCGCGAATCTGTGCCCGCCGCTCTTCGTCCCAGCGGAAGGGTGCGGACGAACAGCCGAGATCATGCGCTAGTCCAGCCATCTCGTAGTTGGTGTATACAAGCTCGAGGACTCGAGGCGTAATAAATGAAGTATGAGGCTTAAGCATTTCGGGGGACGGCACAGGTAGCTGCTTCCAGACCATGAGAGCCATATGAATACCGCCCACTTTTTGGCGACTCACGAAGTCGAATACCAGAGAACTCTGCACGGCTATAAGAGCTGCGGCGAGATCAGGCGAGACGCGCGGGAGCATCAAGGGAAATGTGTGACCCACGGCGACTCGCGGAAGGAATGCAGGAATAGCTGTACGCTCATCAGTAGTTCGGCATACATCTCGCCAGCCACAGAGCCAGTCTCGGTCCCACCCCAACTCCGCCAGACGCAGAGCAACTCCAGGAATTTCTACGTTCTTATTCTTCCTCACGGTCGCAATAAATCCATCTTCTGCGACCCAGTAACGCGGACTTACCACTGCCAATGGATCGCACTTTTCATCTAAAGTCAAGCGCCGCCGATCATCATTTCCCGTACCATAATAAGAGTTCCAGCGATGGTCAAAGTGGTGCGCCATTTTTGCTTCATACAGCGGCAGCATCCGCTTCCCATCCCGGACGAACACATTCCCCTGGAGCTCCCAGCCCTCGACTTCCAGCTGATCACGAGTCCGGAAAAGGTCCGAATCGTCCGTCATATGGAACATCGTCGGAACGAAGTCGATAGGCCATGCATGAGGATCGGAGTTCCTACTCAAAACAGGGATCCTGCTATAAATGGCAGCTGTAAGATCAGCGTCGCGACGCGTTCGAAAGATCGGCAGATTTCCCGTATTGGGATTCATGAGGGAGATTTCTTCGGGACTCAACCCAAATACACGATCAACGTTGTTGAGCTCAGAGACGTCTGCGAGAAAAAAGGCGAATTCGGCCCGAGGCTCATACAAATCTCGACCCACCATCGACAGTAGGCAGAACTTATAGCTCGAGTGCACTCCGACAAACAGCGGCTTCCGATTCTCGAAGTCATATAGAGAAGCTATGGCCCCTCGTTGAGAAAGGCTACGAAAGAGGTATTGCGATCCTGCTCCCGTCGCTATCGTCGTGGGAATGACACATCCGAACCGGCCCGTCGGAGCAACAATTTGAGAAAATCGCTCGACGAACAGATGATCTATGAAAAGTGAGGTCACTCCCTTAACGCTAAGCCCTCTCTGACAATGAGGAAATACACCAGACTTGCCAGCAAAGTGCAAAGTTGCTTTTACCTTGCGGCGCTCGGCTAGATAGCGATTGCCTTCCTCGGGATTCTCCACGATCCACTGAGCTATCCGAGCTCGTCGGGCAGTGCCAGCGATAGCTGCGATCGATGGATCGACAACGCTGAAGTATTTCTTGTCTTCGAAGTCCACCTTGTCCCAAGGCGGGTTACCGAGAACACATGAAAATCCCCCTACCCAACCGGTATCTGGATTCACCTCCTCACCCACGCCGCCTTCCGGAACCGAGAACACGTCTGGGAATGCCAAGTGCCAGTGGAAGAAGCCGTATTGCCTGCGGAGCCGTTCGATCTCCTCGTGTGTCTCTTGCGGGGCGGCCTTGGCGTCCGGGTCCTGGAGGGCACGGAATACCTCATGGGTTATCGGGGGCGGCGCGTCCTTCGTCTTGCGCCACATGAACGCAGCACACCAGGCGTCGGCGATGTGACGGGCTTTTATATACTCCGCCGACTGCTCCCACGCACGATACTCCGCCGCCTGCCGACGGACGTCGACAAGACTTCCGGATGGTCCGGCCATAATCTTGCGCAAGCCGGAGGCGAAAGCGGTGTTGGCCACTTTCGTGGCCGTGTGCATCTCGAATAGGCCGACTTGGCCAGCACGTTCCTGGTCGTTCTGCTCCTCCAGAAACCTTGCATAGTCCGGATCATCGCCCTCAATCGCCTTGAACGCCGCGTTCGGAATGCCGTCGCGCAGCAACGCAGGGGTCGCCCCGATCAACGCGTTGCCCTGCTTGATGTGCGCGTCGAGGAAACCGAGCGGCTTTCCCGGTTCAAGGGCCTCCAGCCACAGCGACAGCTTGGCCAGTTCGACCGCCATCGGGTTGAGGTCGACACCGTAGATGCAGCGCGTGACCACCTCGCGCATGGCATGCCGTACCGCCTCGACCGTGGGCTCGGGGTTGCGTTCCCGCACCGCCGCGATCCGCTTGGCGATGCGGCGGGCGGCGGCGACGAGGAAGTGGCCCGAGCCACAGGCCGGGTCGCAGACGGTGAGGGACAGCAGCTCGGCCACGATGTGCTCGGTGGGGTCGGGCTCGCCGGCGGCGGCCGCCTTCTCCTCGCCGCGCTTCTGCGCGTCGTCGATCACCGGGTCGAGGGTCGAGTCGAGCAGGTTCTCGATGAGCGAGCTCGGCGTGTAGTACGAGCCGGTCCTCTTGCGCTCGTTGCCGAGGCGGTTGACCAGCTCGAAGGTGCGGTCGATCGCGCTGTGCTTGGGGACGAGCTCGAGCAGCGACTCGTAGATGGAGCCGAGTTCCTCGGCGCCCATGTTGCGGTAGTCCACTTGACGCCAGCGGGCCGAGTGCACGTCCCGGACGCGGGAAAGGTGGCGTACCGCCTCCAGCAGGTCCGCGTTGGACAGGGACAGGCCCCGCAGCGGCGCGTCGGCGTCGGTCTCGTCGAACAGGCCGCCGAGGCCGGGCAGGCCCAGCTCCGGCAGGCCGTTCTCGTTGCCCAGGGCGTTCAGGACGAAGCGCAGCGCCTCGTAGAGGTCGCCGTGCGCGGTGCCACGGCGCTGGTTCGCCAGGCGGCGCAGCCGCGCGGTGGAGAAGTACCTGGCGTACCGGAGACGGGCCTCCTCGCTCGCCTCGGGCGGGTGGAGCAGGCCGCGGTCCTCCGCCACGAAGAGGAAGATCAGCCGGTAGACGAGGCGGAGCAGGGCGACGTGGAAGGCGTCCACGTCCAAGTCGGCGCGCAGCCGTTCGTTGGCGGGGTGCCGGAGGAAGCCGGTGCCGAGGGCGGTGATCGCCCGCTGCACGCCGTCGCGGTGATGGTCCAGCGCCCGGGTGCCGGATGCGATCGCCTCCTCGCGCCACTTCTCCAGCCAGCACGTCGAGGGCGACTTGCCGTCCTCGACCTTGAAACGGGAGACGTGCAGCATCCGGTAGAGCAGGACGAACTCGCTGAACAGCTCGCCGTCGAAGATCGCCTCCAGGTCGAACTCGACGTACGAGGCGGTGGCGAGGGCGCTGGAGTCGCGAAGCAGGCGCAGGCGGCGGCCGTTGGTGACCACGCCCCACAGGTGCGATTCGGTCCGGTTCAGGCACTCCTGGAGCAGCGAATGCGGCGGGATCGCGCCGGGCGCCGGCCGCCGGTCGAGGCCGACGTTCCAGGGGACCATGTGGATCGGGACGTGCGACCAGTGGTGGCTGATGGGGAAGATCTTCTCGCCGTCGTCGGAGCGCAGACCGGGCGGGGCGACCTTCGTCAGGTCGCCGAAGCCCAGCTCGGCGAAGAGAGGCTCGAGCCACTGGCTGATCGCAACGCCGGTGGGGTCGGCCGGGGTCTCGGTCTCCGGCGCCACCGGAAGCTTTTCCCGGAGCTCCTGCCAGATGGACTTGAGGTAGTCCCAGTGGCGTTCGGCCTCGTCGCGCACCGAGCGGGAACCGACCACGCGGTAGTCGGCGGGCTTGCTGCCCGGGACGCCACGGTCCTCGGCGATGCGGATCAGCATGTCGGGCGGGAGCAGGCCGCCCACGGCGGACACGGCGGTGAAGACGTGGTTGCGCAGACCCGTTGCTCGCGAGGTCGCCGGGCCGAACGTGGCGGTGGGGGGGGTGCTGGCACGGGCGGACATCAGGCGCCACCTCCGGAGACGGGCAGGTAGACGTAGACACCGAGGATGTCGGCAGGCTTCTGGGCGGTGACGGACACGCCGCGGACGATCTCGCCGGAGGCGCTGCGGACGCGGCGGTGGGAGGCGAGGAGCTCGGCCGCGAGCCGCTCGCCGTACTCGTCGAGGTGGGGATCGACGGCGGCCAGGCCGTCGAGGACACGGTTCATGGTGCGTTCGCCGAACGTGGGGTCGGTGTTGGCGTCGGCGGTGACGTCGAGCAGGCTCACCGCCCGGTCGGGCGGCAGCCAGACGGCGTTGGCGGGCGCGCCCTCGAAGGCGAGCACCCGGGCGTCCTCGGCGACGAGGCGGCGTTCTCCCCAGCGGGACGGCAGGGTCAGGTGGAAGCGGTAGCGGACCAGCAGGAGCGTGGTGCGGGTGGCGACCCCGGTGGTACGGATGACGCCGCAGCGGCGGGCGGGGCGAGGGCCGCTCGCCTTCGGGTCGAGCGCCGTGTTGAGCACGTAGTTGGCGAGGGCGCCCACCACCGGGTCGGTGCGGACCAGCGCGGCCTCGCCGCGCGCCACCGAGGGGGTGTTCCGGAACCGGATCGGGCCGCCGTCCTCGGCGCCGCCGCGCGCGGCGGCCAATGCGTCCCGCAGGCCGGCCGGGGCGCCGCTGATGTCGGCGGTGAAGTCGCCGTCCGGCCCCTCGACGAGCACGCAGTTCAGGGCTGACAGGGCGTGCCGTGCGAAACCGCGGACCTCGTCGGCGCGGCCCAGGGTCTCCCGGATCGCGGCCACCTCACGGGCCACCTCCTCCGGGTGGATGGCGCGCTGGGCGAACCGGCTGCGGGAGGCCTTTTCGCGCTCGGCGGCCGAGTTCCACTCCGCCTCCAGGGCCGCCGCACGCTCCTCGACCCGCTGGAGCTCCTCGATGTCGAACAGGGCCTGCTGGCCGTTGTCGTCGAGGCCGCGCATGAGCAGCCATTCGACGATCGCGTCGGTGACCCCGGTCGCGGCGGCGTCCGGCACAGAGACCGAGATGCCCAGGTCCTTGCGGATCTGGCGGTGTTTCTTCAGCAGCACCTCCAGCACCTTGCCGTCGATGCCGTTGTCGCTGCCGTAGATGGTGATGACCTTCACCTTGTCGCGCTTCTGGCCGAACCGGTCGACCCGCCCCTCACGCTGGTCGTGGCGGGTGGGGTTCCAGGCCAGGTCGTAGTGGACGACGGCGTCGAAGTAGTGCTGGAGGTTGACGCCCTCCGACAGGCAGTCGGTGGCGACCAGGACGCGGCGGGCGTCGGGGTCCTCCCCTGCCGCGTCGACGAGCTCCTCGATGCGCTCCAGGCGCTGCTGCGGTGAGAGGGTGCCCGTGACGGCCCGGACGATCGTCTTCTTGCCGAGCCTGCCGTTGAGATGGTCGGCGACGTACTCGGCGGTGGGGATGTAGCGGCAGAACACGATCGGGTGGTAGCCCTCCTTCAGCAGCGCCTTCAGCTGGCTGATGAGGGTGGCCAGCTTCTTGTCGTGCTGGGGGCCTTCCAGAGCGGCGGCGCGCTCGGCGAGCTCGGCGAGGCGGGTGTTCCCACCATCGGGGTCCGCCGGCTCGGCGTCCGCGGCCTGGACGCCGGAGGTACGCGCTCCCGGTGCGACGTCCAGGCCCTCCATGTGGTCGCTGTCGGCCGAGTCCTGGGTGAGCGGAGCGCCGAGGCGGTCCGCCTCCTCCGCGGTGGTGGCCGAGGCGGCGGCCGAGCGGGTGCGCAAGGTCTGGGCCGCGGCACGCGGCGAGGACACCAGGGAGCGCAGCAGGGCGATCGCCGACCACCAGGCGATGCGTGTCTCCCGCTTGCCCTGTCGGCCCGCGGCGGTGACCCGCTCCCCCGCGTACGCGATCGCGTCCCGGAGGAGCTCGCGGTAGGCCGGGGAGAGCCGGTAGGTCACGTCCTTCCACAGCCGGTCGGAGGGGAAGGACGTCTGCTCGGCGAGGCTGTCGTCCGGCAGCCCGTCCTCCTTGGTGAGGAATTCCCGCACATCGGCGCGTTTGCGGGCGACGAAGTGCGCGGCGAGCATGGCACGGCCCTCCTCGGTGCCGAGGTCGACCGTGGCCAGCTCGGGGCGGATCAGGCCCAGCAGGTTACGGAACGCGCTCTCCTTGCCGCTGTGCGGGGTGGCGGTCACCAGCAGCAGGTGCCGCTCGGGATCGGCGGCGATGCGGCGGAGCAGCTCGTAGCGGAGCTGGGTCTGGGTGGAGGCGGTGTCGTCGGCGGCGACGCAGGTGTGTGCCTCGTCGACGATGACCAGGTCCGGGCAGTGCCGGACGAAGTCGTCGCGGTGCCGGGCGGACTTGATGAAGTCGGTGGAGATGACGACGTTCGGGTGGCGGTCGAAGAGGGACTGGCCGAGGTCGAGGTCGCGTTCCAGCCGGGAGACGGTGGAGGCGAGCACGAGCTCGGTGTCGATGCCGAACTTGTCGCGCAGCTCCTGCTGCCACTGCTCGGCGATCGCAGGTGAGCACAGCACGGCGAGGCGGCGGGCGCTGCCCTGGGCGAGCAGCTCGGCCGCGATCAGGGCGGCCTCGATCGTCTTGCCGATGCCGACGTCGTCGGAGATGAGCATGCGCACGGTGCGCTGGCGCAGCGCCATCAGCAGGGGGACGAGCTGGTAGGCGCGGGGTTCGACGGCGATGCCGGCGAGGGAGCGGAACGGCCCGGCACCGGAGCGGAAGCCTATGCGCAGCGCGGAGCGGAGCAGGCCCGCGGCGCGTTCGTTGCCGAGGTCGGCGGCCGACGGAGGCGCGAACCGGGCGGGGGTGACCTCCTCGTAGGCCGGGAAGACCGCGGCGACCTCGTCGTCGGTGCCGCCGAGCGGGCGCAGCACGAGCATGTCGGGTTCGCTCTCGGGAAGCACCACCCAGTCCCGGCCGCGGGCGGAGACCAAGGAGCCGGGGGTGTATGTGGCGGTCGTCATCTGCGGTTCCTCGGATGGTCGTCGCGGTACGGATGTGCCGGTCCCGATGATCCGGCGGTCACGGTGGCCGGGGTGCGGTCGCGGCGGCCGGTCACGTGTTCACTCCCGGGCCGAAGTAGCGCTCGAACTCGCGGGCGATCGCGGCCCAGTCGCCGTCGTGCGGGAAGCGGACGACGTCCCAGCCGAGGTCGAGCAGGCGCTCCTCGGCCTCGCGGTCGCGCTGGGCGACGTCGGCGGCGTCGTGGACCGGGCCGTCGACGAAGACCGCGACGTTGACGCCGGGCAGGCGGTAGACGAAGTCGGGGCGGGCGTGCGCCTCCGGGATGAGCGTCTGCGCCTCGTCGGGCAGGCGCAGACCCCGCTCCTTGAGCCAGGTGATGAGCCTGGCCTCCAGGGCGGTGTCCGCCTGGGCGGTGAGCCGGGCGAGCTGCTCGGTGCGTGACTCACCGGGACCGGTGGGCACGGCCCTGGCCCGGGCGAACCGCAGCAGCAGGTCGCGTACGGCGTGGCGGTCGATGGCCCAGTGGTGGATCTGATTGCCGTAGGTGAGCAGGCACTCGTAGCAGCCCCGGGCGCAGGGCCGGTCCGGGTGCGGGCCGCCCAGGTCGTTGCCCTCCTCGTCGAAATGGCAGATGGCGAGGGCCTCGGCGGCCGCGCGGGCGAGCGCGCCCGGCTGCGACTGCATCAGGCGCAGCACTCCGGCACCCCCCTCGGCCGCCTCGGTGAACAGGATGCGGTCCGTGGGCTGGTCGTCGGAGGGCAGCAGCTCGCTGGTGAGCTCCGAGTCCTCCAGCTCGAACGCGGCCTCGATACCCCGCTCCAGCGCGTACATCAGCGACAACGCCATCGGGACCTCGAGCCGCTGCTCCAGCTTCAGCACGAGGATGTTGCGGGTGTCCTGGACATACGGGATGACCCGGATCTTACGCCGCTTCTCGTTCCCGTCCGCGTCGGCCACCGGCATCTCGCTGGAGTCGCCGGACGCCTCGGCGGCGTCGCGTTCGTTCAGCCAGCGTCCGTCGGCCGGGTCGAGCCAGTAGCCGTCCGGCTCGTCGGGCTTGGCGCGCAGCCGCCGCAGGTTCGTGACGCGGACCCGGGCCGAATCGCCGTACGAGACGGTGGCGATCCTGCCCTCGGCGTCCGACACCAGGGCGTCCACGCGGCCCGGGCGGGCGCCGTGGTCCTGGAAGCGATAGGAGGTGACCAGCTTGAACCCGGCCCGGCGGCGTTCCTCCTCGTCCGAGGAGATGCGTTCGCGAAGGGTGGTGTAGACGGTGTGCAGCTGCAGCAGCCCCGTGGTGGGGACGCCGAGCGGGGTGTCGCACATGCGGCACCGGTCGTCCCGGTCGGCCGGCTCGTGATGGTAGCCGCAGGCCGGGCAGCGCTGCGCCTCCCCGGTGACCAGATCGCCGGTCGTGTCCGGTGGCAGCTGGATACGAGTGACCTGGTAGCGCGCGCCCTCGTGGTAGATGAGCGCGCCGGGGCCGAACTCGCGGATCGCCAGGAAGCGGGGCCGCTGCAGGTAGTCGCCGTCGCCGGACCGGCGGCCCGTGGTCGGGATGTACGCGGCGAGCGGCAGCCGCGGGAACGAGTAGCCGGGCAGGAAGCCCTCGCTGGCCAGGTAGCGGTAGGGGTTGAAGTCGGACAGCAGCGACCTGCTGTCGAGGCTCTCGTTCTTGAGCAGTCTCAGCCGCGTCTCGGCCTCGTGGCGGCGCCGCTCCGCGATCTTCCGGTCCCGTTCGGTGAGGGTGTGGTCGAGGACCCGGCGGTTCTGCTCGTACTGGTCGATCAGGGCCGCCCGGTACAGGTCGCGCCAGCGGTCGAAGGCGCGGTCGAACTCCTCGGGGGCGAGCCGTACCTTCTCCTCGATCCATCCGTCGTGCAGCCAGGTGACCGAGGCCCGGTCGAAGCCGGCGAACAGGTCGTCCAGCACGCGGTGCGCCGCCGCCACGGCACGCCGCTGCACGGCCTCGTCGCGCAGCACCTGCTGCACGCTGTCGACGAGCGGCAGCGGCGGGTTCGGGCGGCGGGAGTCCTCCGGATAGGAGATGTCGATGATCGTGGGGATGGAGTGGCCGAGCTTCAGCTCCGACTCCGCCAGCCAGATCGCCTGCACGTGGGAGCGCACCAGGTCCTCGTTGGCGAGGTCGAGACGGGGCGGGGTGACCACCCCGGCGACCATGCGGTCGGAGCGGCGGAAGTAGTACTGGTCGTGGCTGTTGCCGGTGGCGCAGTAGGTGGTGACCAGGGCGGGCTGGCCGGAGCGGCCCGCCCGGCCGCTGCGCTGGGCGTAGTTGGCCGGGGTGGGCGGCACGTTGCGCATGAGCACCGCGTTCAGGTCGGAGATGTCGACGCCCAGCTCCAGCGTCGGCGAGCAGTACAGCACCTTCAGATCGGCCTTGCGGAACGCCTCCTCACGGCGCTCCCGCTCCGGCAGCGGGACCTGCGCGGTGTGCTCGCGGGCCGTCAGGCCTGCCAGCGCCCTCGCCGTGTCGCGGTACAGGTCGCGGAAGAAGGTGTTGACGCGGGGGCCGTCGCCGCTGGCGTAGGTGCGGGTCAGCGGGTCGTGCGCGCCGGTCTCGCCGGTTCCGGCACGCCAGATCAGGGCGGCGGCGGACACACGGTAGCCGACGACCGGCGGGCCCGCGGGCCGGCGACGGCGGCCCGCCTGCTGCGGGGCGACCTCGACCCGGGTCACCAGGTGGGCCTCGGCGAGCACCTCCAGGACGTCCTCGATGATCAGCTGGGCGTCATCGGCCGAGAGCGACCTGCCGAAGTGCACCCGGCGCAGGTACTTGCCGAACTTGCCGTGACCGGACAGGAACAAGCCGGAGCGGTCCAGACCTGGACGTGACGCGCGCGGGTAGGCGGTTCCGACCCGGGGACGGTCGCTCGGAGTCAGCCGCCAGGGGTCGACGAGGCGTTCCTCGCTGGCACGCTGCAACGAGTCGAAGTCGTCTCGGAAGTACTGGACGTCGATGGCGAGGCCGCGGCGCATCTCGTCCAGCAGCACCTTCATGATCTCGGCGCGGCGGCCCGGCTCGGCCTCCCGCAGCCTGGGGTGCCGGTTCGCCCAGCGCTCCTCCCGGGCGGCGATCCAGTCCAGGTCCTCGTAGTGGATCTCGAGCAGGCCGGTCTGCTCCAGGTTGGGCATGGTGACGCGCCAGCCGCGCTCCAGGTCGAGGTAGAGGCGGAAGGCGATGACGTCGCGGAGGGTCCGCTTGGCGTTGCGGGCCAGCGAGGGGGGAAGGTCGTCGCCCTTGGTGTACTCGGAGGGATCCAGGGCGAGGGCCTCCAGGACGCGGTCGGGGAGGTCCTCGTGGCGGAGTCCCTCCTCGCCGGCGTCCAGCACCGCCCGGTACAGCGCGCCGCGCAACTGGGCGACCTGCACGAAGTCGTTGAAGTGACCGGCCTGGAGGGAGGCGTCCTGGCGGTTGTCGACGAAGGCGAGCAGCTTGCGCGCCTTCTTGTCGAGCGCCTCGGGGGGCATCTCCATGAGGGACCGCACGATCGAGGCGGAGATCAGGGAGGTCGCCGACGAACGGCCCTCGGCGTCGAGCGTGGCCAGCTTCGCGAAGTCCTTGCCCCGGACCTGCTCGTAGCTGACCCCGCAGTGCAGGCAGAACAGGAACGGGGACGGGATGAAGGCGGCCTTCAGCTCGCCGCGGCCCTCGACGCCGTACGGGTCCACGGTGACGGCCCGGGGCACCCGGGAACGGTAGGAGGGACGGACGGTCTCGATGCCGTGCTCGTCGATCTCCAGCCAGGACTCGGGGAGGCGGCGGGCCTCGATCGCCTCCTGGAGGGTGGCGGGCCAGGGGCGGTCGTCGTCGACGTACAGGTAGCCGTCGTCGGCCCGGCCGCCGGTGGCCACCGTGTCGCGGCGCGCCTGATAGACGATCTTGCCGTCACGCTCGGTGCGCCAGACGGTGAGGTACTCCTGGCCGCACTCGCGGCAGAAGGCCAGGGGAAGCAGGATCTTGCCGTCGCTGCCGGGCTGGACGAGCTGGTAGTCCCGCGTCATGTAGCGGGTCTGCTTGTCCTCCAGGGTGACGTAGACCGTGTCGCCCTTGGACAGGAACTGGTGCAGGCGGAAGGCGAACAGCGGACGGCCGGTCTCCGGGTTCCGCGCCTCCGCGCCCGCCTTCAGGGTGTCGCGGATCGCCTCGGCGCAGGTCTCCACTTTCACCCCGGTCTGCGCGGCGAGCTCGGCCGCCGCCTCCTCGATCTTCGCGGGCCTGCGGCGTACGAGACGGCCGGTGCCGTCCTCGGTAAGGCCGAAGCGGGACTCGATCCACCGGGCGAGGGGGTCGTTGACGAGGTCCTCGTACGCGCGGGGCGCACCGGGTGCGTTCAGGCGCTCCGGCGGCACCCGGTCGGGAGGCCCGGCGGTGGCGCGGACGAGAGTCTCGCCGATGACGTTCTCGCGGCGTACCTCGGTGCCGAAGAGCGTGCTCGCCACGCGGGCGACGACGTCCCGCGGATCCTCGGCGGCCTCCTGCGCGCCGTACGCCCCCGGATCCTCGCTGGACATGGTGGCGGAGGTGCCGACGCACTGCAGGCGTTCGGCCTTGCAGGCTTCGCGTACCCGGCGGACGAGCAGTCCCACGTCGGCGCCCTGCCGTCCCCGGTAGGTGTGCAGCTCGTCGAAGACGAGGAACTCCAGGCCCTCGGCCATCCTGATCAGGGAGCGCCGCTCATCCGGGCGGAGCAGCATCAGCTCCAGCATCACGTAGTTGGTGAGCAGGATGTCGGGGGGGTTGTTCTGGATGCGCTTGCGCTCCTCGTCGTCCTCCTGGCCGGTGTACCGGGCGTAGGTGACCGGCTCCTTGCCCGGGCCGTAGCCGTCCTGCAGGAACTTGCGCAGCTCCTCCATCTGGCTGTTCACCAGGGCGTTCATCGGATAGACGATGATCGCGCGGACGCGGCGGCGGGCGTTCGGGCCCTCCTTCTCGCGCGCCTTGAGCACCCGGTCCACGATCGGCACGATGTACGACAGGGACTTGCCCGAGCCGGTGCCCGTGGTGAGCACGTAGGACGCGCCGGACTGGGCGGCGGTGATCGCCTCCCGCTGGTGGCGGTGCAGGGTGAGCGGGGTGCCGTCGCAGCTGGTGCCGCCCTTGGTCTTGCCCTCCTGGAAGATGTTGGCGCACTCCTCGTGCAGCACCTGCTGCTCGACCAGTTCCCTGATGGTCCCGCCGGAAGCGAAGGACGGGTTGAGCGACACCCAGGGGGTGGGCCACTGGGAACCCGCGTCCAGGTCCTCCTCGACGAACGCGGCGATCCGGTCGTCCCGGATGACGGTGCCGCCCTCGGTGAAGGCCCGGTAGTCCTCGATGAGACGGCGGTGGACGGCGAAGACGTCCATGCCGGCCGGTGCCCGGCGAGAGGCCGGGGACCGCTCGGGCTCGGGCCGCGGCCGGGGGGTACGGCCGTCGGCGCGGGTGGCGGTCAGGTGACGTACCGGGTCGAAGTCCTCCCATCCGGGGACCGGCGCCGGGCTCGTCTCCCCCAGCGCGTACGGCAGCAGGGCCTCCCGGACGGAGACGGCGTCGGCGGGGCGATCGGCCGGTTCCTTGGCGAGCAGCCTGTCGATGAGCCTGACGATGTCCTCGGGGACGTCCGAGCGCAGCATGCTCACCTTGGGCGGCTCATCGTTGATGTGCTTGTCGCCCAGTTCGTGCGCGGATGCCCCGCGGAACGGCGGGTAGCCGGTGGCGAGCTCGAACAGCACGCAGCCCAAGGCGTACAGGTCGGCCGCCTGGGTGACGGCGGCGGAGAGGAACTGCTCAGGGGCCATGTAGCGGGCCGTGCCGACGGTGACGCCCGTGCTGGTCAGCCCGTCGGCCTCGGTGTCGTCGATGATGCGGCCGATACCGAAATCGAGGATCTTGACCATGCCGCCGCGCAGCAGCATCACGTTGCCGGGCTTGAGGTCACGGTGCACGACCATGGCGGCGTGGGCGGCGGCGAGGCCGTCGGCGATCTGCGCGCCCAGGGCCGCGACCCAGGCGATGGGGAGTTCCGGCTGCTCGGCCACCAGATCGCTGAGGAGCTCGCCGTCGAGCAGTTCCATGGCGAGGTACGGCCGGCCGTCCTGCTCATCCACGCCGCCGGCGATGATGCGGGTCAGGTTGGGGTGGCGCAGCCTGCGCATGATGCGCACCTCGCGCTGGAAGCGCTGCACGGCCTTCAGGTCGGAGCGCGAGTCGATGATCACGCCGGAGCGGCTGCGCAGGATGCGCTTGAGCGCGACTACACGGTCCTCACCATCGGCGGCGGCCACGTCCTCAGCGCGGTAGACCTCGCCCATGTTGCCCGTGCCGATGGGAGCCAGGAGACGGAAGCGGTTCGCGACCAGACCTGCGTTCATCGGCTACTTACTCCTCACGCTCCCTATGGTCCAGCCGGGGTCGGGAAGCACCCGCGGTCGGCAAGCGTCCGGGCAGGCGACAGGTCCCGGACATGCCAAGAACAATACACCGCCAACCCGACATCACGGGCGAGAATTCAGTTAATTCGGTTCACAAGAAGAGAACGCGAAACCAACCTCGACGTCTGTACGGCAACGAGTGCGGACGTCGCACGCGGCAGTGGATCTCCACAAGTGATCGCACGCATTCTTACCAGCGGCAACACGACAGCGTCACGGACGAGGCGCCGATTGTTATGAACCCGAGCCGCGTCAACCGGCACCTTGCGACGTCACCCATCGATCGCCCGATCGAGACGGCCGACAGGGCGGGGGCAAAGGCAACGCTTCGGACACCGCCACGTGGTCCGCGCAAAGCCTCCCGGCCGCACCTTCCGGGAAAGAATCGCCTTGGGTGTCGCTCGGTGGCCTGAAGAAGGATGTCGGGAAGGCTCCGGCAACGCGCTCCCGTGAGCGATGGCACGACCCTGCGGCCCTGGGCGAAAGGATCGAGAGCAAGGGTGAAGACGACCGGGCCGTTGGTCACGACGTCGGCGGATCGGGAGCGGCGAGATGAAAGTGATGAGGGTGAGGAGGCGTTCGACATACGCCGGATGTCGGCGAAAATGCGTCACGTTCGCATGATGAGGACGAGAGCCGTCGCCGACCTGACGGCGGCGACGCTTTGCCTGCCGGCGTCGATCACGGCTTGCGCCGCCGACGAGAAGGTCGATACCGCGCCCTTGCCCACCGTCGCCGCGCCGCCCTATGTGTGCGGTCATCTGCCGCGCCAGGCGGTGAAACGGATGACCGGCCTCACCCACCTCGTGGCGCGCGGCTCCTTTGACCTGAATGCGGTGGGCGGCCACGGCTCGGGGTGGTGCATCGTCTCCGAACCCGGCGGGGAGCGGCTCCCGGTTCTGGAGGTGTCGCTGCTCACCGATTTCGCGGCGAGAAGCACCGAGGAGGAGGTCCGGCTGGGCGCCAAGCGCCTTCCCCCGATCGTGACGGGAGGAGACGGGTACTCCGCCACGAAGCGTTCCGGAGGTGACGTCGTCGGCGCGCTGGCGGTGCTCACCAGAGGACGGTCGACCTTGATCGTGAGCCTCGACAAGAGGCTCGAAGGCCGTGACCCCGAAGCGGACACCGTGGCCCTGATGAGGTTGGTCGCGCCGAGGCTACTCGGCCGCGCCGTACCGTCGCCATCCGGCCCAACGCCTCCTTGAGGTGGAGCTGTCTGTGCTCCAGGGATGAGGAACGCGGCGTCGTCGGGGAGATCGGCGAGCGTAGGTGTCCCCGGCAAGCCGGGCATGCCTACCGATCCCACAAGCGAAACGATCAAAACGCCGCCCCAGAGACCGGCCATACGGCCGCCCGGCCGATGAGGCGCCCCGTACGTACGCACGCGGCCGAGGCGGTGGCGATCGTGCCGCCACCGGTACGGTGGGCCGCACACCCCTTTCTCCGGAGATGACCGGCGGATCGATCACATTCGGCCGATCCGGAAACCACGATTTCGACAGCCGATAACCGGCGCCCGCCCGATGCGCCGTTTCGGCCGATCGGCCGAAACCGAAAATCGAAACCCGCCCCGAGGGACAAACCGCGAAGCTCATCTTCGGTGGGCACATGTCCGCCGTTTGCGCCGCCGACGGCAAGCCGTCCGGGCGAAAACGCGAATCGTCATGCCGAAGATGAGCGAACGCCGTTTTCCGGCGGCGGGCTCACGCTAACGTGAAGCGTACGAACGCCCGTGTGCAGCCGAGCAAGCCGGAGGCCCGATGGGACGATCCCCCTCCGCGCCATCGCCGCACCCGCAGCCGACCGCGATCCCCTCACCGCAGCCCCGGCCCGCCGAATCCGGAATTCATCCGGCCCCCACCCCCACGCCCAGCCCCTCCCCGGAGCCCTCGCCCGCGCCCCAGGCCGCCCCGCGGCGCGACGGCCATCCCACCGGGGGCGCCACCCCCAATCCCCACCCCACGGTCGACGTCCGCCCCGACGCGGGCGGCTGGGGCTTCTCCGGCATCGACCCGGCGCAGATGGACGCCTTCGAGAAGGCGCTGGCCCGCGCCCAGGACACCCTCGGCACCAACGAGCCGCGCATCCGCCACGCCCTTGAGGCACTCGACCTCGACACCTCGCACCTGGCCGTCCTGCGCGAGACCCGGCAGTGGATCGCCGACAAGCGTCCCGACCTCCGCCGCCGCCACGAGGCCGTCCAGGCCGTCCGGGAACGCTGGAGCCCCGGCGCCGTCCCGGCCACCGGCCTCGCCCCCTTCGACGAGGGCCGGTACGCGCGGGCGGCCGGAGACCCCGACGCGTACGCCGCCGCCCTGGCCCTCGGCCGTACCGCCCACAGCGGCGAGATCGACCGGACCGTGCTCGCCGAGCTGGAGAGACGCGCCGGTGACGCCGACTTCGCCACGGCGTTGATGCACGCCCTCGGCGCGACCGGGTTCCGCACCGTGCTCGCCACGACCGGGAAGGGCACCGACCGGGCGGCCGCGCAGCGTCTCCAGGCCGCCCTGGGGAAGGCTCTGGCCGCGGCGAGCCCGCGCCTGGACGCCGCCTGGCGAGCGGAGCTGACGGCCAAGGGGTCGGAGGGGCAGCACTACTGGCTCTCCCGTGCCCTGATGCACGGCACCTACGACGCCGCCTTCCTGCTGGACGTGGCGAGAAAGATCGAAGCGGCGAACCGCGTCCCGGTCCTCGATCCGCTGCCCGGGGTGCTGACCGCCCTGTCCCGCGTCCCCGCAGCGGCGCAGGACTTCTTCGCCCAGCCCGGCGTCCTCGACCGGCTCATGAACGAGCGGCGCGCGCTGGACGACGGTAAGGCACTGAGCGCGGCGCTGCTCGCCGCGACCACGGTGTTCCGCGACCACGCCGGATCGGCGGACAACCCGTCCCGGGGCTACCTGTCCGCCAAGCTGGCGTCCCAGGTCATCCACCTGGAGGCGCAACGCCTCGACCGGGGACGTTCGCTGCGGCTCTCCCCCGAAGCCCTCAGCCAGATCTTCGCCTCCTACATCCGCGACGTGAATCGGGTCGCCGCCGCAGGCGCGGACGCCAAACCGGGTGTCGCCGGAGAGGATCACGCGCTGTTGCCCGGCCGGGAGGACTGGGGAGCCCGGTTCGACCGGGAAGAGCTGCATGCGGTGATGAAGGAGGTTTTCCAGGCCGACCCGAAAGCGTTCGCCATGGTCTCCGGCGCGCAGACCATATGGGCGCGCATGCTGCTGGGCGCGAGTGCCGCCGAATTGGCGGACGGGCGGGGCAGCGTCGCTTTCAAAGCGGCGGCGAGAGAGCTCGGCGCAGGATTCGGGTTCATCACGAGTGCGGCAGGTGTCGCGACCATCGCGGCAGGCAAGGAGCTGGACGAGCGGCAGAACAATGCCGTGAAAATCGTGATCGCCCTGGTCAATTCCGGGCTCTCCATTCCGCAGCACGCGGGATGGCCGATCGTGGCCGGCACGACCTCATCCTGGACCGGCGTCATCGAGAACGCGCTGGAGACCGAGG
Organism: Thermopolyspora flexuosa; assembly: GCF_006716785.1. Lineage (NCBI taxonomy): Bacteria > Bacillati > Actinomycetota > Actinomycetes > Streptosporangiales > Streptosporangiaceae > Thermopolyspora > Thermopolyspora flexuosa. The sequence continues at coordinate 1,496,760 of NZ_VFPQ01000001.1, read as the reverse complement.
CGTCGACGGAAAAGGCCGTGCGGAAAGCGAACGGCACAGCGGCGGAGATCGAGTTTCTCGTGCACCAGCTCGCCGCCCAGTCCCTCCTCGATCACGGGCTGTTCGGCTCGGCGGATCCTCCCGCAAAGACCCACCCCTGGGCGTCGCTGAGCGATCTCCGTCCCGGTGACGACCCCCGCAAGGCTCCGAACAACTTCCTGAAGGAGGACGGCACGACCCTGCTGACTCGGGCGGAGATGCTCGCTTCCCGGGATGCCGACGGCAATCCCGTTGCCTACGACGCGTATCGCCGATGGCTGTACGAAGGACTGGCGGGAAAGACGTGGTCCGAGGTCGAGGCCGCGTTGAGCAGCGGATACCAAAAGGGGTTCAGGAAGTTCCAATGACGCCGAGAAGAGCGTTGTTCACGGCGGTCCTGGCCGCGTGCATCCTGACCACGGCATGCAGCCGGCCGGACACCACGCCCCTGCCCACGACGGCCTCTCCGCCATTCGTCTGCGATCACGTGCCCCTGCAGGCGGTGGAGCGCATGACGGGGCTGCGCAACCCCCCGGCCAAAGGCTCTTTCGAGCTGGCTCCGGCGGATGGGGATCGAGAAGGGTGGTGCGGGGTCTACCGCCCGGACGAAGAAGAGGTGAAGGTTCTCGACATCGAGCTGGCCACCAACAATGATCCCGGACGGGTCGAGTCGGAGGTCCGTGACGGTGCCAAGCGCCTTCCCAGGATTCTCGCGGACGCGGACGGCTACTATTCCGCGACCCGGTTCGGGGATCACGCGGGTGCGCTCGCGGTCCTGATCCGGGGGAAGTCCATGCTCGTCGTGGACATGGACCGCGGCGCGGAAGGCCGTGACCACGAGGCGGACGTCGTGGCGCTGATGAGGCTGATCGCACCGAGGCTGCTCGGCGACGCCGTCCCCTCACCCACTCCCGGGAAGGGCTCCTGAACAGGTGGCGCAGCTCGTACCCAACCCACTGCACCGGGCGCTCCAGGACACCCTCAACCTGGTCGAGCCGCTCGTGCAGGCGGTGGACAGGGATCTGGGGGTCCCCTGCGAGCAGTTCCGCTCCGGCAAGGTGTGGACCGGGCCGGCGGCGCGGCGGTTCGACCAGGAACTCGCCCAGTACCGCGCCAGGGTCCGTACGGCGACCGCCCACATCCTGGCCGACCTGCGCGAGACCCTGGCCAGGACGCCGCGCGAGGTGCCCGAGGACGAGGCGCGGCGTATCCGGGAACGCTACAACATGCCGTGATCCGGCGAACGGCATGACCGGGCGGAGTCGCCCGGCGTCGGCGTCCGATCGCCTGTGGCGCCGCTCCGGGGACCGCGTCCGAGGTCGGCCGCCCACGCCGGCCGGAGCGCCCGGCGAACCGGCCGCCTGCCGTACCCCGGTCGCCGGATCGGGAGGATCCGCGGCCGTTCCTTGACCTGCGGCAGACCCGTCTCCTCCCCGCGGCCCCATAGCGTGGGGCGGGGGAAGGGAGGACCGCCGTGATCACCGAGGGCCGGGCCCCGGCCCGTGACCGCTATCTGCCCATCTCTGAGCACGGGCTGATCGGCGACCTGCACACCGCGGCCCTCGTCGGCACGAACGGCACGATCGACTGGTACTGCTGCCCCCGGTTCGACGCCCCGAGCGTGTTCGGCTCGCTGCTCGACGCGGACCGCGGCGGGTCGTTCGAGCTCGCGGCCGACGTGCCGAGCCGTACCAAGCAGTTCTACTTCCCGGACACCGCGATCCTGATCACCCGCTTCTACTCGGAGCAGGGCGTCGGCGAGGTCCAGGATTTCATGCCCATCGTCGACGACCCGCGCGAGGCGCGGCGGCACCGGCTGATCCGCCGCGTGGTCTGCGTACGCGGCACGCTGCCGTTCCGGGTCCGCGTGGCCCCGCGCTTCGGCTACGCCCTGCAGCCGCACACGCTGCGGCTGCACGCCGACCGCGCGGTGTTCGAGTCCCCCGACCTCACCCTGACGCTGACCGGGTCCGCCCCGATGGAGGCCGACGGCGCCGACGTGATCGCGCAGGTCAAGCTGCACGAGGGCGAGTCGGCCGTGTTCGCCCTCGACCGGGTGGGCGAGGAGGTTCCGCTGCGCGGCTGCCCGGTCGCGGAGGCCGAGCGCGAGTTCACCGCCACCGTGCGGTTCTGGCGGAACTGGCTGTCCAAGTCCCGCTACCGCGGCCGGTGGCGGGAGATGGTGCACCGCTCGGCGCTCACCCTGAAGCTGCTCACCTACGCGCCCACCGGCGGCCCGGTCGCCGCGCCCACCACGAGCCTCCCGGAGCTGATCGGCGGCGGCCGGAACTGGGACTACCGCTACGTGTGGGTGCGCGACGCCGCGTTCACCGTGTACGCGCTGCTGCGGCTCGGCTTCACCGAGGAGGCCGCGGACTTCATGCGCTTCCTCGGCCGTCACGTCAACCTCGTGGGCGACGGCCCCACCGGCCCGCTGCAGATCATGTACGGCGTCGACGGCCGCTGCGAGCTGCCCGAGATCGAGCTCGGCCACCTGGAGGGGTACCGCGGCTCGGCCCCCGTGCGCGTCGGCAACGCCGCGGCCGGCCAGCTCCAGCTCGACATCTACGGCGCGCTGATCGACTCGATCTACCTGTACGACAAGTGGGGCGAGCCGATCTCCAGCGACCGCTGGGACGAGGTGTGCGCGCTGGTCGACTGGGTGTGCGAGCACTGGGACCAGCCCGACGAGGGCGTCTGGGAGACCCGCGGCGGGCGCCGGAACTTCGTCTACTCCCGCCTGATGTGCTGGGTGGCGATCGAGCGCGCCATCCGCATGGCGAACCGCCGCGGCCTGCCCGCCGACATGCGCCGCTGGCGTGTCACCCGGGACGCCGTCTACCGGCAGATCATGCGCCGGGCCTGGTCGGCGGCGGAGAACGCGTTCGTCCAGCACCTCGGCGACGACGTGCTCGACGCGTCCCTGCTCATGATGCCGCTGGCGAAGTTCGTCTCCCCGACCGACCCGAAGTGGCTGTCCACCCTCGACGCGATCACCCGCAGGCTCGTCTCCGACTCCCTCGTCTACCGGTACGACACCACCGGCGACCCCGACGGCCTGCGCGGCCCCGAGGGCACCTTCTCCATCTGCTCGTTCTGGTACGTCGAGGCCCTCGCCCGGGCGGGCCGGATCGACGAGGCACGCCTCGCCTTCGAGAAGATGCTCACCTACGCCAACCACCTCGGCCTGTACGCCGAGCAGATCGGCCACACCGGCGAGCAGCTCGGCAACTTCCCGCAGGCCTTCACCCACCTGTCCCTGATCAGCGCCGCGTTCAACCTCGACCGCGCCCTGGAACGCTGACCGCCCGCGCCCATGGCCGACGCGTGGCCCGGCCGCCCATGCGGCGGCCCAGGATGGGTAGGCGGTCCGCATGCCGGAGGGACATCTCATCCACCGCCACGCCGCCGAGCAGCACGCGGACCTCGCCGGGCGGGCGGTACGGGCGTCCGGGCCGCAGGGCCGCTTCGACGCGCGGCCCTGGGACGGCCGGGTGCTCACCGCGGTGGAGGCGGCGGGCAAGCACCTGCTCTACCACTTCGCGGACGCGCCCACCGTGCACGTGCACCTCGGCATGCAGGGGCTCTTCCTGCGCTACGCCGACCCCACGGCGAGCCCGCGCCGCGGCACCCGGCTGCGGCTCGCGACCGACGCGGTGGCGTACGACCTGATCGCCCCGTCCCGCTGCGAGGCGCTGTCCCCGGCCGAGGTCGCCGCGCTCCGCGCCTCGCTCGGCCCCGACCCGCTGCGCGCCGACGCCTCCCGCGACGAGGCGATCGCCCGGCTGACCGCGTTCCGCGGCCCGGTCGGCGCGGCCGTACTCGACCAGAAGGTCTGGTCCGGGATCGGCAACGCGTGGCGGGCCGAGCTGCTCTTCCTCGCCGGTCTCCACCCGTGCGCCCGCCACCTCTCCTCCGGTACGGCGGGCCGGCTGTGGGACGCCGCGGTCGCCTACCTCGCCCTCGGCCGGGACGCCGGGCAGGTGGTCAGCGACCCGGACGCGCCCTCCGAGCGCTGGGTCTACAAGCGCGAGCACTGCCGCCGGTGCGGCGCTCCCGTCCAGACCTGGCAGCTCGCGCACCGGACCGTGTACCGGTGCCCCGTCGACCAGCCGGAGTGACGCCGGGCCGCGCGGTGCTCCGCCCGGCCGGGGCGCGCGTTCCGCACGCACGGCGACGGGACCCTGGGCCGTCGCCGCGGGTCAGCCGCCGTTGAATTTGATGGTCACCCGGCGGTTCTTCGCCCGGCCCTCCGGGTAGTCCTTGCCGTCCTTGGTGTTCGGCGCGATCGGGCGGGCCTCGCCGTACCCGACGGCCTTGATCCGCGCCTCGGGGACCAGCCGGGCGAGCTCCCGCTTGACCGCGTCGGCGCGCTTGCGGGAGAGGCGCAGGTTGTACGACGGCGAGCCGAGCGAGTCGGTGTGCCCCTCGACCGTGATCACGCCCCGGCTGTTCTTCAGCCGGTCGGCGAGGGCGGCGATCCGGCGCCGGGCCGTCTCGGTGAGGTCGGCCTTGTCGAACGCGAACAGCACGTCCGAGGAGATCGTGACCAAGGTCTGCTCCCCCTGGCGCGTCTCCACCTCCAGGTCCTCGACGGTGAGCCTCAGATCGAGGATCGTCCCGTCGAGCGGCAGATCCACGATCGACTCCTGGATCGCCGAATCGAGCACGGTGGGCTGCGGGCTCGGGCTCGGAGTGCCCAGCAGCAGCGGCAGAACGGCCAGCGAGCGCAGCATCAGGACTCCAGGGGTACGTCGGTGAACGGCGGGAAGTTACTCACGTGCACGTCCATCTTGGTGACGTTCTCCGGTGGCGCCGCGAAGGTGTAGGTGAGCATCGCCCGCTGGCCGATCCGGATCGAGGTGAACACCTCGTCGGGCTCCAGCAGCCTGCGATTGGCGTCCCGCACCACCATGTGCCGCTTGAGGTTCACGGTGTCGATCAGGTAGACGCGGAAGACGTTCCGGCCGTTGATCTCGAAGGGGCTGAGCTTCTCGTCCACCTTGACGCCCTCGGGCACGCGCGGGGTGAGCGAGATGACCAGGTCGGCGAGCTTGCCGCGACGCTTCAGCGAGTGCACGGCGATCTCCACCGTCGCCCTCGGCGCGAACGCCGCGTCGTGGACGGCCTTGACGATCACCTTGCTCGCGTCCACGGTCGAGGGTTGGCCGGCCTCGTCCTGCCCGGTGGATGGATTCCGCTCTTCGCCGCTCGCCGCGTCCTGCTCGGATGCCGCGTTCTGCCGCCCCTCGGCCGCGGCGCTCTCGGCCGGACTCTCCATGGCGGCGACACCACGCTGCACCAGCCCGCACCCGGACACGGCGACGGCGCAGACAAGCAGGCCGGGCAACCAGATCCGGCGACTCATTCGAGGTCCCCCCAAATGACGACACAACGGACAACCAGAGAGGTTAGCGAGTCAAGACCGGAAAGGCCGTCTCTACCTGAGCACCAATCCCGCCCGCAATTGTTGAAATTTCTACGAAACAGCGCCGGCGCACGGACGCGACCCAAGTCTGCTGCAGGCCACCCACCTGGTGGCATACGGTCCACCCAGCCCACCGCGAAAGCCCGTTCCCCGCATCCGTGGACGGCGCACCCAAAGTGACCACGGCGGACCGCATTCACCGAAAGACGGTCACGTCCACGGCGAGACAAATATCGTCCTACAAAATCCGACTTCATTATGAATAGTCAGAAAAACGAATTCGCCGGATCCCCACCCAAACCCGGGTTCCGGATGGTAGGTTCGCCAATGCTCACAAGCCACCGACACCGAAAAGCGCTGCAGTCTCTTTCCTCACGACCTCGATCCGTTCAGGAAAACGTGACTTGTCACGCATTGCTGGGCCCAGAGGTACGGCCGGTGGCCGGGCGAAGAGGCCGAGCGACGACATACCGCATCCTCCTCTCCCCGCACACCGTCCGACCGTCATGACTGCAGCCGTATCCGGTCGGTACACCGGACGACACCTGCGGACCATGTCGACAGGAGGTCATGATGGCAGAGGAGAAAAAGGATGAGTTATCCGACTTCGGCGCCGGCTTGGCCCTCGTGGCGATAGCCGCGTTCATACTCATCGCCCCGCGTTACCTGGACGCACCGAAGGCGGTGACCCTCGCAACGGAGGTCGTTGCGGTACTGCTCGCCGTCCTCAGCGTTTCCTTCATACTCATAGGCGGCAAGGACTCCGTCAGGCCGCCCGGCGTTTCGGATATCGGCATGGCCTTCTTGTTCGGCGGGACAGCCGCCGTCATCGCCGTCTATGAACAGATCTACGACTTCGCGTCCCCTTGGTCCGGAATAGCGAAATGGTGTGTTCTCATCCTCGGCGGAATCGCGGCCATCGGAGCCGGCATGGGCATCAGCAAGCTGATTTCAACGCTGACGATCCGGCGCGCGGAAAGCGGTCACGGGAAAGCACGATCCGGACGGGACATCCAGCAGGTCCTCGTAACCGTCCTCGGTACCGCCACCGCGATAATCGGTCTGCTGCAGGCCCTCGTCGAGTGAGACTCGCCCCATCCCAGGCCGCGACGAGATCACCGAGGCGTGGCGGTATGACGCGGAACAGCCGCGCACGATTCCCGACGCGCCCTGCAGCGACTCCATGGCCTGGACAGCCCGTACTCGTTACGGGCGATCCTGCGGCCGGACCTCCGGTGGGGTTCGCGGCGCCGGTTCCGTCCCACCCTCGATGCGCCCCGGTGCGGCACCGAGCGAGATGAAACAGCGCGGCTCGGACAGGGAAACGGCGGACGAGTCGGCCTGTAGGCCGGGTTCTGTGATTCCGCTGGCGCGGAACCGGCGGCCATCCATCTAGGACCGTCGTTGCCGACGGCCTCAAGCGGTCTACCCGCGCGGCTCGGGCGGGCCACCCTCAGGCGCCGCGCGCGGGATCCCGAGGGATCCCTTCTTGACCTTGCTCCGGGTGGGGTTTACCTAGCCGCCCGTGTCACCACGGACGCTGGTGGTCTCTTACACCACCCTTTCACCCTTACCTCCTGGCGTGCGCCGGAGGCGGTCTGCTTTCTGTGGCACTTTCCCGCGGGTCACCCCGGGTCGGTGTTACCGACCACCCTGCCCTGTGGAGCCCGGACCTTCCTCGGCGAGGCCTCCGTACGGAGGACCCCGACGCGGCCGCCCGGCCGGCTCGTCCGCCGTACGACCCAGCCTAGTGGATCGTGTACGGTCCCCCGGCCGGGCCGTCATCACCGCGGAACGCCCGGCGCGCGCGAATCCTTCCTCCGCCCGGTACGACGATCCGCTCAGCGAAGGTGGGCGGTGTCGTTGATCGAGCGCACCACCGCCGGGCCGTCGGCGTAGTAGTCGACGACGGACAGGCAGGCGAGGTCGAGGTGCATGCGGTGGAGCGCGGCGGGCGGGGCGAGCAGGGCGAGGCGCAGGATCGTCTTGATCGGGGTGACGTGCGAGACCACCAGGACCGTGCGGCCCGCGTACCGGGCGGTGATGCGCCCGACCGCGGCCTCCACCCGGCGCGCGGTCTGCTCGAAGCTCTCCCCGCCAGGCGGCGCCACGGCGGGGTCGGCGAGCCAGGCGGTGAGCAGGTCCGGCCAGCGCCGCTGGATCTCGGCGAAGGTGTACCCCTCCCAGGCGCCGAAGTCGGTCTCCCGCAGGCCCTCGTCGACGACGACCTTCAGCCCGGTGGCGGCGGCCACGGCCTCGGCGGTCTGCAGGGCCCGCTTGAGCGGCGAGCTGACGATCACGTCGATCCGGTACGGCTCGCGCGACAGCCGTGCCGCCGCCGCCTCGGCCTGGGCGAGGCCCGTGGCCGTGAGCACGGGATCGCCGACCCCGGAGAACCGCTTCTCCACCGAGAGCGGGGTCTCGCCGTGGCGGAGCAGCAACAGCGTGGTCGGCGTCCGCGTCGGCCGCGGCATCCACCCGGTGCCCGTGGTCCGCGCGTCGGCCGCGGCACCGGCGGCCCGCGCGGCCTCGGCACCGGAACCGGCCGCCTCCGCGTCCGTACCCGGAACGCGCCGCGAGCCGGCACCGGTGTCCGGGCCGACGCCCGGAACGGTGTCCGCCCGCGCCTCCGCCGCGCCCTCCGGCCCCGCGGCATCCCCGCCGGGCCCGGCGCCGGGCTCCGCGGCCCGATCCGGAGCCGGCGGCGCCGCCGGAGCGGTTCCGGCCCGCCAGGGCTCGCCGCGCGCGGCGGCGTCCATCGCCTCGTTGGCGAGGCGGTCGGCGTGCGCGTTCCGCTCGCGCGGCACCCAGCGCCAGGTGACGCGGTGCCGCCGGGCGAGCGCGGCGGCCTGCGCGGCGAGCGGGCGGATGTTCGCGTGCTTGACCTTCCAGCGGCCCGACATCTGCTCGATGACGAGCTTGGAGTCCATGCGCACCTCGACCGGGACCCCGGCCTCCTCCCCGACCGCCGCGGAGAGCGCGGTGAGCCCGGCGATGAGGCCCCGGTACTCGGCGACGTTGTTCGTCGCGGTGCCGATCGCCTCGGCCACCTCGGCGATCACCGCACCGGACGGGTCCTTCACCACCGCCCCGTAACCGGCCGGGCCCGGGTTCCCGCGGGCGCCGCCGTCCGCCTCGATGACGTACGGCGCCGCGGGCCGGGACGTCACAGGCCGGACTCCGGCGTGCGGACGAGGATGCGGCGGCACTCCTCGCAGCGCACCACCTCGTCGGGGGCGGCGGCCCGGATGGCGTTGAGCTCGGCGATGGACAGCACGACCTTGCAGCCCTGGCACCGGCCGTGCTGCAGCATCGCCGCGCCGACCTCGTACTGCTCGCGCAGCTTCTCGTACAGCCCGAGCAGGTCCGGGGGAATCTCCCCGGCGACCTTGCCGCGCCTGTCCCGGGTCTCCGCCAGCTCCCGGTCGATCTCGGCGAGGGCGGCGTCGCGGCGCGCGGCGATCGCCTCGAGGGCGGCGCTGAGGGAGTCGCGCTCGGCGGTGAGCTTCTGCACCTGGGCGTCGGCCGCCTCCCGCCGCTCCATGATCTCCAGGATGACCTCTTCGAGGTCGTTCTGCCGCCGCTTGAGGGAGGCGATCTCGGACTGCAGGCTCGCCAGGTCCCGCGGCGAGGAGACCTGGCCGGAGTCGAGTCGCTGCTGGTCCCGGGCGGCGCGGGCGCGCACCGACTCGACGTCGCTCTCCACCTTCGCCTGTTCCCGGGCGAGGTCGCCCGCCTCCGTCTCGGCGGCGATCACCTGGGTCGCGAGGCGCGCGAGGCGGGCGCTGGTCTCCTCGTACTCGGCCAGTTCCGGCAGGGTCCGGCGGCGGTGCATCAGCCTGTGGATGACCAAGTCCAGCTCGGCGAGATCGAGCAGGCGCTTCTGTGCTTCCGGTGCCGCTTTCACAACTGGACCATCCATATATGCGACATGTACGGCGGGGCGGTGTGACGGCTACGGCAGCGAGTCCAGCCGTACCGGGCTCGATGCGACGGCCGTCCACGCGTCCGTGACCTTATCGGAGACGCGCGTCTCTACCGTAGTCCCCTTCATGCCGAGCCTGGACGCCAGTCGGTTCGCCGCATCCGCCAGCCACGGCCACTCGGTGGCCCAGTGCGCGGCGTCGATGAGCGCGGGGCCGTTGTTGAGCGCGGCCGCCTCCATGAACTCGCCGGCGGGGTGGTGCCGCAGGTCGGCGGTGAGGTACACGTCCACCCGGGCGGCCCGCGCCACGTCGAGCAGTGAGTCGCCCGCGCCGCCGCACACCGCGATCGTGCGCACCATGCGGTCGGGGTCGCCCGCGACGCGCAGCGGCCCGGCCGTGGCGGGCAGGCCCTTCGCGGCGAGGTCGGCGAACTCGCGCAGCGGCATGCGCTCGGGCAGCTCGCCGATGCGGCCGAGGCCGCGCCGGGTGTCGTCCGGCCGCGGCTGCAGCGGGCGCAGCGGGCCGACGAGGCCCACCGCCCAGGCGAGCGCGTCCGACACACCGGGGTCGGCGACGTCGGCGTTGGTGTGCGCGGTGTAGAGGGCGATGTCGTTCTTGATCAGCCTGTGGATCACGCGGCCCTTGACGGTGTTGGCCGCGACGCTGGTGGTCCCGCGCAGGTAGAGGGGGTGGTGGGCGACGATGAGGTCCGCGCCCCACTCGATCGCCTCGTCCACCACCGCGGAGACCGGGTCGACCGCGAACAGCACGCGCCGCACGATCTGTCCCGGGTCCCCGCACACGAGTCCGACCGCGTCCCAGGACTCCGCCCACGCGGGGTCGTACAACGATTCGAGCTCAGCCGTCACGACGGCAAGGGTTGATCCGGCCACCTGCGACAGCCTATCGCCCAACGCGCCGCCTTCCCGTCAACCGTTCCACCGGTTCGCCAAATCTTGGCCGTCCCCCGGGTACGGCCGGCCCCGCCGGCCCGGCGCGGCGCCCGCTGACCCGGGCCGGCGCCGCGGCCCGGCCGGTCACCGGACCGGGCCGGCGGGGTTTGTGCCCCACCCTTTCGTGAAAACCCTCTACTGAATGACATCCCCCCGTCGCGGGCCGTGCTCGCGAGCGGTATCGGTGCGGGGGGATGCCGAGATGGTGAAAAGGTGGCGGGACCGGTCGCTCCGGACCCGCCTGACCGTGCTCAACACCGCCGCCCTCGCGGTGGCCGCGCTGACCCCGCTCGCCATCGCGCTCGTCATCATCGCCGCCCGCGCCGAGGACCGCACCCACGACGAGCTGCGCGGCATCGCCCGCCAGGTGGCCGCGGAGATCCGGCAGGGATACGCGCCGCGACCGGTGCCGTCCGAGCTCGTCGACGTGCAGGTGGTGGACTCCCGCGGCCGGGTGGTGACCGCGAGCTCCGGGCTCGCCGGGCGCCCGCCGATGTCGAGCGTGCGGCCGTCGCGCCCGGACGCCCCCGAGTTCCTGCACCTGTGCGACCGCCCGATCACGCTCGGCGACTGCCTGCACGTGGTCGCGCTCGCCGTCGACGCGCCCGCCCAGGTGCAGGTGTTCGGCGACGGGAAGGTGCCGGGCGGGCGCTGGGTGGTCTACACGGGGACGCGGCAGCGGCACTTCCCCCCGCCGTACGCCGAGCTGCTCGTCGCGGCCACCCTGCTCACCGTCGCGGTCAACGGGCTGCTCACCTACCGGGTGATCGACCGGGTGCTGCACCCGGTGCGGGTGATCCGCTCGGAGCTCACCGAGATCACCACCACCGACCTCGGCCGGCGGGTGACGGTCCCGAAGTCGCACGGCGAGTTCCGGCAGCTCGCGCTCACCGTCAACCGCACGCTCGACCTGCTGGAAGGGCTCGTGGAGCAGCAGCGCCGGTTCGCCTCGGACGCCTCGCACGACCTGCGCAGCCCGCTCACCGCGATCCGCGCCCAGGTGGAGGAGGGCCTGCTCGCCCCGGAGGAGACCGACTGGCCCGCCACCGCCCGCGCGATCCTGGCGAGCGTGGACCGGCTGCAGGCGATCGTCACCGACCTGCTGCTCGTCGCCACCCTCGACGCGGGCGGTGCCGGCTCCCGTGACCTGGTCGACCTCGCCGAGCTGGTGCGGGCGGAGCTGGAGCGCCGCCCGCGCGAGCCCCGGGTGCAGACCCGCCTGGAGTCCGGCGTGGTGGTCATCGGCGACCTGCAGCGGCTCACCCGGGTGCTCACCAACCTGCTCGACAACGCCGAGCGGCACGCCAGGTCGCTGATCATGGTGACGGTACGGCGCGAGCCGGACGCGGCCGTGCTCGAGGTGCTCGACGACGGCGCGGGCATCCCGCCCGAGCACCGGGAGGTGGTGTTCCAGCGGTTCACCCGGCTGGACGCCGCCCGCAGCAGGGACGCGGGCGGCACCGGCCTCGGCCTCGCCATCGCCCGTCAGATCGCCGAGGCGCACGGCGGCACGCTCACCATCGAGGACAGCCTCAGCGGGGCTCGGTTCGTACTGCGTCTGCCGTATCCGGAGACCAACGACGAAGCAGCGTCTCCACCTCGGTGAACTGCTCGGCGGTGAGCGGCCCGTGGCGCAGCGCCCCGGCGTTGTCCTCGGCCTGGGCGACCGTGCGGATGCCCGGGATCGGCACGGTACGGCCGTTGCGGGCGAGCAGCCAGCCGAGCGCGCCCTGGGCGAGGGTGCGGCCGCCGGAGGTGAGGATCTCGCGGACCGCGTCGAGCCGGGCGAGGAGCTCCGGGTTCGGGCGGCCGTCGCTGAAGTAGGTCAGCCACTCCAGGTTCATGCCGCGCACGTCGTCGCGCGGCAGCGTGGACCCGGCCGAGAACTTGCCGGTGAGCAGGCCCATGGCGAGCGGGCCCCGGTTCACGCTCGCCAGGTCGTAGGCCTCGCACACGGCGAGGATCCGCGGCGCGTCGTCGAACAGGTTCATCTGGTTCTGGACGGCGGTGCAGTGCGGGCCCTTGACGAAGGCGGCGATCCGCTCGGGGTCGTCGGTGCTCCACCCGTAGGCGCGGATCAGCCCCTCGGCGACGAGGTCCTCCAGGGTGGCGATGGTCTCGTCGACCCGCTCCAGCGGCATGTCCCCCACGTGCAGCTGGTAGAGGTCGATGTAGTCGGTGCCGAGCCGCTTGAGGGAGGCCCGGCAGGCCCGCCGGATGTACTCGGGCGAGACGTCGGTGTGGGTGAGGGTACGGGTGGTCTCGTCGAACACGTTGCCGAACTTGGTGGCGATCACCACCTCGTCCCGGCGGCCCGCGATCGCCCGGCCGATGATCCGCTCGCTGTGGCCCGCGCCGTACACGTCGGCCGTGTCGATGAAGGTGATCCCGAGCTCGAGGGCCCGCCGTAACGCCGCGAGCGACTCGTCGTCGTCGACCTCGCCCCAGCCGAGGGCGGTGCCGTCGGGGGACCACAGCGGGCCGCCGATCGCCCAGGCGCCGAACCCGATCGCGCTGACCTCGATGCCGCTGCGGCCGAGCGTCCGCTTGGCAACGCTCACCGTGACTCCTCTCGTTTGCTCTCGGTCGCGTGGGTTGTCCGGCTCCCGACTCTGCCACCTGGAGTGCACTCCAGGTCAACCGCTTTGTTCGGCAGCACGAGCAGCACGGCCACGACGGTGAGCGCGCCGCCGACGAACACCCGCCAGGTGAGCGGATCGCCGTACAGCACGACGGAGAACGCGGTGACCCACAGCGGCTGGGCGGCGAGGATGACCGCGGCGGTCACCGGGCGCACGTGCTGCTGGGCGAACGACCGGGCGAGGAAGCCGAGGGCGCAGGCGACCAGGGCGAGGTGCAGCAGCACCAGCCAGTCGGCCGTGCTGCCCGGCAGCGCGAGGCCGCCGGGCAGCGCCGCCACCCCGGTGAGCACCGCGATCGTGCCGAGCTGGATGACCGCGACCGCGTAGGCGTGGCGGCGCCGGTGGCCGAGCACGAGGGCATGCACCGCGTACAGGACCGCGGCGAGCAGGGTGAGCACGAGCGCGGGCAGCGAGATCTCGGTGTCCTGCGCGTCGCGGAGCAGGGTGAACACGGTGAGCGCGGCGAGGGCGAGCCCGGCGGCGAGCCACACCCGGGCGGCGATGCGGGCGCCCAGGAAGAGCATGCCGAGCAGCGGGGTGATCACCACGTAGGTGCCGACCGCGAAGCCGGAGACCGTGCTCGGCAGCTCGTGCAGCGCGACCGACTGCGCGGTCTGGCCGGAGCCGAACAGCAGGCCGGCGAACACCCCGGTGAGCCAGGTACGGCGCGGCAGCCCGGCGAGGCACCGGGGCCGCACCGCGACGAGGGCGAGCGTCGCGATCGCGTAGCGCTCGGTGAGCAGGTCGGCGACGGGCATACGATCGATCACGTCCTTCGTCAGCGGGAACGCCGACCCCCATGCGGCGCTGACGAAGAGGAGGAGAGCGGCCCCGAGGAACGGGCGCGGAGCGGGAGGCGCTGCCATGGCGGCAGGATCGCATTCACCGTCTGCGATGGCTCGCTGACATTGCGCGAGTCAGTGTGGTCCTGTACCACCCGGGATGAAGAGTGACCCAGCCGGGTTGGCATCGGTCACCCCGGCGAAACCGGGGGGCGGTATGTCCGGTACGGTGTGCCGGCGATCCGATCGCCCGGGCGCGTTCCCAGGGAGACGAGGGAACCACGCGGCCGAGGTGACGGCGGAGCATGACGGCGAGGGCGGCATCCCGCCCGCGGCGCGGCGTCCGGCGCCGGGGCGCACCCGGGCCGCCGGGACACGGGCGAACGAACGAGGCGACGGCGGCGACAAATGGAAAGGGCTTGTGTGATCCCGCGCGCTCCAAAACGGGACCACACAAGCCCGGTTGTCCGGCCCCGTCCGGCCGGACGTCTGGGTCATCGGCGCGCCCCGCGCCCCCTCTGCGGGGGCACCGATCGAAACTTTCGCCAACTTCCCGAATGTTTCGTGCTCCGGAGGCTACGCAAAACCCGGGCCGCTCGTCAATAGGGTTGCCGGTATTGCTCCCGTGACGTCGATGACCCTGCGGTCACGGGGAGATCGGCACGGAACGGTACGGCACGGCGTCACCCGGCGGGCGGTGCCCGAAAACTTTCGGATACACTTCTCGACATGCAGAAAAGGCGAGTGACCATCGCGCTGATCGCCGAGGAGGCCGGGGTTTCGATCCCCACGGTCTCCAAGGTCATCAACGGGAGGCCCGAGGTTGCCCCCGAGACCCGGCAGCGCGTCGAGCGTCTGTTGCACAAGCACGGCTACCAGCGGCGCACCGGGCAGGGGGACGGGCCGGTCGGACTCATCGACCTGGTCTTCGCCGAGATCGAGAGCCCGTGGGCGATGGAGCTGATCCGCGGCGCCGAACAGGCCGCCCACGAGGCCGACGCCAGCGTGGTCATCTCGGTGCTGCACACCCACGCCGGTCCCGGCCGCGACTGGGTGGACCGCATCGCGGCCCGCCGTACCGACGGGGTGATCATCATCGGCTCCCGGCTGTCGGCGCGGCAGAGCGGGCAGCTCACCGCCCGGTCCATCCCGTTCGTCACGGTGGACCCGGAGGGCGAGCCCGCGCCGGGCGTGCCGTCGGTCGGCGCCACCAACTGGAACGGCGGCCTCGCCGCCACCCGCCACCTGATCGAGCTCGGCCACCGCCGCATCGGCATGATCGGCGGCCCCGCCGACATGCTGTGCAGCCGGGCCCGGATCGACGGCTACAAGGCCGCTTTGGAGACCGCGGGCATCCCGATCGACCCCGAGCTCATCCGGTACGGCGACTTCCTCGTCAACTCCGGGCACGACCACGGGCACGCGCTGCTCGACCTCGACGACCCGCCGACCGCCATCTTCGCGGGAAGCGACCTGCAGGCGTTCGGGGTGTTCGAGGCCGCCCGGCAGCGCGGGCTGCGGGTCCCCGACGACCTGAGCGTGGTCGGGTTCGACGACCTGCCGCTCGCCCGCTCGGCCTGGCCGCCGCTCACCACGGTGCGCCAGCCGCTGCAGGAGATGGCCGCGCTCGCCACGCGCATGGTGCTCACCATCGGCCGCGGCGGCAAGCCCGAGCCGTCCCGGGTCGAGCTCGCCACCGACCTGATGATCCGGGAGAGCACCGCCCCGCCCCGGCAGCGGTGAGCCTCCGCGGCCGTCCGGCCGGGGCACGCACCACGACCGCCGCACCGGCCGGTATCGCCGCGAGGTGCGGCCGGCTCGCCGTACCCGGGGCACCGGCCGCGAAGCCCGAGGTCACGGGCGTGACGGCCGGGCCGTACGCGGCGGCGGGCGGGCGCCGTGGGAGGGTGCGCGGCGGTTTGTCTCATAGATCTCTCAGCAGTCGGCAGTAGGCTCTGCCGCATGAAGCTGCTCGGCGGACGCCGACCGGCGATCGTGCTGGTCGCGCTGATGCTCCTCGCCACCGTCGGATGGGTGCTGTGGCCGTCCGGCCCGGAGGTGCGGGGCGAGGACCATACCATCACCGTCGTGGACGGGCCCGCGGACGACCAGCGGGTCACGATCGACGCGACGTTCTTCCCGCCGGCGGGCGGCGGCCGCGGGCCGCTCGTGCTGCTCGGCCACGGGTTCGGCGGCAGCAAGCAGAGCGTGCGCGAGCAGGCGATGCTGCTCGCCCGGCAGGGGTACGCGGTGCTCACCTGGTCGGCCCGCGGCTTCGGCCGCTCCACCGGGCAGATCGCGCTCAACTCCCCCGACTACGAGGTCAAGGACGTCAAGCAGCTCATCGACTGGGCGGCGAAGCGGCCCGAGGTGGTGCTCGACGCGCCCGGCGACCCGCGGGTCGGCATGACCGGCGCCTCATACGGCGGCGCGATCGCGCTCATGACCGCCGCCTACGACACGCGGGTGGACGCCATCGTCCCGATGATCACCTGGCACGACCTCGCCGACGCGCTGTTCCCCAACGCCACCGGCGGCGGCCCGGAGAACGGGGTGTTCAAGCGCATGTGGGCGGGCCTGTTCTTCAACCGGGGCGGCGGCACCCCGTCGATCAGCGGGGTCGGCGGCCTCGGCGGCGCGGCCGGGGGCGCCGGGGGCGGCCCCGACGGCGGGAACGAGGCGGGCCGGGACGACGCCGGCACGGCCCCGGACGGGTCCGGGCGGCCCTCCCCGTCCGCGACCCGCGGGCAGGGGCGCGCGCCGACCGAGCAGGAGGTGCGGTGCGGGCGGTTCCTGCCGGAGATCTGCGACATCTACCGGCAGGTCGCGGAGACCGGCACGCCCACGCCCGAGGCGATCGAGCTGCTGCGCCGGTCCAGCCCGATCTCGGTCGAGGGCCGCATCCGGGTGCCCACGCTGCTCATCCAGGGGCAGCGCGACTCGCTGTTCCCGCTCTCCCACGCCGACGCGAACGCCCGCGCGATCGCCGCGACCGGCGCGCCGGTCCGGGTGGCCTGGTACGCCGGCGGCCACGACGGCGGGGACGACGAGACCGACTGGGTGGACGAGCAGATCGTCGCCTGGTTCGACCGGTACCTCAAGCGCACCGACGCGGCCGAGGCGGCGGCGCCCGCCTTCACGGTGACCCGGGACGGCGGCCGTGACCCGGGCACCCGGCGCCCGGTGCTCGTGCACGCCACCTCCGGCCGTTACCCGGGGCTCGCCGGCACCCAGACCCGGCGCGTCCCGCTCGCGGGCCCGGCCCAGCCGGTGGCGTCCCCGCCCGGCGGCTCGCCCGCGGCGATCTCCGCGGTGCCCGGCCTGGCGGGCATCGCCGGCGGGGGCGGCGGGTTCGGGGTCGCGGTCGACATGCCGGGCCAGTTCGCGACCTTCGCCTCCGAGCCGCTCACCCGGCCGCTCACCGTGACCGGCGCGCCCACCGTGCGCCTGCGGGTGTACGGCGAGGGCGAGGTGACGCTGTTCGCCAAGCTGTACGACGAGACCGCGCCGGGGCAGGCCACGCTGCCCGAGGGCCAGGTGGCGCCGTTCAAGGTGCGGGCCAGTGGGTCGGGGACCGACGTGGCGGTCACACTGCCCGCCATCGACCACTCCTTCGACGTGGGCCACCGGCTGCGGCTCGTGGTCAGCACCACGGACATGGCGTACGCGAACCCGGCCAAGGCCGCGGTGCACCGGGTCGCGCTCGCCGAGCCCGCGGTGACCGTGCCGCTCGCGCCGGAGCTCGCCGCGCCCGCCACCGGCCCGGACGCCTGGACGTGGGCGCTGCCGCTCGCCGCGGTCGCGGCCGCGGTGGCGATCACGCTGGCCGGGCGGCGGCGCCGCCGCGAGGACCGCGACGCCGACCCCGAGCTGCGCGACGTGCCGCTGGTGATCACCGGCCTCACCAAGCGGTACCGGGACGGCGAGTTCGCGGTGAACGACCTGTCGTTCCGGGTCGAGCGCAACCAGGTGCTCGGCCTGCTCGGCCCGAACGGCGCGGGCAAGACCACCACCCTGCGCATGCTGATGGGGCTCATCCACCCCGACGCGGGCGAGATCCGCATCTTCGGCCACCGGGTCACGCCGGGCGCGCCGGTGCTGTCCCGGCTGGGGTCGTTCGTGGAGGGGCCGGGCTTCCTGCCGCACCTGTCCGGCCGGGCCAACCTCGAGCTGTACTGGCGGGCGACCGGCCGCCCGGCCGAGGACGCCCACCTGGAGGAGGCGCTGGAGATCGCCGGGCTCGGCGCGGCGGTCGACCGGCCGGTGCGCACCTACTCGCAGGGCATGCGGCAGCGGCTCGCCATCGCCCAGGCGATGCTCGGCCTGCCGGACCTGCTCGTGCTCGACGAGCCGACGAACGGCCTCGACCCGCCGCAGATCGCCGAGATGCGCCGGGTGCTCACCCGGTACGCGGCCGACGGCCGTACCGTGATCGTCTCCAGTCACCTGCTCGCCGAGGTCGAGCAGACCTGCACGCACGTGGTCGTGATGCATCGCGGGCGGCTGGTGGCGACCGGGCCGGTCGGCGAGCTGCTCGGCTCCGCCGCGGAGAACGGCACGCGGGGACGGCTTGAGGACGTGTTCCTGGACCTGATCGGGGAGAAGGTATGAGCGGCGCGGCCCGGGCCACAACACCGGACATGACGAGCACCGGCCCGAAGGACGACCCGAAGGGCAGGGCGACCGGCACGCCGGGCGGCACCGCCCACGGCGGCGCGCCCGGCTACGCCGCCGGGCGCACCCTGCCGCTGCGGGTGGAGATCGTGCGGCAGCTGCGGCGGCGCCGTACCGCGGTGATGTTCGGCCTGCTGCTCCTGCTGCCGTGGATCCTGGTGGTCGCGTTCGAGCTGGGCCCGGCCGGGCGGCAGGGCGGGCTGCGGCTGTCCGACCTCGCCACCCAGAGCGGGCTCAACTTCGCCGCGTTCTCCCTGTCGGTGTCGGCGAACTTCCTGCTCGTGGTGGCGGTGGCGCTGTTCTGCGGGGACACCGTGGCGAGCGAGGCGAGCTGGTCCTCGCTGCGCTACCTGCTCGCCGCCCCGGTCCCCCGGGACCGGCTGCTGCGGCAGAAGCTGATCGTCGCGCTCGGCTTCTCCGCGGCCGCGGTGATCTGCCTGCCGGTCATGGCGCTGATCGCCGGCACGCTCGCGTTCGGCTGGAACGACATCATCGTGCCGGGCACCGGCGAGACGATCCCCGCGCTCGACGTGCTGCCCCGGTTCGGCATCGTGATCGGGTACGCCCTGGTGAGCCAGCTGGTCGTCGCCGCGCTGGCGTTCCTGCTCTCGGTGAGCACCGACTCGCCGCTCGGCGCGGTCGGCGGCGCGGTCGGGCTGGTGATCGTGAGCAACATCCTCCAGGCGGTGGACACGCTGGGCTCGGTGCGCGAGTTCCTGCCCACGTACTGGAACACCGCCTGGATGGACGCCCTCGCGCTGGACATGGACTTCAGCGGCATGATCAAGGGCACGTCGGTGTCGGTCACCTACGCGGCGATCCTCATCGCGTTCGCCTTCCGGCGCTTCCGGCGCAAGGACGTCGTGTCGTGAGCGCGCCTGACAAACGCGCCCCGTGAATATTTCCGGCGGGCAATGGAAAAACGGGTCGGCGTCGCGACGGGCGGCGCCGACCCGTTACGGGTGATGACGGGTTCTCGGACGGTTTTCCCTGTCGGACGGTGCCGGGATGACCGGGCATGCCACAGAGGCCACCAAAACCGAAAAACGGGATGGTCCGTTGAATCGGCGACAATCAATCGCGTAATTCACTCGGACCAGTGTGGCGGGCGTTCCTCCAGCAGACGCGCGGTGTCGTCCTCGGGCTCGTCGTCGGCCCAGCCGAGATCGTCATCGCTGAGGTCCACCGGACGCAGCTCGTCCGGCACATGCGCTGTCACGCGACCAGGATAGCGAACCGGCCCGCGGCCCGATGGAATGGTCACACCGAGGACAAGAAAACCGACATCGGGAAGATAAGACGGAATCCACGGCCCTGCTCTGCATAGGGTCGTATTCGGCCCTTCCTGAGTACCATGCCGGTGCAGGAGTGCCACCGCACACGCCGAACGCGATCCCCGGGGGCGGCCATGGTCTCGCCGACAGGATGGAGCCACGACGGCAACCTGCCGATGGAGCTGACCGGCTTCGTGGGCCGGACGCGCCTGTTGGCGACCATCACCCGGCACCTCACCGAGCAGCGGCTGGTCACGGTGACCGGCATCGGCGGCGTCGGCAAGTCCCGCACGGCGCTGCGGGTCGCGCACGAGGTCCGCTCCTGCTTCCCCGACGGCGTGTGGTACGTCGACCTGTCCCGGCTGCAGGACGCGGGCATGGTGCCGCAGGCGGTGGTCTCGGCGCTGGGTCTCGGGGACACCCACCGGCCGGAGCTCGACGTGCTCGCCGAGTGGGCCGCCGACCGCCGGTTGCTGCTCGTGCTCGACGCCTGCGAGCACCTGGTCGCCGAGTGCGCGCGCCTGGTGGAGGAGCTGCTGAGCCGGTGCTCCGGGCTGCGCGTGCTGGTGACCAGCCGCCAGTCGCTCGGCGTGCCGGGCAAGCACACCGTGCCGGTGCCGCCGATGGCGCTGCCGGGCGACGACCCGGAGGAGAGCCCGTACGACAACGAGTCGGTACGGCTGTTCGCCGAGCGGGCCCGTGCCGTGGTGCCCGACTTCACCGTCGACGAGTCGAACATCGAGATCGTCTGTGACCTGTGCCGCCGCCTCGACGGCATCCCGCTCGCCATCGAGCTCGCCGCGGTACGGCTGCGCACGCTCTCGCTCCGGCAGATGCTCTCGCTGCTCACCGACCGGTTCAGCCTGCTCACCGGGGCGAGCCGTACCGCGCTGCCGCGGCACCGCACGCTGCGGGCGGCGATCGGCTGGAGTCACGAGCTGTGCGAGCCGGGCGAGCGGCTGCTGTGGGCCCGCGCGTCGATCTTCGCGGGCGACTTCGACCTCGAGGCCGCCCGGCGGGTGTGCGCCGGGGACGGGCTGCCCGAGGAGCGGATCGTGGACCTGCTCACCGGGCTCGTGGAGAAGTCGATCCTGCTGTGCACGCCCGGCGCCGCCACCGTGCGGTACCGGCTCATCGACACGCTGCGCGAGTACGGCCTGGAGTGGCTCCGGGAGCTGGGCGAGATCGACCGGATCCGGGCCCGGCACCGCGACCACTTCCTCTGGCTCGCCGAGCGGGCCGAGGAGGCCTGGTCCGGGCCGCAGCAGCTGGACTGGTTCCTGCGGGTGCGCCGGGAGCGCGACAACTTCCGCTCCGCGCTCGACTTCTGCCTGAGCGACCCGGCGGAGGTGCCCGCCGGGCTGCGGATGATGTCGTCGCTGTGGTTCCTCTGGGCGGCCTGCGGCTTCACCCGGGAGGGGCGGACACTGCTCGAGCGCGCCATCGCCGCGGCGAAGCCGAGCAAGGAGCGGTGCAAGGCGCTGTGGGTGCTCTCGTACGTGCGCAGCGCGCAGGGCGACATCCACGGCGCGATCGAGGCCGCCGAGGAGTGCGAGCGGCAGGCCCTGCTCGTCGGCGACCACCACGCGATCATCCTCGCCGCGAAGATGCTCGGCACGGCCGCGCTGCTGCAGAACAACCTGCCCCAGGCCCAGGCCTACCTGGGCGTGGCGATCGAGCTCTACCAGGGCGGCCGGGAGCTCAACCCCGGCCTGCTGCCCGCGATCGTCGAGCAGGCCC
Source organism: Thermopolyspora flexuosa (assembly GCF_006716785.1). NCBI lineage: Bacteria > Bacillati > Actinomycetota > Actinomycetes > Streptosporangiales > Streptosporangiaceae > Thermopolyspora > Thermopolyspora flexuosa. Next base: position 1,475,323 of record NZ_VFPQ01000001.1, on the reverse strand, counting down.
TCGTCCTCCACCACCAGGGCTCGCACGCCGACGCCGAGGAGCTGCTCGAGGACTGCCGGCAGCTCTGCGAGGAGCGCGGCGAGAAGTGGCTGCTGTCGCACGCGCTGTGGGCGATCGCGCTCACCCAGCGGGCGACCGGCCGGATCGCGGAGGCCGTGACGAACGCCAAGGAGTCGATGCGCATCAAGCGGGTCATGCACGACGTGTTCGGCGTGCTGATGGCGATGGGGACGCTCGCCGCGCTCGCGGTCGACCAGGGCGACGCGGAGCGGGCGGCGATGCTGCTCGGCGCGACCGAGGCGAACTGGCGCCGCTACGGGAGCGTGCCGCGGCTCGTCGTCGACGACCGGGAGCGGTGCGTGAAGGAGTGCCAGAAGGCGCTGGGCGAGGAGGTGTTCCGGCGTACCTTCGACGCGGGCGCGCGCATGACCGTCGAGGAGGCGATCGCGTTCGCGGTGCACGACATCCCGCCGCGGCCGACCGGGCGGCACGCCCGCGTCTAGGGTGCCTTCAGGGCGAAACGGCCGAGTCCCGGCCGGGCGGGTCAGGGTTGCGTGTAGCGGGAGCTGGCGAGCGCGTAGGCGATGTGGCCGCTCACCCAGTGCTCCAGGCCCTGCACGAACTCGATCACCTCGCGCGGCGCCCAGGCGCGCACGGCGGCGTCGAGCTCCACCATGCGGTCGACGGCCCGGCGGTGCATCGCGAGGACCTCCTCGAGCGCCTCCTCCTCACTGCGGCCGCGGTGCGCCACGAGCACGTTGATCAGGTTGTGCCGGGCCCGGTCGTGCCGCTGCTCCTTGGCGTAGGAGAAGATGTCGTTGTCCCAGACCACCAGGTCGTAGCAGAGCTGGGTGAGCTCGCGCACCTGGGGGTGCATCCAGTGCTCCGGGGTGAGGTGGAAGCGGCCCGCGATGTCGATCAGCGTGACCACCGGGGGCATGGCGCCGGTACGGCGGCGCATGAAGAGGTAGTCCTCGACGGTGGGGACGACGTCGGCCTCCCGGTTGCCGGCCTCCCACACCTGGGCGTAGAGATAGTCGCGGGTGGCGGCGCACCAGCGGTCGAGCTGGTCGGGAAGGGCGTGCGCGGCGACCCGGTTCCTGACCTCCAGGAGCGTGCGGGCGTAGGGGGAGCGGAAGTGCTCGGGCGGGGTGAGGTCGTCGAGGACCCGCAGCAGCTCCGGCAGCTCGCGCACGAGCTTCCCGGGACGGCGGCCGTGCCGTACCGACTCGCAGAACCCGTCGTCGAAGGCGAAGAGCCACATGCACCAGTCGGTGACGAGCCGGAGCATCTCCCGGTCCACCCGCGGGTAGGTGCGGGCGGCGAGATCACCGAACCGGGCCCTCCGGTACCGCTCGACCGTCTCCTCGTCGGGGATCATCCCCGACGCGCACAGCCAGGCGAAGCTCTCCCGCTCGGTCTCCTCGACGTGCGGGTTGATCTCGCTGGGAAACGGACACGGGATGGACGGAATCTGCAATGAAACGGCAGTGCGCCCCTGAGTGGCTGTCATCGGCCAATAATGCACCGCGAGCGGCCTTGAAGCCAGAATGACGTAGAATCGCTATAAATCACGATAAATCACTTACGAGGGCCGATAATGTCCTGATTCTTAAGGTTCGGGCGGCGCCGGTGTCCGGGGCACGTGCGTCCGGTCCGACGCCGTGGCCGACGTCCGCGACCGGTACCCTGATCGGTGCCGTGACGGGTCCGGTGACCTGCGCGAAGGGCGGTACGGCGAGCGGCCTTCGCGCCCGGCCGCCCCGGTCGGCGCCGGGCGTCGCCCGCGGGCTCGGCGCGCCGCGCACCGACCCGTCCCGCGGCGGGCCGCCCAGGCCGGGCCGCGTCCTCGGCCGCCGCCCCCGCGAGGCACCCGGCCGGTGCCCGAACGGCCTGGTCACGACCGCTTTCGTACCCGGATCCGACCCCACGCTCCCATGCTGCCATCAACACGACACCGATAGGGTTAAGGAATTCCTCAGGGCCGCCACAGGTTCACCCGGGAGAGACAGGCGGACTCCCGACGCTCCGACGCCGGAGCTCCCGGCAAGACCCCGTTCACCCAAGCGGGCTCGGCTGAAGAAGACAGGAAGGACACAAGGTGTTCGACCCGACGGATCTCTACCGGCTCGACGAGGACATCCCCGAGCTGACCGATCCGGTGCTGCTCTACCACTTCGAGGGTTTTGTGGACGCCGGCGCCACGGGTCGCCTCGCCATGGCCCACCTGCTCGCCAAGCTGGACAACCGGGTCATCGTGACGTTCGACCACGACCGCCTGCTCGACTACCGGTCACGACGGCCCATCATGATCTTCGACACCGACCGGTGGACCGACTTCGACACGCCGCGGCTCGCGATCCACCTCGTGCACGACCTGGAGGGCAGGCCGTTCCTGATGATGACCGGCCCGGAGCCGGACCGGGAGTGGGAGGCGTTCGTCGGGGCGGTGCGGGCGCTGGCCGACCGGTTCGGCGTCTCCCGCCTGGTGACCGCGCACGGCATCCCGATGGCCGTGCCGCACACCCGCCCGCTCGGCCTCACCCCGCACGGCACCAAGCCGGAGGCGCTGCAGAACCTGGCCGGGTACGGGGTCAGCCCGTTCGGCCGGGTCCAGGTACCCGGGAGCGTGGCCGCCCTCATCGAGTACCGGCTCGGCGCGGACGGCCGCGACGCGGTCGGCCTCGCCGTGCACGTGCCGCACTACCTCGCCCAGGCGGAGTACCCGCAGGCCGCGGTCACCGCGCTGGACGCGATCAGCCTCTGCACCGGCCTCATCTTCCCGATGGACGAGCTGCGTGCCGCGGCCGCCCGCACCACCGCCGAGATCCAGGAGCAGATCCAGGCCTCCGAGGAGCTCGCCACCGCGATCAAGGGCCTGGAGCAGCAGTACGACGCCTTCACCGGCGGCGCCCAGCAGAACAACCTGATCGAGAACATCCGGGTGCCGACCGGCGAGGAGCTCGCCGCCCAGTTCGAGCGCTTCCTCGCCGAGCGCGAGGAGCGGGACTCCTGACCTGAACGAGCGGGCGGGCACGCCGGATGTGGCCGCCCCGCCCGGCCGTACCGGAGCAGTGGAGCGGTCCGCGTCCGCGGGCGGGCCGGGTACGCGGCCCGCGCGGGTGCGGGCCGCCTGAGGAACGCCGGCGTTCGGGCGGCGGGCGGCACGGGCGTGGAGCCGGGCGGGCCTGCGCACCGCTCGCCCGCCGCCGGACGATCCGCCCGGCGACGGTCGTCGCGGGTGACGCCACGGGCATCACCCGCGCCTGGCTCACCCGATGAGGTCGCCGGGCGTCCACGTGACGACGCCCGGCGGGACCAGCGGAGCCGGCCGGAATCGAAATCACGACGATCGTGGCGCATCGTCGTCGAAGACCTCTTCCCCCGTCGCCGTTGTGTGGGCCATGAGGGTCTCCGCCCCACCGCTTTCCGGCGGAACCGCGCCACGCCTTTCCCCCGGCTTTCCCGGGGCCGGCCGGCATTCGGCCGTTTCCCGCTCCGCCTCGGCGGCGCGAACCGCGCGAGCCGCGAGGGAGAGACGAGCGTCACATCGCGGGTTTCCGTCGAGCCCGGTTATTCACCACGCATTGGCGGAAAAAATTCTCAAACCACGCGAGTCAACCGTACCGGCTAGAACCATCCACCGGCCGAGTTCGTTGACCAGGTAGACGGTCTCCGTGGCGACGTACGGCAAACGGTGCAGCGGCCTGAGCCTGGGAGGTCAGATCAGGTGGAGGAGAGTCAGGCACCCCGGCCGGCGTTCGACCCCGACATACCCGAGCCGATGGCCCGGCTCCTGAGCGAGCACCCGGATCTGCTGCGGAAAATTCGCGACGGGTGGCGTCCGCACCCGTTCTGGCCGGCGCGCATCCCGCAGCTCGCCCGCGCCGCCGCCATCCTGCTCGCCGTCGTCAGCCTGCTCATCCTCGCCGTCACCGCGGGCGTGGGCGACGGCCTCAACCCCGGCGACGTCGCGTCCGCGCTCGCCTTCGGGCTCACCTTCTCCGGCGGGTTCTTCGGCATCGCCGCCGCCGTCGAGCTGCTGCCGAACCTGTCGCAGCTCAAGGTGAACCAGGCCCTGCGGTACGCGGCCGAGCACCCCGACGGCTTCGTGCTCGCCACCGACCTCGACGAGCGGACCCGCCCGCTGCTGCGCCGCGCCCAGGACGCCGCCGACGCCGTGCTCTCCTCCGAGATCGGCAGGCGGGGCATGCTCGACGGCACGCTGAACGCGGTCCGGCTGCGGGAGGAGACCTGGCAGCTCGCCCGGCGCCTCGCCGAGCTCAGCCGGATCGCCGCCGACTACACGGCGATCGTGGGCGACGACGTGCCGGACGAGTTCGCCGAGGCCTTCCGCCCCTACGACGAGACCCTGCGCACCGGCTTCGCCGCGCTCACCGCCAAGGTCGAGGCCCTCGAGGACTACGCCGAGAAGGTACGGCGCGCCGACCGGCACTTCGAGGTCTACCGGAACATGGAGCGGCTGCGCGAGCACCACCCCCGCTTCGAGCGGCTCCGCGCCGAGCTCGCCGCCGACGAGGTGGTCGGTTCCGGCCCCGAGGAGCTCGGCACCGAGGTGGAGCAGGTCGAGCAGCGGCTGCGGGACAGCATCGCGGAGGCCCGGCAGGCCGCGGACTACCTGCTGGACGCGGCCCGGCCCCCCGGTCCCCTGCCTCCTCCCGCTCCCCCGCCGTCGCCCCGGGCCCCGGCCCAGCCCGCATCCGCTTCCCCGGACGCCGGGGACGCCCCGACAGCGAACACGGCCGACGGCGCCGGGAGCACCGGCGCGGATCCCGAGGGGCCGGAGGACCCCTCCCCGCGGCGGTAGCAGGCGGCGGGGCCGCCCTGCGCGGAACGGCCCGGAGCCCGGCCGCCGCCGGGAGGACGGCCCCGGAACGCGCCGCTGCCACGCCGCCGGCCGTACCCGGGCGGCACGGGTGCTCAGGGGTCCCGCTTCGGTGTCCCCCCGGGCGCTTCCTCCTCGCCCGGGTTCCTCCTGCGGCGCTCCTCCCCCGGCGACGGCCCGTCACGGCGGCCGCCGAGCGCGGCCTCGGCGCGGTCGAGGACGGCGCGGGCGCGCGCGATGCCGCCGGCGTTGCCGATGCCGGTGTAGATGTCGAGCGCCGTGGCCGCCATGTCGCGGGCCCCCACGGTCCGCCCGGCCTCGAGCAGGAAGGCGGCGAGGGTACGCAGGCTGCGGGCCTGCCACCAGCGGTCGCCGAGCTCGGCGAACCGGTCGGCGGCGCGGCGCAGCGCCTCGATCGCCGCGGGCAGGCGGCCCCGCCGGTGCAGGGCGTGCCCCTCGGCGTACTCGGCCCGGGCCACGCCCCACGAGTCGCCGAGCCGTTCCAGCATCTCCTTGGCGTCCCGGACGTGCTGGTGCTCCTGAAGCAGGTTGGCCGGGTTGCCGACGCTCCCGGCGGCGCGCAGCGCGCGGGCCTCCTCCCAGGTCTCCCGGCGGTCGCGGAACGCCTGGATCGCGAAGCGCAGGGCGTTCTCCGCGAGGGTGAACCGGGCGGCCGCCTCGCGCTCCTCGCCGCGCTCGAGCAGGGCCCGCGCCTCGGCGGCGAGCACCTCGCCGAGCACCCGCTGGGTCTGCGCCTCCGAGTAGCGGTTGCCGTTCCGCTGGAAGACGGCGAGCGCCTGCTCGGCGTGCTCGCGGGCCGCGTCGTGCGCGTGCTGGGCGAGCCGCAGCTCGGCGAGGTTGCGCTGGGTGCGGGCGCGCCACCACGGGTCGTCCGCGGCCTGGAACGCCGCGATCGCGTCGAGCAGGTGGGTCTCGCCCCGGTCGAGGCTGCCGTCGTTGAAGTAGGTCATGCCGATGGTGCGCATCGCCCGCGCCGCCCACCAGGCCTCGCCGAGGCGCTCGAAGATCTCCAGCGCCTGCTCCGCGTCGGCCCGCGCGTGGGCGGCGTTGCCGTAGTTGCCGGCGGCGGTGGCGCGTTCGAGCAGCGCGATGCCGATCGCGCGCTCGTCCCCGAGCTCCTTCGCGGCCTCGTAGGTGATCTCGGCGACGCCACGCCAGTCGGCCCAGAACGCCCGCATCGAGTGGCACAGCGAGCAGTACGCCCGGCCGATGCGCCACGCCTGCTCCCACATGTGCCGGTCGCGGGCGAGGTGCACGGCGGCGAGCAGGCCCAGCCACTCGGCGGCGAACCAGTCCGAGGCGGCCGCCTGCCCGGCCGTCCCGGGGATCGCGCCCGCGGGCGGGCGCCGCCGTACCCCGCTGCGGCTCCAGTCCTGCGGCCAGCGGGAGGTGGCGTACGCCTCGGCGCGGCGGCGGTACCCGGACAGGAAGCGCTCGATGGCGGCGCGGCGCACCGGCTGCGGGTCGCTGCGCAGCGCCTGCTCCCGGGCGTACAGGCGCACCAGGTCGTGCAGGCGGTAGCGGGTCTGGCCGGTGACGTCGCTGCCGGAGGTCTCGGCGAGCTGGGCGTCCACGAGCGCCTCGAGCTGGTCGGCGCCGTCGAGCTCGGAGGTGTCGAGCAGCGCGCCGGCCGCCCACGCGCTCACGTCCGGCACGGTGAGCAGGCCGAGCATGCGCAGCAGCCGCCGCTGCAGCTCGGTGCAGGCCTCGTAGGAGAGCTGCACCGAGGCGCGCACGCTCGTGTCGACCTGCCGGCCCACCTCCAGATGGTCGAGGCGGCGCCGCTCGTCCCGCAGCCGTTCGGCGAGGTCGCGCGGCGTCCAGCTGGGGCGGGTGGCGAGGCGTCCGCCGCAGATGCTGATCGCCAGCGGCAGGTGGTCGCAGAGCCGTACGATCTCCCGGGCGGACTCCAGGTCGGCGGCGACCCGGTCCCCGCCCGCCAGCCGGGCGAGCAGCTCCACGCCCTGGGCCTCGGTGAACACTTCGAGCCGGATGTCGTGGTGGTTGCGCAGGAAGAGCGGCCGCCGGGAGGTGACGATCACCGCGCACCGCGGCTCGGGCGGGATGAGGTCGAGCACCTGCTCGGTGCGCTGCGCGTTGTCGAGGAAGATCAGGATGCGTTTGCCGCTGGTCCAGGTGCGCCACAGTGTCTGCAGCTCGCGCAGGCCGCCCGGGTCCGTGGTGAGGCGTACGCCGAGGGCGCGCAGGAAGCCCGCGAGCACCTCCTCGGGCCGGATCCGGGCGCCGTCCGACTCGCCGACGCCGCCGCTCAGGTCGAAGTAGAGCTGGCCGTCCGGGAAGTGCCCGGCCACCTCGTGCGCGAACCGGGTGGCGAGCGCCGACTTGCCCACCCCGCCCTGGCCGTAGATGGTCAGGACCGGGGGCGTGCCCGGCTCCCTGCGCCGATGCGCCGCGAACCACCGGTGGAGATCGGCGAGCACCTCGGTGCGGCCGGTGAAGTGCGCGATGATCGGCGGGAGCTGGGTGGGCGACGGCGTCTCGTCACGCCCCGGCTCCACCGCCCGCTCCCGGGAGGTCGCCCACGTGGTCACGCCCGCGAGCACCGAGGAGACCCCGACGATGACGATCCGCATGGGGGTCTCGAGCTGGTCGGCGAGGATCTCCGTCGAGGTCGCCAGCACGCTCGCCACCCCCGCGAGCAGACCGGCGACGGCGGGCGCGGCGAGCGATCTCGTCAATCGCCCCGGGCGCCTTCGGCCCCCCGTTCGTCGCGACCGTCCGGGCATCGCACACCTTCCGACTCGGGCCCGTCCCCCGTGTGCCCATGCTCGCCGGGCGAGGAGAAAGATACCGCCGGTGACGCCGGATCGGCCCGCCATCGCGCACGTTCCGCGCGATCACCGATTTATCGGCACACGGTCCGGGGGCGGTGGCCCCGCCGCGCGGGCGGTCAGCCGAGCAGGTGGGCGACGGTCCGCGACATCGCCCCCGGGCGGCCCACGATCACGAGCCGGTCCCCGGGGCGGCAGGTACGGCCGGGGTCCCGCTGGATGAGGCCGGGCTCGTCCTCGTGGATGACCCCGATCACCTCGGCGTCGTCCGGGGACGGTACCTCGATCTCGTGGAGGCGGCGGCCCACGGCGGGCGAGGAGGGGCCGATGGTGACCGTGCGCAGGTTGAGGGCGCGGACCGGCGGCTCGCCGTACTCCTCGTAGCCCTCGACCACGAACCGCATGCCGCCGAGGATCGCGGCGACCACGGTCGCCTCGGGGTCGCGGAACGCGGCCCGGGCGGTCGCCGCGTCGCCTCCGGGCGGGGTGATGGCGAGCTCGCGGGTCGACGTGGCGGGGTCCACGGCGACGCTGACGAGCGTGCCGTCGGCGAGCGTCACCGTGAACAGGCGCCGCCCGCCCGCCAGGCGGTGCTCGCGGACGTGCAGGTCGGGGACGGCGGAGACGCGGCGCTTCATGACCATCCTCCTCGGCGGGACGGGGCGTGCCCCGGCCGGTGGGGCGTGCCCGGCCGCCGCTCGGCGAACGCGACGTCGGCGGCGCGACCGACGGGGACGCGCCGGAGAGCCCGCTGCCCTTACCCGCCGTGCCGGGGATAAACCCGCGGTACGGCACGGCGCCGCGGGGCGGCGCGCGGCGGCCTAGAGTGCTCCTCACCGGCACCGTCGATCGATGGGAGCGAGATGGCCGAACGAGCCGAACCCCTGGTCCGCGTCCGCGGGGAGGCGACGCTCGAGGTGGAGCCGGAGATCGCCCGGCTGACCGTGGTGGTCCGGGCGCAGGACAAGAACCGGCGCCGGACCCTGGAGCGGCTCACCGAGCGCCAGCGGTCGTGCCGCAGGCTCATCGACCGGTACGAGGAGGCGGTCGAGGACGTCGGCACCTCGGCGGTGGTGATCACCCCGGAGCTGCGCGAGGGCCGCGCGGAGCGGGTGCGGGCCTACCACGGCGCGGTACGGCTCCGCGTCACCGTGCGCGACTTCACCGTGCTCGGCGAGCTGGTCAGCCGGCTCGCCGACGAGGAGCCGGTCACCGTGGAGGGCCCGAGCTGGGAGCTGCGGCCCGGCTCGGACGCCTACCGCCGTGCGGCCGAGCAGGCCGTGCAGGCCGCGCTCGCCCGGGCGCGCACGTACGCGGGCGCGCTCGGCGCCGAGATCACCGGCCTGGTGGAGATCGCCGACACCGGCCTCTCCCACGACACGATCCACCCTCCGCCCGTCCCGTTCGCGTTCACCGCGGCCGTCCCCGGGGCCGCGCCCGAGTCCGCCCCGCCCCCGCTCGACCTGGAGCCGCACCCGATCCAGGTGCACGCCTCGGTCGAGGCGACGTTCACCCTCGCCCCGCCGCAGGCCCTCTGACCCGCCCGGGCGGGCTCGCCGTACCGGATGGCGGGCGGGACGCTTTGCCGCCGGCGCCGTGTAGCGGCAGGTGGCGCGGGTAGCGGCCGGGCGAGGAGGATCATCATGCCCGCTGATGTCATCGAACTGATCACCGCCGACCATCGTGACGTCGAGGCGCTCTTCGCGGAGATGAAGCGGCACCCGGAGAACCGGCCCGCGCTGTTCGCGGAGGTGTGCGCAAAGTTCCTCGCGCACTCGGTGGCCGAGGAGGAGCGCGTCTACCCGGAGATCGCCAAGCTGGTGCCGGAGGAGCGGCCGGAGGTGGAGCACGGCACGTCCGAGCACCACAAGGCCGAGGAGATGCTGTTCGCGTTGCAGGACATGGACTGCGACTCGCCGGAGTTCGAGCGCGTGCTCGACGAGTTCATCGCGGCCGTGCACGAACACGTGCAGGAGGAGGAGTCGCAGGTGCTCCCGGTGCTGGCGAAGGCCGCGCCGAAGAGGCTGCTGCAGGAGCTGGGCCGCGCGTTCAGCGAGGGCAAGGCCGAGGTGCTGCGCAACCCCAGCGCGATCACGCCGGAGAGCATCAAACAGACCGCCACGGCGCCGGAGAAGGCCGGGGCGAGGAGGACCGGCGGGGCGAAGGGGGCCCGCGCCTCCGGGAAGGCGGCACCGGCCGGGAAGCCCACCGAGGGCCGGTCGAAGGAGGAGCTCTACGAGCAGGCCAAGCAGGCCCACATCCCCGGCCGCTCCGGGATGACCAAGGACGAGCTGGCCGAGGCGCTCAGGAAGCACCACTGAGCCGGGCCCGGCCGGTACGGCCCGCACGCCCGACGCGGCGGCGCGGGCACCCGGCCGGGCGCGGCGTCAGGCGGCGAGCTGCTCCATCGCCTTGCGGATGCGCTTCTCCGAGATCGGGTACGGCGTGCCCACGGTCTGGGCGAAGAGGCTGACCCGCAGCTCCTCGAGCATCCAGCGGATGCGGACCACGTCCTCGTCCTCGCGCCGGTCCGGGTGCAGCCGGTCGAGCAGGTCGTGGTACTCGTCCTCGAGGTCGTGGACCACGTCCATGCACCGGGCGTCCCGGTGCGGGTCGTCGGGCAGCCGCTCCAGCCTGCGGTCGATCGCCCGGATGTAGCGGAGCAGGTCCGGCAGCCGGTCGAACCCGGTGCCGGCCACGAACCCGGGGTAGACCAGGTGCTCGAGCTGCTCGGTGACGTCCTCGAGCGCGGGGGCGAGCCGCGGCGCCGGGGTGGTGGCGGTCATCGAGCGCAGCCGGGTCACCGCCGAATGCCAGGCGACCAGCACGCGCTCGGTCCGCGCCACGACCTCGGCCATCGTGTCGTACAGCTCGGCGCGCACGTGGTCGTACAGCCGGGTGAAGTCGCCGGGCGTCCAGACCACCCCGCCCGCCTCGGCCATGAGCTTGTCCACCGCGCACGCCGCGCAGTCGTCGAAGAACGCCACCGCCCCGCCGTGCGGGCTGCGGCTGAGCGCGAGCTTCTGCTGGTTGCTCAGCGTGCCGAGGATGCGCTTGGCCGGGGACGGGATGGCGAGCAGCAGCAGGCGGCGGGTGCCCGCCCACATGGCGCGGCGCTGCTCCTGCTCGGTCTCGAACATGCGGATGGCGACGCTGTCGCCCTCGTCGACGAGCGCCGGGTAGGCCTTCACCCGGCCCTGCTGGAACACCTTGGGCAGCTCGCCGAAGTCCCAGCGGCGCAGCCCGGTGCGCTCCAGGTCCTGACCGGCCTTGGCGAGGCGCTCGCGCAGCGTGGGGGCGAGGCGGCGCTTGAGCGCGTCGAGGTCCTTGTCCTCGGCGATCACCCGCTTGCGCTCGTCCACCACGCGGTAGGTCATGCGCAGGTGGGCCGGTACCGCCTCCAGGTTCCACGCGTCGCGCGGCACGGCGATCCCGGTGAGCCGGAGCAGCTCGCGTTCGAGCACGTCGAGCAGGGGCGCGCTGCCGGGCTTGACGCCCTGCTTCGCCGCGGACTCGAGCACCGCCCGGGCGTAGTCGGGGGCGGGCACGAAGTTGCGGCGCAGCTGCTTGGGCAGCGAGCGGATGAGCGCGGTGACCAGCTCCTCGCGCAGCCCGGGGATCTGCCAGTCGAAGCCGTCCGGATCGACCTGGTTGAGCAGGTGGAGCGGCACGTGCACGGTGACGCCGTCGGCGTCGGAGCCGGGCTCGAACTGGTAGCTCAGCTTCAGCCGGTGGCCGTTCTGCCGCCAGGTGTCCGGATAGTCGCGGGCGCTGACGTCGGCGCCCTCGTTGACGAGCATCTCCGGGGTGAAGGTGAGCAGGTCCGGGTTCTCGTGCCGGGCCTTCTTCCACCAGGCGTCGAAGTGGCGGCCGGAGACGACTTCGGCGGGGATGCGCCGGTCGTAGAAGTCGAACAGGGTCTCGTCGTCGACGAGGATGTCGCGGCGGCGGGCCCGGTTCTCCAGCTCCTCGACGTCCTCCAGCAGCCTGCGGTTGTCGCGCAGGAACTTGTGGTGGGCGTCCCACTCGCCCTGCACGAGCGCGTGCCGGATGAACAGCTCGCGGCACAGCTCGGGGTCGATGCGGCCGTAGTTGACCTTCCGCTGGGCCACGATCGGCACGCCGTACAGGGTGACCTTCTCGTAGGCCATCACCGCCGCCTGGTCCTTCTCCCAGTGCGGCTCGCTGTAGGTGCGCTTGACCAGGTGCTGGGCGAGCGGCTCGATCCACTCGGGCTCGATCTTGGCGTTGATCCGCGCCCACAGCCGGGAGGTCTCCACCAGCTCGGCCGACATCACCCAGCGCGGCGGCCGCTTGGCGAGCGCCGACCCGGGGAAGATCGCGAACCGGGCGTTGCGCGCGCCGAGGTACTCGCGCATCGGGCGCCGCCCGCCCGGCCCCTCCTCCTTGCGGTCGAGGTCGAGCATGCCGATGTGCGACAGCAGGCCGGCGAGCAGCGACACGTGGATGCGGTACGGGTCGGCCGGGCGGTCGTCCCGCATGGAGATGCCGAGCGACCGGGCCACCTGGCGGAGCTGGGAGTAGATGTCCTGCCACTCGCGTACCCGCAGGTAGTTGAGGAACTCGGCCTTGCACATGCGGCGGAACTGGCCGGAGGACAGCTCCCGCTGCCGCTCCTGCAGGTACTCCCACAGCCGCAGGAAGGTGAGGAAGTCGGATTCGGGGTCGCGGAACCGGTTGTGCTTCTCGTCGGCGGCCTGCTGCTTGTCGAGGGGGCGCTCGCGCGGGTCCTGGATGGACAGCGCGGCGGCGATCACCATCACCTCGTGCACGCAGCCGTTCTTCTCCGCCTCGAGGATCATGCGGGCGAGCCGCGGGTCGATCGGGAACTGGGCGATCTTGCGGCCGAGCGGGGTGATGCGGCGCTGGGCGTCGAACGCGCCGAGCTCGACGAGCAGGTTGATGCCGTCGCGGATCTGCCGCTTGTCCGGGGCGTCGATGAACGGGAACGCCTCGATGTCGCCGAGCCCGAGCGTGGTCATCTGCAGGATGACCGAGGCGAGGTTGGTGCGCAGGATCTCCGGGTCGGTGAACTCGGGGCGGCTGAGGAAGTCCTCCTCCGAGTAGAGGCGGATGCAGATGCCGTCCGAGGTACGGCCACAGCGTCCCTTGCGCTGGTTCGCCGACGCCTGGGAGATGCGCTCGATCGGCAGCCGCTGCACCTTGAGGCGGTGGCTGTACCGGGAGATGCGGGCCGTTCCGGGGTCGATGACGTACTTGATGCCGGGCACGGTGAGCGAGGTCTCGGCGACGTTCGTGGCGAGCACGATGCGGCGGCCCCGGTGCGGCTGGAACACCCGCTGCTGCTCGGCCGCGGACAGCCGGGCGTACAGCGGGAGGATCTCCACGCCCTCGCGTCTGCCGAGCGCCTCGGCGGTGTCGCGGATCTCCCGCTCGCCGGAGAGGAACACCAGGATGTCCCCGGGGCCCTCGGCGCACAGCTCGTCGACCGCGTCGCAGATCGCCTGGATCTGGTCCCGGTCCTCGTCGCCGTCCCCCTCGTCGACGGGCCGGTAGCGCACCTCGACCGGGTACATGCGGCCCGACACCTCGATGATCGGCGCGTCGCCGAAGTGGCGGGAGAACCGCTCGGGGTCGATGGTCGCCGAGGTGATGATCACCTTGAGGTCGGGGCGCTTCGGCAGCAGCTGCTTGAGGTAGCCGAGGATGAAGTCGATGTTGAGGCTGCGCTCGTGCGCCTCGTCGATGATGAGCGTGTCGTACTGGGACAGCAGCCGGTCCTGCTGCATCTCGGCGAGCAGGATGCCGTCGGTCATCAGCTTGATGAGGGTGCCGTCGGACACCTGGTCGGTGAAGCGCACCTTGTAGCCGACCGCCTCGCCGAGCTCGGTGCCGAGCTCGTCGGCGATGCGCGCGGCGACCGAGCGGGCCGCGATCCGGCGCGGCTGGGTGTGCCCGATGAGCCCGGCCACGCCCCGGCCGAGCTCCAGGCACATCTTGGGGATCTGGGTGGTCTTGCCGGACCCGGTCTCGCCCGCGATCACCACCACCTGGTGGTCGCGGATCGCGGCGAGGATCTCGTCCCGTTTCTGGCTGACCGGCAGCTGCTCGGGGTAGGTCACCGCGGGCACGGCGGACCGGCGCGCCGCGATCCGGCGCTCGGCCGCCTCGATGTCGGCGGCGATCTGCTCGGCGATCGCCTGGCGGGCCGCCGCGTCGCGGACCTTGCGCGCGCCGTCGATGCGGCGGCGCAGCCGGCGCTGGTCGCGCAGCATGAGCGCGCCGATCCGGGCGTGCAGGTCGGCGAACGGGGAGCGCTGCGACGGCCCCCGGGAAGCGGACGACCTCGACGACGGCCGTTGCGGTGACGTTTTCATGGCACAGCAAGGATAGGCAATGCCCCTCGGCGGGACGCCAACCGTTTTGCCCGTCGTCACCGGCCCGGCACGGCGCGGGCTGGCATGCTGAAACCGTGGACAGCGCGAATGTTCGCATCGAGGTGGACGCCGAGCTGTGGCATTTCCTCGCGCCCGGCGCCAGGGGACGGGAGCTTTCCGTGCCCGCCGACGAGACCACGACGCTGGGGCACGTGATCGAGTCGGTGGGCGTTCCGCTGCCCGAGGTGGGCCGCATCGAGGTGGACGGGCGTGCCGTCACCGCCGACGAGCGGGCCGCGCCGGGCACGCTGGTACGGGTGCTCCCGGTCGCCCGCCCGCAGCCGGTGCCGATCGACCCGCCGCGGTTCCTGCTCGACGTGCACCTCGGCACGCTCGCCCGGCGGCTGCGCCTGGTCGGGGTGGACACCGCCTACGACAACGACCTTGACGACGACACGCTCGTGGAGATCGCGAACGCCGAGCGCCGCATCCTGCTCACCCGGGACCGCGGCCTGCTGCGCCGCCGCAGCCTGTGGCTCGGGGCGCACGTGCGGAACGCGAACCCCGACGACCAGCTCGACGAGGTGCTGGGCCGGTTCGCCCCGCCGCTCGCCCCGTGGACGCGGTGCACCGCGTGCAACGCCCCGCTCGTGGCGGCCGAGAAGAGCGAGGTGGAGGCGCTGCTGGAGCCGGGCACGCGCCGCACCTACGACGTGTTCGCCCGCTGCTCGTCGTGCGACCGCGTCTACTGGCGCGGGGCCCACCACCGGCGGCTCCAGCAGATCGTGGAGCGGGCCACCCGGGTGGTCGGGGCCGTGGGCGTCTGACGCCGTCTTCGTGGGTACGGCGGGCGGCCCGCCGTACCCGTGCCGCGGCTCAGTGTGACTCACGCGGTACGGCGCGGCCGCGCGCGCCGACGAGGAAGTCGAGGTCGGCTCCCTTGTCGGCCTGCATGACGTGCTCGACGTACAGGGCCTCGTAGCCGCCGCGGAGCGTGCGCTCGGGGAGCACCGGCCTGCGGCGGGCCAGCTCGTCGTCCGGCACCTCCAACCGCAGGAGCCGGCGCTCCACGTCGAGGGTGATCTCGTCGCCGGTGCGCACCAGCGCCAGCGGGCCGCCCGCGGCCGACTCGGGGGCGACGTGCAGCACCACGGTGCCGTACGCGGTGCCGCTCATCCGGGCGTCGCTGATCCGGACGATGTCGCGGACCCCGCGCTCGAGCAGCTTGGCGGGGAGCGGCATGTTGCCGACCTCGGGCATGCCGGGGTAGCCCTTGGGGCCGCAGCCGCGCAGCACCATGACGCTGGTCTCGTCCACGTCGAGGCCGGGGTCGTCGAGGCGGTGGTGCAGCTCCTCGGGCGACTCGAACACGATCGCCCGGCCGCGGTGGCGGAGCAGGTGCGGGCTCGCCGCGGCGGGCTTGATGATCGCGCCGTCGGGGGCGAGGTTGCCGCGCAGCACGGCGATGCCCGCGGCGGGCTTGAGCGGATCGGCGGCCGGGCGGATCACGGTGGGATCGACGATCTCCGCGGTCTCCAGTCCCTCGACGAGGGGGCGGCCGAGCACGGTGATCGCCTTGGGGTCGAGCCGGTCGCGGATCTCGCGCAGCACGGCGCGCAGGCCACCGGCGCGGAAGAAGTCCTCCATGAGGTGGGCGCCCGCGGGCTGCAGGTTGACCAGGAGCGGCACGTCGTGGAAGGCGTCCACGTCGTCGAGCGACAGCGGCACGCCGACCCGCCCGGCGATGGCGAGCAGGTGCACCACGGCGTTGGTGGAGCCGCCGATCGCGGCGAGCGTGGCGAGCGCGTTGCGGAACGAGCCGGGACCGAGCACCCGGCTGGGGGTGAGGTCCTCCTCGACCATCCGCACGATGCGGCGTCCGGCGTGGTGGGCGAGCTGCAGCAGGCGGCTGTCGGGCGCGGGGATGCCGGCGTTGCCGGGCAGGGTCATGCCGAGCGCCTCGGTCACGCAGGCCATGGTGGAGGCGGTGCCCATCGTGTTGCAGTGGCCCCGGCTGCGGATCATCGACTGCTCGGCCGCCCGGAACTCGTCCGCGGTGATCGTG
This sequence comes from Thermopolyspora flexuosa, assembly GCF_006716785.1. NCBI lineage: Bacteria > Bacillati > Actinomycetota > Actinomycetes > Streptosporangiales > Streptosporangiaceae > Thermopolyspora > Thermopolyspora flexuosa. The sequence goes on along the minus strand of NZ_VFPQ01000001.1, from coordinate 1,459,240 downwards.
CCGGCCCGCATCTCCTCCGACAGCCGCCACACGTCGGTGCCGCAGCCGAGCGGACGGCCCCGCCAGGTGCCGGTGAGCATCGGGCCGCCGGCCACGACGAGCGCGGGCAGGTCCACCGAGCAGGCGCCCATCAGCAGCGCGGGGATCGTCTTGTCGCAGCCGCCGAGCAGCACCACGCCGTCGACGGGGTTGGCGCGGATCATCTCCTCGACGGCCATCGCCGCCAGGTTGCGGTAGAGCATGGCGGTGGGCCGCATCTGGTTCTCGCCCATGCTCGGCACGGGCATCTCCAGCGGCACCCCGCCGGCCTCCCACACGCCGCGGGCGACGTACTCGGCCACCTCCTGCAGGTGGCGGTTGCACGGGCTCAGGTCCGACCAGGTGGTGCAGATCGCGATCTGCGGCCTGCCGTCGAAGGCGTCGTCGGGCAGGCCCCGGCGCATCCATGCCCGGTGGTGGAACGCGCTTCGGTTCAGCCCGGTGTACCACGCCTGCGATCGCAGCGCCATGCCTCCCCCGTTCCTCGAGCCGGTCCGGTCGCCCCTATTTGTAACTTTTCTGGATTAATTTGGACAGCCCCATTCGGTGAAATGGGGACAGACCTGGGCGTTTCACCGCCTATCGGACGTCAGGCCGGGACCCCGGCTTGCCTCCTTAGGTAAGGCAAAGCTAAGTTACCCGGGATACGAGACCACCGAGCGGAGGCAGGCACCGGCCGTGAGCACCACATCCACCGAGTCGCAGGTCGCGGAGATCCAGCCGTACTCGATCTTCCACGTCGAGGTCGCCCGCACCCGGCGGCTCAGCCCGAGCTTCCTGCGGGTCACGTTCACCGGCGAGCCGCTGGCGCACTTCGCCGACCTCGGGCACGACCAGCGCATCAAGGTGGTCCTCCCGATCCCCGGCGCCGACCTCGACGAGTTCCCCGACGGCCCCGACTGGTACCTGCGCTGGCGGGAGCTCCCGGACGAGCGCCGCCACCCGCTCCGCACCTACACCGTGCGCGCGGTACGGGCCGACCGGCGCGAGGTCGACGTCGACTTCGTGCTGCACGGCGACGGCGGGCCCGCCTCCCGCTGGGCCTCGCACGCCCGCCCCGGCGACCGCGTCGCGCTCGTCGGCCCCGACGCCCGCTACCAGGGCCCGATCGCGGGCCGCGAGTGGGCGCCCCCGGTGGACGCGCGCCGCCTGCTGCTCGCCGGGGACGAGACCGCGGTGCCCGCGATCTCGGTGATCGCCGAGTCGCTCTCCGGCGACGTCCCGGCCACGGTCCTGCTCGAGGTGCCGCACCACGAGGACATCCTCGAGCTGCGCACCCGCCCCGGCGTCGAGGTCACCTGGCTGCCCCGCGACGGCGCCGCCCACGGCGACCGCCTCATCCCCGCGGTGCGCGAGGCCACCGCCGAGCTCGCCCGCGAGCTCGCCACCGCACCGGCGGGCGAGCTCAACGACGTCGACGTCGACACCGAGCTGCTCTGGGAGGTCCCCGACCCGACCTCGGTCACCTCCTGCGACGGCCTGTACGCCTGGCTCGCCGGCGAGGCGTCGGTGGTGAAGACCCTGCGCCGCCACCTGGTCCAGGAGGTCGGCCTCGACCGCCGGGCCGTCGCCTTCATGGGCTACTGGCGCCTCGGCCGCCCCGAGCCCACCGGCGCCTGACCCTTCGTACGGCTCGTACGGCCCGGCCCCGCACGGCGGGCGGACGAGCGTGCGCGATCGCGGCGCGTCCGCGCGGGCGGCGGATCGCGTCAGCCCGCGGTGTCCGGCGCGGGCTTCTCTCCCGGCCCGGCCGTGAGCATGGAACGGCGCAGGAAGCCGATCGCACCGGGGACGTGCCTGCTCTCCCGGAAGTCCTGCAGCCGGCGCCGGCGGCGGGCCCGTTCCAGGGCGAGCCACTCCCTGCCCTCGGCGCACACCGACTCGAGGATGCGCAGCGCCCCGCTCACCCCGGAGGAGTTCATGGCGAGCTCCTCAAGGAACGCGTGGTCCTCCGGCATCCGGTCGTACGCCCCCTCCTCGAAGCCGTCCACGAGGACGTTGACGTCCTGGTTGTTGACGAGCGACAGCCGGAAGGCGCGCCGGAGGATGAGGGCCTGGTGGTCGTAGGGGCCCATCTCCTCCCGGGCGACCACGCGCCGGTTGCCGGCCTCGAAGCGCACGCCCACCTCCTCGACGCGCGCGGAGGCGATCATGTCGTACCGGAACGTGTCGCGCCGCTGGTTGTAGAACCTGCCGGTGGCGAAGTCGAGGGTCGCGGTGACCTGGCGCACGCCGCCCTCGGTGAGCAGGAAGAGCAGCACGGTGTAGGCCGAGTACCGCGGCGGGCCGTACGGGACCCGGGCGCGGCGGCTGTTCGGGGCCGCCTCGGTCAGGATGAGGTGGGCGAGGACGTCGCGGTTGCTCAGGCCGTACTCGCGCAGCGCCCACGACTTGAACGTCAGCTTGTCGTAGGCGAGCCACGTCGCCATCTCGATGTCGCTGGGGCGGTCGGCGAGCACCTGGCGCCAGCGCTCGTACTCCTGCAGCTCCTCGGCGTACCGCTGCTCCGCCTCGGCGGCCTCGCGCTGGTACCGCTGCCGCGCCGCGGCGTAGTCGAGCAGCTCCGACCCGCTCACCAGGGCGCCCACGGCGAGCAGGCCCCAGAACACGAGCATGCCCGCCCCGGCCTCGACCGATCCGGCAAGGCCGAGCAGGATCGCGACGTACAGCAGGTACTTGCTCGCCCGGACCGGCAGCGGGACCGACGTTTCGTCCACCGGGAGCCGGATGCGGCCGGTGAAGAACCGCTCGGCGGTGGTGTGGGCGTGCCACCGGATGAGCCACCGGATCGGTCCCACGCGGGACAGGTCGGCCCCGTAGCGGAGGACGAGATCCTCCTTGAGCTGAGCCCGCAGCCGCTCGCTGTCGGCGGCCCACCGCGCCGCGCCCGCGGGGTCCTGCGGCCCCGCCACCCGGAACCAGTGGTCGACGCTGTCGGAGACGGCCTGGGCGAAGCGCTCGTTCCACCACCCCTGCGACGCCGGGTGGCGCAGGCGGCGGCGGGGCAGGGCCATGGTGACGGTGATGAGCACCCACAGGCTGGCCAGCGTGCACGCGACCACCGCGTGGGCCGGCGCGCTGAACAGCAGCACGGCGGTGATGATGAACAGCGAGAAGCCGCCGAGCACACACCCGGCGATGATCCGGCCCCGGTCGGCGGGGGCGATCGCCGGCGGGGGCGGGACCGCCTTCCGCGGCGGCATCGGCACGGGTTCGAAGAACTTCCAGACCCGCTGCTCGCGGTTGTTCGCGAAGCGCATCCGCTGCACGTACTGCGCCTGCAGCTCGCTGATCTTGTCCTGGATCCACCCGTTCAGCACCATGTCCAGGTGGCGGTGGATCTCGTCCTGCCGCTCCTGCGGCAGCGCCGTGTAGCGCTCGAGGGCCTTGGTGAGGGTCTCCGAGTCGGACGGGCCGTTCGTCTCCTCGTCCAGGCAGTTCACCAGCTCGATGACCACGTCGAGGGCGTCCCGCCAGGCGTCGCGCGGGAACTCGTGGGCCATCGTGATCGCTGTGTGCAGGCGGCGGAACTCCTCCTGCCCGAGGTGGTCGAACGAGCGGTCGCTGAGGATCGCCAGGACCCAGTGGTACGCCACCTCGGCCGACCGGTGGCCGGCCATCGCCGCCTCCTCGATCAGCCGCTCGGCCTGCCGGGGGTTGTCGCCCTCCAGATAGCGCAGGCCGGTCTCGTACTTGTGGCGCGGGTCCCCGCTCGACAGCGAATAGATCGTGACGTCGCCGTGGACATAACCGATCTGCGCCTCCACATGCGCGTCGTCCATGGCGACGTTGGTCACGTTCGGTGGCACGTGGTTCATCGGCCCGGGACCTTCCTGGAGAAGATTTCAGTATGGAAATGGAGTTCCACGTTCACATCCGATAACGTGCCGTTCCACCGGAACGACCGGTGTCCTCCCAAAAGCGGGAAGGGCCGCGCCGCAGCGGCCCGCCCCGCCGCCGTCCAGGGGTTTTCTGGCGATCACACCCAGAAGACCCTCTGAATTCCGCTGCGGCCGAGACGCCGGCCACGGCCGTACCCATTCACGTTCCACGCGTGCCGGGACACCCCCTGACGCCCTTCGCCCGCGAGCGCGAAAACCTGGCTGCCCACCTTACCCAGACGGCATGGCGTAATTCGGTTTCCGGTGGATTTCAAAATCGTCACCATCACACCCCGCCGGCTCGCGAAATTCCCACAATATGCATATACGATCCAATTCCGGTTATATGGATATGTGGGACAACGGAGACGATTCGGAACGGCGGCGGATACGCCAGGACACCACCGGCACCGCTACGACGCCCCCGCGATCATGGAGATGACGGTCGCCACGAGCGCCACCAGCTCGGACGAGTCGGCCAGCAGGCCGCGCAGCTTCTTCAGCGAGAGCAGCGCCTTCTGCGTGCCGCGCCCGCCGCCCTCCTTCAGCGAGCCGGACGCGGCGGACAGCTCCTCCGCCGCCGCGGCGTAGGTCGCCTCGTCGATCTCGCGGTTCCGGCGCGCCTGCTCGAGGCGGCCGCGCAGCTCCTCGATCCGCCCCCACAGGTCGAGGCCGGCCCCCGTCTCCTGGCCGATGGTCACGTTGCCGTAGACGGCCCCGACCTGTATGCCGACCCGGGCATTGCCCTGGGCCTTGTTCACCACTTTGTTGATCATCGCCGCCCTTTCCGGCCGCCCCGCCGGACGGGCGGCCTCGTCCTTGTGCCCCATGCCGATCTCCCGCGCCAGCTCGCCGGCGAGGGCCACCGCGAAGGCCGCGGCGTTCGCCGCCGCCACCGTCTGCCAGCCCTTGCCGTCGGTGGCCACCTTGGTGCCGTCGGCGCGGTCGCTGATGCCGCGCACCACCGCCGTGGGCAGCGCGTGGTTCAGATGGGCGGCCTGCGCCACGCCCGCCGCCTCCATCTCGATCGCGAGCGCGTCGTTGTACGTCAGCCGCACCCACCGGGCGTGCGCGGAGATGCTGGAGTTCTGCACGACCTCGCCGGCCGCGATCGGGCCGAACCGCACCGTGGGCACCCCCGCGCCCGGCGGCAGGTACCGCGTCCACGTGCCGGTCCGGTGCACGTGCCGCGCGATCTGGTCCGACACGTGCGAGGCCTCCCAGACCCGGGGACGCGCCTTGAATCCGTCGTCCTCGCTCGTGCCGCCGTGGTAGGCGTAGACGTGGGTGGCGACCACCACGTCCCCCAGGCGGATGTCGGGCCACAGGGCCCCGGCGATCCCCACGAACATCAGGGCGGACGGCGAGAACTCGCCGATGGCGCGCTCGGCGAGCACGGCCGCGGGATGGTTCCCCTTGCCGACCAGGCCCAGCGCCACCGGCGCCGGGCAGTCCGCCAGGCGGCCCACCTCGAACCGCGTACCGGCCGGGTGGCGGTGCACCCGGGGCCGGGAGAGATACCGCCGGACCGCCTGGTACTCCAGGTCGAATGCGGTCAGGACCACGATGGGGCGCTCGCTCATGACCTCTGCCCTTCCTCGGCCTGGCCAGCGCGGACCATCGGGGGGTACAGCACCCGGACCGGGCCAGCCCGGTAGAGCCGGGCGGGCCGGCCGTTCGCGTTCCGCCGCATCGGCCCGGCCGGGACGACGAACCCGCGCGTGCTCTTCACCTTGCGGTAGAAGTTCCGGGGATCGATCCGGACGCCCCACACCGCCTCGTAGACCCGCTGCAGCTCCGCGATCGTGAAGGTCTCGCCGCAGAACGCGGTGGCGAGCGCGGTGTGCTCGAGCTTGGCGCGGGCGCGTTCCACCCCGTCCTCGACGATCCGCCGGTGGTCGAAGGCGAGCTCCAGGCGGCCGGACAGCACCTCGTCCACCGGAATCCAGTGGGCGTCGGCCGCGTCCGTGCCGGCGACGGGCTCCGGCAGGCGGGGCGCCACCGCGAGATAGGCGACGGACACCACGCGGCCCCGCGGGTCCCGGCCCGGCTCGCCGTACACCCCCAGCATCTCCAGGTGCACGTCGGCCAGCCCGGCCTCCTCGGCGAGCTCGCGCCGCGCCGCCGCGTCGATCGCCTCGTGCTCGTCCCGGAGGAAACCCCCCGGAAGGGCGAAGGTCCCCTGGTACGGCTCGATGCCGCGCTCGACGAGCAGCACGTGGAGGCGGTCGTCCCGCAGCGTCAGGATCACAAGGTCGACCGCGAGCAGAATCCTCGGCGGCTCCCACGGTTCGTCGGCCACGCTCCCACGGTAACTTTTTGTCAGTTCGACAGGAAGTCCCTGCGGCAAGGTTTTTTCGTACGGCACGGCCCCGCCGCCCGCGCCGCCGGCCGTTGCGCCGGGGCGGGCGCCGATGATCTACTCACACCTGCCGGCGGCGCGTGGGCGCGCTTCGCGGCGTCGGCCCGGGTGGCCACGTGCGGGCGCAGGATTCCAGGAGGAGCACATGATCGTCGTCTGTGGTGAGGCGCTGATCGACCTCGTGCCCACCGGGCCGGACACCTTCCGGGCCGTGCCCGGCGGCGGCCCGGCGAACACGGCGGTCGCCCTCGCCCGGCTCGGCACCCCCGCGTACCTGCTGTGCCGGCTGTCCGGCGACGGCTTCGGGCGGCGGATCCGCGAGCACCTCGTCGCCGGGGGCGTCGACCTCTCGCTCGCGGTGGCGGCGGACGAGCCGACCACGGCCGCGGTCGTCGGGCTCGACGCGTCCGGCGGCCCCACGTACGCGTTCTACGTGCAGGGCACCGCGGACTGGCAGTGGCGGCCGGCCGAGCTCCCGGCCGACGCGCCGCCCGGCACCCGGGTGCTCCACTTCGGCACCCTCGCCTCGATCCTGCCGCCCGGGGCCGAGGTGCTGCGGGAGTGGGCGGCCGCCCGGCGCGAGCGGTACACGGTCGTCTACGACGTGAACGTACGGCCCGCCCTGCTGCCCGACCGGGCCCGGTACGGCGCGGCCGTCGAGCCCTGGCTGAAGACCGCCCACGTGGTGAAGGCGAGCGAGGAGGACGTGGCCTGGCTGCACCCGGACGCCGAGCCGCTCGACGTGGCCCGCGCCTGGCTCGACGGCCACGGGCTCGCCCTGGTGCTGATCACGTGCGGGGAGCGGGGCGCGGTGGCGGTGACGCCGGACGGGCCGCCGCGGCACGTGCCGGGCTTCCCGGTGCGGGTGGCCGACACGGTGGGCGCCGGGGACACGTTCACCGGGGCGCTGCTGCACGCGCTCGCCGCCCGCGGCGCGCTGCCGGAGCGCCCGGGCGCCGCGTTCCCGGCCGCGGACCTCGATGCGGCGCTGCGGTTCGCCGTGGCGGCCGCCGCGCTCACCTGCACCCGCGAGGGCGCGGCGCCGCCCACCCGTGCCGAGGTCGAGGCGTTCCTGCACGAGCGGAACGCGGGCGGGTCCGTCGGCGAGTCCCCCGATGGTCTCGCCGATGGACCCGCCTGCTAGGGGCGGCCGTGCCGTACCGGCGGCCGGGTCAGGCGTGCGCCATCTCGCGCTCGGCGGGCGCGGCGGCGGCGCGGTCGTCGTGCGCCTCCTCGTCGAGCAGGGTGGTCTCGTCGAACGGCAGGCGGCCGGAGAGCACCTGCGCGGCGCGCTCCCGGTCGAGCTCGCCGGTCCACCGGCCGATGAGCACGGTGGCCACGGCGTTCCCGGCGAAGTTGGTGAGCGCCCGGGCCTCGGACATGAACCGGTCGATGCCGACGATGAGGCCGACGCCGTCCACCAGGTCCGGCCGGTGCGCCTGCAGGCCGCCGGCGAGGGTGGCGAGGCCCGCACCGGTCACCCCGGCCGCGCCCTTCGACGCGATGATCATGAAGAGGAGCAGCGCCACCTGCTCGCCCAGGGACAGCGGCGAGCCGGTCGCGGTGGCCACGAACAGCGTGGCCATGGTGAGGTAGATCGCGGTGCCGTCGAGGTTGAACGAGTACCCGGTCGGCACGGTGATGCCGACGACCGGCCTGCTCACCCCGAGGTGCTCCATCTTCGCCATGAGCCGCGGCAGCGCCGACTCGGAGGAGGAGGTGGACACGATGAGCAGGAACTCGCGGGCGAGGTAGCGCAGCAGCGACCACAGGTTGATCCGGGCGGCGAACCACAGCAGCGGGCCGAGCACCACGCCCACGAACAGCACGCAGGTCACGTAGAACCCGATCATGATCATGGCGAGACTGGTGAGCGCGTCGATCCCGGTCGCGCCGACCACGGCGGCGATAGCGCCGAACGCCCCCACCGGCGCCGCCCACATGATCATGGCGAGGATGCGGAACACGAGCCGCTGGATGTGCGCGATGCCGGTGCGGATCGGCGCGCCCCGCTCCCCCATCGCCTGGAGCGCGAACCCGGCGAGCAGCGCCACCAGCAGCGTCTGCAGGATCTCCCCCTCGGTGAAGGCCGACACCAGCGTGGTCGGGATGATGCCGAGCAGGAACTCCACCGTGTCGCTCTCCGCGGCCTTCGCCGCCTCGGTCGCCGCCGCCTTCCGGGCCTCGTCGGTGAGCTGCAGCCCGGCGCCCGGGTCGACGAGGTTGCCGACGACGAGGCCGATGACGAGCGCGATCGTGGACATCGCCAGGAAGTAGGCCATGGCGAGCCCGCCGACCCGGCCGACCTTCGCCGCCTGGGTCACCGAGCCGACGCCGAGCACGATCGTGCAGAAGATGATCGGGCTGATCATCATCTTGATCAGGTTGACGAACGCGGTACCGAGCGGCCGCAGCTCCTTGCCGACGTCCGGGGCGAGGAACCCGACGGCGATCCCGGCGAGCACCGCGACGATGACGGCGAGGTAGAGGTAGTGGGTGCGGTCCCGTCGGGCGGCCGGGGTGGCGCCGCCCGAGGCCTGTCGTGGCGTCTCGGCTGACATGAGACTCGACCTTCCTGAAACGCTGAGCTGGAGACCGCGGTCGAGCCACTATGTGCCGAACGCGTGACCTACGTCACCATTGCGTACATTTCGTTCAGCACACATCCGGTCGTTCAGGAAGGTGAGGGAGCGCGATGGCGCAGGCGGCGCGCCCGCGGCGGTGGAGCCTCGCCCGGCAGATACTGGCGCTGCAGATCGCCGTGGTCGGGGTGACCGTGCTCGGCGCGACCCTGCTCGCGGTCGTCCAGACCCGGTCACTGCTCTCCGACGAGGCCGCGGCGGTGGCCCGGGCGGTGGCGATCGGCGTGGCCCACTCACCGGTGGTGCCCGAGGCGCTCGACGACCCCGAGCCGTCCCGGGCGCTGCAGCCGTACGCGGAAGGCATCCGCACCGCCACCGGCGTCGACTTCATCACGATCATGAGCCCGGAGGGCCGCCGCTACACCCACCCCAACCCGCGGCGCATCGGCGGGTTCTTCCTCGGCAACACCGCGCCCGCCCTCGCCGGCCGTACCTTCACCGAGACCTACACCGGCACCCTCGGGCCCTCGGTGCGCGCGGTCACCCCGGTGCGCAGCCCGCAGACCGGCCGGATCGTGGCGCTGGTGAGCGCGGGCATCACCGTGCAGAAGATCAGCGGCTGGCTGCGCGGCCAGCTCGCCTGGACCGCGCTGATCGTCCTCGCCGGGCTCGCCGTGGGCATCGCCGGGGCGGCGGCCGTCGGCGCCCGGCTCCGGCGGCAGACCCACGGGCTCGACCCGGTCGAGCTGAGCCGCATGTACGAGTACCACGAGGCGATCCTGCACGCGGTGCGCGAGGGCCTGCTGCTCGTCGACGCCGAACGGCGGCTCACCCTCGCCAACGACGGCGCGCGCGAGCTGCTCAGGCTGCCACCCGACGCCGAGGGTCGGCACGTCACCGAGCTCGGCCTGCCGCCGTCCCTCGTCGAGCTGCTCGCCTCCGGGCACACCCGCACCGACGAGATCCACCTCACCGCGGACCGGGTGCTGCTGGTGAGCGTGTCGGTGGTGCGCGCCGGGGCGCGGTCGCTCGGCACCGTGGTCACCCTGCGCGACCACACCGAGCTGCAGGCGCTCACCAGCCGGCTCGACGCAGAGCGCCGGTTCGCCGAGTCGCTGCGGTCGGCCGCGCACGAGTCGGCGAACCGGCTGCACACCGTGGTGTCGCTGGTGGAGCTGGGCCGTACCGAGGAGGCGGTGGCGTTCGCCACCGAGGAGCTGCGCACGGTGCAGCGGCTCACCGACCGGGTGGTGGAGTCGGTACGCGAGCCGGTGCTCGCCGCGCTGCTGCTCGGCAAGTCCGCGGTCGCCGCCGAGCGCGGGGTCGAGCTCGCGATCGACCCCGACGGCGAGCTCGACACGATCTGCGTGGACGAGCGCGCGCTCGTGACCATCGTCGGGAACCTGATCGACAACGCGATCGACGCCGCGGGCGCCGGCCCGCCCCCGCAACGGGTGGCGGTACGGCTGCGCGCCGACGACGGCACGCTGGTCGTCCGGGTCGCCGACAGCGGGCCGGGCATGGACCCGGCGACCGCGGCGGAGGCGTTCCGGAAGGGCTGGTCCACCAAGGGCGACGGCCGGGGCCTCGGGCTCGCCCTGGTCGGGCAGGCGGTACGCCGCCTCGGCGGGACCATCGAGGTCGGGCGCGGCGCCCCGGGCACCGGTCTGGGCGGCGCGGTGTTCACCGTACGGCTGCCGCTGCGCGGGGGTGAGCCGTGATCCCGGTGCTGGTCGTCGAGGACGAGGAGATCGCGGCGGAGGCGAACCGCCGGTACGTCGAGCGGGTCGGCGGCTTCCAGGTCGCCGGGGTGGCCCGGTCCGCCGGGGAGGCGCTGCGGTTCCTGCGGGAACGGCGGGTCGAGCTGATCCTGCTCGACCTCTACCTGCCGGACATGCACGGGCTTGAGCTGTGCCGCAGCCTGCGGGCCGCCGGGCTGCTCTGCGACGTGATCGCGGTGACCTCCGCGCGGGACCTGTCGGTGGTACGGGCCGCGGTGTCGATCGGCGTCTCCCAGTACCTGATCAAGCCGTTCACCTACGCCGCGCTGGCCGAGAAGCTCAAGCGGTACGCCGAGTTCCGCGCCACCATGGACGGCGCCGCCGAGGCCGACCAGCACGCGGTGGACCGCGCCCTCGCCACCCTGCGCGGCGGCGCCGGAGCCGCGCTGCCCAAGGGCATGTCCCTCGCCACCCTGGAGTTGATCGCGGCCGAGCTGCGCAAGTACCCCGACGGCGTCTCGGCCCAGGAGGTCGGCGCGGCGGTGGGCGTCTCCCGGGTCACCGCGCGGCGCTACCTTGAGTACCTGATCGAGACCGGCGCCGCCCGCCGCCTCCCCCGGTACGGCTCGGTGGGGCGCCCCGAGCTGCGCTACCAGCCCACGACCGGCCGTTCCGGATCCGTCCCGGGCCTCCCCCTGGACTCGGAGTGACCGCACGTGGGCCGAGACGCCCACGCCCGCGGCCGAACAACGGCGGCGACCGCCGCGTCTCACCTGACGTCACCGCCGATTCCCCCGAACCGCCTCGCGCGGCGGAGACCATAAGGAGATCCGGATGCCGCTGAAGCCCGCTCTCAAGACCGCCCTCTCCACGCTCGTCGCGGCGGCCCTCGCGTCCACCGTGACCGCGCTCGCCATCGGCAACGCCCCGGCCAACGCCACCGGATCGGGCACGTCCGCACGGACCGCGGCCTCGACCGCCTCGGCGCTCCCGCCCGGCTACCAGGTCGTCGTGCTCCCCAACAAGAACGTGCCGAACTTCCAGCGCCGCACCGCCTGGTGCCCCCACAACAAGCGGGTGATCGGCGGTGGCGGCGAGGCCCAGGGGCCCAACGCGGTCCTCGTCGGCTCGTTCCCCACCTCGGACGGCCGCGGCTGGATCGCCCTCGGCCGCCAGTCGAAGGGCAACACCGTCGGCATCAGCGTCTACGCGATCTGCGCCCTCTGACCGGCCGCGACAGGCCCGGGGACCGCCCGGCCTCGGGCCGTACGGGCGCGCAGGCGACGCAGCATGCGGGCGTCCTGGAAGCCGACGGCCCGGGCCGCGGCCTCGACGGTCGCCCCCTGGCCGATCAGATGCTCGGCCCGCTCGAGCCGGAGCGCCTGCTGGTAGCGCAGCGGCGTCATCCCGATCGCCTTGGTGAACAGGCGGGTCAGCGTCCGCTCCCCCACCCCGCACGCCGCGGCCAGCTCGGCCAGCCGCAGCCGCTCGGTGTACCGGGCGTCGATCATGTCCTGCGCGCGGTGTACGGCGTCGCACAGGTGGGAGCGGTACCGCAGCATCACGCTGGCCTGCCGCTCGTCGCCGTTGCGGCGGGCGAAGACCACCAGGTTGCGGGCGATGCGCCCGGCCACGCCGGGGCCGTGCCGTACCGCGACGAGGTGCAACGCGAGGTCGATGCCGCTGGCGATGCCGGCGGACGTCACCACCCTGCCGTCGACGACGTAGAGCACGTCGCGTACCACGGTGGCCCGCGGGTAGCGCCGCGCCAGCTCCTCCTGCAGCGCGTGGTGGGTGGTGCACCGGCGGCCGTCGAGCAGCCCGGCACGGCCCAGCGCGTCCGCGCCCGCGCACACGCTGGCCACCGTACCGCCCGCGTCATGGTGGGCGGCGAGGCGGCGCAGCGTCGCCGCGGTGAGGTGGCCGTGGCCGGCGAGGGTCGGCGCCCGCCAGCCCGGCACCATCACCAGATCGTCGGCGTCCGTCTCGGGCCAGTCCACCTCCGCCCGGACCGGCAGGCCCTGCGCGCTGGTCACCTCGGGCCGCTCGGCGACGTAGCTCAGGCGGTAGTCGTAGCCGAGGTTGGCGGCCGCGGAGAACACCTGCGCGGGGCCCGACAGGTCGAGCAGGTGGAAATCGGGGACGAGCACGAACACCACGCGGGGCACGATCCGGTCAGCCTCCCGCAGCGGAACCCGCCCCGACCTTCTCGGCGGGCTCCCCCGTCAGCTCGGCGACGGTCCGGATCGTGGCGAACCACCCCGAGAGGGTGTACTCGGTGCGGCGGATGATCTCGTCGGTGGACAGCGTTCTCGGGTCCGCGAGGATCTCCTCGATCGGGCGGCCCTTGGGCGCGTCCCGGTGCTCGAGCGGGAAGGTCGCGGTGGCGTCGATCACGAACGTGACGTCGTAGCCGAGGTCACAGGCGAGACGGGTGGTCGTCTCGCAGCACTGCTCGGTCTTGATGCCGCACACGATCACCTCCCGGACGCCGTGCCGGGTGAGCAGCTGGTGGAGGTTCGTGGTGGTGAAGGCGTTGTAGGAGGTCTTCGTCACCACCGGCTCACCGGGCGCGGGCTCCAGGCCCTCGATCGGGCGGACGAAACCGCGCTCCGGATCGAACGGCCCGCCGCTCCCCGGGTCGGTGTGCAGCACCCACACCACCAGGTCACCGTTGGCGCGGGAGGCCCGCACCAGACGCGCCACCCGATCGGCGATGTCGGGCGCGGACACCGCCCGCCAGTTCGGCCGCTGCCGGAAGGACTCCTGTACATCGATGACGAGAAGGGCTCTGTTCACGGCTCCGATCCTCCGCATCCGGGGCACCATCCCGGAAGGCACGATCAAGCCCGGATGCGGAACGATCCGGTCGGTCGCACACCACGCAGACCAGGCAGGTCACCCCTATCGAGACGAGCGTACGGCGCGGCGGGCCGACCACCTGTCAGAGCCGGGCGTACGGCACCGCCATCACCCGCACCATCGACGAGTCGGCCACGCGAAGAACGCGGCGGGAGCGCATCGGCCAATCCGTGGACGGCCGGCAGGTCGCGCTCGTCTGCATACGGACACTCATGGCCGGCAACAGAGGGCTTCGGGTGAGCGGGGGTCGTACCAGGTCGGCGAGGCGATACATAGGCGATGCATACGCCTCTCGGTGTGGAGGATGTGGCCAACCGGCTTCAGCCGCGAGAACCTCGGAGCGGACCTTCAGGGACGTCAACGTCGCCCTGATGGCCGGCATCCGGCAGTGCGCGCCACAGGGCTCGGTTCCGCCGGTGGCGGTACCGGCTTCAAGCCGGTGACCTGCGCCTTCGCGCCGCATCGTCCCCGGCCGGACAAGCAGCACATGGGATTACGCGTCATGCAGGTGGGCGGGAATCTCCGGATCACAATCGGTTTCGGCGTTGCCGGCAGCGCTGCGAGTGCGACTCCCGCAGAAGCGGGTGGCCCGGCGGGCCGTCTCATCCGATCGAGGTGTCCTTGTTGCAAGGTATCGGGGTCGACGAATACCTGCCCGGCTACTTCTTGGTCGGGCCCGCCCCTTTTGCCGTCACCCATACTCCGCGGGGTGGAAGTTCGCCCACGGATGGCAAGACTCGGAATCACCCTCCCCGCTCCCCCAGACACCTCTACATCCGGCGCGTGGGCACCGCACTCGCACCAGGAGCCTACAAGGCGAGGTCCTGCAACAGGTGATCAATGACCTGATCCGTCTGGAGTGCCACGCGACGCGCCTGCTTGTAAAGGGTGGTGATCTGATTCAGGAGATGAGAGACCTGCATATATCTGAAACGGGCGGACTCCCTGGTCTCATCGGGCCCCACCTCCAGATCAGGAGGTTCGGCCAAGATGCGCTCGACCTCGAAGCCGTGCTCATTGAGGATCGACAGGTAGAAGGGAGCCTGCCCATCCCCCTTGACGCTTCCGATTATGACCGTGCTCCGGCGCGTCGAGAACGAGAATCCGTCGCTTTCCCCGTCGTCGGGAATGCGTGCCACCTCCCACTGCACCTGACCAGCCTTGGTCTTCGTGATGAGTAAGTTGACCAGCCGGGGGAATCTCTCGTCGCGAGACGCTTCATAGAGATCCATTCTCCTGCCCTCCTGTCTTGATCCCCTGGTGGGCCGCGAGCATGCCGAGTTCGTTCGTCACAACCGCTATCGCGTCGCGCGCCGGCCGGGTGGCCTTCAGCAGATCGCCATGCTTGCTGTCGATGATGGCCTTCCTCGCGACCGCCGCCTTCGCAATGGAAGACTGTAACGCTCGCATAGTTTTCTCGTCGTCATACGACGAGGCAAGCAGAAATCCCCGGAGTTGGCCCGCCTGCCAGCGCCAGTTCGCCAACCAGGAAAGAGTGAGCTCAATCGAGTTCGCCCGCACCGACCTCTCTAGCTCCTCCTCAATGCGCTGCAGTTGGGGGATCAATATGAGCAGATGATTGCGACTGATGGCCACCTGCGCCGAGCGCGCGGACTCCTGAGCCGCCTCCGCCGCCCTCTTCGTTTTGGCGAGCTGCCACAGGGTCAATCCGAAGCCTATTAGAGCAAGCGGGATCGCGCTGTAGTTGGCGACCTGCTCCATGGTTTCATTTATCTCATTTATCGGCACCCCTCCCTCCTTTCCCGCATCCAGGCGCGCACGCTATTAAGGCTTCGCCCTCCCGCCGGGGAGCCGAGCAATCGCTCCTTGCGGACCGGCTCTCCCAATTTTGGCCCACCCGAGTACGTTTTAGAACAGACGGCGACCAACTGCTCGGTGGGCCGTCGTCCCGCCCGCCCGGCCTTCGGAATCACCCTCACATTCGGTTCTCCGCTTGAAGCCGCGCCCACGGAGGTGGTGCAGAAGTTCGACCAGGTGACAGGCGCGCCGCCGGCCACAGGAACGGCCATCGCGTGACGCTTCAAGGTTCGTCAGGCGGCATTCACTTCGGAGGGTGGGTGTTCGAGAGCGCGGAAGATCCTGCGGTCCGGACAGCGCTTAGGGCAGCGGATGCGCAGGGGACAACGCGGCCGACGGACGTGACGGCTTCATTCAGGGGCGGTTCGCCGGGTCGTCGGGGGTGGTGATTCGAGGGCCGAACCGGTCATCCTGCGGCGGCGGGTCGTGGTGCACGGTCATGCCGTATTCGTGCAGTTCGTCAATGAATTGGCCTACGGGGACGAGTTCGTCAAGGTGACGGACGCCGGGCGCGGCATCGCCGGTGAGCAGGCGTCGTACGGCCAGCGCCGTTACGACGCCGGTCGCACGGGCCGTACCGAGGCCGGTTACCGTGCTCGACACCGCCGCGCCGTGCGCGTCGGCGGCGCGGGCCTGTACGACGAAGCGGCGGGAGCCGAAGTGCAGGCGCGAGAACAGCGAGGTGATCAGGCGTTCGGCGCGCAGCCGCCGGGCCGCCTCGAAGAACCGGGCCGAGCGGAGGGCGAACAGCAGGGACGTCGCCGCGGCCGAGTCGAAGCACATCCGCGTCGTGGCCGGCAGACCCAGTTTGTCGCGGATCGTGTACTGGTCGGAGAACGGGAACGGGTGCACGGTCCGCACGCCGAAGCCGCGCAGCCGTACGCGGATCCGGTCGGCGCGGCCCGGAGCGTTTCCGGCGGCGAGGTTCGCGACGACCCACCGCACCGAGTCGTCGCCGTGCGCACCGCCCATGCCGAGCAGCAGGTCGATGTCGACGCTCCGGGCCGACGGCAGCGCCTCGACGCAGTGGCGGGCGAGCACGTTGCTGAGCCCTGGGGCGACGCCCACGCTGAGCAGGGCGGTGGCGGCGTGCCGTACCGCGAGCGAGTCCAGCTCGGCGATCTCGTTCAGGATGGCGGCGGTCGCGCTGATGTCGACATGGTGCACGCCGCGTTCGAGGCACGCGCGGGCCACGGCCGCGTTGCCGCGTTCGACGCACATGACCACGACGGCCGGGCGTTCGTCCAGCATGCGGGCGATGTCGCCGGGGTCGGTGACGTCGACGCGGATCGCCCGCGCCGCGCCGCCGGAGAGCACCATCTCCCGTGCCCGCGCCGGGTCGCGTCCGGCCACGATCACTCGTTCCGGGTACCACGAGGTGAGCGTGTGCGCCGCCACCCGGCCGACCGCACCGTAGGCGCCCACGATCACGATCGGGGCGCCGGGCCGGTCCTCGTTCCTCCCCATCCGTGTTCGCCTTCCTTCGCGATACGCCGGGGCCGCGAGTGTCCGACCGGGCGCCGGCCCCGCCGCCCGTTCCCTCAGCATCCGCAGCAGGCGAACGCGAACACAACTGCGGATTTCTTATGCGACCCATGCATCGCAGGCATGGGAGGAGGCTCGCTCGGCACCCTTTTCCACGGCAGATGCGGGAAGGCGCGATATGGCGGCCGGCCGGCCCGGCACCTGGGACACATGCGCTCGAGTCCCGGTTTCCTCGGCCCGCCATACGCTCGATGCATGCTTGATCCGTGGACGCTTCGGGTGATGGTCGAGGTTGCGGAGCGTGGCTCGTTCTCGGCGGCGGCCGAGGCGCTGTCCCTGACCCAACCGGCCGTGTCGCGGCAGATCGGCGGCCTGGAGCGCCGTCTCGGCGTGAGCCTGTTCCGGCGGGTCCCCCGCGGGGTCCGGCCCACCGCGGCGGGCAGGATCGCCGTCGAGCAGGCGCGGGACATCCTCGCCCGGCTGCGCGCGCTGGAGGCCCGGCTCGGCACGTTCACCAGCCTGGAGTCCGGCCACCTGCGCATGTCCGCCTATTCCAGCGCGAACACGTCCTTCATGCCCGAGGTGATCCACCGCTTCAGCCGCGCCCACCCCGGCGTCGGCGTGACCCTCGTACAGCCCGGCCCCGCAGGCCCCCTCGCCGCGCTCCGCGACGACCGCGTCGACCTGGCGCTGATCACCGCCTGGAGCCTGTACGCCGACCTGGAGGCCGCCAGGACCGCGATCTCCCCCGAGCCGCTCGACCCCTCGGAGCTCGACGGACTCGACCTCGTCCCGCTTCTCGACGAGGAGTTCCACGTGGCCCTGCCCGCCGACCACCCGCTCGCCCGCCACCGCCGGGTACGGCTCAGCGACCTGCGCGAGGAAACCTGGATCGAAGGCGGCCACCCCGACTGCCTCGGCCCGATCCCCCAACTGGCGAACGCCCTGGGCGGCCCACCGCGCATCGGATTCTTCTGCGAGGACTGGAACGGCAAGCAGGCCCTGGTCGCCGGCGGCTCCGGCATCATGCTCGTCCCCACCCTGGCCCAGGACAGCGCCCACCCCGGCATCGTGCTGCGCCCCACCACCCCGTCACTCCCCCGCCGCCGCCTCTACGCCGCCACCCCGTCCCCACCCTTCCGCCTCCCTGCGGTGACGGCCATGCTCGCCGTACTCACCGAGGTAAGCCGCAACCGCCGAGGCGACGCCCGGCCCGAGGCCGCGTCACCCGCACAAAGCCGCCTCGCGACCGACTCGGGCAGGGCAGGACGCGCCGCTCGCAGGTGAGCTAGGCATCGCAAGCGAAGCACGCTGAACGCACCAACCGAGATGAACCGCAAAGGCGAAGGCGCTCAAGCCGATCCATGGGATCTCAGATCCTGCGGTCAAGAGCGCGATGCGCCGGGACAAGGTGAAGCGCAACGTCTTGATCTCTTTGAAGTTCCCGAGAGGGCGCACAGGTCGCCCCCAAGGCCTTCACCTATGTGCCGGCTCGCGCCGTCCTCGACGAGACAGCCACGGCCTCGCCGCGCAACGTGCCTACCGTGGTCATGCAGAGCGCCCCAGGCCGAGGATCGGCCGCCGAGGCTTGGACACTCGGTTAGCCACTCACGCCCCGGCTTCATGATCGAATCCGGGGCGTTTGGGCTGGTGGGCGGTACCGGGTTCGAACCAGTGACCCCTCGCTTGTAAGGCGAGTGCTCTACCGCTGAGCTAACCGCCCGGGTGAACACGGGACGACAACACCTTACGGCACTGCGGGGGTGTTCGGCACATCGACAGGCGTACCGCGGCCAAGTGGTCGGGCGCGGCCGGGGATTACGGGCGGGGCGGAATCCGGGGGCCGGGCCGTCAGCGGCGGGGGGTGCGGCCGAGGACGCGGTCGAGGGCGGCGGCGACCTCCTCGGAGAGGCCGGGGGCGCCGGTGGGCCGCGGTGGGGCCGAGCAGGTGCCGTGGCGGCCGGTGGCGAGCCGTACGGCGCCGCAGGAGCGGCACTCAACCTCGCCGAGGCGGCAGATGAGGGAGGTGGAGCCGCAGCTGTGGCAGGTGTCGAGGTCGAGGTCGCCGGATCGCTGGCAGTCGGGACAGATGAGCACCTGGGTCTCGTGGCGGACGCCGCGCTTCCAGGGGCTCGCGCCGCGGACGGGGTCGGTCTGCCGCGCCCCGCAGCGGAAGCAGGGCATGTTGGCCTCCAACGGCTCGGCCCGGGGTACGGGCGGGTGTCAGGAGATCTCGGCGAGCGCCTTGTGGTAGGCGGCGATGTCGCGGGCGGCGGAGAGGGGGTTGACCACCTTCCAGCGCACCACGCCCTCGCCGTCGATGATGAAGGTTCCCCGGGTGGCGACGCCCTTCTCCTCGTCGAACACGCCGTAGGCGCGCGCCACCTCGCCGTGCGGCCAGAAGTCGGACAGCAGGGGGAAACGGTACCCCTCGCGGTCCGCCCAGGCCCGCTGGGCGAACATCGAGTCCACCGAGACGGCGAGCACCTGCACGTCGTCGGCGACCGCGGGCAGGAACTCGTCCCGGATCGCGTTGAGCTCCCCGTGGCACACCCCGCTGAACGCGAGCGGGTAGAAGATCAGCACGACCTTCCTGCCGCGGTGGTCGGAGAGCCTGACGGGCGTGCCGTGCTGATCCCGGAGGGTGAAGTCCGGGGCCACATCACCGACGTCGACCGCCATGTCGGGTCCATTTCCGCCGCGGGCGCGCCGCGGCATCGCCGTGCGTATGGGACTTGGACATACACCATCCTGCCGTACGGCCTCGGCGGACCGTACGGCAGGGGCAGCGTTCGCCGGACCTGCGCCCGGCGGCGTGTCGATCGCCTAGCGGCGCGCTCTCGGCGCGACGAGCCGGGTGCCGGACCAGTCCCGCGCCGCGCTGATACTGCTGGTCTGGGACAGACCGGCGGTGGCGGCGTCCTCACCGATGTCGCTGGGCTCGACGTGCCCCTCCCGGCCCGCCTTCGGCGTCAGCAGCCAGATCTGGCCGCCGTCGGCGAGCGAGGTCTTCGCCTCGGTCAGGGCGTTGAACAGGTCGCCGTCGCCGTCCCGCCACCACAGCAGCACGACGTCGACGACGTCGTCGTAGTCCTCGTCCACCAGTTCGTTGCCGGTCAGCTCCTCGATCGAGGCACGCAGGTCCTCGTCGGCGTCCTCGTCCCAGCCGATCTCCTGCACCACCTGGCCCGGCTTGAGGCCGAGCCGTTCGGCCAGGCCGCGTTCGCCCTGCGCCTGACCCGCGGTCGCGCTCACGTTTATCCCTCCTGCTTGAGTGGCCCCGCCCGTTGCGGTCATGCGCGACGCCCTCCGGGTTCGCTTCGTCTCCCCTTCGGAGCCGCTCGGCACAGTCCACACGCTGTGACCCATCGTCGTCAACGGTCGCCACGAGCGGTGACCCGCACCGTTATTTCCTAATCCGACAAAAACGACAGACGAACACTACGTTCCGGGTTGTCCACGTTGAGATCGACGATCGCGATCGACTGCCACGTCCCCAGGGCGAGACGTCCGTCGAGCACGGGGATGGTGGCGTACGGCGGGATGAACGCCGGCATCACGTGCGAGCGCCCGTGACCCGGCGATCCGTGGGCGTGCCGCCACCGGTCGTCGGCGGGCAGAAGTTCGCCCAGGGCGGAGAGCAGGTCGTCGTCGCTCCCCGCCCCGAGCTCGATCAGCGCGACGCCGGCGGTGGCGTGCGGCACGAACACGTGCAGCAGCCCGTCGCCGCCACAGGAGCGGACGAAGTCCCGGCACTGCGGGGTGATGTCGTACACCCGCTCCCGTGACCCGGTCGTCACCGTGATTGTCGTAGATCTCACGTGCCCGATCTTAGGGTCTCAGCCCTGACGCTGAGCTGGGATGACGACGGCGTCGGGGCCGGGGAACACCAGGCCCGTGTGCCCGTCGTCGAACCGCACCAGGTACGGCGGGCCGCCGTCGGACCCCCGGACCTCGATGATCTCGCCCTGGCGGTCCGGACTGCCGACTGCGTTGCCGCGTACCAGGAGACGATCCCCCACAGCGGCCAGCATGCGACCCTCCCTCGAGTGCTCGGGTGCCTACCGTTGCCTTCCACATTCGTACGGCTCGTGCCCGCCGAAAAGGGGGGTGTCCCATGTGACGACGCCAGGAAGCGGCAACTAGACCGAAACGTTACGCGGGCTCCCCCGGCCGCACCGCCCGACGGTCCGGCCATGCGCGTTCCGTTTACTTTACGCACCGGCACGACCACGGAACCGGAGGGAGCGCAACAGACCGCGAAGCGGTAATGTGAAATCGTCCTACCATCGGTGGTCTAGGCCAAACCCCTGCTCACGGGCAGCGGGGACATTCTGGTTACCCGACAGTAGAGGTGCGCTTTCGGGGTACGTCAGCCAGGATGAGTAACGACCAAGACGACCACAAATAGGCTACAAGTCCATCCGCGGAAGGCGAGACCCAGTGACTTCCGGACGCCAGCGTTTCTCGATCATCAGTGACGGCCTACCGAGCCAGCTTCCTGATGTCGATCCGAGCGAGACCCAAGAGTGGCTTGAGTCGCTCGACTCCGTCGTCAAGACGGAGGGTCGGGCTCGTGCCCGCTACCTGATGCTGCGGCTGCTGGAGCGCGCGAGAGAGCACCAGGTCGGCGTGCCCGGTCTGCGCAGCACCGACTACATCAACACCATTCCGCCGGAGCGCGAGCCCTGGTTCCCCGGTGACGAGTACATCGAGCGCCGGATCCGGGCCTACATCCGCTGGAACGCCGCGGTCATGGTCACCCGAGCCAACGCGCGCACGAACGTGGGCGGTCACATCGCCACCTACGCGTCCGCGGCGTCGCTGTACGAGGTCGGCTTCAACCACTTCTTCCGCGGCAAGGACCACGGCGAGTCCGGCGACCAGGTGTTCATCCAGGGCCACGCCTCCCCCGGCATCTACGCCCGGGCGTACCTGGAGGGCCGGCTCACCGAGGCCCAGCTCGACGCCTTCCGCCAGGAACTGTCCAAGGGCGTGCGGGGCCTGCCGTCCTACCCGCACCCCCGGCTCATGCCGGACTTCTGGGAGTTCCCGACCGTCTCCATGGGCCTCGGCCCGATCGCCGCGATCTACCAGGCGCGGTTCAACCGCTACCTGCTCAACCGCAAGATCAAGGACACCTCGCGGTCGCACGTGTGGTGCTTCCTCGGCGACGGCGAGATGGACGAGCCGGAGTCGCTCGGCGCCATCGGCCTCGCCGCCCGCGAGGAGCTCGACAACCTCACCTTCGTCATCAACTGCAACCTGCAGCGGCTGGACGGCCCGGTACGCGGCAACGGGAAGATCATCCAGGAACTGGAGGCGTTCTTCCGTGGCGCGGGCTGGAACGTCATCAAGGTGATCTGGGGCCGCGAGTGGGACCCGCTGCTCGCCGCCGACGTCGACGGCGTGCTCGTCAACAAGATGAACACCACGCCGGACGGCCAGTTCCAGACCTACGCCGTGGAGTCCGGGGCGTACATCCGCGAGCACTTCTTCGGCGACGACCCGCGGCTGCGCAAGCTCGTCGAGCACCTGTCCGACGAGGAGATCCGCAAGCTGTCCCGCGGCGGCCACGACTACCGCAAGGTGTACGCCGCGTTCAAGGCGGCCCGCGAGCACGTCGGCCAGCCGACCGTCATCCTCGCGCAGACGATCAAGGGGTGGACCCTCGGCAAGGACTTCGAGGCGCGGAACGCCACCCACCAGATGAAGAAGCTCACCAAGGCCGAGCTCAAGGAGTTCCGCGACCGGCTGTACCTGCCGATCCCCGACAAGGCCCTCGAGGAGGACCTGCCGCCCTACTACCACCCGGGCGAGAACAGCGAGGAGATCCAGTACATGAAGGAGCGCCGGGCGGCGCTCGGCGGCTTCCTGCCCAAGCGGGTGGTACGCGCCAAGCCGCTCAAGCTCCCCGGCGACGAGGTCTACAAGGGCCTGCGCAAGGGCTCCGGCAAGCAGAACGTCGCCACCACCATGGCGTTCGTGCGCCTGCTCAAGGACCTCATGCGGGACAAGGAGATCGGCTTCCGGTTCGTGCCGATCATCCCGGACGAGGCGCGCACGTTCGGCATGGACGCGATGTTCCCCACCGCGAAGATCTACTCGCCGGTGGGCCAGACCTACGACCCGGTCGACCGCGACCTGCTGCTCTCGTACAAGGAGGCCGTCGACGGCCAGATCCTGCACGAGGGCATCAGCGAGGCCGGCTCGATGGCCTCCATGATCGCCGCGGGCACCAGCTACGCCACGCACGGCGAGCACATGATCCCGGTGTACATCTTCTACTCGATGTTCGGGTTCCAGCGCACCGGCGACCAGATCTGGCAGCTCGCCGACCAGCTCGGCCGCGGCTTCATGCTCGGCGCCACGGCCGGCCGTACCACGCTCAACGGTGAGGGCCTGCAGCACGAGGACGGCCAGTCGCCACTGCTCGCCTCGGCCAACCCGGCGGCGGTCGTGTACGACCCGGCGTGGGCGTACGAGATCGCGCACATCATCAAGGACGGCCTGCGCCGCATGTACGGCGAGAAGCCGGAGGACATCTTCTACTACCTCACGGTCTACAACGAGCCGTACCCGCAGCCGGCCGAGCCGGAGAACCTCGACGTCGAGGGCCTGCTCAAGGGCCTCTACCTGTACGCCCCGGCCGAGCGGAAGGGGCGGCCGCGGGCGAACATCCTCGCCTCGGGCGTGGCGATGCGCTGGGCGCTGGAGGCGCAGCGGCTGCTCGCCGAGGAGTGGGGCGTGGAGGCCGACGTGTGGTCGGCGACGTCCTGGTCGGAGCTGCGCCGCGACGCGCTCGCCGCGGACGAGCACAACCTGCTCAACCCGGAGGCCGAGCAGCGCGTGCCGTACGTGACCAAGGTGCTGTCGCAGGCGTCCGGGCCGTTCCTCGGGGTGAGCGACTACCTCCGGGCGGTGCCGGACCAGATCGCCCCGTGGGTGCCCGGCGACTGGACCTCGCTCGGCACCGACGGGTTCGGCCTCTCCGACACCCGGCCGGCGCTGCGCCGCCACTTCCACGTGGACGCCGCCTCGATCACGCTCGCGGTGCTCACCCAGCTCGCCAAGCGGGGCGAGGTGCGGCCGGAGACGCTGCGCGAGGCGATCGCCCGCTACCACCTGAAGAACGGGGTCACCGAGGTCGGCTCCATGGCCACCCCGGAGAGCAACAAGACCCAGTCGATGGGCGTGTAGCCGAGGTCACGCGTTGAGTCGGCGCCGCCGCGGGACGTCGCGGCGGCGCCGTCGTGTCCGGTCCGGTCCCCCGGGTACGGCCCGCCGTCCCGCCGGCGGCCCTCACCGCCCGGATGCCTGCGCGGCCGCACCGCCCGCGGTGGCGTCGTCGAGCTCGACGGCCGAGGCGATGCGGTCGAGCCGGAACACGCGGACGTCGTCGCGCAGCCGGCACCAGGCGACCAGGTAGCGGACCGAGCCCCGGCCGGCGAGCAGGATCCTCGGCTCCACGTCCCGCGAGGTGACCGCGCCGGTGCGGTCGGCGTACCCGATGCGCAGCGCGCGCCCGCGGGCGAGGGCGCGCTCGACCGTGCGGGCGACCGGCGGCGGGCCGGCCGGCTCCCGTTCCGGCACCGACAGCGCCGCGGCGATCTTGCGGAGCGCGCTGCGCGCGGGCGCGGCGAGGCCGTCCTCCTCGACGTCGCGGAGCGCGGCGGCCACCGCGGCGGCCTCCTCGGCGGTGAGCACGACCGGCGGCAGCACGCCGCCCGCGCCCGCCTCCTCCGCCAGCCGGTAGCCCTCGCCCCGCCGCGGCTCGACCGGCAGGCCGAGCCGCCGCAGCCGGGCCACGTCGCGTTCCACGGTCCGCACGCTCACCCCGAGCCGCGCGGCGAGCGCCCGGGCCGGCACGCACCGCGGCGCGCTCGCGGAAAGTTCCACGGCGAGGGCGTACAGCCGGTCGGTGCGGTTCACATTCGTGACGCTATGCCGATCTATTCGTGAATCTCCGCTAGATTGCCCTTGGTTACGGGGTTGTGGCCTTCGGGGGGGCTTGCCGCGATCGGCGTCGCTTGCACGTTCGCGGGACTCCGGACGCCGGTTCGGTTTTGACAGGCAGGAGCGCCAATGGTCATAAGGGGGGACCTCGCCGGCGGCCGATCCTCGCCACCGCCGCGGCTCGCGTCGAAGGTGGTGAAGCTGGGCACGGTCACCGCGCTGTCGGCACTGGTGGTCGGATTCTGCGTGGCGCAGAACCGCCCCCGCGAGATCGTCGCCGACTGCGTCGACCTGACCGACATCGACGACTCCTTCCGGTACCGCGTGGTCGACGACCGGTACTGCGACGACGATGACGACGGATCGCACTACTCCTCGTCGCGGTACGCGTACCGCTGGTACTACGGGGGCCGCCGGGTCGGCGACCGGGTCGGCGACGGCACCACGATCCGGCCGGCCGACGCCACCATCCACACCCGCACCGGCCGCACGATCCAGCGCGGCGGCTTCGGCGGGCGCTCGTTCGGTGGCGGCTGACGTACCGCGGGCGCGGCCTGCCGTACCCGTCCGCGCAGGTCGGCGACGTGCCGGGCGGGCGTCCGGCACGCGCGAGGGGGGGATGATCAACGATGCGACGGCTGACCCGCACGCCGCGGGAGAACTGGGAGTCGATCGTCGAGTCGCAAGGGCTCGCCTTCCACCGGTCCGCGCACCCGGCCCACCTGGGCCGGCCGTACTGGGACGAGGGCGCCGAGTACGTGCTCGAGATGGACGAGGTGCTCGCCCTCGAGGAGCAGGTGGAGGAGCTGCACCGGATGTGCCTCGCCGCGGCCGACCACGTGGTGCGGGAGTGGCGCTTCGCCGACTTCGCCATCCCGGAGTGGGCGGCCCCGGCCGTGGCCGAGTCGTGGCGGCGGCGCGACCCGCACGTGTTCGGCCGCTTCGACCTGCGCTACGACGGGAACGGCCCGGCCAAGCTGCTGGAGTACAACGCGGACACGCCCACGAGCCTGCTGGAGAGCTCGGTGGTGCAGTGGTACTGGCTGCAGGACGTGCACCCCGGCGACGACCAGTGGAACTCGATCCACGAGCGGCTCGTCGACCGCTGGAAAGGGCTCGAGCTCCCCACCGGCCCGGTCCACTTCGCCTGGACGCGGATGGACGAGACCGGCGAGGAGGTGATGACGCTCGGCTACCTGCAGGAGACCGCCGACCAGGCCGGGCTCACCACGGTGGCGATCGCGATGGAGGACATCGGGTGGGACCCCGAGGCGCGGCGCTTCGTCGACCTCGAGGGCCGCACCATGCGCACGCTGTGCAAGCTCTACCCCTGGGAGTGGGCGATCGCCGACCCGTTCGGCCCGCACGCGGTGGCGCAGCAGGTGTCGATGACGTGGATCGAGCCGCTGTGGAAGATGCTGCTGTCGAACAAGGCCCTGCTGGCGATCCTGTGGGAGCTCTACCCCGGCCACCCGAACCTGCTGCCCGCCTACCTCGACGGGCCGCGTGACCTGACGAGTTACGTGCGCAAGCCGCTGCTCGGCCGCGAGGGCGCGTCGATCACCGTGGTCGCGCCCGAGGGCACGGTCACCACCCCGGGCGCGTACGGCGCCGAAGGCCACGTCTACCAGGAGTTCGCGCCCCTGCCGGAGTTCGACGGCCGGCGTCCCGTGCTCGGCGCGTGGGTCGTGCACGACGAGGCCGCCGGGCTCGGCATCCGCGAGACCTCCACCCTGATCACCGACGACACCTCGTCGTTCGTCCCGCACCGCATCCCGCTCTAGTGCCGGAGATATCGAGACATGTCACCCAGTCCCTCGCCGTTTCCCGCCGATCCGTCGCCGATCACCGCGGTACCGGGCGCGACCGAGCCGCCCGCCCTCCCGTCGGCGCCGAGCCTCGACCTCGCCGACGTGCTCGCCGACGGCGCCCTGGCGATCGCGGCGTACGCGGTGGTCGGCGTGCTGCTGCTCATCGTCGGCTTCTACGTGATCGACCTGGTCACCCCGGGCAAGCTGAACCGGCTGGTGCGCACCGAGCGCAATCCGAACGCCACGCTCATCGCCGCGTCCGGCGTCACCGGCATCGGGCTCGTCGTCGCCG
Source organism: Thermopolyspora flexuosa (assembly GCF_006716785.1). NCBI lineage: Bacteria > Bacillati > Actinomycetota > Actinomycetes > Streptosporangiales > Streptosporangiaceae > Thermopolyspora > Thermopolyspora flexuosa. The sequence goes on along the minus strand of NZ_VFPQ01000001.1, from coordinate 1,432,431 downwards.
CCTCGATCTGGTCCTCGGGCGGGCTGCTGCGCGAAGGGCTGATCGCCACGCTGGTGTTCGGCCTGGTCGGGATCGCGGCGCAGACCGTCGGCATGATCGTGTTCGACCTGGTGGCCGGGATCTCGGTGCGCCGGCTCGTCGCGGAGCCCACGCTGCAGCCCGCGACGATCCTGCTCGCCGTGACCCACCTGGCCATCGGCCTGATCACGGCCGTCGCGCTGCTGTGAACGGGGTGTGAACAAAAAGGCCACTCCGCACCGGGTTGCGGACCCGGCCCGGGTGACCTGGCAGTCTTGTGCATGTGAACGACCGGGTACGTGAGGACACCGCGCGGCGGTTGGAGAAGGCGATGGGCGCGCTCGGCACCGCCGCGATGGCGCGCATGGAGGAGCGCCTTCCCTGGTTTCGTGCCCTGTCGGCGGAGGACCGCTCGTGGATCGGCCTGGTCGCCCAGGCGGGCATCGCCGGGTTCGTCGAGTGGTTCTCGCACGCCGCAGACGAACGGCCCGCGCCCAGCATCGAGTTCTTCGGCACCGCCCCCCGCGAGCTGAAGCGCTCGGTGTCGCTGCAGCAGACGGTCGACATCGTGCGCGTGATCGTCGAGGTCGTCGAGGCCCAGGTCGAGGACCTGGCCGCGCCCGGCGGCCTGGAGGAGCTGGAGAAGGCCATCCTGCGCTACACCCGCGACGTGGCCTTCGCCGCGGCCCAGCTGTACGCGCGCGAGGCCGAGGTGCGCGGCTCCTGGGACGCCCGCCTGGAGGCGCTGATCGTCGACGCGCTGGTGCGCGGCGAGGTCGACGACGGCCTGCACTCCTGGGCGGCGGCGCTCGGGTGGACCTCCTCCCCGGTGGTGGTGCTCGCCGGTTTCGCCCCCGACGACGACCCCCGGGCGGTGATCGACAGCCTCCGCGACCGGGGCCGGCGCATCGGCCTCGACCTGCTCGCCGGCGTGCAGGGCGACCGCCTCATCGTGATCGTGGGCGGCGCCACGAGCATCAAGGACGCCGCGCGCGGCGTGGTGTCGAAGTTCGGCCCCGGCCCCATCGTCATCGGCCCGGAGGTGCCGGACCTGCACGCCGCGGCGAAGTCGGCCCGGGCCGCGGTCGCCGGGCTGCGCGCCGCCCCCGCCTGGCCGGACGCCCCCCGTCCGGTGCTCGCCGAGGAGCTGCTCGCCGAGCGGGCGCTCGACGGCGACGAGGACGCCCGGGCGCAGCTCATCGACACCGTCTACCGGCCGCTGGCGGGCACCCCGCTGCTCGACACCCTCGCCACCTACCTGGAACAGGGCACCTCGCTCGAGGCCACCGCCCGGCTGCTGTTCGTGCACCCGAACACCGTGCGCTACCGGCTGCGCAAGATCACCGAACTCACCGGCTACCAGCCGACCGAGGGCCGCTCCGCGTTCACCCTCCAGGTCGGGCTCATCCTCGGCCGGCTGTCCGGCATCCAGCCCGGCTAGCCGAGGCCGGCCGTACCGGCCGACACGCGGCCGTCACGGGGGCGACACACGGCCGGTACACGCCCGGCGCGCGGTGTGGGCTCCCGATGGTGATGTTGTAGGAATCGCACAAGATGATTCCGCGAAAGTTCGTGCGGATCTCCACCTGTGTGGTGAACTCCTACAGGGCAAGGTGGATTGCGTGCTCGTCATCGTTGCTCCAGGCCAGGGTGCGCAGGCCCCCGGCTTCCTCACTCCCTGGCTCGAAATCCCCGGACTCGCCGACCGTCTGTCCGCGTGGTCGGAGATCGTCGGGCTTGACCTGATCGCGTACGGCACCACCGCGAGCGCCGAGGAGATCCGCGACACCGCGGTCGCCCAGCCGCTCCTCGTCGCCGCCGGGATCGCCTCCGCCGAGGCGCTGACCGGGACGGTCGGGGCCGAGGGGGCCCTGAGCGGCGCGATCGCCGACGTCGCGGGCGTGGTGGCGGGCCACAGCGTGGGCGAATTCACCGCGGCGGTGCTCGCCGGGGTCTTCACCCCCGAGCAGGCGCTCACCCTCATCCGGGAGCGCGGCCAGGGCATGGCGAAGGCCTCCGCGGTCACCGCGACCGGCATGACCGCGGTGCTCGGCGGTGACGAGGCCGAGGTGCTCGCCGCGCTCGAGCGGCACGGCCTCACGCCGGCGAACCGCAACGGCGCCGGCCAGATCGTCGCGGGCGGCACCGTCGAGGCGCTCGAGGCCCTCAAGGCCGACCCGCCGGCCCGGGCGCGGCTCATCCCGCTCTCCGTGGCCGGAGCGTTCCACACCCACCACATGGCCCCCGCCGTCGACCAGCTGCGCAGCGCGGCGGCCGCGGTCACCCCCGCCGACCCCCGCACCCGGCTGCTGCAGAACGCCGACGGCGCCGTGGTCGGCAGTGGCGCGGAGTTCCTGTCCCGGCTGATCGACCAGGTGGCCGGCCCGGTGCGCTGGGACCTGTGCATGAACACGATGGCCGAGCTCGGCGTCACCGCGATGATCGAGCTCGTTCCCGGGGGGACGCTGACCGGACTGGCCAGGCGTGCCCTGCGCGGTGTCCGGACCGTCGCGCTGAAGACGCCCGACGACCTCGACGCGGCACGGGACCTGATCAAGGAGGAGACCGGCAGGTGAGGCAGACTCAGGGCGCTCCCGGCGCGAGGGTGCTGGCATTCGGCGGCTACCAGCCCGCCAACGTGATCACGAACGAGCACCTCGCCAAGACCATGGACACCAGCGACGAGTGGATCCGCAGCCGGGTCGGCATCGTCGAACGCCGGGTCGCGGGTCCGGAGGAGTCCGAGGTCGACCTGGCGGTGCAGGCGGGCGGCAAGGCCCTGGCGGCGAGCGGGCTCTCCGCGAGCGACATCGACCTGGTGATCGTCGCCACCTGCACGCTGGAGACCCAGATCCCCAACGCCGCGAGCCGGGTGGCCCACCGGCTCGGCATCGTCGCCCCCGGGGCGTTCGACGTCAACGCCGCCTGCGCGGGCTTCTGCTACGCGCTCGCCGCCGCCGCGGACGCGATCCGGGGCGGCTCGGCGACCCACGTGCTCGTCGTCGGGTCGGAGAAGCTGTCGCAGTGGGTGGACTGGACCGACCGCACCACCGCCGTGATCTTCGGCGACGGCGCCGGTGCCGCCGTGGTCGGCCCCTCCGACACCCCCGGCATCGGCCCGGTGGTCTGGGGCAGCGTGGGCGAGAAGGCCGACGCGATCAAGGTCAAGGACCGGAACTCCTTCCTCCAGCAGGAGGGTCAGGCCGTGTTCCGCTGGGCGACCACCGCCCTGCACCCCGTGGCGCGCCGCGCCTGCGAGCGCGCGGGCGTGCGTCCCGAGGATCTCGCCGCCTTCGTCCCCCATCAGGCCAATCTGCGCATCGTCGAGGCGATCGCCCGTAAGCTTGGTGCCGAGAAGGCGGTGATCGCCAAGGACATCGTCCTTTCCGGCAACACCTCCGCGGCCTCGATCCCGCTCGCCCTGTCCCGCATGATCGAGCGCGGCGAGGTGCCCTCCGGTGGGCTCGCCCTGCTGCTCGGCTTCGGCGCCGGGCTCACCTACGCCGGGCAGGTCATCGAGATCCCGTAGACCGTACGGCGCGCCGTACACCGAAAAAGATCATTCACTCAAGGAGAAGACGCGACATGGCACTGACCGAGCAGGAGATCCTCGCCGGCCTCGGCAAGATCATCAACGAGATCACCGGCATCCCGGCCGCCGAGGTGACCCCGGAGAAGAGCTTCGTGGACGACCTCGACATCGACTCGCTCTCCATGGTCGAGATCGCCGTCGCCGCGCAGGACGAGTTCGGCGTCGAGATCCCCGACGACCAGCTCAAGAACCTCAAGACCGTCAAGGACGTCATCAACTTCATCCAGTCCTGATTTCCCCGAGGTCGGCTCAGGGTCGTCCGCGGGCGCGGTCAGCGGCGCGGCGTCCGGCAGGGGCCCTCGCGGCGCCATCGGGTTCCGCCACGGCGGGCGGCGGGCCCCTGAACCCCACGCGGCGCCGCCCGGACGGCCCGCCCCCCGATCAGCAAGGAGCTCAACGTGAGTAAAGACCGGGTACGTGTCGTCGTCACCGGGCTCGGCGCGACGACGCCCGTCGGTGGAGATGTCGCCTCGTCCTGGTCGGCGCTCCTCGAAGGGCGGTCGGGCATCAAGACCCTCACCGAGGACTGGGTCGACACGGTGCCGGTGAAGTTCGCCGGGCCGGCCGCGGTCGACCCGTCCACGGTGATCCCGCGGCCGGAGGCGCGCCGGCTCGACCGCGCCGAGCAGTTCGCGCTCATCGCCGCCCGGGAGGCGTGGAAGGACGCGGGCAGCCCGGAGGTCGATTCGGACCGGCTCGGCGTCGTCGTCGGCAGCGGCATCGGCGGGATCACCACGATCCTGTCGGCGTACGACACCTTCCGGGAGAAGGGCTGGCAGCGCCTGTCCCCGTTCACCGTGCCCATGCTGATGCCGAACGGCCCGGCCGGCTGGATCGGCCTGGAGTTCGGCGCCACCGCCGGCGTGCACGCCACGGTGAGCGCCTGCGCCACCGGCGCGGAGGCGATCGGGTACGCCATCGACATGATCCGCTCGGGGCGGGCCGACGTGGTGATCGCGGGCGGCACCGAGGCGGCGATCCACCCGCTCAACATCGCGTCGTTCGCGGCGATGCGCGCGATGTCCACCCGCAACGACGAGCCGGAGCGGGCCTCGCGCCCGTTCGACAAGAACCGCGACGGCTTCGTGCTCGGCGAGGGCGCGGGCATCCTCGTGCTGGAGTCCTACGAGCACGCGAAGGCCCGCGGCGCCCGCATCTACGCGGAGGCGGCCGGCGTCGGCTACTCCGCCGACGCGCACCACATCGCCCAGCCCGAGCCGACCGGTGAGGGCATCAAGAAGGCCACCCGGCGCATGCTCGCCGACAGCGGCCTGTCCGGCGAGGACATCAAGCACGTCAACGCGCACGCCACCTCGACCCCGGCCGGCGACGTGGTGGAGACGATCGCCATCGCCGAGACGATCGGCCCGCACCCGCTGGTCACCTCGACCAAGTCGCTCACCGGCCACCTGCTCGGCGGCGCCGGCGGCATCGAGACCGTGTTCACCGTGAAGGCGCTGCACGAGCGCGTCGTCCCGGCCACCGCGAACGTGGACGACCTCGACGACGGCATCAAGGTGGACATCGTGTACGGCGAGCCGCGCGAGCTGCCCCAGGGCCGGATCGCCGCGGTCAACAACTCGTTCGGCTTCGGCGGCCACAACGTCGCCGTCGCCTTCGTCACCCTCTAGATCCGCGTCCGTGCGAGGTGCGCGGCCGCTCGCCGCGCACCCGTCCACACCGGCCGGTTCCGCGGGGCCGCCGTCGCGGACCGCCGCCTGTCGGCCACTCTCGGGGCCACCTGACAGGTGCCACCGTCCGAGCCATCACCGCAGGCCACCAAGTGAGGCCACCATCTGAGAAGGAGCGACCGTGACGATTCTCGACACCGGGGTGGTGACGCCCACTTCGGATCCGGAGGTCGCCGATCCGCGTGATCCCGTGGTCCGGCTGTCGGCGTTGTTCGACGAGGGCTCGATGCGGCTGCTGGCGCCGGCAGACGACAGTGGCGTGCAGGCCGCGCTGGGCCGGATCGAGGGGGTGCCGGTCGCGGCCTTCTGCTCCGACCCCCGCGTGCAGGGCGGAGCGATGGGCAGCAAGGGCTGCGAGCACATCGTGGCCGCCTACGACACCGCGGTCCGGGAGCGCCTGCCGATCATCGGCATCTGGCACTCCGGCGGCGCCCGCCTCGCCGAGGGGGTCGCCTCGCTGCACGCGGTGGGCACCGTGTTCGCCGCGATGACCCGGGCGAGCGGCGTGGTGCCGCAGATCTCGGTGGTGCTGGGCCCGGCCGCGGGCGGCGCCGCCTACGGCCCGGCGCTCACCGACATCGTCATCCTCTCCGAGCAGGGCCGGATCTTCGTCACCGGCCCCCAGGTGGTGGAGTCGGTCACCGGCGAGAAGATCGACATGGCCGGGCTGGGCGGGCCCGAGCCGCACGCGAAGAAGTCCGGCGTGGTCCACGTGGTGACCCCCACCGACGCCGAGGCGCTGCTGCAGGCGCGCCGGCTCGCCGTGCTCCTCGGCCACCAGGGCCGGGTGCGCCTCGACGACATCCGCGACACCGACCTCGGCGCGCTGCTGCCCGAGTCGCCCCGCCGCGCCTACGACGTGCACCCGATCGTCGACGGCCTGCTCGACGGCGGCCTCGCCGCCTCGGTCGAGCTGCACCCCAAGTGGGCGCCGAACATGGTCACCGTGCTCGGCCGGCTGGGCGGGCGCACCGTGGGCGTGCTCGCGAACAACCCGCTGCGGCTCGGCGGCTGCCTCGACTCCGCCTCCGCCGAGAAGGCCGCCCGGTTCGTCCGCATGTGTGACGCGTTCGGGGTGCCGCTCGTGGTGCTCGTGGACGTGCCCGGCTACCTGCCCGGCGTCGGCCAGGAGCACGGCGGCGTGGTGCGCCGCGGCGCCAAGCTGCTGCACGCCTTCGCCGAGGCCTCGGTGCCCCGGGTCACCGTGATCATCCGCAAGGCGTACGGCGGAGCGTACATCGCGATGAACTCCCGCGCGCTCGGCGCCACCCGGGTGCTGGCCTGGCCCACCACCGAGGTGGCCGTGATGGGCGCGGTCGCCGCGGTGCGCGTGCTGCACCGCCGCGAGCTCGCCGCGGTCCCCGAGGACCAGCGGCCCGCGCTCGAGCAGGAGCTCGCCGAGCGCCACCAGAAGGAGGCCGGCGGCCTGGAGAAGGCCGTCAAGCTCGGGGTCGTCGACGAGGTCATCGACCCGGCCGCGACCCGCAGCGCCGTCGCCCGGGTGCTCGCCACGGCCACCCCGGCCCGCGGCAGCCACGGCAACATTCCGCTCTGACGGCGCGCTCGAAAGACTCGGTGATGCGGGACGCCGCCCCTGTCGCGGGCGGGCGTCCCGCACGCGTTTCCGGCCGCTCCCGCGCGGCCGTACCGGGGCGGCTAGCCCTCCCCGAGCCGCTCGAGCAGCCTGCGCCGCTCGTTCTCCAGCGTCTCCACCATGACCGTGATCTCGTTCTGCAGGGTGAGGGTGGAGGCGGCGTCCACCTGGTCCCCCGGCCCGTCGGGCCGGTTCTCCAGCAGGTCGCGCAGCTCGGCCAGCCGCCTGTCGATCTCTTCCAGGCGCGCGTGGGGGTCCTCCTCGGGCTCGGCACCGGCCCCGGCGCCCCCGGCCGGCACATCACCGGCCGGGACATCGGCGGGGTCCCCTGCCGCTGCCGGGCCCCGGTACGCCCGGACGCGCGCGTCCTCGTTCTCAGAGTGCACAAAACGCCCCCTACCCGGGAGGCCGACGGCGATACCGGGCCACCCGGCAGGCGGGCGCGGGCGTGAGAAGGCCCCGGAGGGGCCGCTTCAGGCGCCGTGCGCGGCTACCCGGCCGCGTGCAGCCAGCGCACGGGAGCGCCGTCGCCCGCGTAGCGGAACGGCTCCAGCTCCTCGTCCCAGGGCTTGCCGAGGAGCCGCTCGAGCTCCTTTTCCAGCACCACCCGCCCCTGTGCGGCCCTCATCAGCGTGGTGCGCAGGCGGTCCTCCGGCACCAGGATGTCGCCGTTCGCGCCGATGGTCGCGGTGAAGGGCCCGAGAGACGGCGTGTAGGCATGCCTCGTGCCGTCCACGCCGGGTGAGGCGTCCTCGGTGATCTCAAAGCGGATACGTTGCCAGCCCATGAGCGATGACGTGATCCTGGCGGCCGTACCCGGTTTGCCCACCCACTCGGCCTGGGTCCGCACGCATCCGGGCGCGGCAGGCTGAGGAGTCCACGTCAGGTCGACGGGCACGCCAAGGACACCCGCCACCGCCCATTCGATATGCGGACACAGCGCGGGCTGGGCCGAGTGGACATACAGCACGCCACGAGCAGACACCGGACCTCCCGATTCGACGAGGTTCGCCTTCCCCAACGTCCTCGCCACGAGATGATCACAAGTGACTGAACAGAGACTACCGTCCGTCGGCGGGCGGGCACCAGACCAAGTTCATATCGAATCGCAATTGACAAGTGTCGAGTTCGACACAACAGCGGTCGGTAAACGTCACATACGAAGCGCGTTATTCCAGCACAACCCATATGTGAGCGGGGAAAACCGTGCGCAACCACGGATTCTCCGAACGGGAGGCCGGGGCGAATCCGTCGCGGTACAGTGCTCAATCGACGTTCACCCTGCGTCTTCCTCCCACCTCGCTCCGTGACAAATGATCGAAAACGACACGCTCCCCCGGCTCCCCGTCGACCAGGCGGAGTGGAACGAGCTCGAGGCCACGTTCGGCCCCCGCATGTGGGCGGTCGCCCGGGCCTTCGGGCTCAGCGCGGCCGACGCCGCCGACGCGGTCCAGGCCGCGTGGCTCCGGCTCGTCGAGCGCCTCGACCGCATCCGCGACCCCGCGCGGATCGGCGCGTGGCTCGTCACCACCACCCGCAACGAGGCGCTGCTGCTGTGCCGTAAGGGCCGCGCGGTGACCCCGACCCACACCCCGCCCGAGCCCGAGCGGGCCGACACGGACGACCCGGCGCTGGCGGTGCTCTCCGCCGACGAGGCCCGGCGGCTGTGGCAGGCCGTCGACGCGCTCGACGAGCCGTGCCGCAGCCTGCTGCGCCTGCTCGTCACCGCGCCCGAGAGCGGCTACGCGAGGATCGCCGCGCGGCTCGGCATGCCGATCGGCAGCGTGGGGCCGATGCGGGGCCGGTGCCTGAACCGCCTGCGCAAGCTCGTGGAGGCCGACCGATGAGCGAGATCGACGAGGCCTACCTGCTCGCCGCGCTCCGCCTCGGCGCCGGCGTGGACCCGGCCCCGCTCGCGGTGTCCGCCGCGGCCCGCGCCGCGTTCGCGCTGCGCCTGCCCGGTGCCGTCACCGCGGATCCCGTGCCCGTGCCCCGCCCGGTCGGCGCCCGGTCCCCCGCCGAGCCCCGGCTGCACCGGTTCCAGGCGCCGGGGGTCACCATCGACGTCGAGCTCACCCACGCCGAGGGCCGCGTCGACGTGGCCGGGCAGGTGACGGGCGGGTCGTGGGACGAGGGTCCCGGCCGCGTCGAGATCCGCACCCTGCACGACCGGTGGGTCCGCTTCCCCACCGAGACCGGGCACTTCGCCGCGACCGGCCTGCCCGTCGGCTGGCTCAGCGTCGTCTGGTACCGCACCGGGCTGCCCGTGGTCGCCACCCGCTGGATCAACACCCGCCGCCTCGACGCCGACGACTGAGCGCGCGCCGCCGGGCCGTACGGCACGGCCGCCCGGGCCACGGAGCGGCGCGTCGCGGGAAGTTCCCCTGGAGGCACACGATGGTCGCCGAGCACGTCGCCCCGGCCCCGCCGGGCACGTCCGACGGGCTCGTCCGGGCGGCGGAGGCGGCGATCCGGGAGTCCGGCGCGGACCCGTGGCGCGCCCGGCGGAGGGCGCGCCGGGTGCTGGAGGCGGCGCTCGCCCGGGGGAACGCCGAGGCCGCGTGCGTGGCGTTGCGGGCGCTGGCGCTCGCGGCGCGGGAGCTCGGCGACCTGCGGCTGGCGGAGAGCCACCTGCACCGGGCGATCCGGGCGGGGGCGGGCGTGCCGCGGCGGCTCGCCCAGGCGCGCATGTCGCTGGTAGGGGTGCGCACCGAGCTCGGCGACCCGGCCGGGGCGCTGCGCGTCGCCCGGCAGGCCGAGCGGGACCTGCCGCCCGAGGACCGGGCCGCGCTCGCCGTACAGCGGGCGATCGCCCTGGTACGGCTCGGCCGTCACGGCGAGGCGGCGCGGCTGTGCGACCGGGCGCTCGCCGCGCCGGGGGCGGACGCCGACCCGCGGCTGCGCTGCGCGGCGCTGCTCCACCGCGGGCTGGCCCGCACCTACCTCGGGGAGCACGCCGCCGGGGCGGAGGATCTCGCCGGGTGCCTGCGGCTCGCCACCGCGGCCGGGCTCGGCCACCTCGCCGCGCTCGCCGAGGCGGGCCTGTCGTTCAACGCCGCCCGGCGCGGCGACATCCCCGCCGCGTTCGCGCACCACGCCGCCGCCGAGCGCGGCCTGGCCGGCCGTCCGGACCGGCTCGCCGCGCTGCGCTGCGACTTCGCCGAGGCCCTCGTCGCGGCCCGGCTGCCCGGGGAGGCGCGGGCGCTGCTGCTCGCGGCCGTGCCCGAGCTCGAGGCGGCGGGCGCGCTCGTCCGGCTCGCCGAGGCGCGGCTCCTCCTCGCCCAGGCCGAGCTGCTCACCGGCGACCCGCACCAGGCGTCGCAGACCGTGCGGCTCGCCCGCGCCGAGCTCGCCGGGCAGGGACGGCACGCGTGGACGCCGCTCGCCGACGACGTGATCGTGCGCGCCCGGCTGGCGCTCGAGCCCGCCACGCCCGGCCTGCTCGCCGACGTGCTCGGCTGCGCCGACGCGCTGCGGGCCGCGGGCTGGGCCACGGCCGACGCCGCGCTGCGCCGTACCGCCGCCGAACTCGCCGCCGAGCTCGGCGACCACCGGACCGCCGGGCGGCTGCTCGACGAGGTGATCGCCACACGGCGGCCGGGGCTCGGCCGCACGCACGCGCTGGCCGTGCACCACGCGGTCGCGCTGCGCCGCGCCCTCGCGGGTGACCGTGCCGGGGCGCTCGCCGCGGTCGCCGCCGGGCTGCGCGAGGTCGACGGGCGCGACGTGCCGGCGCCGATCCGCGCGCACGCCGCCCGCCCCGCGGAGGAGCTCGCCGCGCTCGGGCTGGAGCTGGCGCTGCACACCGGCGACGCCGCGGCCGTGCTCGGGTGCGCGGAGCGGTGGCGGGCCTGCGTACGCGGCGAACCGCCCGGCGCGTTCCCCGCCGACCGGCTGCGCCGGGCGCTCGGCGACGCCGTCCTCGTCGAGCTGGTACGGCACGGCGACGCCCTCGCCGCCGTCGTGGTCACCGGGGACGGCTGCACGATGCGCGGGCTCGGCTCCTACCGGGACGCGGTGGAGGCGACCGTACGGCTGCGCTACTGCCTGCGCCGGAGGGCGTTGCGCGACGACGCCGGGGCGCCGGACGGCATCGCCCGGGAGTCGGCGGCCCTCGCCGCCCTGCTGCTCGATCCGCTCGGCCTCGATCTCTCCGGCGGCCCGGTGGTGATCGTGCCCACAGGTGCGCTGCACACGGTGCCCTGGCCGGTGCTGCCGCCGCTGCGCGGCCGCCCGGTCTGCGTCGCGCCCAGCGCGGCCGCCTGGCTCTCCGCCGCCACGGCGGCGTACGGCCCGCTCGGCCGCATCGGGAACACCGTGCCATGCCCTGCCCGGCACGCAGGCGACACGCCGCCCGACAGGGTCGGGCGTCCGGACACCACAGCGCCCGGCCCTGCCGCCGGACGCGCGGACAGCACGGTCCCCGGCCCTCCCGGGCACGCAGACGGCATGGTGTCCGGCCCAGCCGGGCGTGCAGGGATCGCCGCGCCGGGCCTGGCCGGGCATGCGCACGGCACGGTGCCCGGCCGTACCGGGTGCGCGGCGCACGGAACGTCCGGCGCCGCCCGGTCCGCCACGGTCATCGCGGTCGCCGGGCCGGGCCTGGCGCACGCCGAGGCGGAGGTGGCGGCGGTGCTCGGCGCCCACCCGGGCGCGGCGCGTGTGCCGGCCCGCACCGGCGCGGTGCTCGAGGCGCTGGCCGCCGCGGACGTCGCGCACATCGCCGCGCACGGCATGTTCTGCGCGCACAGCCCGCTGCTGTCGAGCATCGCCCTCGACGACGGCCCGCTGCTCGCCTACGACCTGCTGCGGCTCGACCGGGTCCCCGCCCTCGTGGTGCTCTCGGCCTGCGACTCCGGGTTGGCGCACGCCCCGGCGGACGGCGCCCCGCTCGGCCTCGCCGGGACCTTCCTCGACCGTGGCGCCGCCTGCGTGGTGGCGGGCCTGGTGCCGGTGCGCGACGAGGACGCGCTCGCCCTCATGACCGCCTTCCACCGGCTGCTCGCCGCGGGCACGGCCCCGGCGGCCGCGCTCGCCGCCGCGGCCGGGGCCACGGGCGTGGCGGGCTTCGTCTGCCTCGGCGCGGGCTGGCCCGTCACCCCGGAGGCGGAGGCGGGCGCCGGATGACGCCCGCCCGCCACGGCGGGGTCACTCGTCGCCGGTGGCGACCGGCCGGGACGGGTCGGTGATCCACTCGGACCACGACCCGACGTACAGCGCGGCGTCCACCCCGGCGAGGTGGAGCGCGAGCACCTGGTGGGCGGCGGTGATCCCGGATCCGCAGTAGGCGCCCACGTCCGCGCCCGGAACCGCGCCGAACGCCGCGAACCGCCTGCGCAGCTCCTCCGGCGGCAGGAAGCGGCCGGTGGCGTCCACGTTGCCGGTGGCGGGGGCGCAGCGGGCGCCGGGGATGTGGCCCGCGACCGGGTCGATCGGCTCGGTCTCCCCGCGGTACCGCTCGGGCGCGCGGGCGTCGAGCAGGACCTTCGTCGTGGCCGCGCCGTCCGCGTCGAGCATCGGCATGCCGCCGGGCACCGCGGTGAAGTCGCCGGGCTCGACCCGCGGCACCTCGGTGGTGACCGGCAGGCCCGCCTCGGTCCACGCGCGCAGCCCGCCGTCGAGCACCCGCACGTCGGGGTGCCCGAAGTAGCGCAGCGTCCACCAGGCGCGCGCCGCGGCCATCGAGTCGGCCTCGTCGTACACGACCACCGGCCGCGACCCGCGCACCCCGAGACGGCGCATCGCCTCCTGGAACGCCTCCGCCGTGGGCAGCGGGTGCCGCCCGCCCTTTCCGGGCGGCGCGGCGAGATCCCGGTCCATGTCGCAGAAGACCGCCCCGGGGATGTGCCCCGCGGCGTACGCCTCGGCCCCCGGCGGGCCGCCGAGCCGCCACCGCACGTCCAGCACGGTCACCTCGCCGAGCGCGGCGTCGAGCTCCGCGGGCGTGATCAGGGTGCTCATCTCGTGCTCACCTCCACCAGCGGGATGTTCTGATCGTCGGCGGTGAGTGAGCCGTGCATGCCGACGAGCGCGGACTCCCGCGGCTCCCGCTGGGAGGCGATCACCGCGCAGTTCCCGTACGGCACGGCGATCACGTCGCCGATCCGCCCGAGCCATTCCCCGCGCACCGCCGGGCCGAACCACCCGGACTCGATCGCCTCCTCGCGGGTGACCACCCAGGCCCGGCCGGCGAGCTTGGCCCGCCAGGTCTCCAGCACCGCCTGGGCCGCGCCCGGCTCGGTGTACAGCTGGCGGGCCCGGGCGTCCCCGCCGAGCATCGCCACGCCCTCCTGCAGCTCGGGCACGAGGTCGAAGTCGACCCGGTCGGTGACGTTCACCATGCCGTGGTCGGCGGTGACGTACAGCGCCGAGCCGCCGGGCAGCGCCTCGGCGAGCCGCTCGGCGATGCGGTCGACGACGGCGAGCCGGTCGCGCCACTGGGGGGAGTCCACCCCGGCCAGGTGGCCCTGCACGTCGAGCTCGTCGTAGTAGACCACGACGTAGGCGCGGTCGGCGGCGAGCTCGCGCCGGGCCGCGGCGACCAGGTCGTCGACGGTGTCCGCGCCGGCGTAGCGCACGCCGCGGTACACCGCGCGGGTGAGCCCGCTGTTCTCGAACATGGACGGTCCGATGTAGACCGGCGTGATCCCGGCGGCCTCGGCCCGCTGGTAGACGGTCGCCGCGGGCTGCCAGTCCTCCGGGGCGATCTCCGGCCCGTCCGTGGTGGTCCAGCGCAGGCTGTGCAGCATGCGCCCCTCGCCGGGCACGGCGATGCGCAGGCCGAGCATGCCGTGCTCGCCGGGCGCCATGCCGGTGCCCAGGGTGCCGAGGCTGGTCGAGGTGGTGGCGGGGAACCCGGCGGTGAGCACGCGGTCCAGATGCGCCGACAGGAACGGTGCGAGGTCGGCGTGGGCACGCAGCAGCCGCTCGCCCAGCCCGTCGACGAGGAACACGCAGATCCGCCGGGCCGGGGCGAGCCCCAGCGGGTTCGGCCCGCCGGCACCGAGTGCCGCCAGGGCGGACACCGGCAGGTCGGCGAGCGACGCCTCGCCGTACGCGGGAATCAGGGGGACGGTCTCGTCGCCGTTCGGGGGAACCATGACGCGAGACTACGGCACGGCGGGTGCGGTCGCCTCCGACAGCGCCTTGGCGAAGTTGAGCACCTGGGCCACCGCCTCCGGCCCGTCCGCCGCCTCGCTCACCCGGAGCTGCAGGTCGTCGCAGGTGATCGCGCCGGTGTATCCGTGGTCGGCCTCGCAGTTGTCGTCACCGCAGGTGGCCGGCTCCAGGTCGATGTGCGAGATGGCACCCCAGCCGATCGACAGCGTCACCTCCGAGGGCGGAACCCCGGGAACGTACGCCGCCGGGTCGGGGACGAGCCGGGTTACCGCCACCGACCGGATGCGGCTGAGCGGGATCGCCTCGGTGGTCGTGGACGCGTGCGGGGTCGGCACGCCCTCGGCCGGCGGATGCTCGTCGGTGTGACAGACCAGCAGCCGCGTGGGCGAGAGCACGACCACGGTGATGTGCCTGCGCACCTCCATGGCCGGATCGAAGGTCGCCTCGTGGTGCACCACGTAGGAGACGACCGGTTCCTTGCCCAGCGCGGACTCGACGGCGTCGGCGACGAGGTCGGGATAGTAGCCGCTGTGCTCGATGGCCTCGCGCAGCCCCGCGGCCGAGACTCGGGTTTCCCTCATGGCATCCATCCTGCCCTGTACCACGGGGCTCTTTCACCTCGGCGCCGCGGTTGTGGACGGCCGTGCCGCGGCGGCCGCCGCCGGCCGGCGGATCCGCCCGCGCGACGCGGATCCGCCGCAGGTCAGCGCAGGCGGCGCGGGCCGTGGTCGGGCCGCGGGCCGACCGGGCGGCGCAGCACGCCGCGCGCCCCGAGCACGGCCACCCCGGACTCGCCCACCAGCACCGGGTCGAGGTCGAGCCGGGCGACCTCGGGGAACTCGTCGGCGAGCAGCCCGACGCGGACGAGCAGCTCCTCCAGCTCGGCCACGGCCATCGGCGGGTACCCGTACCCGCCGAGCAGCAGCGGTGCCGCGCGCAGCGACCGGACCATCGCGGCCGCGTCCTCCGCGGTGAGCGGGGCGAGCCGGTACGCCTCGTCGCCGATGAGCCGCGCGGTGACCTCGCCCAGCCCGAAGCTCACCACCGAGCCGAACGCGGGGTCGTCGATCACGCGGACCACGGTGGCGAGCGCGGGATGCGGGGCCATGTGCTGGACCACGAGCGTGCGGTCCGCCCCGAGCCGCCCGGACAGGTCGGCGTAGGCGGCCCGCACCGCGTCGGGGGTGACGAGCCCCACCCGCACCGTGCCCATCCGGCGGGCGTCCTCGGGGTCGGCGGACTTGAGCACGACCGGCCAGCCGTGGCGCTCGGCGGCGGCGACCGCCTCCTCCGGCGAGCGCACCTCGGTCACCGGCCACACCTCGATGCCGTACCGGGCGAGCAGTGCGGCGCCGTCGAACTCGGCCTCGTCCCGCCCGGCGAGCTCGCGCTCGATCACCTCCCGGGCCCCGGCCACGTCGATGCCGCCGAGGTCGGGGATGCGGCCGGGCGGCTGCTCGCGCCACCGGGCGTACCGGACCACGTGGGCGAGCGCCCGCACCGCCTCCTCCGGCGCCGGGTAGGACGGGATCGAGCCCCGGCCCGGGTCGGCGGCACCCCGCTGCGGGTCACCGGGCTCGGCGCGCAGCGGGGCGGGCATGCCCAGCTCGCCGCGGAAGGTGGCGAGCACCGGCTTGCCCGAGTCACGGGCCGCGTCCCGCAGCACCGCCGCCACCGCCTCGTCGTCGCCGGGGATCGGCGGCATGTAGATCGCCACCAGCGCGTCGACCTCGGCGAGCAGGCCGGGCAGCGCGTCTCGGTACGCGTCCGCGCCGGCCATCGCGCCGAGGTTGACCGGCGGCCGCGGCTCGAGCCCGGCGGCGGTGCAGGCGTCCACGGCGAGCCGGGAGAGCGCGTCGGAGTTGCTCACCACGCCCACCCGCGGCCCGGCGGGCAGCGGCTGGTGGGCGAGCAACTGGGCCACGTCGAACAGCTGGCTCAGGTCGCCGACGCGGATCACCCCGGCGTGCTCGAACAGCGAGCTCAGCGCGGTGTCGGGCAGGCTCAGCGCGGGCGCGGCGTGCCCGGCGGGCACCCCGCCCATGCCGCTCTTCACCAGCACGATCGGCTTGCTGCGGGAGATCCGGCGGGCGAGCCGGGCGAACTTCCGCGGGTTGCCCAGCGACTCCAGGTAGAGGAGGATCACCTCGGTCGCCGGGTCCTCCTCCCAGTACTGCAGCAGGTCGTTGCCGGACACGTCGGCCCGGTTGCCCGCGGAGACGAACGTGGAGATGCCCATGCCGCGCTGGGCCACCCGCTGCAGCAGCGCGGTGCCGAGGGCGCCGGACTGGCTGAAGAAGCCCACCCGGCCGCGGCCCGGCATGGTGGCGGCGAGGGTGGCGTTGAGCCGTACCGCGGGGTCGGTGTTGGCGATGCCGAGGCAGTTGGGGCCGACCACGCGCATGCCGTTGGCGCGGGCGATGCGCACCAGCTCGTCCTGCCGGGCCCGGCCCTCCGGCCCGGTCTCGCCGAACCCGGAGGAGACCACGACGAGCCCGTGCACGCCCTTGCGCGCGCACTCCTCGACGAGCTCGAGCACGCTCTCCGCCGGTACGGCGAGCACCGCGAGGTCCACCTTCTCGTCGATCTCGGAGACGCTGCGGTACGCCCGCACCCCGGCGACCGCGCGCACGTGCCGGTGCACCGGGTAGACCGGCCCGGTGAAGTCGGCGGCGAGCAGGTTGCGCAGCACGGTCTGGCCGACCCCGCCCGGCTCGCGGCCCGCGCCGATCACCGCCACCGACTCGGGGGTGAGCAGCCGCTTGATCGACCGCGACTCGGCGACGTGCTCGCGGGCGGCGATCACCTCGCGGGCGGTCTCGGTGAGGCTCAGATCGAGCGTCATGCGCACCACGCCGTCGGAGAACGTGCTCTCCGCGGTGTACCCGGCCTGGCGGAACACCGCGAGCATGCGGTGGTTCGCGGGCAGCACGTCGGCGATGAACCGGCTGATGCCGCGCTCCCGGGCGGCGGCCCCGAGGTGCTCGAGCAGGACCGAGCCGACGCCGCGGCCCTGGTGGGCGTCCTCCACGAGGAAGGCCACCTCCGCGGTGTCCCCCTTGGCGTCCTCGCCCTCGTCGCTGATCCGGTCGTAACGGGTGACGCCCACCATCTCAGTCCCGATCGTGGCGATCAGGGCGACCCGGTCGTCGTAGTCGACGTGCGTGAAGAAGTGCACCTCGCGGTCCGTCAGCCGCGGCCGCGGCCCGAAGAACCGGAAGTAGATCGACTGCTCCGACAGCCGGGAGTAGAACGCGCGCAACAGGTCGGCGTCGTCGGGCCGGATCGGCCGGATGTGCGCCGTCCCGCCATCGGCGAGGACGACGTCGGCCTCCCAGTGGGCGGGATACTCGTGAGCCACACGCGACATGCTAGTTGTGACCACTTTTCCTGTCTGTTGCCCAGATTGATCGGGTTGGACAACGCTTGTGCATCGAAGCCCAGCCGCATCGGCTCTCGGCCCCACATCGTGGCCGGAAACTGTTAGGTTTTCGACGTCAGCCTTCTCCTCCACGCAGGCACACTCCACGCAGGCACACAAGGTGGTGACATCATGACTCGGGTGGTGGTGGTGGGCGATCTGATGACCGATGCGGTCGCTCGGGCGCGCTACCCACTGGCACGGGCCAGCGACACCCCCGCCGTCGTCACGATGCACGGAGGTGGTTCCGGGGCGAACATCGCCTCCTGGCTCGCGGCCGAGGGCACCGAGGTGGCGTTCGTGGGCCGCCGCGGCGCCGACATCACGGGCCGGAACCGGGACATGGAGCTGATGGGGTACGGCGTGGACGCCCGGCTCGTCATGGACCCCGATCGCCCCACCGGTACCTGCGTGGTGCTCGTCACGCACAAGGGCGAGCGCACCATGCTCTCCGACCCCGGGGCGAACGCCGCCCTCTCCCCCGAGGACCTGCCCCGTGACCTGTTCACCCCCGGCGCGCACCTCCACCTGTCCGGCTACACGCTGCTCAACGAGGGCTCCCGCAAGGCGGGCCTCGCCGCCCTCGACATCGCCCGGCGCGCCCAGATGACCATCTCGGTGGACTGCGCCTCGGCCGCGCCGCTGGAGCGTACCGGCGCCGAGCCGTTCCTGGAGTGGACCCACGGCGCCAAGCTGCTGTTCGCCAACGCCGACCAGGCGCGGGTGCTCACCGGCCGGGAGGACCCCGAGGCCGCGGTGAAGGTGCTCACCGCGTGGTTCCCGCAGGTCGTGATCAAGCTCGGCAAGGACGGCTCGCTCTGGTACGGCGGGAACCGGTCCGAGCCGGTCAAGGTCCCGGCCGAGCCGATCGAGCGCGTGGTGGACGGCACCGGCGCGGGCGACGCGTTCACCGCCGGTTTCCTGCCGCCGTGGCTGGCGGGCAAGCCGCCGGCCGAGGCGCTCGCCGCGGGCAACCGGCTCGCCGCCAAGGCGCTCGGCATCCTGGGCGCCCGCCCGAGGCTCTGACCCGCCGCGCGCTCCGGGCGAACGGCCCGGAGCGTCGTGTGTCTTCGCCGGGGCGGCGGCGCCGGTCGGCCGGCCGAGGCGAGTGTGCCCGCGTGCCCGCCGCCGGATGTGAGCGCGTACCCGGACACCGTGTGCGAAAGGGCGGGTGGGAAGGCACTGAGTGCGGCGCGGACCGGGCCGTGAACACGGCAGAATGTTCGACATGGCCCGACGAACCACCACCCCGCCGCCCGACGAGGACTTCGAGGAGCGCATCGTCGACGTCGACGTGTCGGCGGAGATGCGCACCAGCTTCCTCGAGTACGCGTACTCGGTGATCTACCAGCGCGCCCTGCCCGACGCCCGCGACGGGCTCAAGCCGGTGCAGCGGCGCATCCTGTACGCGATGAACGACATGAACCTGCGGCCCGACCGCGGTCATGTCAAGTCCTCCCGGGTGGTCGGCGAGGTGATGGGCAAGCTCCACCCGCACGGCGACTCGGCGATCTACGACGCCCTGGTCCGCATGGCGCAGGGCTTCTCCATGCGGCTGCCGCTCGTCGACGGGCACGGCAACTTCGGCTCGCCGGACGACGCGCCCGCCGCGATGCGGTACACCGAGGCCCGGCTCGCCCCGGCCGCCATGCTCATGGTGGAGTCGATCGACGAGGAGACGGTCGACTTCCGGCCGAACTACGACGGGCAGGAGGTGGAGCCCGAGGTCCTCCCGTCGGCGTTCCCCAACCTGCTCGTCAACGGCGCCACCGGCATCGCGGTCGGCATGGCGACGAACATGGCGCCGCACAACCTCGGCGAGGTCATCGCCGCGGCCCGGCACCTGCTCAAGCATCCGGACGCCACCCTCGACGACCTGATGCGGTTCGTCCCGGGCCCGGACCTGCCGACCGGCGGCATCATCATCGGCCTGGAGGGCATCCGCGACGCGTACGAGCGCGGGCGGGGCACCTTCCGCATGCGGGCCAAGGCGGTGATCGAGAACATCACCGCGCGGCGCAAGGGCATCGTCGTCACCGAGCTCCCGTTCAACGTCGGGCCGGAGCGGGTGATGGCGAAGATCAAGGAGCTCGTCCAGGCGAAGAAGCTGCAGGGCATCGCCGACCTGAAGGACCTCACCGACCGCCACAAGGGCCTGCGGCTGGTGATCGAGGTCAAGAACGGGTTCAACCCCGAGGCGGTGCTGGAGGAGCTCTACCGGCTCACGCCGATGGAGGAGACGTTCGGTATCAACAACGTCGCCCTCGTCGACGGCGAGCCCCGCACGCTCGGGCTGCGCGAGCTGCTCCAGGTCTACATCGACCACCGCATCGACGTGGTACGGCGCCGCTCGGAGTACCGCCGCAGGCGGCGCGAGGAGCGGCTGCACCTCGTCGACGGCCTCATCATCGCGCTGCTCAACATCGACGACGTGATCCGGGTGATCCGCGGGTCGGACGACTCGGCGCAGGCGCGCACCCGCCTCATGGAGACCTTCGGCCTGAGCGAGGCCCAGGCGGTCTACATCCTCGACACGCCGCTGCGCCGGCTCACCCGGTACGACCGGCTCGAGCTCGAGCAGGAGAAGGAGCGGCTCACCCGGGAGATCGCCGAGCTCACCGAGATCCTCTCCTCGGAGCGGAAGCTGCGCCAGGTGGTGTCGAAGGAGCTCGGCGAGGTCGCGAAGAAGTACGGCACGCCGCGCCGTACCGTGCTGCTGGAGTCGTCCGGGGTGACCGCGGCGGGCGCGATCCCGCTCGAGGTCGCCGACGACCCGTGCCTGGTGCTGCTGTCCTCCGACGGCCTGCTCGCCCGGACCAAGGACGCCACGCCGCTCGTCCACTCCGCGGAGCGGGTCCCACACGACGTGCTCGCCGCGGTGGTCCCGGCGACGGCGCGCGGCGAGGTGGCGCTGATCACCTCGGCGGGACGGGCGCTGCGGGTGCCCGTGCTCGACCTGGCCGAGCTGCCGCAGACCGACGGCCCGCCGTCGCTCGCGGGCGGCCACCCGATCGCCGAGTACGTCTCGCTGGAGCCCGGCGAGAGGGTGGTGGGCCTGGGCTCGCTGAGCCCGGACGGCCCGGGGCTCGCGCTCGCCACCGCGCAGGGCGTGGTGAAACGGGTGGTGCCCGACTACCCGGCGAACCGGGACGAGTTCGAGGTGATCGGCCTGAAGGAGGGCGACTCGGTGGTGGGCGCCGTGGCGCTCCCCTCCGAGGACCACGACCTCGTCTTCATCACCTCCAACGCCCAGCTGCTGCGCTTCCCCGCGTCCCTGGTCCGCCCGCAGGGCCGCCCGGCCGGCGGTGTGGCGGGCATCCGCCTCGACCCCGGGGCGAAGGTGATCTGGTTCGGCGCCGTGGACCCGTCCCAGGAGGCGCGGGTCGTCACCGTCGCCGGGTCCGCCGACGCCCTGCCCGGGACCCCGCACGGCGGGGTGAAGGTGTCCGACTACGCCGACTTCCCGCCGAAGGGCCGCGCCACCGGCGGGGTGCGCGCCCAGCGCTTCCTCAAGGGCGAGGACGTGCTGGTGCTCGCCTGGGCCGGGCCCGCCCCGGTGAAGGCGGTCACCGCGGACGGCGATCCCGTCGAGCTCCCGGCCGAGCTCGGCCGCCGCGACGGCTCCGGTACGGCCGTGTCGCGGCCGATCGCGGCGATCGGCGGCGCCATCGGCACGACACCGTTCACGCCGCCCGAGGGCGGGTCCTCCGCGGGCGGGGCCGCCGGAGGCGAGGGGGACGGCGCGTCCGCCTGACGGCGCCGCCGGCGGCGGCCACGGCCGCGACCGCCAGGCCGGTGCCGCCGGCCGTACGGCGCCGCGGTGGCGTACGGGCGGGAGACCGGCCGGGGCGTCGCCCGTGCCGGACCGGAGCCTGCGTGGAAATCCGCGTCCCCGGCGCCTTCGGTTGGAAGAATGGGCGGCATGGCCGTCAACTCGTTCATGGTGCCGCTGGGTACCCCCGCGCCGGACTTCGACCTGCCCTCGATCGACGGTGGCCGGGTCGCGCTCTCCGACCTCAAGGGCGCGTCCGCCGTCCTGGTGATGTTCCTGTCGAACCACTGCCCCTACGTGCGCCGCGTGGAGCAGGGCATCGCCGCGTTCGCCCGGGACTACCAGGGGCGGGTGGCGACGGTGGCCATCTGCAGCAACGACGTGACCAACTATCCCGACGACGACGCGTCCCACCTCGCCGAGCAGGCCAAGCGGGCCGGGTTCACCTTCCCCTACCTGGTGGACGAGACCCAGGAGGTCGCCAAGGCCTACCGGGCGGCGTGCACGCCGGACTTCTTCCTCTACGACCGGGATCTGCGCCTGGTGTACCGGGGGCAGCTCGACGACGCGCGGCCCGGCAACGACCTGCCGGTCACCGGCGCCTCGCTGCGGGCCGCGGCCGACGCCGTGCTCGCGGGACGGCCGCCGATCGACCCGCAGTACCCGAGCGTGGGCTGCAGCATCAAGTGGCGGCCGGGCAACGAGCCGGAGTGACCGGCGGCCCGGGCCGTACATGATGCGGCCGCCCGCCGCGGCGTACGCGCGGACGGGGCGGCCGGGTGGGGGTGGGCCTCCGGTGGTGGAGGCCCACCCGCCGTCGATGCGCGACGTGCGTCACGACGGGCTCGCCTCGGGACCCTCCGGACCCGGCTCCATGGTCTCCTCGGGCGTGGCCTCCGGGCTCGTCGGGCTCTCCTCGCCGCCCGGGGTCTGGTCGGGCGCGGGCATCACGTCGCCGGTCTCGGCGTCGACCGTGACCTCCCGGGTCTCGCCCTGCTCGTCGGTCACCTCGCCCGTCCAGACGGCCTTCCCGCTCTCCTCCTCGGTCTCGAGCGCGAGCTTGGTGAGCCGGCCGCCGGGCACCTCACCAAGGATCTTCTCGGCCGCCTGCTTGTAGTCGATCTTGGCGGCCTCGACGAGCTCCTGGGCCTTGGCCTTGTCGACGTCCGGCTTCGGGGAGGGCGATGCCGTCACCTTCGCGGTCTCGGCGTCGATCTTCATGGCCTGCGCCGTGCCGTCCTCGCCGACGGCGGTCACGTCCCAGACCTTGCCGTCCTCTTCGGCGTCCATCTCGATGATGGTGCCTCCCGGCACGGCCTCCGTCGCGGCCTGGCCCACCCGCTCGATGTCCGCCAGCCCCTCAGGGGTCGCCGTGCCCGGGGACTCCGTGCCCGGTGGCGTCGCCCCGGGCGTCATCCCCGGGGACGCGGTGTCCATGCCGGGCGTCTCGGTCGCCGCGACGTTCTCCAGCTGCTGGGAGCCGCCCCCGCACCCGGTCGCCAGCGCGGCGAGCGCGAGTGCGGCGAACAGCTTCCGCCCCCGATGTTGAGACATCGTTCCCCCCTGTCACGGTTGTCTCACGGTGAGTGAGCTACCCCGACAGGATTGGACCAATCGCCCAGATGACCACTGTTCGCCCGATCTCGGGCAAGGGTGGGTCAGGCGTCGATGTTGTCCCGGTCGACCTCGGCGGCGTTCTTCACGATGAACTCGCGGCGGGGCGCGACGTCGCTGCCCATGAGCAGGTCGAAGATGCGCTCCGCCTCCTCCGCGTCCTCGATCTTGACGCGGCGCAGCACCCGGTGCCGGGGGTCCATCGTGGTCTCGGCGAGCTGGTCGGCGTCCATCTCACCAAGGCCCTTGTAGCGCTGGACCGGCTCCTTCCACCGCCTGCCGCGCCGCTCCAGGTCGGCGAGCACGCGGTGCAGCTCGGCGTCCGAGTAGGTGTAGATGTAGCGCTGGCCGCCGCGGGGCGGGTTGAGGATCTCGATGCGGTGCAGCGGCGGCACGGCGGCGAACACCCGGCCGGCCTCGATCATCGGCCGCATGTACCGGTGGAACAGCGTCAGCAGCAGGCAGCGGATGTGCGCGCCGTCCACGTCGGCGTCCGCCATCAGGATGATCTTGCCGTACCGGGCCTGGGAGATGTCGAAGGTACGGCCCGAGCCCGCGCCGACCACCTGGATGATCGCGGCACACTCGGCGTTCTTCAGCATGTCGGCCATGGAGGCCTTCTGCACGTTGAGGATCTTGCCGCGGATCGGCAGCAGGGCCTGGAACTCGCTGTTGCGCGCGAACTTCGCGGTGCCGAGCGCCGAGTCGCCCTCGACGATGAACAGCTCGCTGCGGTCCACGTCGTCGCTGCGGCAGTCGAGCAGCTTGGCGGGCAGCGCCGAGCTCTCCAGGGCGTTCTTGCGGCGCAGGTTGTCCCGCTGCTCACGGGCCGCGATGCGGGCCTTCGCCGCGGCCACGATCTTCTCCAGCACGGCGCGCAGCTGCTGCCGGCGGGCCCGCTTGGTGGTGGCGAACGCGGCCTTCAGCTCCCGGCTCACCACGTGCGAGACGATCCGGGTGGCGGCGGAGGTGCCGAGCACCTCCTTGGTCTGGCCCTCGAACTGCGGCTCGGGCACCCGGACGGTCACCACGGCGGTGAGGCCCTCGAGGATGTCCTCCTTCAGCACCGGATCGTCGCCGTTGCGCAGCAGCCGGGACTCGCGGAGCTGCTCGTTGATCGTGCGCACCAGGGCGCGCTCGAACCCGGTCACGTGGGTGCCGCCCTTGTGGGTGGCGATCACGTTGACGAACGAGCGCACCGTGGTGTCGTAGCCCTTGCCCCAGCGCAGCGCCACGTCGACGGTGAGCTCGCGCTCCACCTCGGTGGTGGTCATGTGGCCCTGCTCGTCGAGCACGGGCACGGTCTCGTGGAAGTGCCCCACGCCCTGCAGCCGCAGCACGTCGCAGATCGCCTCGTCGCGGGCGAGGAACTCGCAGAACTCGGCGATCCCGCCGTCGAACCGGAACTCCTCCTCGACCGGCTCCTCACCGCGCGAGTCGCGCACCACGATGGTGAGGCCCGGCACGAGGAACGCGGTCTGCCGGGCCCGGGCGTGGATCTCCTCCAGCGAGATCTCGGCGTCGGGGAGAAAGATCTGCTTGTCGGCCCACCACCGCACCCGGGTACCGGTGCGGTCGTCGGGCAGCGGCCCGCCGTCGCGCAGGCCGGACTTCTTCTTGAACCTGGCGGTGGGGCCGTCCCCGTCGAACACGCCGGGGACGCCGCGGCGGAAGCTGATCAGGTGGGTGCGACCGTCCCGGTCGACCTCGACGTCGAGCCGGGAGGAGAGGGCGTTGACGACCGAGGCGCCGACGCCGTGCAGGCCGCCGGAGGCGGTGTAGGAGCCGCCGCCGAACTTGCCGCCGGCGTGGAGCTTGGTGTAGACGAGCTCGACGCCCGGCAGGCCGCTTCGGGGCTCGATGTCGACGGGGATGCCGCGGCCGTCGTCGCGGACCTCGATGGAGCCGTCGGCGTACAGCTCCACCTCGATGCGCCGGCAGAAGCCCGCGAGCGCCTCGTCGACCGCGTTGTCCACGATCTCCCAGAGGCAGTGCATGAGACCACGGCTGTCGGTGGAGCCGATGTACATTCCCGGGCGCTTGCGGACGGCCTCGAGGCCCTCCAGCACCGATAGGTGGCGGGCCGTGTAGCCCGCCGCATCGGTGGCCCGCGCCGGGGCCGTGCTGACTGCGGTCACACCCACTCCCACTCCGTGGCCGGGACGCCGCCCTCGCGGCCGCCTCCGAGGGCCGCGTTCACCGCCGTACCCGGCATCGAACATTTGTGCGTAGCTTAGCGTTGTTGTCGTCTCGCCGCGTACAAGCTTGCCAGCAGACCACGGAAACGCGTGATCCGGGGAGCGTTCCTCGTCACTTTTCACCGCATTCCGCTCTGGGCGTAGCGCGGGCGTGATTGGGAACGTCCCGGCGCGGTTAGATGTTGTTGCAAGTGACTGACGCCGAGTCCCCCACGGCAGTGGGGAATGACCCGAAAGGCGATACGTGACTGGAGCTCTTGCCCCCACCAAGCCGCTGACGGCGCTTGACCGGTGCGACCGTTGCGGCGCCCAGGCCTACATTCGCGCGATCCTGCCGGTCGGCGGGGAGCTGCTGTTCTGCGCTCACCACGGACGTCAGCACGTTGCGGCGCTCCGCGCCAAGGGCGCCGAGATCCAGGACGAGTCGGCCCGGCTTCACGAGACGTCGCCGTCCGCAAGCGGCAAGCGCTGAGCGAACCCGACGGCGCGGTCGGGCCGGCGCCCGGCCGCCCGTCCTGAACATGACGCTTCGCGTCCGGTGCACTCCGACGTGAGCGGGGCGCGGAGCGTGTTTCCCGACGAGGGCCGATGGGCGTTGCCCGGCGGCTCTCGCGGGCGTTCCCGGACACCGGAACCACCCCGGCCGGTCCCCCGCTCCGCGGCGCACGCGTCCGTACGCGGCCCAGAGCCGCCTGCGGTGCGCGTACGCGAGGGCGGGGACGCCTTCCCCGTCCCCCGGCCGGGTCACGCACGCTGAGGGCCGTTCAGCGGGCCCGTAGGCGCGGCGGGCCGCCCGGGCTCTCCCCCGGGTATCCCCTTTTCCGGTCGCACGCCCGTACCCGGCCTCTGCGACCGTCCGAAGGCATGCCGAGGTGGCTCCTCGGCGAGGCGGACATGTCGTCCTTCCGCGCCGGCCGAGCGGGCCCGCCCCGAGGCCCTTCGCGGCCCAGCACGCCCATCCCCTGCGGCCCCCGCAGGACCTCCCGGAAGCGGGCACGATGCCCGCAACCGGCCGGAGGCACCCGGTACGGCACGGCGTCCCGTATTCGACCGTTCCATCGCCGCCGCACAGGCCTGGAGGCCACCGGCGAAGGACGAGCCCGGGGCCGCCCGGCGCGACCACGGTGACTCGCCTGCCCGGCGAGGCTTTCGCGTGGGCACGCCTGGGCGCCGAGGCGACACGGTTACCGATCGGGTGCGCAGCGTGACCTCATACCGCAAGCGCGGCACCGGCGGGCACGGCCGCGTGAGCGGCACGCGACGGGCACCGCGCCGGACGGCGCGGGAAGGCGAGCGAGCACGGCCGGCCCGGCACCGCGCCGTGGCGGGTGCCGAGCCGGGACGTCGCAAGATCAGTCGAGGTAGTCGCGCAGCACCTGCGACCGCGACGGGTGGCGCAGCTTCGACATGGTCTTCGACTCGATCTGCCGGATGCGCTCGCGGGTCACGCCGTAGACCTTGCCGATCTCGTCCAGCGTCTTGGGCTGGCCGTCGGTGAGGCCGAACCGCATCGAGACCACGCCCGCCTCGCGCTCCGACAGCGTGTCGAGCACCGAGTGGAGCTGCTCCTGCAGCAGCGTGAAGCTGACCGCGTCCGCCGGGACGATCGCCTCGGAGTCCTCGATGAGGTCGCCGAACTCGCTGTCGCCCTCCTCGCCGAGCGGGGTGTGCAGCGAGATCGGCTCGCGGCCGTACTTCTGGACCTCGACGACCTTCTCGGGGGTCATGTCGAGCTCCTTGGCCAGCTCCTCCGGGGTCGGCTCGCGGCCGAGGTCCTGCAGCATCTGCCGCTGCACCCGGGCGAGCTTGTTGATCACCTCGACCATGTGCACCGGGATGCGGATGGTGCGCGCCTGGTCGGCCATGGCCCGGGTGATCGCCTGCCGGATCCACCAGGTGGCGTACGTGGAGAACTTGTAGCCCTTGGTGTAGTCGAACTTCTCCACCGCGCGGATGAGGCCGAGGTTGCCCTCCTGGATCAGGTCGAGGAAGAGCATGCCGCGGCCCGTGTACCGCTTGGCGAGCGACACCACGAGGCGGAGGTTCGCCTCCAGCAGGTGGTTCTTGGCCCGCCGGCCGTCCTCGGCGATCCACTCCAGCTCGGCGCGTACGTCGGGCGGGAGCTTGTCGCCCTCCTTGTTGAGCTGCTCCTCGGCGAACAGGCCGGCCTCGATCCGCTTGGCGAGCTCGACCTCCTGCTCGGCGTTGAGCAGCGGGACCTTGCCGATCTGCTTGAGGTAGTCCTTCACCGGGTCGGCGGTGGCGCCGGCCGCGGCGACCTGGGCGGAGGGCGCGTCGTCATCGTCGTCGGACAGGATGAGGACCTCCTCGTCGACGTCCTCGTCCGGCTTCGACGACTTCGGCTCGTCGTCCTCGTCCTCGTCCTCCAGGTCGAGGTCGACGTCGACGTCCTCGACCACGTCGTCCAGGTCGAGGTCGAGGTCCGCCTCGAGGTCGGCGTCGAGGTCGAGATCGACCTCGTCCTCGGGCAGGTCGAGCGAGGTCTTGGCGTCGATCTTCGCGGCCGCCGGCGTGGTCTCGGCCTTCTTCCGGGTCGACTTGGTCGCCGGCTTCTCGGCCGTCTTCTTCGCGGTCTCCTTCTTCGCGGTGGACTTCGCCGCCGACTTGGTGGTCGATTTCGCGCTCGACTTCGTGGTCGACTTCGCCGTGGACCTCGTCGACTTGGCGGTGGACTTCGCCGCCGACTTGGTGCCGGAGGCGGAATCCGCGTCGCTCACCACCGCGGTGACCGTGTCGGGCTGCTCCTTGGCGGCCGCCGCGGCGGTCTTCGACCGCCTCGTGGTCGTGGTGGACCGCGTGGACGTGGTGGACCGACGCTTGCTCGAGCTCCGCGACCGCTTGGGCGCGGCGGCGTCGGCGGCGGTCACCACGACGGTCACACCCTCCTTGCTGAGGTTGCGGAGGAACTGAGCGGCGTGCGACAGCGGGATGTCCGCCTCCTCGAAGGCCTTACGAACATCCTCAGACTCGAGGAAACCCTGCGAGCGCCCACGCTCGATCAGTCGCTGAATGACGGGCTCGTTCAGCTCTGTTGGCTTCGAGCGAGTCGAACTTGCAGGCGACACGAACACCTCTCGAACAACGCATGGCGAAGATGGACCCAGGTGGTGAGGCCGCTCGAACCGCGACGCACCTGCTCAGCATTCTGGCACGACACCCCGCGTGGCACGGCCGCCTCCCGTCGGTTGTCATCCACCCTAGGCCGACGGAGGCAGTAGTGCGTACGCAACCGGGTCACCGATACCCGAAAGCAACCGTTATGACTGTTTCATTCAGTCACTCTTCGTGGTCGGAGGGACATGGACGGCCAACACAGTTACATCATCGTCCTGTTCATACCC
The DNA here is from genome assembly GCF_006716785.1 of Thermopolyspora flexuosa. Classification (NCBI taxonomy): domain Bacteria; kingdom Bacillati; phylum Actinomycetota; class Actinomycetes; order Streptosporangiales; family Streptosporangiaceae; genus Thermopolyspora; species Thermopolyspora flexuosa. Next base: position 1,404,050 of record NZ_VFPQ01000001.1, on the reverse strand, counting down.
CGCCAGCATGCGATCCACCAGGAAGTCGAGCAGCATGTGCGGGCTGGTGACAACCTCGGGTGGCGCCTCGGTCACAACTGAGCAAAGTTCCGCCAGACCCGCGTCCAAGCCGCGCTTGCGGTTCTCCACGAGCCCGTCCGAGTAGAGCACCGCGGTGTGCCCCGGCGGCACCGAGAACCGGAACTGGCGACGGCTCGTCGGGAACCCCAGCGGGGTGCCCGCCTCCGCGTCGCACAGCATCGGCGTGCCCTGCGGGGACACGAGCAGCGGCGGCGGGTGCCCGGCGAGGGCGAGCGTGCCCTCCCCGGTGCCCGGCTCGACGATCATGTAGGCGAGGGTGGTGACCTGCTCTTCCTCCTCGGTCGCCTCGAACACCCGGTCCAGGCCGGTGAGCACCGCGGCGGGCGGCGGGTTGGTCAGCGCGAGGGCGCACACCGCGTTGCGGATCCGGCCCATGCCCGCGGCGGCCTTCACGCCCTTGCCCATCACGTCGCCGACGACGGCCGCCACCCGGCCGTCCTGCAGCACGAACGCGTCGTACCAGTCGCCGCCGACCTGCACGTGGCGGCTGCCGGAGCGGAACCGCTGCGCGAGCACCAGGCCGTTGACCACCGGCAGGCGGTCGGGCAGCAGGCTGCGCTGCAGCGTCTCGGCGGTGGAGTGCTCGCGCTCGAACAGCGTCGCCCGCTCCACCGCGAGGGCGCACTGACCGGCGAGCGCCTCGAGGAAGACCCCGTCCTCCGGGGAGATCTTCTGGGTCCGGGTGAACGAGAACCGCAGCGCGCCCAGCGCCCGTCCCGCGGCGAGCAGCGGCAGGCCCACCCAGGCGCGCTCGTCGCTGGAGAGCACCGCCTTGATCACGCTCTCGTCGGCGCCGGCGTCGGCGAGCTGCTGGCGCAGGTGCTCCGGCGACTCGGCGAACACCGGGCGGCGGCTGTTCACCGCCATGGTCAGCACGTTCGTGTGGTCGAGCGGGATCTCGTCACCGGAGATGCCCTGCAGGTCGGGGATGCCGCCGCCGCTGATCAGCCGCAGCGTGGTGCGGTCGGGGTCGAGCAGCGCGACCGCCGACCGGTCGGCGGCGAGCGCGGTACGGCCCACGTCGATGATCACCTGGACGACCTGCTCGACGGTGAGCGCCTCGGCGAGCATCGCGGTCGCGCCCTGCAGCCGGGCGGTGCGCAGCGCCGCCGCGCCGAGCTGGTCGGTGAGCCTGCCGCGCATCTCCTCGGCCTCGCGCTGCGCGGTCACGTCGGTGTTGGCGCCCACCCACTCGACGACCCTGCCGTGCCGCACGATCGGCACCGCGCGCACCTCGAAGTAGCGGTAGCCGCTCGCCCGGGTGCGCACCCGGTAGCTCCACTCGAACATCGTGCGGCCGCGCAGCGCCTCGCGCCACGCCTCCTCGGTGCCCGGCCGGTCCTCCGGATGCACCGCGCCGAGCCAGCCGTGGGCGAAGTACTCCTCCAGACCCTGCCCGGTGACCGCCCGCCACTGCGGGGCGTCCTCCTCCACCGCGCCGCTGGGCTTGGTGATCCACACGAGCTGCTGCTGGGACTCCACCAGGGAGCGGTAGCGCTCCTCGTTGCGGCGCAGCTCGTCCTCCTGCCGCTGCCGCTCGGTGACGTCCGAGCCGAACATGCCCACGCCGATCAGCCGGCCCTCGTCCCGGGCCGGGAAGAAAACCAGCGACCAGTGCCGGGTCTCCCCGCCGCTCAGGCGCGTGCGGACGTCACCGTCGGTCACCGGGCGGTCCTCCTCGACCACCCTGCGCACCGCACCGGACATCACCGCCGCGAGGTCCGCCGGCAGGAACTCCTCGGGCAGCCGCCCGATGTGCCGGTCCACGGGCAGTCCGGTGAGGTCGGTGAAGGCCTCGTTCACACGCTGGAAACGGCCCTCGACGTCGAAGACGGCGAAGGCGAAGGGGGCCTCCGCCGTGATGCCCCTCAGCAGAGCGGAATCCGAGATGTCCACACCCGACTCGGGAGGGGGAACGGAGGTCTCCGCACTCATGGTCGGCACCTCCGTCGCGTGCCAGGGTCTCCCACGAGGCACATCTCCATAACTGTGGTTCTTGGCAGGGTTGGACCTGCCCTACATCATCGGCGATGGGCATACGCGGACGGAAGTCCCGGCCGCCATGCGGTCAACGCATCCTGTCAGGTCGCGTCAGAATCACGCCCGCCGTACGCCGCAAGATCAGCCTACTTCCTGATGGCCTGCTTGGCCTCCCGCTTGGCCTGACGAACCTTCGCCAGGCTCTCGGCGTCGACCACGTCGGCCACCGACCGATACACACCCTCCTCCCCGTACGGCCCGGCCGCCTCACGCCAGCCGGGCGGGCCGACGCCCAGCCGCTTGCCCAGCAGCGCCACGAAGATCTGGGCCTTCTGCCTGCCGAAGCCCGGCAGCGCCTCCAGGCGGCGCAGCAGCTCGCCGCCGTCGGCCGCGTCCGCCCAGATCGCCTCCGCCTTGCCGCCGTAGTGGTCGACGATGTACGCGGCCAGCCGCTGGATCCGCTGCGCCATCGCCTTGGGGTACCGGTGCACCGCGGGCTTGCGCGCGAGCAGCTCGGCGAATGCCTCCGGATCGTATGCGGCGATCTCGTGCGAGTCCAGCCCAGAGATATGATCGCGACCTAGGCGTACGGCGATCGTGTACGGTCCGGAGAACGCCCTCTCCATGGGAACCTGCTGGTCGAGGAGCATGCCGATGAGCAGCGCCAACGGATCGCGGCCGAGCAGGTCGTCGGCCTCGGGCTGCTGGGCGACCTGGATGCGCATGGGACCAGCTTCGCACGTCCGGGCGGCGAGGGTCGCCAGCCGCGCGGAAAGTCATGGAACGAATACCTCGCGGAGCCGCGGCACGCGCCCGGCGGCCGGGCGGCCCCGCCGGCGCGATCGCCTCCGGCGCCGCCCGGGCGCGTGTTTGAATGGGGCGGCCTGCCCTCTCGGCGTCGCACGGACCGGACGGCGGGCCGGGCGCCCCGGCGCGGGGCGCGGCGAGGCGGCCGGACCCGGCCGTCAGACATGTTCCGCTATCCGATCTCATTTCGTAACGGTTACCGTCCCGCGTTCCGCGCGGCACTCGCGGCCGGAATGCGAGAAGGTGGACGGGTGAGCGAGCGAGCCAACGCACAGCGGTCGACGGAGCGGGAGGTCTCGTGAGCGACCCGCATCGGCATCGGTACCGGGCACCGGGGCCCGAGTCGCCCGAAGCGGTGTTCGCCGAGATGCTGGTCGCGGCCCGCGAGCTGCTCGCCGTACGCAGTCCGCTCGACGCCGAGCTGATGGTCTCCGACATGCTCGGCGCGTGGTGGGGGCAGCGGGTGCGCGGCGGCGACGTGGAGCAGGTGCTCGGCGAGGGGCTGGTGGACTACGCGGCCAAGGCGGGCACCCCGGCGGCGCTCACCCTGTTGATCACGATCGCCTACCTCGGCACCTCCCGGCAGGCGGCGAAGGCGGAGGGCGCGGCGCTGGCGCTCATGGAGTCCAAGGTCGCCCGGCCGCGCTGGGTCGAGCGGGTGGGCGCGGTCAAGCCCGTGGAGTGCTTCGTCTCCCGGGACGCCTACGGCGACCAGGACACGGTGGTGTGCACCTTCGCCTACCGGGGCGAGGACGCGCTGAGCGACCCGAACACCCCGCCGACCGAGGACCCGCACGCCCTCGTGGTGGTGGTCGACTACAACCTGCGCGGCATGGCCCGCGACGCCTGGGTCTCCTCGCAGGTGGACAAGCTGCTGGAGCAGGCCCGCGCGGAGGCCGAGGCGAACCCGATGCTGCGGTTCGAGCCGCTCGAGCCGCAGCAGGCGCGGGCGCTGCTCGAGGTCGCGATGAAGGCCACCCGGGAGTCGGGCGGCCGGGGCCGGCCGTACCCGGTGAGCGACAGCTACCGCACCTACCACGCGTTCGCCCGGGCCCGGGTCAAGGCGCTGCCGCCGGGGCGCAAGCGGCCCGCGCCGCTGTACAGCGAGGCCCCGTACAACCGGGAGCGGCGGGCGATGCTCGCCGCCGAGTTCCTCGCCTCGGACGCGGCCGAGCAGCTGTCCGACCCGTCGGCGGCCTCCCGGTGCGCCGACCACATCATCGACTACGGCTGCGACCAGGACTTCGGGCGGCCGCTGCGGGTGAGCCCGACCAAGTGCGAGACGTTCCTGCTCGACTGGCTGCCGCGCAAGGTGCTGCTCAGCCCGGCCGAGCAGGAGGCGATGCCGCACGTGCTCGCCGCGTGGGTGCGGTTCGCCGCGCCCCGCATGGGCCTGCCCGAGCACGCGGTCCGGGCCACCCTGGACGCGGTGTGGGAGGCGACGGCGAAGTTCACCGAGGCGTACCGGGACCCGACCACGTTCGGCCTCGACCGTTCCCTGGTGCAGCGCCTGCTGCCGGACAAGGACCTGTCCGCGCTCGCCCGCCGCGCCTTCGCGTTCCCGTACCTGGAGGGCGTGCGCGGCACGGTGATCCTCGACCGGCTCAACCCGGCGGACGAGGCCGACCGGCGCATCCTCATCGAGCTCGACCACCTCGAGGAGCGGCACCGCCCCGACCTGCACGAGCACCTCGCCTGGCACGAGGAGATCGCCAAGCGGCTGTGGGACGGCGAGCCGCCGCAGCTGTGGGACGCCGCGCAGCGGCTGCTCGACCTCGGCCACGACCGGCACGACGTGCTGCACGTGCTCATCGAGATCGCCGAGCGGATCGGCGACCACCCGGACGAGCTGATCGCCGCGCTCGACGAGATCGCCGACCTGCCCGACCCGCCCCTCTAGATCGCGGTACGGCACCGCCTGCGGCACGCGAGGCCCTGGGGTTCGCGCATTGGAACGCTCCCGGCAAGGGGACGCGCCCCCGGAGGGCTTCCTAGGATTGAGGGTGCCGCGCGCGCCCGCAGCGGCCGAGGCGAACCGATCCGGAGTGAAGCCCAATGATCATTGATCTGAACGCCGATCTCGGCGAGGGGTACGGGATCTGGCGTCTCGGCGACGACGAGGCCCTGCTCGACGTGGTGACGAGCGCGAACATCGCCTGCGGGTTCCACGCGGGCGACCCGCTCACCATCCGGCGCACCTGCGCCGCCGCCCTGGAGCGGGGGGTGGCGATCGGGGCCCAGGTGTCCTACCGCGACCTGGCCGGGTTCGGGCGGCGGGAGATGGACGTCGACCCCGAGGAGCTGCGCGCGGAGATCCTCTACCAGCTCGCGGCGGTGGACGGCATCGCGCGGGCGATGGGCGGCGAGGTCGCCTACGTCAAGCCGCACGGCGCGCTGTACAACCGGGTGTGCCGGGACGCCGAGCAGGCCGAGGCGCTGGTCACCGCGGTGGCCGAGTACCGCTCCAGCCTGCCGGTGCTCACCCTGCCCGGGTCGGTGGTGCACAAGGTGGGCGAGCGGCACGGCGTGACCACGGTCGCCGAGTGCTTCGCCGACCGCGCCTACACCCCCGAGGGCACGCTCGTCTCCCGCCGCGAGCCGGGCGCGGTGCTGCACGACCCGGACGAGGTGGCCGAGCGGGCGGTGCGCATGGCCACCACCGGCGAGGTGGTCGCGGTGGACGGCAGCCGGGTCCGGGTGGACGCGCGGTCGATCTGCGTGCACGGCGACACCCCCGGCGCGGTACGGCTCGCGCGGGCGGTGCGCGAGTCGCTGCTCGCGGCCGGGGTCACGTTGCGGGCGTTCGTGTGAGGACGAACGTGTGAGGGCGAAGATGCGCGAGGGCGCGGGCATCCGCAGGACCGGCGAGCACGCGCTGCTCGTGGAGACCGGCTCGCTGCGGCTGTCGCACCGGCTCGACGGGCTGCTGCGCTCCCGGCGGCCGCCCGAGGTGACCGAGATCGTGCCCGGCCCGGAGACGCTGCTCGTCGTCGCGCCGGGCGGCGACCTGGGCCGGCTCGCCGCGCTGCTGGCGGACCTGGTCGCCGAGGCGCGGGAGCGGCCGGACGACGACGCGGGCGGCGACGGCGAGGTGGTCGTGATCCCGGTGGTGTACGACGGCGCGGACCTCGCCGAGGTGGCCGAGCTCGCCGGGCTCACCGTGGACGAGGTGATCGCCCGGCACACCGCGAGCGAGCTGGTGGTGGGCTGGCTGGGCTTCGCGCCCGGGTTCGCCTACCTCACCGGGCTCGACCCGGCGCTGCGGGTGCCGCGGCTGCCGACGCCGCGCACCTGCGTGCCCGCCGGGTCGGTGGCGGTCGCCGGGCCGTACACCGCGGTCTACCCGTCGGCCTCGCCGGGCGGCTGGCGGCTGCTCGGCCGTACCGAGATGCGCGTGTGGGACCCCGCCGCCGACCCGCCGTCGGTGCTGCGGCCGGGCACCCGGGTGCGGTTCGAGGCGGCGTGAGTGGACACCTCCATGGACGAGATCAGGGGCGTGCTCGAGGTGGTGGTCCCCGGCCCGTACGCGACCGTGCAGGACCTGGGGCGGCCGGGGTACGCGCACCTGGGGGTGCCGCGGTCCGGGGCGGCCGACGGGCCCGCGCTGCGGCTCGCCAACCGGCTCGTCGGCAACCCGGAGGGGCACGCGGGCATCGAGTTCACCTTCGGCGGCGCGGTGCTGCGGTTCTCCTGCGGGGCGTGGATCGCGGTGACCGGGGCGCCGTGCCCGGTCGAGGTGGGGGACGGCGGCCGGTGGCGGCCCGCGGGCATGTACGCGCCGTTGTGGGTGCCCGCCGGGCACCACGTGCGGATCGGCATGCCGTGGCGCGGGCTGCGCACCTATCTCGCGGTGCGGGGCGGCATCGCGGTCGAGCCGGTGCTCGGCAGCCGGGCGAGCGACTCGCTCTCCGGGCTCGGCCCGGCGCCGCTCGCCGCGGGCTCGGTGCTGCCGATCGGGCGGGACGGGCCGCTGGGCCCGATCGCGGTCGACCAGGTGCCGCCGCGGCCGGTGCCGGCCGAGCCGGTGCTGCGGGTGCTGCCCGGGCCGCGGGACGACTGGTTCGCGCCCGACGCGCTCGCCGCGCTGTGCGCCGGGCCGTACACGGTGAGCCCGGACAGCAACCGGGTCGGGGTACGGCTGCGCGGCGCGGCGCTGCGCCGGGCGCGGGACGGCGAGCTGCCGAGCGAGGGCATGGTCGGCGGGGCGATCCAGGTGCCGCCGGACGGCCTCCCGATCGTGTTCCTCGCCGACCATCCCCCGACCGGCGGCTACCCGGTGATCGGCGTGGTCGCGTCCGCGGACCTGCCGGCCGTGGCCCAGCTGCGCCCCGGCGACCGGGTGCGGTTCACCCTGGTGCGGTGAGGCCCGCGGCCCCGGCCGCCCGGAAGGATCACTCGGTGAACCCGATGTCCTGGTAGCGCAGGTCGTACAGGCCGCGGGCGCCGACGTTGGCGACGGTGGTGCGCACCGCCACGCTCTGCGGGCGCTGGTAGAGCGGGAGCACGTTCACCGCCTGCCAGATGAGCCGGTCGGCGGCGTTGGCGTGGGCGCGCGCGTCGACCGGGTCGAGCGCGGTGAGCGCCTTGCGCATCTCCGCGTCGATCTCCGCGCTGCCGATGCGGCCGAGGTTGGCGTTCCACTGCCGGTCGCCCTCGGCCGCGTTGGCGTACTGGCCGTGCACCCGGCTGATCGGGAACGGCGTGCCGACGTACGAGAACGACGCGAGGTCGAATTTGCCGGGGATGACGTAGCCGGTGAAGAACTCGTCGCTCGGCACGGTCTTCACGTCGACCTGGATGCCGATCTGCTGGAGCGCGCGCCTGACCAGCTCGGCCTCGGACCGGGCGAGCTGCAGCCCGGACGGCACCACGTAGCGCAGCCGCAGCTGCCTGCCGTCCTTGACGCGCACGTCGCCCTTCTTCGCCCAGCCCGCCTCGTCGAGCAGCTTCTCGGCCTTCGCCGGGTCGTAGGTGCCCAGCTCGCCCGCGCCGTCGCGGTAGCCGGCCTGGGTGGCGAGGAAGAAGTGGTTGTTGAGCAGCACGGCCGGCCAGTCGAGGCCCTGCAGGCCGGACTGGGCGAGCGCCTCCCGGTTCACGCCCAGCGCGATCGCCTGGCGCACCTTCACGTCGGCGAGTGCGGGGCTCTCGCCGTTGAGGGTGAGCTGGCGGTAGTCGGTGCCCGCGGCCTGGCGGACCACCATGTTCGGCGCGCTCTTGACCCGCTGGTGGTCGGCGACGGCCGGGCCGAGCTCGGCGACGTCGAGCTCGCCCGCGGTGGCCGCGCTCACCAGGCGGCCGCCGTCGAGCCCGCGGAACACGATCCGGTCGAGCCGGGCCTCGGCGCCCCACCAGTTGGTGTCGCGGACCAGCGTGACCGACCGGGCCGCGCGGTCGAACCCGCCGAGCTTGAACGGGCCCGCGGTGACCGGGATCGCGTTCAGCCAGGCGTTGTTGAACGCGTCCGGGCTGCTGTTGGTCGAGCTCGGGTAGAGCGGGGTGAACAGCGAGCGCCAGTCGGTGAACGGCGTGGCGAAGGTGATCACCACCTGGTGGTCGTTCTCGCCGCGCGCCACCTTCTCGATGTCGGCGTACCCGACGGTGGAGGCGGCGCGGTAGGCGGTGTTGCGGCCGTTCATCGCCTGCCACTGGGCCTGGTAGTCGCGCCAGGTGATGGGCGTGCCGTCGGACCACTTCGCCTTGGGGTTGAGGGTGAGCGTGACCACCTGGCGCGGCTCGGTCTCGGTGACCTCGGCCGCGGTGACGTAGTCGGGGTTGTTGGTGATCTCACCGCGGTGGTCGGAGAGGAACGGCCGTGGCATGACCGCGCTGATCACCTTCTCCACCACGGCGAGGTTGCCGTCGACGTGGTTCTGGTTCCACTGGCTGGGCAGCTCGGTGAGCCCCCACCGCAGGGTGCCGCCCTCCTTGACCTTCTCCCGCGGCATCGGGTTGATGTCGTAGGCCACCAGGCCGTTCACCGAGGCGGAGTCGCCCGCCTCCTCTCCCCCGCCGCCGCTCCCGCAGCCCGACGCGGCGAGCACCGCGGCGAGGACGATCAGGAGCGCCCGGGAGGCGGGGCGCGCCGCCGGGGCGCCGGAGCGCCGGACGGCCCGGCCCGGCCGGGCGAATATCTGCGCGTGCATGTGATGGTCAGCCTTTCTCGAGCGGACAGGCGCTCCAATCCTGCTACAGAGCGTTATCACCCGACCACCGAGCGTCCGAAACCGGGCGATGTACGGCTTCGCTCCCGTACGGCGTGCCGTGGCGTGCCTGACGGCGGGTGGGCGGCGGCGCGGGACGGACGGCCGGGGCGGCCGAGGAGGCCGAGTCCGGTCTGCCCTACCCTGACCACACCTGGTGCGCCGTATGCCCAGATGGGGGATCATTCAGGTGTGCCGCCGCCTCGCCCGGCCCGGCGGCCTTGCGGCGGCGCTTCGTCGCCGCCGTCCAGCGCCACCCCCACGCAGGAACGGAGGACGCCCCCGGTGAACGTGCCGGAGCTGCGCTCCTGGGTGAGCGCCCATCGCGCCGAGATGCTCGACGATCTCGCCGCGTTCGTCGGCATCGAGACGCCCTCCACCGACCGGGCCCTGCTCGAGGCCGGGCTGGCGTGGCTGGACGAGCTCCTCCACGCGCGCCTCGGCGCCCCCGCGGCGAGCCGTACCGTGCCGGGCGGGGAGCACGGGGACGTGCGGCTGCACGACTATCCGGGCCGGCCGAACGCCGGCGGCGGCGTGCCGGAGACGGCGCCGGTGCTGCTGCTGTGCCACTACGACACGGTCTGGCCCGCCGGGACGCTGGCCACCTGGCCGTTCCGGGTGGACGGGGACCGCGCCACCGGCCCGGGCGTGTTCGACATGAAGGCCGGGCTGGTGCAGGCGATCTGGGCGCTGCGCGCGCTGGACGCGGCGGGGCTCGCCCGGCCGCCGGTGCGGCTGCTGCTCAACGGGGACGAGGAGCTGGGCAGCCCGTTCTCCCGCCCGGTGATCGAGGCCGAGGCGCGGCGGGCGTCGGTGGCGCTGGTGTTCGAGGCGAGCGCGGGCGGCGCGCTGAAGACCGAGCGCAAGGGCGTCGGCGTGTTCAGCGTGGAGATCACCGGGGTGGAGGCGCACGCCGGGCTCGACCCGGAGAAGGGGGTGAGCGCGGTGGAGGAGCTCGCGCACGCGGTGCTCGCGCTGCACCGGCTCACCGACCTCGCCGCCGGGACGAGCGTGAACGTCGGCACGGTGACCGGCGGCACCCGGGCGAACGTGATCGCCGGATCCGCGCGGGCCGTGGTCGACGTGCGAGTGCGCACCTGGCAGGAGGCGGCCCGGATCGACGCCGCGCTCGCCGGGCTGCGGCCGCGGAACTCCCGGGCCACGCTGCGGGTCACCGGCGGGTGGAACCGGCCGGTGATGGAGCGCAGCCCGGCCACCGCGCGGCTGTTCGCCATGGCCCGGGACCTCGCCGCGCAGATGGGCGTGGAGCTGCGGGAGTGCTCGGTGGGCGGGGCGAGCGACGGCAACTTCGCGGCCGCCGCGGGCATCCCGGTGCTCGACGGGTTCGGCGCGGTGGGCGACGGCGCGCACTCCCGGCGCGAGCACATCAGCATCGAGGGCATGGTGGAGCGCACGGCGCTCGCCGCCGCGCTCATCCACACGCTCGCCACCGAGATGCCGGACCGCGACCCGCACCACCGGCCGCCGCCGGTGGCGCACCAGGCGACCCCGCCGCCGCCGTTCCTCCGCGCCGCCCCGCGCTGACGGTCAGCGGCCGGCGAGCTCCTCCACCGCGCCGCGCACGTCCGCGCTGGTGATCGTGGTGAGCTCGGCCGGGGTGGCCGGGGTGTCCTGCGCGGCGAGCCGTACGTCGCGGCGCATCGCGGCGCGCTCGAACAGCGAGCGGGCGAACCGGCCGTTGCCGAGCCCGTCGATCAGGCCCTCGGCGCACACCCAGGTGAACACCTCGGCGAGGTCGCGGCGGGCCTGCTCGTCGAACCGGTCCCCGGCCTGCTCGGCGAGCAGCTCGGCGATGGCGGTGAGCTCCTCGGGCGTGTACGAGGGGAACGCGATGCGCTGGTTGAACCGGGAGGCGAGGCCGGGGTTGGTGGCGAGGAACCGGTCCATCTCGCGCTCGTACCCGGCGAGGATGATGACGAGCCGGTCGCGGTCGTCCTCGGCCCGCTTGAGCAGGGTCTGCACCGCCTCGGTGCCGAACGCGTCGCCGCCGGTGTACCCGGTGTTGACCAGGCTGTAGGCCTCGTCGATGAACAGCACCCCGCCGAGCGCGCGGTCGATCAGCTCGTTCGTCTTGATCGCGGTGGCGCCGAGGTGCTGGCCGACGAGGTCGGCGCGCTGCGCCTCGACCACGTCGGGGCGGGCGAGCAGGCCGAGCGCGGCGAAGATGCGGCCGAGGATGCGGGCCACCGTGGTCTTGCCGGTGCCCGGCGGGCCGGTGAACACGAAGTGCCGCATCTGGGTCTGCACCGGCAGGCCCTGCTCCTCGCGCATCCGGGCCACCCGGAGCTGGGCGGTGATCGCGTGCACCTGCCGCTTCACCGGCTCCAGCCCGGCCATGCGGTCGAGGTCGGCGAGCGCCTCCTCCAGCGAGGGGATGCGCCGGTAGCCGCGGAACCGGGCGGTGATCTCGTCGAACGCCTTGGCGACGTCCTCGACCGTGGTGGTGACCAGCTCCTCGCGGGTCGGGGTGCCGCCCGCGCTCACCACGCGCACGTCCCGGGCCTGCGCCGCGGCCTCGACCAGGGTGCGCACGAACCGGGCGTTGCCCAGCTCGTCGACGAGGCCGCGGCGGTGCACGTCCTCGTACCGGGCGAGCAGCGCGGGCCGGGCGTCCGGGGCGAGCACGTCGCCGCGCCGCGCCTGCAGCACCTCGGTGATCGCCAGCAGCTCCTCGGGCGTGTACGTGGGGAACCGCACCCGGGTGGCGAACCGGGAGGACAGGCCGGGGTTGGAGGCGAGGAACGCCGACATCTCCTTCTCGTAGCCGGCGAGGATGATGATGAGCCGGTCGCGGTCGTCCTCGGCGCGCTTGAGCAGGGTCTGCACCGCCTCGGCGCCGAACCGGTCGGGCTGGCCGTCCCCGGAGTTGATCAGGGAGTACGCCTCGTCGATGAACAGCACGCCGCCGAGCGCCCGGTCGATCAGCTCGTTCGTCTTGATCGCGGTGGCGCCGAGGAACTCGCCGACCAGGTCGGCGCGCTGCGCCTCCACCACCTGCGGGGTGCGCAGCAGGCCGAACGCGTAGAATATCTTGGCCAGGGTGCGGGCCACGGTCGTCTTTCCGGTGCCCGGCGGGCCGACGAACACGAAGTGCCGCATCGGCGGCTCGGTGGCGTACCCGGCCTCGGCGCGCAGCCGGGACGCCTCGATCGAGGCGGCGATCGACCGCACCTGCTCCTTCACCGGCTCCAGGCCGATCATGCCCTCGAGCTCGGCGAGCGCCTCCTCCACCGTGATCTTCGGCGGGGCGCCGCCGTCGGCCTGCCCGGGGCGCTGCGGCACCGCCTCACGGGCGCGCACCCGGACCGGCTCGGGCCGCTCCCGGGCCGCGAGCACCGCGCGCACGTCGCGGGCCTTCATGAACCGGTACGCCAGGGCCACGGCGGCCGAGCCGCAGGCGCCCCACAGGGCCACGGTGGCGGCGAGCAGCCCGACCCCGGCGGCCACGGTGAGCAGGGCGCCGGGCAGCAGGGCGACGAGCGTGGTCGCCCACGGCGGCACCCAGCGGATCAGGTGGGCGACGCACCCGGCGAGCGGGCCGAGCAGCAGCAGCCCGGCGAGCGCGGGCGGCTCGGCGGTCGTCCACACCATGGCGAGCACGAGCCACGTCCAGGCGGCCACCACGAGCACGGTCGCGGCACCGCGGGGGAACCGCATCGCCAGCGCGCCGTAGCCGAGCAGCAGCACGGTGACGATGAGGGTGGTGAACGGCGACCAGCCGAACGCGAGGGCCAGGGCGAGCGCCCCGAGCAGCACGCCCACGCCGATCGCCCGCCGGGCGGCCGACGGCAGCCCGAAATAGTGGGAGCGGACCTGCTCGAAGAGCCGCCGTGCCATGGCTCGTCCCGCCGGCCGGGTCCTGTCGGAGTCCCGCATCACGCCTCCCCGGTCGTCCCCCGGTTATACCGCAACCAAACAACTCCTAGGCCTTTGCGGCAAACGTGTCGGGTAAGTCGCCGGAACGCAACGAAGACGCGCCGTCCGCGGCACCGCCGAGGCCACGCGGTAACGGGCACGGCGAAGCCGCACGTGCCTCGCCCGGGGCGGCGCATCGGCCGAAACTTTCGGGACGGCCGACGACCGGTGGCAGGCCACAGCATGCCGCGGGAGCACGGCCGGCTCCCCGCGTCCCGCCCCACCCTCGCCCGGACGCCATCGGCTCGTGCGGGCGCCTGATCGTGGTCAGACGATCCCGGCCTCCCCGGTACGGCAGGGCGGGCGTGACCGAGGCCGTCAGCCTGGCCGGAAGACGCGGCCGTAGACGAGGTCATCCCTGACAACCACCCGCTCCCGGCGATCGCCGGAGGTCCTGTCGCCGGGGACGACCCCGGGCACTTCGGCCGGACGCGGCCATCGTCCGGCCGACGATGCGGACACAACCGGCAAGTCCGACCCCGCCTCGCGACCATGCCGATGTGGCCGGTGACCGGCATGGCGAGCGTGAGCGCCGCACGGCCGCTCCGCACAGCGGCGGACGCGAGGTCAGCCCCGGATCGCCGCCCGCTCCTGGTGACGGCCGGGATACTCGCCCACGGTCACCTGCGTCGGGGTGACGCGGAGGACCGCCTCCTCCCCGTCCGCGAAGGCCACCCCGCGCACCTCGGCCCACAGGCGGCCGCCCGCCGGGTCGGTGACGTGGACGGTGACCCGCGGGTCCCGTTCGGCCGCTTGGCGGGCCTCGTCGGCGACGGTGAGGCGGATCTCCCCGGTGTCGGTCACCCCGGCGACCGCGTCGACCGGGAGCGCGCGCGGGCCGCTCTCGTCGACGTACACGAGCACCACCCCGCGGGACAGCGTGAAGGCGTGGCGCACCTGCTCGTCGAGGTCCGGCGAGGGCATCACGTCCTCGGGGAGCGGACGGCCGCGCGGCTCGACGAGGGTGAGCGTGGCGCGGGTCGCGCCCGGGTCGCCGTGCCACCGGGCGGTGGCGACGCGAACCGCGTACGCGAGCGGGACGGCCGCGAGCGCGGCGGCGGCCGACCAGAGCGCCGCGGTGACCGGGCCGGACAGGGCCGTCTCCTCGGGCGCGGCCACCGTCGCCGCGCCATCGCTTCCGGCGGCGAGCCGCGCCTCGACGACGCCCGCGGCCGGGGCGGCGCCGCCTGTGGTGAACAGGGAGGCCCCGACGAGCGCGGCGGCGGCGAACAGCACCGCGCCGAAGGCCAGGAGCAGGCCGCGGTCCCGGGCCGCCACGGCCCGGCCGTACCCGCCGGCGCACAGCCGCGCGTACCCGAACGCGATCGGCACGAGCAGCGCCGCGAGTCCCGCCCGCGGGTCGCCGGTGACGTGCACCGCGAGCAGCGGCGCGGCGGCGAGGCACCACAGCCGTCCGGCGACGAGCCACAGGCTCACCTCGGCGGCGCGGCGCGCGGTCGGATGGGCGTCGGCGGCGGCGAACTCGGCGAGCGCGGCGAGCGGGCGGCCGCGCCAGATCTGCACGAGCGCCCGCAGCACGGCCATGGCGACGCCGCTGAACAGCGCGAGGCCGACCACGGCCGCCCAGAGCGCCCCGTCGATGCCGTCGGCGGGCCCACCGGCCGCGACCGCCACCGCGTAGGCGAGCGCCACCGCCACGGTGACCCAGACCGACATGCCGAGCCACGGGTCCCGGTCGAACATCGCGGGCAGGTACGCCCAGGTGCGCACCCGGCGGGCGTGGCGCAGGGTGAGCAGCGCCACCGGGATCAGCGGCAGCACGCCGAGCGGCCGGGCCCACTCGTGCGCGCCGATGGCCACGGTGAGCGCGGTGAGGGCGGCGACCGCGAGCGCGAGCAGCAGCCGCACCTGCCGCGACCAGGCGACCAGCGCGTCGCGGGAGCGGGCCGTGTCGCAGGGGTCGACCGGCCAGGCGGGGTCGTGGTAGGCGGCGGGCGGCTCCCAGCGCAGCCGGGCGAGGCCGAGGTTGACCCGCGCGGCCGTGGTCTCGGCGTGGCCGCCGTCGCGGCGCAGCGCCCTGCGGTAGGACCGGATCGCCTGCTCGTGGTCGCCGCGCAGCAGGCACAGGTCGCCCAGCAGCAGGTGCGGGCCGGGCCGGTCGGGCGCGAACCGGGAGGCGAGCCCGGCCTCGGCCCAGGCCTCCCGCCACCCGCCCGGGGTACGGCGGAGCGCGGCGGCGAGCCGCAGCCGCGCGGCCCAGGAGCCGGGGGCGAGCTGGACGGCGTCCTCGGCCGCGGCGACCGCCTCGTCGTGGCGGCCGAGGCGTTCCAGGGCGAGGCTGGCGAGCCGGTGGCTCCAGTCGGCCTCGGGGGTGATGCTCATCGCCCGGCGGGCCGCGTCGAGCGCGGGATCGGGCTGGTCGTGGGCGAGCCGGGCGGCGGCGACCATGCACCAGGCCCGGGGGTCGTCACGGTCGCTCGGGGGTGGGACGAAGGGCTCCCCGGTGCACGGTTCGGGCCCCTCGCCTGCGCTTCCCACGAGCGCAATGGTCGGGCAGGGACCCCGCCTTGGCCAGAGCGGGGAACACACCTCTGACCCCTGGGCGAGCCCGCGCCGTGCCGTACCGGGCGGGCGGCGCCGACAGGGACGAATGTCCAGGGAGAACATCAAACACCCAACCGGGACACCCGGCAAACGAGCACAATGGCCCTGTCAAGGTCACCGGCCGCGGGTGCGCCCGGCGGCCTCCGTGCCCGGACGCGGCACGGCGGGGCGACGGCCGCGCCGGGCGGCAGGGTGCGCCCGCCAGGGTGGGCGCGGCCGGTGTCCGGGCGGGCGTCCGGCGGTCCCGG
This sequence comes from Thermopolyspora flexuosa, assembly GCF_006716785.1. Taxonomy (NCBI): domain Bacteria; kingdom Bacillati; phylum Actinomycetota; class Actinomycetes; order Streptosporangiales; family Streptosporangiaceae; genus Thermopolyspora; species Thermopolyspora flexuosa. Next base: position 1,388,233 of record NZ_VFPQ01000001.1, on the reverse strand, counting down.
CCGGCGGACTCGACGTTTGGGGAGACCGTGCGACAGATGTTCCACGACGCCGCGGTCCTGGTGGCGCGCGCCGGGATCGGCGGCATCTTCTTCGCCAACGGCTGGCAGAAGCTGGAGGCGGGGCTCAACGCGACCACCGAGGAGTTCGCCCGGATCGACGCGCCGCTGCCGTACGCGTGGGCGGCGGTGACGATGCTGGTCGAGCTGCTCGGCGGGGCGATGGTCGTCGCCGGTTTCGCCGTACCGGTCTGCGGCATCCTGCTGTTCGTCGAGGCGCTCGCGGTCTTCGCCCTGGCGGCCGGGGATCCGGCCCGGCCGCTCACCGGCGCGAGCGCGAACCTCGTGGTGGCGCTGTGCGCGGGGTCGCTCCTGCTCGCCGTGGTCGGCGCGGGCCGCATCTCGGTCGACCACATGGTGGTGATCAAACGGCGCGACACCGGCCGCGAGGAGGAGCCCGCCCTCGACCCCGAGGCCGAGGCCGACGAGGTGCTCGCCGCGCTCCGCGGGCCGCGGCAGGCCTCCGGCGAGATCCCCGCCGGTCCGGAGCAGGCCGGTACCGGATCCGCCGAATCCGGCCCGTCCGCGACCCGGAAGGCGGACGGCGACGCCGATCCGCAGGACAAGGGCGCCTCCGAGGGCGCCACCCAGCCGATCCGGGCCCGCAAGGGACGGCAGCGCCGCGCCGACGCCGGGACCGCGGAGGGCGCGGAGAAGGAGGACGGCGGCACGGAGACCACCGGGAAGACCACCGCGGGCAAGGGCACGACCGCCAAGGGCGACACCCTCGTCGCGGGCCGCAAGGAGAACCCCTCCGGCTGACGGTACGGCAGGGCACGCCCGGCCGCGCCGCGCCGCCGCCCCGCGAGCGCGCGCCCGCGGGGCACGACGGGATGCCCGGACGGTCAGCGCAGCCCGTTGGCGGCGATGACGTCCCGGTACCAGTGGAAGCTGTCCTTGCGGATGCGGCGCTGGGTCTCGTAGTCGACGTAGACGAGGCCGAACCGCTTGTGGTACCCGTGCGCCCACTCGAAGTTGTCGAGCAGCGACCAGACGAAGTAGCCGCGCAGGTCGGCGCCCTGGGCGATCGCCGCGTGCGCGGCCCGCACGTGGGCGTCGAGGAACGCCACCCGGTCGGTGTCGTGGACCCGGTCGTCGCCGGTCACCGTGTCCTCGAAGGCCGCGCCGTTCTCGGTGATCAGCAGCGGGGTGCCGGGGTACTCGCGCGACAGCCGTACCAGCAGGGACTCCAGGCACTCGGGGTTGATCCCCCAGCCCATCGCGGTCACCGGGCCGTCCGGGTCGACGAACGCGATGCCCTCGGTGCCGGGGTGCTCGGGGTGGCCGGGGGCCTCGGGGTCGGTGCGCACGTGCTTGGGCGAGTAGTAGTTCACCCCGAGCACGTCGATCGGCTGGTGGATCGTCTCCAGGTCGTCGAGCTTGACGTCGGTGAACCGGCGCAGGTGGGCGAGCACGTCCTCGGGGTAGACGCCGCGCAGCAGCGGGTCGAGGAAGATCCGGTTGCACAGCCCGTCCACCAGCCGCGCGGGCTCCTCGTCGCCGAGGATCGGCGCGAGGTTGAGCGTGATCGACACCGACCCGGCCCCGGCGGCGCGCAGCGCCTGTACGGCGAGCCCGTGGGCGAGCATGAGGTGGTGCGCGGCGGTGAACGCGGCGGCGGGGTCGCCGACGCCGGGCGCGTGCCGCCCCGACCCGTGCCCGACGAACGCCGACACCCACGGCTCGTTGAGCGTGGTCCAGGTGGCGACCCGGTCGCCGAGCCGCTCGTACGCCCCGGCGGCGTACTCGGCGAAGCGGTACGCGGTGTCGCGGTCGAGCCAGCCGCCCCCGTCCTGCAGTGACTGCGGCAGGTCCCAGTGGTACAGCGTGGCCACCGGGGTGATCCCGGCCTCGAGCAGCTCGTCGAGCAGCCGGTCGTAGAAGCCGAACCCGGGGGTGCCGAACCGCGGCCAGGCGATCGAGAACCGGTACGCCCGCAGGCCCAGCTCGCGCATGAGCGCCACGTCCTCGGCGTACCGGTGGTAGTGGTCGCAGGCGACGTCGCCGGTGTGCCCGTCCCGCACCTTGCCGGGGGTGTGCGAGAAGGTGTCCCAGATGGACGGCACCCGGCCGTCCTCGCGGGCGGCGCCCTCGATCTGGTACGCGGCGGTCGCGGCGCCCCACAGGAAGCCTTCGGGGAAGATGATCACTCGACGCTCCTCACGACGGTACCCAGGGTGATCGGTGAGGTGGGGATCGCACGGCCGCCCGTGCGGCGGGGACCGGTACACACCACCGGCGCCGGAGCTTCTTCCACGGAGCGCGTTTCTTCTGTGTGCTGTGTGCGGACGGGGCCGTGCAGGGCGGGTTCGCGATCACTCGACCGGTACGGCGGGCATCCCGGGCGCTCGCCGCACCGGCCCACCCACGATGGGGGTAATGCCCGGGTAAACGCAAAAACGAAACACACAGGCAACGATCACCGCACTCGGCCGGACGGCGGATTGTGCGAAACCCAAGGCATTCGGCCAAACGAGCCGGATAAACGGGGATGAAAGTTTCACACGGCGACGTACCACCCGGCGGGACCGCACGTGATCGCCGGAGCGCATGAGCAAGGGGGTCACGTGCCCGGGTTCGCGACACTCCGGCTGGGGGTACGGCACGGCGTGGCGCGGCGGAGGGGCGAGGGATGAGCGGGGTGGGCACGGCGGAGCCGGGCGGCAGGCGACGGCCCCGCCGTCAGCGCCTTCCCTGGCGGGCTAGACCCGGGTCTCCACCCGGTCGACGATCCCGGTGGCGCCCTCCTCCCGCGCGCAGTGGGCGCAGCAGTACCAGTGCCCGTCGGCCTCCACGCCGTGACCGACGATGCGGCAGCCGCAGTGCTCGCAGTTCGGGGCCATCTTGGTGATCGCGCACTCGAAGCTGTCGAAGACGTGTACCTGGCCCTGGGCGTGCACCTCGAAGGCCATGTCGTAGTCGTTGCCGCAAACCTCGCAGCGTGCCATCGGCTCCCCCGGTTCGTCCGGAATCGGTTCCGGGGACGCCCGGCGGCGCCCCCGTGCGGCAGCTACCCAAAACACGGCCATGCGCACCACCGGGAAGATTCACCGATAAGTCGGAAATGTGGCCACAGGCGACCGCGTGGCCCTGCGATCCGGGCGTGGCCCGGCCTCCCGCCGGCCGGGCCGCCGCACGCCGCGAGGAACGTCAGGCCGCCCGGCCCGGCGAGGCGCACGACGCCACTCCGCCAGGCGGCACCGCGGCCTCGCCCCGGCAGGCCGTACCGGTGAGCAGGTCCACCCCCGGGCGCGGTGACCGCGGCACGGCGCCCGCCCCGGCCATCCTCCCCACCGGTCGTCCGCGAGTCCGGCTGACCGGCCCGCCCTGGGCCGCGGCGGGCGCCGCCGCGCTCGGGCGCCCCGCGTCAGCCGAAGAACTCGGCGGCGAGGGTGCGGTAACCGGACAGCAGGTCCTGCCCGGCCGCGGGGAGCAGCTGCACGCACACGTGGTCGGCGCCCGCCGACAGGTGCTCGCGCACCCGGGCGGCGACCGCCGTCGGCGTGCCGTACGCGAACAGGCCGTCGACCAGGCGGTCGCTGCCCTCACCGGCGAGGTCCTCGTCGCTGTAGCCCATGCGCCGGAAGTTGTTCGCGTAGTTCACCGCGCTCTTGTAGAAGCCGAGCGTGGGGCGGGCGATCGCGCGGGCCTCGGCCGGCTCCTCAACGAGGATCACCTTCTGCTCGGGGGCGAGCAGCGGGCCGTCGCCGAGGATCTTGCGGGCCTCGCGGGTGTGCCCGGGGTCGGTGAAGTACGGGTGCGCCCCGGCCGCCCGCTCGGCGGCGAGGCGCAGCACCCGCGGTCCGAGCGCGGCGAGCACCCGCTGGTCCTGCGGCACCCCCTCGGCGTCGAGCACGTCGAGGTACTCCACGAGCTTCTGGTACGGCCGGACGTACCGGTCGCCGATCTGCTCGCGGTGCCCGGCACCGATGCCGAGGAGGAACCGGCCCGGGTGGGCCGCCTCGATGCGCCGGAACGACGCGGCCACGGTCGCCGCGTCGTCCTTCCAGATGTTCACGATGCCCGTGGCCACCGTCACCTTCGAGGTGGCGTTCAGCACCCGCTCGACGTCCTGCAGGTGACCGTCCGGTGAGCCGCCGAGCCACAGCGTGCCGTACCCCAGCTCCTCCAGCGCCGACGCGAACTCCGGCGTGAAGTCCTGGTAGCGCAGCCAAACCCCGATTTCGCCGACATTCGGCCTCGTCATCGTCCGGTACCTCCGGTCAAGATCTTCGATGAGATCGTCAACGGTAGCGACGCCCACCGTGTTCCCCTGCGGCGGGGTCACGAGCGCACCGTTCGTTCCCTGCGGCGGGGGCGGGAAACCGGGCACCAGGCCGTGACCAGGGCGAACGGCCCGCGACCCGGCCTCGACGCGCGGAAAATCAGCGGACGCGGAGCGGGCGGGGCCCTAAGGTGGCTGGGTGACGGGCCGAAAGGAGGATGACGATGAGGCGAATCCGGGTGGTCCGACGCAGGCGGCGCACCCGCCTCGACCGTCTGGCCCTGGACCTGCGTACCCCCTCCGGCCGCCGAGTACTGCCCTACTAGGCTTTATCCCGGCCTTACCCAAGGCGCGTTACATAAGGGGTAACGGGTTCGTCACGGACGGGGGCATGACATGACCAGACTGAGGGTGGTCCCGCCCGGTGCCGCACGGCACAAGATCCGGGACATCCGCTCCGCCGCACGCGGCCGGCGCCGCCGCGAGTCCGCCGCGCGCGACAAGGTCATCGATCTGCGCGCCTACACGGGCCGCAACGTCATCCGCTTCCCGCGCCCCGGCGGTCCCACCCCGGCAGCGTGACATTCGTCCGCAGTGGGGGCGGTACGGCCCGGCGGGGGCGACCGGGCCGCCCGCCCCTCGTCGCGGCGCGGTCACCGTAAGCGCGCTCCCAGCGGGCAGCGCCGGCGGCTCCCGCGGGACCGCGGTGTCGGCCGCGGGATCGCGCATGTGTGCGTTCCGGGTCGCCGGGACGGACGCCGGCCGCACTGCGGCCGTGCGGTGAGCGGCGCGCCCCGGTCCTTCCGCGGCCGGCCGGCCGTACGGTCGGTCTCCCGGTACCGCCGCCAGAGGGCCACCATCCTGGCCTTGACCGTCCGCCAGGCGTCTCCGGTCACGGCGTCCACGAGCGCGGTGCCTATGGCCGCCGGCAGTACGTGCGCGACGGTGTCTTCCACAGCGACATCCCTTCTTTCTCTGCGCCCTCATCGGCGTGACGTTGTGCGCCGGAACGGATCTGATCCTGAGGTCGTGTGACGACGGCACCGGCCCGTACGGCGGGGAGCGCCGTACGGGCCGGTTCGTGCCGGGCGAGGCGGGTGCGGTCGCGCACGCCCGGCTCGCGGATCCCGTTACATCCAGTCGGTGCAGAGCCAGCGGCCGCTGCGCAGCTCGGCGCAGGCGCGGTACGGGAGGCTCGAGTACACCATGCGGGTGTGGGTCGTGCGGTGGCCGCTCGACCGCACCACGTACGTCGCCCCGTTCCTGATCTGGATCGCCGCGCGCAGGCCCGGGGTGCCCGCGCCCTGCAGCACCCAGGCGGTGTGGCAGCGCGACGAGTAGCGGATCCGGATCCGCGGGCCGCCGCCGGGGCGGTAGTAGGTGCTGTGGGTGCGGGCGTCCCGCACGCACCTGGTGGCGACCGGGTCCCTGCCGGTGCAGGGGGAGCCGATGCAGGTGGGGCCGAGGGCGCGGGTGGCGCTCCCCGGGCTCGCGCTCCGGCCGCCACCGCCGGCCGGGCTCGCCGACCGGGCACCGTCGCCGGCCGGGCTTGCCGGACGCGGGGAGGCGGCGACCTGGCTCGGCGCGGACGCACCGGCGGCGGCGTGGGCCGGGGCCGTCACGGTGGCGGAGGTGCCCGCGGCGAGGATGCACAGCAGCGACGCGGCCATGATCTTCCGCGTGATCGTGTAACGCCTCATGATGCTCCTTGGATGTTCCGGACGATGTCGCCTGTGTGAGGGGTGGGGATGCGGAACCTCGGCGCCGGGCGGCCTGGGGAGGATCTCGCCGACCCGGCGATCTCGAGGCTCACCGACGCCACCGCCGCCCCGCCAGAGCCGCAACCCGGTGAACGCTCGCGCCGCAAGCCGCATCGCCGAGACCAGGGCGAACGCCGGTTGCGGCGCAACAAAGGAGGCGTGTGCATGACGAGTGGTTCCGGCCTTGGCGAGCCGGACTTCGCGCGGACGGCCCGGCAGCTCGCCGAGGTTCTCGACGAGTTCTCCGGGCTGTTCGAACAGGCGCTGGCGCGCTACCGGCCGGGCAAGGACGCGCTCTCCCGCCGCATCAAGGTGGACAAGTCCTACGTCTCGAGCTGGTTACGCGGGCATCGCCAGCTTCTCGATCCCAAGGGCCGTCGCCTGGTGACGTCCGAGGACGTGGAGAGGATCCTCGAGGCCACGCGGCTCGCGGAGCAGGACGCGCCGCTCGCACGACGGCTGCGCACCTGCGGGACGCGGATCGACACGCTGGTGGCGGACCTGATGGCGGCGCGGCCCGCCCGCTGGCGTTCGGAGGCGGGCCGCGTCCTGCGCGCCGACCAGGAGCGCGCCGAACGCGACCGGACGCCGGTCGTTCAGGAAGATCTGAGAGGTGCGCCGGCGGCTTCCGGTCAGGCGGATGCCAGCCCACAGGCTCCGGACACACCGCCCGGCCAGTCGCAGACCGGGCGGATCTCGGCGCAGCCCGCACCGGCGGACGCAGGACAGGATCCCGCGCCGGCCGTTCCGAAACCCGCCGGGCAGACGTCGACGTCGCCCATCCGGGCCGACGCCGGACCGCGGGCGACGGCTTCGGATGCTTCAGATGTCAAGGCTCCTACCCGGGAGGCCTCGGCGCCGGCCGTACCGGAAGCTCCCTCGCAGGCTTCGGAGCACCCGGCCGACGCCGAACGGCGCGCCACATCGCAGCCCGTGCCCGGTGATCGGATCCCGACGAAGCCCATGCCCGGACATGCCGGGCAGGCCACGGTGCCCTCGGCTCCGGAACACCCGGCACGGCCACCCGCTCAGGCGGACGCCGGGTCGCACGCCGTGACCCGGCCCGTACCGGCGCCCGCCGGGCAGGCCCCCGCGCACCCCGGCGAGCCGCGAACGTCGCCCGGTGTGGGCGAGCCCGGCCCGCAGGACACCGCCGCCCTCGGGGACCGGGCTCCGGGAGTCGGTGAGCCGGACCGGGCGGTGCCGGACACGCCGCAGATCCACGTGCTCTCCCCCACCGCGGCGACCGGGGCCGCCGACGCCCGCCCGGCGCGCGGCCACCGCCGGCGGTTCCTCGTCGCGACCCTCCTCGTGGCGGCGGTGCTCGTGGCCGCGCTGCAGATCGCGAGATCGACGGCGGCCCGGGAGGCCGGCGAGACGGGCGCGGACACGGTGTCGGTCGGGCGGCTGTGCCGCGAGTGGGCCCCGCAGCCGGTGCCGGTGGAGATCCGGCCGTGCATCGCCGCGGCCGACGGCCAGGTCGAGCTGTGGGCCGAGCTGAGGGCGGTCGACCCGGCCGACGCGCCCGGCGAGGTCACGGTCTGGGTGTGGCTGATGAACCTGGACCGGGAGCTGATCGAGTCCCGGCGATTCCATCTGACCCGGGACCAGTCGACGCTCAACAGCTGCACGCTCACCGTCGAGGACGACGCGATCGTGCGGTGCGGGCCGTTCCGGGTGACGCCGCGCAAGCCCGGTGAGTACGCGACCGCGGTGGACACCCGGCGGGAGAAGGACGTCCTGCCGCCGGCGTGGAACCACCACACCTTCAGCGGTACGCAGAGCCCGTCGATCACCTGGCAGTGAGGCGGCGGGCTCGGTCGTGCCGCCCGCCGCTCACGGGCGGGTGGCGGTGAACGCGGTGAGCGTGCTCAGCTCGTGCCGGGCGACGTCGGTGAACACGCCGGCCATCGCCCCCTCGATGCGGGCGAGGACGTGGCCGGGCAGGGCGTGCATGCGGGTCATCCGGGAGGGGTTCGAGCCGCCGTGCCAGGCGATCAGCACCCGCCCGCCCGGCTTGGTCACCCGGTGCAGCTCGCGCAGCCCGGCCTCGAGGTCCGGCCAGAACACGACCGTGTTGACCGTCACGACCCGGTCGAACGCGGCGTCGGGGAGGCCGGTCGCGTCGGCCGAGCCGATGCGCACCTCCACCCTGCCCGCCTCGACCGCCGCGCGGTTGCCGCGGATGGCGAGGTCCCGCATCTCGGGCGACGGGTCCACCCCGCACACCCGGCCGTCGCCGACCCGCTCGGCGAGCAGGCCGAGCAGCACGCCGGGGCCGTACCCCACCTCGAGGACGTGGTGGCCGGGGCGGACGTCGAGCAGCTCGGCGACCTCCTGCTGCCGGTTCGTCCGCCGCATGATGCGTCCCGCCAGCGTGCCCAGCAGTCCGCGCGGGTGGGCGAACGGCGAGTTCGCCGGCTTGTCGAACACCCAGGAACGTGGCAGTTCTTTCGTCTCCATGCCACCAACGGTGCCGCTTCAAGCCGACTTGAAGTCAAGCTGGAGGCATGGAGCTCGTTCCGATCGGCGAGGCCGCCCGCATGCTCGGCGTCAACGCCTCGGCGCTGCGCTACTACGAGGAGCGCGGCCTGGTGAAACCTGCCTGCCGGGTGAACGGCAGGCGCATGTACGGCAGGGCCGAGCTGCGCCGCCTCGCCTTCGTGCACATGGCCCGGGCGATGGGGTTCCACCTCGACGCCATCCGTGAGGCGCTCGACGAGCCGGGCGAGCGGTGGCGGGAGGCGATCCGGCGGCGCATCGCCGACCTCGACGAGCTGATCGCGCGGGCCCGCCGTACCCAGATGTTCCTCGCCCACGCGCTGGAGTGCCGGGCCGAGGATCCGGTGCAGGACTGCCCGACGCTCACCGAGGTGCTCGACCGGCAGCTCGCGGGCGAGAGCCTGGCCGAGATCGCCAAGGAGCACATCGGCCCTGCGGTGCCCCATCCCCCGCTCCCGGCCCCGCTGCCGGAGGCCGCGGAGCCCAGGTAGCGGCCGCGGTCACAGGAAGAGGCAGAACGGGTGGCCCGCCGGGTCGAAGAGCACCCGCACGTTCTCCTGCGGCTGCACCGGGGCGAGCGTCGCCCCCGCCTCGAGCGCGTGCGCGACCGCCGCGTCAAGGTCGGTGACCTGGAAGTCGAGGTGCTGGGTGGCGAACGGGGCGCCGGGCTCGGCCGGCCACCGCGGCCGCCGCCAGCGCCGCTCCCACTCGAAGTTGAGCGTGATCTCACCGCTGCCCTCGGGCGCCTTGATCTGCGCCCACCCGGCCTCCGGCGGCTCGCCGGGCGCCGGACCCTCCTCGGTGGTCACCGGACGGCCGAGCAGCCGCGCGTAGAACCGCGCCAGCGCCCGCGGGTCCGGAGCCGTGATCGTCAGTTCGGTCACCCGCAGCCGTACCGCCATGCGACCTCCGTGCCTGTCCGCCGTGGCCGTCCGCACCTCTCTTCTTTATGGAACGGGTACGGCCGGCCGCGGCATCGAGCCGACCACGGCGGGCGCTCCCGAGGTGTCGGGATCACGCGGCCGCCGACCTCGGTGACCTGCCCGGCCGCGCCTGTCGCGTCGGGACGTGTCCAGGTGCCCGTGCTCACACGTGGACCACGACGACCCGCTGGTCCTTGGGTCGATCCGGTTCATCGACCTGTGGCCCGGTCATCGGGATCGCTGGTGCTTCGCCAGTCCCTTCGCTGTCGAGGACGAGCGTCCCGCCGACGGCTAACCGTGATCGGGCCATGCGGCCTCGGCCTCCGCCAGCAGGTCCTCCGGGACCGGGCCGTGCTCGGCCTCGAGCAGTTCGGCGAGCTCGGCGAGCAGGCCCGACGTCTCGTCTTCTCTATCGCCGACCGGTTCGGATGGGAGCGCCGCCATACCGTCACGCTACCGCCGGTGGCAACGTATGTCGCCTCTGGGCGACGACGGCTCTTGCCGTATCGCAGGCCACGCGGAGCGGTGGCCGAGGCGATCGCGACGAGACCGCCTCGGCCAGCGCCTCGATCAGCTGCAGCCGCTCGTGCTGCCGCAGCCCTCGCAGACGTAGCAGCTACCGGCCGGGCGCATCTTGGTCCCGCAGGTCATGCAGAGCGGAGCGTCGGCGGTGCGGCCCATGTGGCTCTCCAGGGCCTCGATCGTGCTGTGCGGCTCCGGCTTCGCGGCGGGCTTCGGCGCGGCCGGCTTGGGCACCTCCTCGATCGGCGCCGACTGGGCGAGCACCTCGGGGTCGACCTCGTGCAGCGCCGCCGGGTCCTCGCCGCGAGCCTGGGCGGCGCGCTCCGCGGCGCTGAAGATGCCGAGCGCGGCCCGCTCCTCGTACGGCAGGTAGTCGAGGGCGAGGCGGCGGAAGATGTAGTCCATCACCGAGGCGGCCATGCGGATGTCCGGGTCGTCGGTCATGCCGGCCGGCTCGAACCGCATGTTCACGAACTTGCTCACGAACACCTCGAGCGGCACGCCGTACTGCAGGCCGATCGAGATCGCGATGGAGAACGCGTCCATCACGCCCGCGAGCGTGGAGCCCTGCTTGGACATCTTGAGGAAGACCTCGCCGACCCCGTCGCCCGGGTAGCACGAGGCGGTCATGTAGCCCTTGGCCCCGCCCACGGTGAACCGGGTGGTGGTGCTCGGCCGCTTGTGCGGCAGGCGGCGGCGCCGCGGCCGCTCCACCTCGACCACCTTCTCGATCACCTTGACGGCCTGTTCCTCGGCCTTGCTCTCCTTGTCCTTGTCGGAGCCCTTCGCGGCGGAGAGCGGCTGGCCGACCTTGCAGTTGTCGCGGTAGACGGCGAGCGCCTTGAGGCCGAGCTTCCAGCCCTGCAGGTAGACCTGCTCGATGTCCTCCACCGTGGCCGACTCGGGCAGGTTCACCGTCTTGCTGATGCCGCCGGACAGGAACGGCTGGACCGCGGCCATCATGCGCACGTGGCCCATCGGCGAGATGGCCCGCTCGCCCATGGCGCAGTCGAACACCTCGTAGTGCTCGGTCTTCAGGCCGGGCGCGCCGACCACGTGGCCGTGCTCGGCGATGTACTCGACGATCGCCTCGATCTGCTCCGGCTGGTAGCCGAGCTTCTTCAGGGCGCGCGGGACCGTCTGGTTGACGATCTGCATCGACCCGCCGCCGACGAGCTTCTTGAACTTCACCAGGGCGAGGTCCGGCTCGATGCCCGTGGTGTCGCAGTCCATCATCAGGCCGATCGTGCCGGTGGGCGCGAGCAGGCTCGCCTGCGCGTTGCGGTAGCCGTTCCTCTCGCCCAGGCCCAGGCACTCCTCCCACTGGCGGGTCGCCTCGGCGTGGATCGCCTGCGCCATCGGCTCGAAGGTGTGCAGCTTGGCGTTCGCGTCCGCGTGCTTGCGCATCACCCGCTTGTGCGCGTCGGCGTTGCGCGCGTAGCCGTCGTACGGCCCGACGATGCCGGCGAGCTCGGCGCTGCGCCGGTACGCGGTGGCGGTCATGAGCGAGGTGATCGCGCCGGCGAGCGCGCGGCCGCCCTCGGAGTCGTAGGCGTGGCCGGTCGCCATGAGCAGGGCGCCGAGGTTGGCGTACCCGATGCCGAGCTGGCGGTAGGCGCGGGTCACGTCGCGGATCTTCTCGGTCGGGAAGTCCGCGAACGTGATGGAGATGTCCATCGCGGTGATGACCAGCTCGACGAGCTTCACGAACCGCTCGACGTCGAACGTGTCGTCGTCGCGCAGGAACTTGAGCAGGTTGATCGACGCGAGGTTGCAGGACGAGTTGTCCAGGTGCAGGTACTCGCTGCACGGGTTGCTCGCGGTGATCCGGCCGGTCTCCGGCGCGGTGTGCCAGTCGTTGATCGTGTCGTCGTACTGGATGCCCGGGTCGGCGCACTCCCAGGCGGCCTGGGCCATCTTGCGGAACAGCTCCCGGGCGTCGACCTCCTCGATCACCTCGCCGGTGAGCCGGGCGCGCAGGCCGAACTTGCCGCCGCTCTCCACCGCGCGCATGAACTCGTCGGAGACCCGCACCGAGTTGTTCGCGTTCTGGTACTGGACGGACACGATGTCCTTGCCGCCGAGGTCCATGTCGAACCCGGCGTCGCGCAGCACGCGGATCTTACGCTCCTCGCGCGCCTTGCACTCGATGAACTCCTCGATGTCCGGGTGGTCGACGTCGAGCACGACCATCTTCGCCGCGCGCCGGGTGGCGCCGCCCGACTTGATCGTGCCGGCCGAGGCGTCCGCGCCGCGCATGAACGACACCGGGCCGCTCGCCGTACCGCCGCTCGACAGCAGCTCCTTGCTGGACCGGATGCGGGAGAGGTTCACGCCGGCGCCGGAGCCGCCCTTGAAGATGATCCCCTCCTCCTTGTACCACTCGAGGATCGACTCCATGGTGTCGTCCACCGAGAGGATGAAGCAGGCGGACACCTGCTGCGGGGACTTGGTGCCGACGTTGAACCAGACCGGCGAGTTGAACGAGAAGATCTGGTGGATCAGGGCGTACTTCAGCTCGTGCTCGAAGATCTCGGCGTCCTCGTCCGTGGCGAAGTAGCCGTGCTCCCGCCCGGTCTTCACGTACACGCCGACCACGCGGTCGACGAGCTGCTTGAGGCTCCACTCCCGCTGCGGGGTGCCGACCGCGCCGCGGAAGTACTTCGACGTCACGATGTTGGTGGCGTTGACCGACCAGAAGGAGGGGAACTCCACACCCCGCTGCTCGAAGCTGACCGATCCGTCGCGCCAATTGGTCATGACGACGTCCCGGCGCTCCCACTCCACCTCGTCGTAGGGGTGGACACCCGGGGTGGTGAAAATACGCGTCATCTTCAGACCGCCCTTGCGCCCCCGCTTGCCTCCGCGCGGCGCCGCGCCGCCGGTGGCCTCTGCGGTCTCGGTCATGACACTCCCCCTTCCGGGCTCATCCGGAGCCCGATATCGGACTTGCCGGTCCGGGTGCGCCCCGGCACCGAACCACCTGACATCGTCGTGCGCGCGACGGGGCGGGCCCCGGCGCGTTCACTTCCCTCGCCTTGCCGGTTCGCGCGAGCTCACGCCTGCTGGCCGTCGCGAGCCGCACGCAGTTGCTTGATCTCGGCCTCGAAGTCCTCGAGCGTCTCGAAGCCGCGGTAGACCGACGCGAATCTGAGGTACGCCACCTCGTCCAGCTCGCGCAGCGGGCCCAGGATCGCGAGCCCCACCTCGTGCGAAGGGATCTCGGCGACGCCGGTCGCGCGGATCGCCTCCTCCACCTGTTGACCGAGCCGGGCGAGCGAGTCCTCGCTCACCGGCCGCCCCTGGCAGGCCCGCCGTACGCCGGCGATCACCTTGTCCCGGGAGAACGGCTCGGTCACCCCGCTGCGCTTGCTCACCATGAGCAGCACGGTCTCCTGGGTGGTGAACCTGCGCCCGCAGGAGGGGCAGCTCCGCCGCCGGCGGATCGCCGCGCCGTCCTCGGTGGAACGGCTGTCGATGACCCTGGTGTCCGGGTGACGGCAGAATGGGCAGTGCATCGCGCCGTTCCCCCTTACTCCAAGGACCGCCCGACTCCACGGGTAGGCTCACGCACGCCCTGCGGAAATACCACAGAGCACCAAAGAAACCACAAGTTGTTGTGAAGTACAGCGGTGTAACTACTACATCTTGTGGCTCAACCCTAGGAGTGCCCAACCGCTAGCGCAAGTCGGCGAGAGCGTCCGACCGCGAAGAGACTGCTCAACGGCCGGTGTGGCAGGGGTTCCCGGCGTGTCGCACGATGCCGCAGGGATGGCGGTGAGAAGACGTGCCCGCGATGCCTCGGGCACCTTACGGGACGGACCGGGGCATGCCGCACCGCCCTTCGGAGGCGCGGCCGGAACGGCCCGTACCCGCCGGTCGGCACGGGTCCCGGCGGCCGATCACCGGACGGCGAGGAGAACCGGTGTAGAGTGTCGGACGCTCACGGGCGCGGGCGTCGGGCGCACGTCCGCTTCCGGTGTCGCCGCCGCGCCGGAGCCGTGTCGCCGTTGCCGGCCCGCCGCGCGGTTCACCGGCCCGGTACGGCGAGCCGTGGCGCGTGCGGGTCCGCCACGGCGGCGACCCCGCCACAGGCCGGGACGGCGATCGCCGCGACCCGGGTACCCAGCCACAATGCGCCGAGGAGCAGCGCCAGCACCGTGGTGACCAGCACGACCCTGCCTCGCCGGGTGAGCCGCATCGGAGGCGTACGCGGCCGCTCGCCGCGCCGCGGGCCGCGCCCTCGCGGCCGCATCGCCCGGCCGCCCGCCGCGAGCCGTACCGGACGGCGCGGCGCGGTCCTCCGCACCGGCCCGCCGGGCATCCGCCCGCCCGTGGCCCGGTGACGCCTTCCGGGCGTCGCGCCCACGGCCGCCGCCTCACCGGCGGCCTCGGGGCGCACGCCGCGCCGTACCCGGGCGCGCGGATCGGGGCGCCGCGCGGGCGACGCCGCGACGGTCCGTGCCGCACGGGGTGCCGCGCCACGGGCCGGGGCCGGCCCGTGCTCACGTGCCGCCGTGACGGGCACGCCCGCGGCCCAGGAGGCGCGCGGGCCGAGGGTCCGGGCTCCGCCGGTCGGCGAGGCCCCGCGGGCGGCTCTGCGTCGCCTGGCGGCGGAGATCGGGATGACCGGGGCGAGGTGCTCGCCGCGCGGGAGGCCGCCGCGAGCGGCCGGATCGCCGGGCGGCTCGGAGCCCCCGCCCGAGGCTCCGCCGGAGGACCCGTCCGCGGACGTCGGCACGTCGATCCGCATCGCCGCCTCCCTCGAGAATCGCGAAAAAACGGATCAGTAAGATCGCGAATCGAACACCATATCGATCGAACTCCCGTACGATGTTGTACACCACGCGACCGTCGATTTCGAGACACTATCGAACAATTGTTTGATGATGATCTTGAATAGAGGTACGGTCGCGATGTGCGACAGGAAGAACACGGATCGGAAGACCGGCTCGTGACCGGGTTCGACGGGCCGCGCCGCGAGGAGGATTCATGAGCGAAAAGGAAGAGGCGGGCACCCCCGTCGATTTGGCGGTACGCCGGCGCGACGCCCTCGGGCTCACGCCCCGGCAGCGCAGAATTCTCGAGGTGATCCGGGAGTCGGTGCAGCGGCGCGGTTACCCGCCGTCGATGCGGGAGATCGGCGAGGCGGTCCAGCTCACCAGCACCTCCAGCGTGTCGCACCAGCTCACCGCGCTGCAGCGCAAGGGGTACCTGCGCCGGGACCCGCACCGCCCGCGGGCGCTGGAGGTCCGCCTGCCGGGTGAGCCGGCGCTGTGGGTCGATCCGGACGCGGGTTCCGAGGAGCAGCAGGGCGTGAACCGCCCGGCCGCCGCCTACGTGCCGCTCGTCGGCCGCATCGCCGCCGGTGGCCCGATCCTCGCCGAGGAGCGGGTCGAGGACGTCTTCGCGCTGCCCAAGCAGCTCGTCGGCGAGGGCACGCTCTTCCTGCTCCAGGTCACCGGTGACTCCATGATCGACGCGGCGATCATGGACGGCGACTGGGTGGTGGTGCGCCAGCAGCCCGTCGCGGAGAACGGCGACATCGTCGCGGCCATGATCGACGGCGAGGCGACGGTCAAGACGTTCAAGCGCAAGGACGGCCACGTCTGGCTCGTGCCGCAGAACCCCGCCTACGACCCGATCCCCGGCGACGAGGCGACCCTGCTCGGCCGCGTGGTGGCCGTGCTGCGCAAGCTCTGAGCCCGACGACCGGCCGGCCAGGCCCCGGCCGGATCATCGCCGCCCGGACGGCCAGGTGACCGTGCCGGGCCACACGCGTGCGGGCGGCGGGTCCCCCGCCGCCCCCGTGAAAAACGCCGTACGGCCCGCGACGGACGCGCTCGCGGGCCGTACGTTCGTCAGGTCCGTCAGGGAACGATGTTCACCAGCTTGGGCGCGCGGACGATCACCTTGCGCGGCTCACCGGACAGGTAGGCCTGCACCTTCTGGGAGGCGAGCGCCAGGGCCTGCAGCTCGGACTCGGAGATGTCCGGGGAGACCTCCAGGCGGTCGCGCACCTTGCCCGCGACCTGCACGACGCAGGTGACCGACTCGACCACGAGCAGCGCCGGGTCGGCCTCCGGCCAGGGCACGCGGGTGATCGTCGGCCCGTGGCCCAGCCGCTCCCAGCCCTCCTCGGCGACGTACGGCGCGACCAGGGAGAGCATGATCGCCAGCGCCTCGGCGGCCTCGCGCACCGCCGGGTCGGCCGCGCCCGGCCCGCTGTCGATCGCCTTGCGGATCGCGGAGGTGAGCTCCATCATCCGCGCCACGGCGACGTTGAACCGGTAGGACTCGACGAGCCGGGTGACCTCGTCGATCGTCCGGTGGGTGATCCGGCGCAGCTCCAGGTCGCCGTTCTCGAACGAGATGCCGGGCTCGCTCGCGGCACCGGCCTCGGTCATCACCCGCAGCGCGCGGGCGAGGTACTTCTGCGACGCGCCCGGCGAGACGTCGGCCCAGTCGATGTCGTCCTCCGGCGGGCCGGCGAAGACCATGGTGAGCCGCACCGCGTCGACGCCGTACTTGTCGATCTGCTCACCGAGGTCGACGCCGTTGCCGAGCGACTTCGACATCGCCTTGCCCTGGTTGATCACCTGGCCCTGGTTGAGCAGCCGGGTGAACGGCTCGGTGAAGTCGACCAGGCCCATGTCGTACAGGACCTTGGTGAAGAACCGGGAGTACAGCAGGTGCAGCACGGCGTGCTCGACGCCGCCGACGTACTGGTCGACCGGCAGCCACTTGCGCACCCGCTCGACGTCGAACGGTCCCTCCTCGTGGTGCGGCGAGATGTACCGCAGGAAGTACCAGGAGGAGTCGACGAAGGTGTCCATCGTGTCGGTGTCCCGCTTGGCGGGGTTGCCGCACTTGGGACAGTCGACGTTCACCCAGTCGGTGGCGCCGGCGAGCGGGGAGATGCCCTTCGGCGCGAGCGCCTCGCCGCGCAGGTCGGGCAGGGTGACCGGGAGCTGGTCGTCCGGCACCGGGACCTCGCCGCAGTCCGGGCAGTGGATGATCGGGATCGGCGTGCCCCAGAACCGCTGGCGGGAGACGAGCCAGTCGCGCAGCCGGAAGTTGACCGCGGCCTTGCCGGTGCCCTGCTCCTCGAGGATCTCGATGATCTTGGCGATCGCCTCGCTCTTGCTCAGGCCGTTGAGCGGGCCGGAGTTGACCAGCGTGCCCTCGCCCGGGGTGGCGACGCCGGTCTCGGCCGGGTCGGGCTCGCCGGTGTCGACCACGACCCGCACCGGCAGCCCGAACTTGCGGGCGAAGTCGAGGTCGCGCTGGTCGTGCGCGGGCACCGCCATGATCGCGCCGTGGCCGTAGTCGGCGAGCACGTAGTCGGCCGCCCACACCGGGAGGCGCTCGCCGTTCACCGGGTTGATCGCGTACGTGCCGAGGAAGACGCCGGTCTTCTCCTTCTCGGTGGACAGCCGCTCGATGTCGGAGAGCTTCGCCACCTCGGCCCGGTACGCCTCCAGGTCGGCCCGCCGGTCCGGGGCGCACACCTCCTCGGCGAGCGGCGAGTCCGCGGCGATCACGAAGAACGTCGCGCCGTACAGGGTGTCCGGGCGCGTGGTGAAGACGGTGACCGGCTCCTCCCGGCCCTCGATGCGGAACTGCACGTCCGCGCCGGTGGACCGGCCGATCCAGTTGCGCTGCATGGTGAGCACGCGCTCCGGCCAGCCGCCCTCGAGCTGGGCCATGTCGTCGAGCAGCCGCTGCGCGTACTCAGTGATCTTGAAGTACCACTGGGTGAGCTTGCGGCGGACCACCTCGGTGCCGCAGCGCTCGCAGCGGCCGTTCACCACCTGCTCGTTGGCGAGCACGGTCTGGTCCTGCGGGCACCAGTTGACCAGGCCGTCCTTGCGGTAGGCGAGGCCGCGCTCGTAGAAGCGCAGGAACAGCCACTGGTTCCAGCGGTAGTACTCGGGGTCGCTGGTGTGCAGGCGCCGGGACCAGTCGAAGGAGATGCCGTAGCGGCGGAACGAGGCGGCCTGCGTGTCGATGTTCGAGTACGTCCACTCGGCCGGGTGCGCGTTCCGTTTGATCGCGGCGTTCTCGGCCGGCAGCCCGAAGGAGTCCCACCCGATCGGGTGCAGCACGTTGTAGCCCTTGTGGAACCAGTACCGGGCCAGCACGTCGGCGATGGCGAACGCCTCGCCGTGACCCATGTGAAGGTCACCCGATGGGTAGGGGAACATGTCGAGCAGGTACTTGCGGGGGCGCGGGTCGTCCGCGCTCTCCTCGGCGCGGAATGGGTCCAGCTCCTCCCAGCGTGGCTGCCACTTCTCCTGCAGCGCCTTCGGGTCGTACTGCTCGCTCATGAGGTCGTTCCCTTTTTTCACGTCCGTGCCGGCGACCGACCGATCCAGCCCACAAAGAAACCCCCCGGATCACACGAGGGGCAGCCGCATCGACCGGTCACTCCATCACCTTGGTCGATGCGGCCTGCTAAGGGTCGCGGAACGCATACTGCAAGACTAGCGCAGGTTGCAAGGGGCATTCATCGCCTTCGCCCGCCGTCGCCGCCGGAGATCACGCAATGAAACGGCCGGGAAGGCGATACCCGATGGTGATAGATCCGTTGTGACCTCCTATGTCCCATTAGACTACCCTCGTCGCGTGGCCAACTCAGTCCAGCCGGGACCGGAGCACAATTCAGCGGAATGGGACCTGCCGATGCAGGACCCTCCGACGGAACCCTCTGGACAGCGGTTCAGGGACGCGTTCTTCGGTTCGCCTGCGGAACACCCGGGCGCGCATGAGATCATGCCGACGCCTTCAAGACCGGGCATGACCGCGGGAGGAACGCCAGCCATGGCTACGGAGCACAGCGACCGGCCTCCGACGCCGTCCTGGCCGCAGACGCCTTCGGGGCAGGAGTCCGGGCACCGTGCCCCCGGCGCGCCGGGCGGCCCGCGTCCCGGCCCGCAGCCTCAGGGCCCGTACGGCGGCGGCCACCCCTCGGCGCCGCACTCCTCCGGCCCCGCGCCGCAGCCGTTCTCCGCCCCGGTGGCCGGTGACGCCGGGACGCGGCAGGGCGAGGCCGAGCGCGGCCGTGGGCCGCATCCCGAAGGCCGTCCCGGACCCCGGCCGCAGCAGCCGCCGCCCGGCCGCCCGCCGCAGGGTCCCCCGCAGCAGCACGGTGGCCCGCACCAGCAGGGTCGGCCGCAGCCCGGTCCGCATCAGCAGCACGGCCCGCAGCCGCCCGGCCCGCGGCCGCAGGGCGGGCCGCAGCCCCACCAGGGACCGCCGCCGCAGGGCCGTCCGCCCCAGGGGCAAGGCCCCGGTGGCCCGCATGGACAGCCGCACGGCCGCCCGCCGGAGCAGCAGGGCCACGGCGGACCCCAGGGCCGGCCGCAGGGTGGTCCGCAGGGCCAGGCACCGGGCGGGCCGCAGGGCGGACCCCAGGGTCCCCAGCCGCAGGGCCACCCCCAGGGGCCCGCGCAGGGCCGTCCCCAGCAGGGTCCCGGCGGACCGCAGGGTGGTCCGCAGGGCAACGCGCCGGACGACGACCCCTACCGGCCGTTCGTCACCGCCGGTCAGATCAGCGGCCCGAAGACGCCGCCGCCGGAGCGCCAGCAGGAGCTGTGGAACACCGTCTTCGGCGAGAACTACCAGGCGATCGGCGACGAGGAGGAGCTCGCCAAGGAGGGCCGTCCCTTCTGGCTGTACGCGTTCGCGGGCACGGTGGCCGTCGCGCTCGTCGGCGTGATCGTCTGGGCGTTCGTCGGCGGTCCGCTGTCCGGCGGCGACGAGGAGGCGGCGGCCGCCCAGAGCACGCCGTCGGCGAACGCCACGGCGTCCACCAAGCCGGCCCCGACCCGTACCCGGCTGCCCAGGTACACCGGGCAGGCCTCCCCGGTGAACGGCACGATCACCGACCCGACGGCGGGGATCAGCGTGCCGCGGCTCGGCGGCCTGTGGCGGGAGGACCCGCGCGGCGAGAGGATCCGCACCGCCTACGGCTACACCACGCGCCAGTACGTCGCGGCGGGCAAGGACCCGACCGGCAAGCCGCAGTACGCCCAGCTGATGACCGGCCCGCTGCCGGAGCAGCTCGCCTCGAGGTACACCTCGCCGGACAAGCTCACCCCGGTGGTGAGCGCGG
This sequence comes from Thermopolyspora flexuosa, assembly GCF_006716785.1. NCBI lineage: Bacteria > Bacillati > Actinomycetota > Actinomycetes > Streptosporangiales > Streptosporangiaceae > Thermopolyspora > Thermopolyspora flexuosa. Next base: position 1,368,127 of record NZ_VFPQ01000001.1, on the reverse strand, counting down.
TCGCCTACCACGCCCGGCTGAAGTTCTTCCCCAAGGGCAACACGGTCGTGAAGACCGTCCAGCAGAAGCTGACGATCGGCGGCCGGAACGGCCAGCTCATGGCGTACCAGGTCACCGCCGGCGAGAGTAAGACCACGATGGTGGTGGCGGCGATCGACACCGGCCGGAAGCTGCCGTCGATCGTCTACATGTCCGTGCCGGACACCCGGCGCGAGCTGCGCCCCGACATCAACACGGTGTTCAGCTCGGTGCGCATCACCGGCTCCTGACCTCCGGCCCGCCGCGGCCCGCCCGCCGCCGCGGCGGGCCACGACGCGACCGGGTACGGCACGGCCCGCCGTTTCGCCGTACCCGACGATCCCGGCCGTCCGCCACGCCCGCCGCCCGCCGTACCGGGCGGCCCTCTCCCCTGGTTCGCCACATCGCGCCCCGCCACGCTCGGACGCGCGCCGACCGGGCGCGTCACGCACGATCACGAACGCGCGGCGGAGCGTCAACGTCTCGTCCCGATCCCGAACCGGCGTGCGCAGCCGCGCCGCGAGCCCTCGCGCGCCCGTCCGCCACGGCGCGATCCGGCCACCGGAGATTGCGCTGATCAGCGCCCGGGTAGGGAGCAGCCCGGCGCAGGTCCGCGGTTCTATATCGCTCCTGTACCAATCTGTAATCAACCGCTACGTACCGGTAGGTATGTCGGAATGCGAATATGGCGCCAGCCGTACGTGGCGAACCAAGGAGAGTTCGATGCTGAACCTTTCGATCGTCCTGGAGGACAGCGCCCGGGTCACCCCCGACAGGACCGCGATCGTCTTCGGCGACATGCGGCTCCCCTACTCGATGATCAATACGGTGGCGAACCAGGTGGCGAACCTGCTCGCCTCCCGCGGCATCGGCAGAGGGGACAAGGTCGCGATCGCCTGCCCGAACCTGCCCTACTTCCCGTTCGTCTACTACGGCATCCTCAAGGCCGGCGCCACGGTGGTGCCGCTCAACGTGCTGCTGCAGACGCGTGAGATCGCGTACCACCTCGACGACTCCGACTCCAAGGTGTTCTTCTGCTTCGAGGGCACCCCGGAGCTCCCGCTCGGGCAGCGCGGCAAGGAGGCGTGGGACGAGCACGCCCGGTCCCGCTCCGACGTGGACCCGAAGAACTTCATCGTGCTGCCCGCGACCGCGCTCGCCACCACCTCGTCGATCGAGGGCGCCGACACGATCTGGGGCGCGCTCGACGGCGTGTCCGGGGAGTTCGAAACGGTTCAGACCGAGCCGGACGACACCGCGGTGATCCTCTACACCAGCGGCACCACCGGCCGCCCCAAGGGCGCCGAGCTCACCCACATGAACATGCTCATGAACGCCATGGTCTCGAACACGATGTTCGAGAAGGCGGCCGAGGTGGACGTCTACCTCGGCGTGCTGCCGCTGTTCCACTCGTTCGGCCAGTCCGTGGTGATGAACACCGGCTTCCTGCGCCGCGGCACGATCGTGCTCATGCCGCGCTTCGAGGCGAAGCCCGCGCTCGAGCTCATGCGCAAGGAGAAGGTGACGTTCTTCGCCGGCGTGCCCACGATGTACTGGGGCCTGGTGTCGGCGGCGAAGAACGAGGGCGCCGAGGTCCCGGACTCGCTGCAGACCTGCGTCTCCGGCGGCGCGTCGCTCCCGGTGGAGCTGCTCAAGGACTTCGAGCAGCACTTCGGCGTGCAGATCCTCGAGGGGTACGGCCTGTCGGAGACCTCGCCGGTGGCGAGCTTCAACCAGCCGGGCCGCCCGGCGAAGCCCGGCACGATCGGCACCCCGATCTGGGGCGTGGAGATGAAGCTCGTCGACCCCGACTGGAACACGGTCGAGGGCGAGGGCCCGGGCGAGATCGCGATCCGCGGGCACAACGTGATGAAGGGCTACTACAAGCGGCCCGAGGCGACCGCCGAGGTGATGCGGGACGGCTGGTTCCGCACCGGGGACATCGCCACCCGGGACGCCGACGGCTACTACGCGATCGTGGACCGGGCGAAGGACATGATCATCCGCGGCGGGTTCAACGTCTACCCGCGGGAGGTCGAGGAGGTCCTCATGGGCCACGAGGCGGTCTCGCTCGCGGCCGTCGTCGGCGTGCCCCACGAGGAGCACGGCGAGGAGATCAAGGCGTACGTGATCCTCAACCCGGGCGCGAAGATCACCGAGGAGGAGCTGATCGCCTGGGCCAAGGAGCACATGGCCGCTTACAAGTACCCGCGCATCGTCGAGTTCCGTGACTCGCTGCCGATGACCGCCACCGGCAAGATCCTCAAGCGCGAGCTGCGCGGCTGACGGCCGACGGCCCGGTCCCGACCCCGAGCTGGGACCGGCCCGCGGCCGGATCCGCGTCCGTCCCGGTACGGCCCGCCTTCCGCGTCGCCGAGGCGGGCCGTACCCGTGTCCGAGGCTCGGTCAGGGCCAGTCGACGGCGGGCCGCAGCGGCACGTGCGAGGTGCCGTCGGACTCCAGCTTCACCGCGAGCACCTGGTGGAGCTGGACCTTGTTGCGCTCGAAGCCGACGATGCACCCGGCCATGTAGAGGCGCCAGATCCGGGCGATCGCCCGGCCGACCTCCTGCACCGCCTCGTCCCAGTGCTCCTCGAGGTTGGCGCACCAGAACCGCAGCGTCTTGGCGTAGTGCTCGCGCAGGTTCTCCTCGTGCCGGATCTCGAAGCCGTTGTCCTCCATCTGCCGGATCAGGTAGCCGACCGACTCCAGCTCCCCGTCCGGGAAGATGTAGCGGTTGATGAACCCGCCGGTGTTGATCGTCTTCTCCTTGCCGGTGGGCCGGGTGATGCAGTGGTTGAGCAGCCGCCCGCCCGGCTTGAGCTTGGAGTTGAGGAAGCGGAAGTAGAACGGCAGGTTGTCCTTGCCGATGTGCTCGGTGAGGCCGATGGAGCTGATCGCGTCGAAGCCGGTCTCGGTCACGTCGCGGTAGTCCATGTGCCGGACCTCGGCGAGGTCACCGAGCCCGCGCTCGGCGATCGCCTTCTGCGCCCACTCGGCCTGCTGCCGGGACAGCGTCACGCCGAGCGCCTTGACGCCGTACTTCTCGGCCGCGTGCATCACCATGCCGCCCCAGCCGCAGCCGACGTCGAGCAGCCGCATCCCGGGCCGGAGGCCGAGCTTCCTGGCCACCAGGTCGTGCTTGGTGTACTGGGCCTCCTCCAGGGTGGAGTCCTCCTTGGGGAACACCGCGCAGGTGTAGGTCATGGAGGGGCCGAGCACCCACTCGTAGAACCGGTTGGAGACGTCGTAGTGGTGGCTGATCGCCTTGGCGTCCCGCTGCTTGGCGTGCCGGCTGCCGAGGCGGGCCAGGGCGCTGCGCCGTACCTCCTGCGGCGGCGGGGGCACCCGCATGAGCAGCGGCTTGACCCCGAGCGACCGGATGGCGTCGAGCTTCTCGCGCAGCGGCAGGTCGTTGAGGGTGAGCGACCACATGCGCGACAGCAGCGTGTACAGGTCGCCGTGCACGTCGATGTGGCCGGACACGTACGCCCGGGCGAGGCCCAGCTCGCCCGGCGCCTGGGCGAGGTAGGCCACCGCGATGGGGGACTTCACCTCGATCCTGATGTCGGCGTCGTCCGGACCCGCCTTGCTGCCGTCGTAGGCCGAGAACGCGACCCCGACGTCGTCGCCCACGATCCTCTCGAAGATCCGCGCGAGTGTGGTCATCCGGTGAAACCTCCTAACGCCCCCGGACGCACTTGTCGTAGAGGTCGAGAAGCCTGCCGTCGGGGTCGTAGGCCCGCTTGACCGGCCAGTAGGCGTCCCCGTTGTAGAGGCGCCAGAACTCCTCGCGGGGGTAGAACGACGTGGAGTACAGCGACTTGTGGCCCTCGAGATCGTGCACGGCCTTCTCGATCAGGCGGTTGTAGTACCCGTCGTATTGCCCGCGGGGCAGCGGGACCATGCCCCAGAAGCCGAAGTTGACGTACAGCCGGTTCGGCTCCATCGGGTAGAGCGGCCAGTGCTCCTGTGCCTTGAGCGGGCACATCCACACCGGCGTCATGCCGACCTTCTCGTGGAAGAAGGCGAGGAAGTCGGCGCCGCGCTCGACCGGGATCTCCACGTCCTGGATCACCGACTCCTGCACCGGGCGGTCGAGCCAGCGGTCCACCCGCGCGGTGATCTGGAAGCGCTTGTCGAGGCCGACCAGCTTCCGGTAGACGTCCGAGCGCAGCCAGCGGCGCGGCACGAGCGAGCGCACCAGCGGCTGCTGCACGCCGAACGCGCGCGAGCACCAGAACCAGTCGGTGTCCCACCGCCACAGGTAGTCGCGCACCGTGAGCCAGTCCCGGCCGCGCCGGCGGATCGACTGGTAGTAGATGCGCATGCCGGTGTAGTCCGAGGTGTACGGCGCCCGGTCGGCGAACCGGCCCACGGTGATGTACAGCTCGTCCGGGGCGAAGAAGACGCCGTCGACGAAGTCCACGGTCTCGCCGTCGAGGTCGCCGGCCTCGCAGATCTCCTGCATCGCCAGCATGCACTTGTGCGCGTCGGTGAAGCGGAGGTGCGTCAGCCGTACGTAGGGCTTCACCGGGGCGAGCTTGATCCGCAGCCGCAGCGCGTAGCCGAGCGTGCCGTAGGAGTTGGGGAACGCGCGGAACAGGTCCGCGTGCTCGCCGTCGGGCCGGGCGACGACCACGCGGCCGTCCCCGGTGAGGATCTCCATCTCCTCGACCGACTCGTGCGGCAGGCCGTTGCGGAAGCTGGTGGACTCGATGCCGAGGCCGGTGACGGCGCCGCCGAGGGTGATCGTCTTGAGCTGCGGCACCACGTACGGCATGAGCCCGTACGGCAGCGTGGCGTCCACCAGGGTCTCGTAGGTGGTCATGCCCTGGACCTCGGCGGTCCGGGTCTCCGGATCGACCGAGATCACCTGGTCCAGGTCCTTGGCGGAGAGCTTCGCCTGACGGGCCGGGGGGCGGAACCGGAACAGGTTGGTCGTGCCCTTGGCGAGCCGCGGCGGCGCGCCCTCGGGCAGCTCGGCGTACGACGCCTTGATCTGCTCGACGGCCCTCTGGTGCGCCGCCATGCGGGGCTCGGAGGGGCGGGTCCTCACCACTGAGGAACCGGTCCCGCGTCCGGGCATGCCATCACCCCCACGATTTGTTAGCGGAGTTCGCCTCTACGTGACGGTATCTCCTTCAATAACCCCGGACCAGACTAGACACGTTAAACGTGCGAAAACTCAGCGGGTCCCCGAAACCGGTAGAGGCCGACAAGAAATTCTAAGCGGCGCGGCCGGAAAACTCCGTGACGACACACCGAAGCCCAGGTCAACAACCGGTCTAGGCCATTGGCGGCCGGAGGTACGGCACGGCCGCACGGGCTCCCGTCGCGCCTGGACACGGCGGTTGCGAACGCCGGCCGAATCTTGTTCTACTAGGCGGATCGGGACCATATTGACCGCTTTGCCGCCGCCGTACCGGGAGGTGCCGGACGATGGGGAATGGGCCGCTGGCCGGGGTGCGCGTGCTGGAGCTGGCCGGGCTCGCGCCGGGGCCGTTCGCCGGGATGATGCTCGCCGACCACGGTGCGCAGGTGCTGCGCGTCGACCGGGTGGAGACGGTGCGGGCGCTCGGCGACCGGCCGCACGGCACCGCCCTCGACCGGGGCAAGCGCACCATCGGGCTCGACCTGAAGTCGCCGCGCGGGGTCGAGGCGTTCAAGCGGCTCGCCGCGCAGGCCGACGTGGTGATCGAGGTGTTCCGGCCCGGGGTCGCCGAGCGGCTCGGCATCGGGCCCGACGACCTGCACGCGGTCAACCCGCGGCTCGTCTACGGGCGGCTGACCGGGTGGGGCCAGGACGGGCCGCTCGCCGGGCGGGCCGGGCACGACATCGACTACATCGCGATCTCCGGGGTGCTGTCGATGCTCGGCCGGGCCGGGGAGAAGCCCACCCCGCCGATCAACATCCTCGGTGACTTCGCGGGCGGCGGCCTGATGCTCGCGTACGGCATCGTGCTCGCGCTGTTCGAGCGGGAGCGCACCGGCCGCGGGCGGGTGATCGACGCGGCGATGGTGGACGGCGCGGCGCTGCTGTTCGCGTTGTTCTCCCCGCTGCTCCGGCCGGGGCCGGACGGCGGGCCGCTCGCCGGCTGGGGCGAGCGGGGCACGAACCTGCTCGACACGGGAGCGCCGCAGTACGACACCTACGAGACCGCGGACGGCGGCTACGTCGCCGTGGGCGCGCTGGAGCCGAGGTTCTGGGACGAGCTCGTGGCGCGGCTGGGGCTGGAGGACCTGCCGGACCGCAACGACCGGGCGAACTGGCCGGCCATCCGCGCCCGGCTGGCGGAGGCGTTCCGGTCGCGGACCCGGGCCGAGTGGGAGAAGATCTTCGAGGGCTCGGACGCCTGCGTCTTTCCCGTGCTGACGATGAGCGAGGCCCCGCGGCACCCGCACAACCGCGCCCGCGGCACCTTCGTCGAGGTCGGCGGCGGGCTCCAGCCGGCCCCGGCCCCGCGGCTGCTCGGCGGCGGGCACGGCGACCTCGCCCCGGCGACCCGCCTGCACGACCTGTCGTCCTGGGGCATCGACGCGGAGACGGCACGGGCGCTGCGCGACGAGGGCGTGCTCGCCTGACACGCCCCGGCGCCCGGCGACCGCGGTCACGGCGGCACCGCCCGGTGGCCGTCCTGCCGGGCCGTTCGCTTCGCCTCCGGTTCGCCGTGCCCTGTCATCTTCCAGGAAGACAGCATTCCTTCTTGCTTATGTAGTATGTCTGCTATCTACCTGAAGGCCGTCCCCACGCAGTCGGCAGGTGAGCGATGCAGGATCACGTCGAGCGGGCCCGGGAACGGGCGCGGCGACGGATGGAGATCGACGTGCTGCCGTCCTGGTACGCCACCCGGGGACGGCGGCGCGCGCTCGCCACGGTCGGCCTCGCCGCCATGTCCGTGTTCTGGGCCGACGCGGTCGCGGCGTGGGTGCTCGCCCCCGACACCAGGATGTTCACCGTGCACTACGCGCTGCTCGTCGCCGCGTCGGTCGTGGCCGCTCCGGTGATCGTCCTGCTCAAGGCGGCGACCCGGGGCATCACCAGCCTCGCCGAACGGTATCTCGACGAGCGGCAGGTCGGCGAGCGGCTGCGGGCGCACTCGGTGGCCAACCGGATCACCCTCGTGCTGATCGCGCTCGCCACCACCGGGGTCTTCCTCGCCACGTTCCGGCAGGGCCCCGAGGGCGAGGTGCCCGCCTTCGCGGTCATCCTCATCCTCTACGCCCTCGGCATGACCCACCTCATCCTGCCGCTCTTCGTGGCCGCCTGGCGCATGCCCGACCCACCGTCCCCGGACGAGTGACCGATGACGGAACACACCCGCCGCCACGGCGGTGCCGTTCCGCCACGGCGCGCGATCACCGATAGTGTTCTCTCGCCGTCGCCGCGCCACGACGCCCGGCGCGGTCCCGGCCCGGCCTGCGGCACCGGTACGGCGGGGCGGCCCCGGCCGCACCGGCATCGGCGGGCGCGGGCCGACACGGCGCGACCGGCGCCGCGGCCGACGGCGGAACCTCGGGAGCAGTGGCAGGCATCACCGGCATGACGGAGATCTGCGGAACCCGCGGGGCGACGTCCCCGGGAGCACGGGCAGCCGGGCGCGGCGCGCGCCGTACCCGCGCCGCACGCGGACACACGCGGCAGGCCGTACACACGCGACGGGCAGGGTGAACGATGGCCGACGGCGTCGTCTACAACCGGATCGCCGTGCTGCGGGCCGATCGCGGCATCTCGCGCCGGGAGCTCGCCGAGGCGCTCGGCGTGCACTACCAGACGATCGGCTACCTGGAGCGCGGCGAGTACAGCCCCAGCCTCCACCTGGCGCTGCGCATCGCCGAGTACTTCGAGGTGCCGATCGAGGCGGTGTTCTCCCTGCGCCCGTTCCCCCGGCTGGGCAGCGAGGCGAGGAAGTGACCCCGGCCCGCCGCGCCTTCCCCGGGTGACGGGCCGGGGCCGCCGCGGCGTTTCGGGCCGGGCCGTACCCTCGGTGCCCGTCGCCGCGGCGTCACGGTCAGGAGGGCGGCATCAGGACGGCGATGTAGAGGTCGGCGCCGTCCGGATGGTGCACCTCGACGTCGGTGGTGAAGGCACGGGCCGGGCTCGCCCCGGACTCGGTGTGCTTCCACACCTGCTGCCAGGCCTCGATGAGCGCCTGCGGCATGGGCCCGCGCGCCTCCAGCTTCATCACCGGCACGCCCGGCACCCGGACCGCGACCATGCCCTCGGGCAGGCGCGCGGCGGTGTGCACGGCGATGCCGACGACCTGCGTGTAGGCGCCGCGGTGGTCGCTCTCGTAGTCGGTCAGCACCGCGTACAGGTTCTCGTCGACGCGGGCGGGCACGTGGGCGAACGCGCCGGGCGCGCCGGCCCGCCGCCACAGGGCCGGGAGCTGGGCGCGGGACGGGTCCGCCTCGATCGCCGGCGAGGTGCGGACCGCGTACCCCACCACGAGCATCTCGGGCCGCTCGACGATGGTGAACGGGGTGACCGGCGCCGTGTTCTGCCCGGTCTCGGCGGACGGGCCCGGCTCCTCGGCGCGCGGCTCGGGTCCGGTGTACACCGGTTGGCCGATGTACTCTCCGCCGGAGTACGGGTCGCCCTGGTACGCGTCCCCGGAGCCCGGGTACGTGTCGCCGGAGCCGGAGTAGGGCTCTCCGGAATAGGAGCCACCGGGATACGTGTCGCCGGAGTACGTCTCTCCCCCGTATCCGCCGCCGACGTAGGTGCCCCCCGAGTACGGGTCCCCGGTGTACCGCCCGTCGTCGGGCCGCCCGGGATCGCCCGCGGCCGGCGGCATGGTCACCGGGTACGGCGAGCCATCGGCGTACCCCGGGCCCACGGCGGGATAGCCGGGATCGGTCGCGGGCCCCGGCACGCCTCCCGCACGCCCCGGGTCGCCCTGGCCGGCCGTGTCGCCGAGGTAGAGCGTCTCCCCGGAGGAGTATCCCGGGCCGCCCGGGCCGCCGCCTCGGGGCCCGTCCCCGTACCCCGGATCAGGTCCGGGACGCGGCGCACCTCCCGGATACGGCGAATCGTCGCCGTAGCCCGGGCTCACGGCCGGATAGCCCGGGTCCGTCGCCGGACCCGACACGCCCCCCGCACGCCCCGGATCACCCTGACCGACCGTGTCCCGCAGATACAACGTCTCCCCGGAATACCCCGCCCCCTCACCGGAGTACTCCGCCCCACTGCCGCGCGGCGCGTCCCCGTACCCCGGTTCCGCCCCCGGACGCGGCGCACCCCCCGAATACCGCGGATCGTCCGCGTAGCCCGAGCCCACGGCCGGATAGCCCGGGTCCGTCGCCGGACCCGACACGCCCCCCGCACGCCCCGGATCACCCTGACCGACCGTGTCCCGCAGATACAACGTCTCCCCGGAATACCCCGCCCCCTCACCGGAGTACTCCGCTCCACCGCCCCGGGGACCACCGGGGAACGCCGGGCCCTGGTCCGGATACCCCGGCTCCGCCGCCGGCGGCGTGCCACCCGCGCGCCCCGGCTCCAGGTGCTCCACCGCGTCCCTGAGGTACAGCGTCTCCCCCGGTTGCGTGTCCGCCTGCCGCGGCGCGTCCCCCGGTCGCGCGGAGTCGGCGGGATTCCCCGGGTGGACCTCGTTCACAGCGTCTCCTCCGCGCCCGCGCCGAGGCTCCTCCCCGCGCACCCGTTCCTGCTCACGCGCGAGCCGTACCCGGCGAGCGGCGCCCCCTCAGGGACCGAGCGGGCAGGCCGCCGCGGCCGACGCTTCCCCTGCTGCATACGTGCACAGCACCTCCTTCGCGCATTATCGGCGCCGGTGCCCGCATCCCAGGTCGATCCGGTTCGCCGCGCGGCCCGCCCATCCGCGCCGCCTCGCCGATAACGCCCTCGCCCGCATACCACAGGCCCTCCCCATCGCCCGCGATCACCGCGGTCCCGTGCCTGACCAGCGCCGACACTGTAGCCGTCCAGGCCGACAGCCGTACCGCCGCATCCCTCCCGGCACCGACCGGTACGGATCGTACGGACAATTGTGACGGTCACGCAGGCCGGTAGCGCACTGCGCGGCCTCGGATCGGGGAAGACTCCGACAGAAGAAGTACCACATAGGCTGGTTCACCGTGCGTTTCCTCAACGACCAGGCACCCTCCTTCGACCTGACCTACAGCGACGTGTTCATGGTTCCGTCGCGCTCCTCGATCGACTCCCGGCTGTCGGTGGACCTGTCCACGTCGGACGGAACCGGGACCACGATCCCCGTTATCGTCGCCAACATGACCGCGGTGGCCGGGCGCCGCATGGCCGAGACCGTGGCCCGCCGCGGGGGCCTCGCGATCCTGCCGCAGGACATCCCGCTCGACGTCGTCGCCGACGTGATCGACTGGGTGAAGCGGCGCCACCTGGTGTACGACACCCCGATCACCCTCACCCCGCACGACACCGTCGGCGAGGCGTTGCATCTGTTGCCGAAGCGAGCCCACGGCGCGGTGATCGTGGTCGACTGGGACAACAAGCCGGTCGGGGTGGTGACCGAGGCCGACTGCCAGGGCGTCGACATGTTCACCCGGCTGTCGGAGGTGATGTCGGCGTCGCTGCTCACCCTGCCCGCGGGCGTGGACGGCCGCCAGGCCTTCGACATCCTGACCGAGGGGCGGCACCGGCTCGCCCCGGTGGTGGACGCCGACGGGCGGCTCGTCGGCATCCTCACCCGGACCCAGGCGCTGCGGGCCACCCTGTACCAGCCGGCGGTCGACGCGCAGGGCCGCCTGCGCATCGGCGCGGCGGTGGGCGTGAACGGCAACGTCGCGGCGAAGGCGAAGGAGATCCTCGACGCCGGGGCCGACGTGCTCGTGGTCGACACCGCCCACGGCCACCAGCAGAAGATGATCGACGCGCTGCGGGCGGTGCGCAGCCTCGCCCCGGGCGTGCCGATCGTCGCCGGGAACGTGGTCACCGCCGAGGGGGTACGGGACCTGGTCGAGGCCGGGGCCGACATCGTGAAGGTGGGCGTCGGGCCCGGCGCGATGTGCACCACGCGGATGATGACCGGGGTCGGGCGGCCGCAGTTCTCCGCGGTGCTGGAGTGCGCGGCCGAGGCGCGGCGGCTCGGCCGCCACGTGTGGGCCGACGGCGGGGTACGGCACCCGCGGGACGTGGCGCTGGCGCTCGCCGCCGGGGCGTCTAACGTGATGATCGGCTCCTGGTTCGCGGGCACGCTGGAGTCGCCCGGCGACGTTCAGGTCGACTCGGACGGGCGGCGCTACAAGGAGAGCTTCGGTATGGCCTCGGCCCGTGCCGTACGGCTGCGCACCGCCGACGACGACCCGTACGACCGGGCGCGCAAGTCGCTGTTCGAGGAGGGCGTGTCCACCTCGCGCATGTACCTCGACCCGCAGCGCCCGTCGGTGGAGGACCAGCTCGACGCGATCGTGGCGGGCCTGCGCTCGTCGCTCACCTACGCGGGGGCGTCGAACCTGGAGGAGTTCCACGAGCGGGCCGTGGTGGGGATACAGAGCATCAACGGCTACAGCGAGGGCATGCCGCTGCACCAGAGCTGGCGCTAGGCCGGCGCGGGCCGTCGCGTCCGGCGATGGCGTGACGAAGGCGACCGGCGGCGGCTCGGACGGTCCGGGCCGCCGCCGGGATCGTTGACGGCGAGGGTGGCCCTGAGGGATTCCGGCATACCGGTGCGTGGCCCGGGTAGGCGGTCCGGTCGTTGCGTGTCCTTGTGGCGGCCGTTGCGACGACGTCCGTCCCGCGGAACCCGGCGGGCGCCGCGCGGCCGGTGCGCGGAGGCGGCCGCGAGGCCGTAGAGTCGTGCGGTCGGCCGGGGTACGGCCGGCCCACACGCAAGCCGGACAGGAGTAGCCAATGGCACTACAGAAGCCGGAAGTCGATTTTCCGGAGGGGCGTCCGCCCGCGGACCTGCAGATCGTCGACATCGTCGAGGGGAACGGCCCGGAGGCGAAGCCCGGGCACACGGTGGACGTCCACTACGTGGGCGTGGCGTACTCCACCGGCGAGGAGTTCGACGCGTCGTGGAACCGCGGGCAGCCGTTGCGGTTCTCGCTCGGCGCGGGCCAGGTCATCGCCGGGTGGGACCAGGGCGTGGCCGGCATGCGCGTCGGCGGCCGCCGCAAGCTCGTCATCCCGCCGCACCTCGGCTACGGCGACCGTGGCGCGGGCAACATCATCAAGCCCGGCGAGACGCTCATCTTCGTGGTGGACCTGCTCGGGGTGCGCTGAGCCGGACCGGGCCGTCGGGCGGCGGGCGGCCCCGCCGCCCGTGGCCTTTCCGGCGCCCGCCGCGGCCCCGCGCCGCCCGCCGTGGCGCAGGGGCCGCAGGCCCACCGGTACGGCGGCCGCCGGGGCGGGTCTTGGGAAACGTCGGCCGCGTGATGCAGGATGGCCGTGTGCTGCTGATCGAGCTGGCTCGGACGTCCACGGCCGTGGCCGCCGACTCGGCCAGGTCGGCCAAGATCCGGCACCTGGCGGAGCTGCTCGGCCGGGTGGAGCCGGGCGAGGCGGAGATCGCCATCGCCTATCTGTCGGGCGTGCTGCCGCAGCGGCAGGTGGGGATCGGCTGGCAGACCCTGCGCGACCTGCCGCCGCCCCGCCAGGTGGCCACCGTGACGCTCGGCTGGGTCAACGAGCGGCTCGATCGGATCAAGGCGTGCACCGGCCCCGGATCCCAGGCGGCGCGCAAGGCCCTCGTCGCCGAGCTGTTCGGGGCGCTCACCGCGCAGGAGCAGTCGTTCCTCTCCCGCCTGCTCCGGGGTGAGCTGCGGCAGGGCGCGCTCGACGGGGTGATGATCGAGGCGCTCGCCAAGGCCGCCGACGTTCCCGCGCCCGAGATCCGGCGGGCGCTCACGCTGCGCGGCTCCCTGCCCGCGGTGGGCGCGGCCGCGCTCCGCGGCGGGGTGGACGCGCTGCGCGCGTTCCGCCTCGAGGTGGGCCGCCCGGTCGCGCCGATGCTGGCGCAGAGCGCACCGGACGTGGCCGCCGCGCTGGCCAGGATCGGCGGGCCCGCGGTGCTCGAGTGGAAGCTCGACGGCGTACGCGTCCAGGCGCACCGGTCCGAGGACCGGGTGTCCGTCTTCACCCGGACCCTCGAGGAGATCACCGCCCAGGTGCCCGAGCTGGTCGAGGCGGTGCGCGCGCTGCCCGCCACCGACCTCGTGCTCGACGGCGAGGTGATCGCGCTGCGCCCCGACGGGCGGCCGGAGCCGTTCCAGGTCACCTCCGGCCGGGTGGCGAACAAGACCGACGTGGCGCGGCTGCGCGAGTCGACCCCGCTCAGCGTCTTCTTCTTCGACGCGCTCCGCGTCGACGGCCGGGACCTGCTCGACCTGCCCGCCGCCGACCGGTACGCCGAGCTGTCCCGGGTGGTCCCCGGCAGGCTGCTGATCCCCCGGCTGGTCACCGCCGACCCGGAGGAGGGCACCCGGTTCTTCACCGAGGCGGTACGGCAGGGCCACGAGGGCCTGGTGGTCAAGTCGCTGGGCTCGCCGTACGCGGCGGGGCGGCGCGGCGCCGGGTGGATCAAGGTGAAGCCCCGGCACACCCTCGACCTCGTCGTGCTCGCCGCCGAGTGGGGGCACGGCCGGCGCGAGGGCAAGCTGTCCAACCTGCACCTTGGGGCCCGCGACCCCGAGACCGGCGGCTTCGTCATGCTGGGCAAGACCTTCAAGGGCCTCACCGACGAGCTGCTCGAGTGGCAGACCCGGCGCTTCCTCGAGATCGCCGAGGGCCCGACCGACAACTGGGTGGTCACGCTCCGCCCCGAGCTCGTCGTCGAGATCGCCTTCGACGGGGTGCAGCGCTCCCCGCGCTACCCCGGCGGCATGGCGCTGCGCTTCGCCCGCGTCCTCCGCTACCGCCCCGACAAGCGGCCCGAGGACGCCGACACCGTGGCGACCGTACGCTCCCTCATGATCTGAGCGGCCGCATGCGCCGAGCGCCCGCCGTTCGGCGCCTCGATCCGACGGGCGGCGTGGCATGGCCCGGCCTCGCGCGGTCTCCCCGGCTACTTGACCAGCCGCACGGTCATCGGATAGCGGAAGTCGCTGTCGCCGAGCGCGACGATCCCGCCGAGGATCCACAGGATCAGCCCGACGACCCAGATGACCGGGATGAGGGCGACGCCGATCACCGTGAACGGCAGCAGGATCGTCGCCCCGAGCATGGTGAGGTGGCAGTTGAGCGCCTCCACCGCGTGCCGCCGCACGTACGGGGATCTCCTCCCCATGACGAGCATCATGATCAGAGGGCCGATCACGATCAGCCCGGTGAGCGCCAGCAGGTGCGCCGCCGAGGCGCCGATCCGCTCGGCCGCGTCGGGCGCGCCCGGGTACGGCGGCGGGTACGCGTGGGCCGGCGCGGGCCGCGGGACGTATTCCTGGGGATAGAGGTCCTGCACCACCGGTGCCAGCTCGCCGTGCGTGCGGGCGGTCATCGCGCGGTCGAGCCGCAGGTCCATCTCGTCCTTGTCGATCCGCCCCTCGGCGAACGCCGTCTTGATGCGCTCGACCACCTGCTCCCGGTCCTGGTCGGTGACGCGGAGCTGAGGGTGCGGGACGACCCGGCCGCCGGGCCCCCGAGGTACCGCAGCCTGCATATGCCTCATCCTCTCCGGCCGCCCGTTTGGCGCGTGAAATCAGCCTTTTCGTGGGTGCCGTTCCATCGTGCGCCCGGCCGCGGACGCCGTCCATCGGGAAAAACCCCGAGCCTTCCCCGACCCGACCCCGATGGCGCTGCCCAAGTCAGGGTCAAGAAAGGTATACAAGGGTTATGAGATGGCGGGATCGCTACGGAATCAGGCGATGGCGCGGGCGCAAGGTCGCCAAATTCGATCGTGAGGCCACCGACGCCGACATCGAGGCCCTCATCGCCTTCGCCAAGTCACGCCGCGGCGTGGAGTTCTACGTCGAGCCCGAGACGTTCGCCACCGACACCACCGCGGTCGCGGTGGCCCACGACGGCGAGTGGACCCGCAGACGGGTCGGCTCCCCGCAGGTCATCCACAAGGTCGCCCGAGACCTCGCCCTCCCGGTCTACGACGTCCAGCTCACCGGCTACCCCGCCCGGATGCGCGCCTACAACGAACGCCGCAAGGCCGAGGGCAACAGCCTCTGACCCACCCTCGTCCCGCACGAACACCACTCCTCAGCCCGGAGGAGGACGGAAACCCCGTCCACGGTCGGCCTGCGCCGGACGCGGGCATCACCCCTGCCTGGCGCACTGCGCGAACCCGCCCGGGCCGGACACACACGCCTGATCAGACCGGAACGCGCACACCCCGGCCACGACACACACCGCTGCGGCTCTGTCTCACCTTCCACCGCCCCGCCGATGCGGTACGCCCGCGGCGTGATACGGCGCCACGTGTTGCATTGCGACCTCTCCCAAGAGCGATGGGCCCCGGCCCCTTGAATACCGTGGCGGTTCGCCGGCTCGTCGTTGCGGCCCTCGCAGTGCGATGCGGATCTAACGCGGTGCAAGTCCCAGGCGAACGTCGATCTATCGCCGCGACGAAACGCGGATTTCGCGCGAACCTCGGTGGCGCAGAACCCCAAAGGGTTGCTGCAATGTGCCGTTCATCCCGCCGGCCCAGACGTGCGACTTTGCCACCCGCACGGTCGGCGAGCTGCACGAACTCCAGCAGCGCGTCCGCCTCCAGCAGCGCGTCCGCCCGCCGCCGTGCCTCCCGCCGGGGATCCCGCAGTAGCGGGCGTCGGTGATCAGGTTCTCGCGTACCGTCAGATCCTCGCCGAGGGTGTCGAGCTGCGGGCGCACCCCGAGCCGGGCCCGGATCCGCGCACCGCATGACCGGCGGCAGCCCTACCCCGCCGCGGACATTGGACAGGTGTCGGTGTTCCTCGTGCGGTCACGGCGGCTCCAGGCACCTCGGGGCGGAATGGGCGAGGCCGACGGTGTCGAGTAGGCCGCAGAGGGGGAGCAGCCACGCCACGGTCGGGCGGCCCATCTGTTCATCGATTTCTTTCGAGGTCGGGCCGGAGCGGAGGACGTCGGGTGGGATGAGGCGGCAGAGGCCCTCCGACAGGAGGCGGGCCATCGTGTAGCCGGGGTCGACGGCGAGGGCGCGGTCGATCGCGATGTTCGCGAGGGTGCAGTCGCCGTTGCGCCAGGCGGTGACGCCGAGGAGGGACGCGGCGGGCGGGGTGAAGGGTGGCTCGAGTCTGGTGGTGAGGTCCCGCCAGAGCGCCAGATGGGCGGCGATGGTGTCGTCGTCGATGAGCGTCCACGCCTCGTCCCGGACGCGGATGACGGCGAGGTCGAGGCCGAGGCGCGCGGCCTCGTCGTCGGAGAGCCGGTCGCCGCGTTGATAGAGGCGCACCGCGTTCCGCACCCGCTCCAGGCCGGCGGTCACGAAGTCCACCGCGAAGTCGTCGGGGCGCTCGGCCGCGAGCAGGCGGCGGCGGAACTCGGCCGCGGCCCGCGCGGTCGCCCGGCGCATGGCCTGCCGTACCGGGCCGTCGACGGGGGTGAGCGTTCGCTCCAACGCCTCCCGGTCGGGGAGGGCGACCATGCCGTGGAGGGTGGCCTGGGCCGCGACCGGACTCGCTCCCACGTCGTACGGCACGCCCTCGGGCGGGCAGCAGCGGACGTTCCGGCACAGGTACGACCAGTAGCGGGCACCGTCGGTGCGGAGCGCCTCGAGGACCGCCACGCCCGCGTCCCGCAGCGCGGCGATCACCTCGTCGACCGCGGGGGTGACGCGCGGGCCCGGGCCGTAGCCGACCAGGGCCACCCGCGTGACCTCCTCCCGGGTGAGCAGCGGCACCAGCCGGGCCGTCGCACCGGCCGCGAGGGGCAGGTCCCACCGCGCCGTGAGCCGCAGCCGCCCGTCCGGTGGGCGCCCGGCGAACCCGGCGACCACGAGGCTGTCGGTGGGATGGAACCCCAGCAGGTAGGGCAGGGCGCAGAGCAGGTCGGTGGGCGAGGCCAGCACCATCCGGGGCTTCTCGTCGATGCTCA
Organism: Thermopolyspora flexuosa; assembly: GCF_006716785.1. Lineage (NCBI taxonomy): Bacteria > Bacillati > Actinomycetota > Actinomycetes > Streptosporangiales > Streptosporangiaceae > Thermopolyspora > Thermopolyspora flexuosa. The sequence goes on along the minus strand of NZ_VFPQ01000001.1, from coordinate 1,351,134 downwards.
TGGCCCATGAGCGTGCCCTTCGACGGGCGGCCGCATGTCCACCTAACCGCGATCTGTGGACAACCACGACCTGTGGACAACCGAGGGACGACCAACCGCCGTTCGCTCCCCGACGCTGCGGGCGACCGGGACCCGCTAGCGCGGCTCCGGCGGGAGGGCGGGCTCGTCGTCCGCGGACGCGGCGGGGTCGGGCGCGGGCACCAGCGTGCGCACCAGCACCACGGATCCGGCCACCGCGGCGGGCATCGTGACCACGACGGCGAGCGGGATCAGGAAGATGAGGAAGGCGAGCACGCCGAAGCCGAGCGCCGCCCCCATGTTCCGCCGCAGGATCCGGAACCGGTCGGCGCGCAGCAGCCCGCGCCGCTCCATCGGCAGGCCGGTGAGCTCGACGGCGAGGAAGAACCCCGACACCAGCGCGCCGAGCACCGGCACCACGGTCTGCCCGATCACCGGCACGAAGCCGAGCACGAACAGCGGGATCGTCAGCGCGGCGACCTGCAGCCCGATCACCACGCTGTCCCGCAGCGAGCGGAGGATCGACCGCCACAGCGACACGTCGGGCGCCTTGGGCAGGCCGCCCATGTCCAGCTCCACCCGTTCGGACAGCTTCTCGTAGAACGGGTCGCCGATCACGAGCGTGACCGAGACGTACGTCTTGATCGCGACGAGCAGGCCGAACCCGAAGATCACGACGCCCACGAGGAACCGGAACACGCCCCGCAGCCCCTCGGGCCACCCCTCGGCGAACGGGGTGAAGAACCTGGTCAGGTCCCCGACGTACAGTGCGAGCAGCACGAACGCGAGGACGTACAGCACGAGCGCCAGAAGGGCCGGGACGAGCCCGAGGAACCACCATCGGGGGTTGCGGACGACCCACCCCAGCCCGGCGAGGAAGCTCCGAGCCCCGGCGACGACCCCGCCCATCCCCTTGCCGACTCCCTGCGTGATCTCGCGGCTCATGCCGGGAACCCTACCGATTCGCCGCCAACCGCGCAGTGATCATAAGTCGCTGGCATCCGGACACACCGGCACCGCCGGAGCCCGGCCGGGGCGGGCGTTCAGGAGGGCGGTCGCCACAGCGCGGTGACCGGGACGCCGAGCTCCGCGAACAGCTCGCGCAGCAGCGGGAGCGAGATGCCGAGCACGTTGCCGTGGTCGCCGTCGATGCCCTCGACGAACCAGCCGCCGAACCCGTCGAGGGTGAACGCACCGGCCACCCGCAGCGGCTCCCCCGTCGCCACGTACGCCGCGATCTCCTCGTCCGACGGCCGCCCGAACCGCACCACGGTGGACGCCACCCGCGCCGCCTCCCGCCCGGTGGCCGCATCGATCACGCAGTGCCCGGTGAGCAGCCGACCGGTACGGCCCCGCATCATCCGCCACCGGGCGATCGCGTCGTCCGCCGAGGCGGGCTTGCCGTACGCGCGACCGCCGAGCTCCAGCACCGAGTCGCAGCCGATGACGAGCCCGCCGGTCAGCCCACCGGCCACGGCGGCCGCCTTCGCCCGGGCCAGCGCCAGGCACAGCTCGGCCGGGGTGTCGGCGCTGATCGCCTCCTCGTCGACCCCGCTCACCACGACCTTGGGGTCGAGCCCGGCGCCCCGCAGTACCGCGAGCCGGGCCGGGGACGCGGAAGCCAGCACGATCTCACTCATGTCGCCCCAGCCTACTGGCGGGGCGGAGACGGGCGGCGCCGCCCGCCGGATGCCCGGCGGCGCCGCCCGGAACGTTTCACCTCACGGTCCGTACCTTGGACACGATCGTGTTGATGTGCCGCCAGTACCGCTTCTGGCCGTCCGGGATGGAGACGAACACCAGCGCAGGCTTGCTCCTGGGCACCTCGGTCAGCAGCACGGCGGCCATGGAGCTGCGCTTCTTGCCCTTGACCTTGTACTTCACCTGGTAGGCGATGAGCCAGGCGTCCCGCTTGCCCACCTTGCGCGGCTGGGAGGCGACCCACTTGATCGTCGCGCCCTTGGGCTGGTGGTTGAGCGACCAGCGGGCGGCGAGCAGCGCGGTGTCCTTGAGCCGCTCCTGGACCAGGATCGGCACCGGGCACGAGACCAGCAGCGCGCGGTGGCCCGCACCCTTGGCGCGGGGCAGCACCTGGCGGGTCGCGAACGGCTTGGGCTGCGCCGTACGCCACTTCCCCGGCAGCCGCGGTACGGCGATGCGGGACCGGCGGTCCGTGATCCACCGGGTGACCTTGACCGGACGCCCCGGCAGCTTGCCGAGCCTCTTCGTCTTCGGCCGGCCCGGGATCCGGGGGTCGGCGAGCGCGGCCTCGATCGGCTTGAGCCGCTTGTCCGGCGTGGCCGGATCCGTCGGCGTCGCGGTCGGCTCCGCCGTGGCGGCGGGCGAGCCGGTACCCGCGGACGCGGGCTCCACGGTCGCGGGCGCGGTGGCCGTCGCCCCGTCCGGGGACGCCGAGGGCGCCGGGGTCGCGTCCCCCGGCGCGAGGGCGGAGACGGAGCTCGGCGACGGCGAGGCGGGCGCCGTGGTGGCGGTGGGCGTGCTCCCCGGGGCGGCGACCGCCGAGGTGGGACTCTCGTCGTCCCGGGTCACCCAGTAGGTCACGCCGCCGGCGGCCAGGACGATCACGGCCGCGGCGCCGGCCGCGAATCGGTAGATCACCCGCATCGGCAGGTCGCCCAGCCGCTGCCACAGCGACTGCTTCGGCGGCGGAGCGGGCGGCCGCGGCACCACGATCTTCGGGATCGGTACGGTCTCCGCCTCGGCCGCTATGTAGGACGGGACCGCACGAGTCCCATCGCTCCCATCCTCCCCATACGACACGATCCGGAGCGTACGACACTTCACCCGAGCCAGGTGCTAATTACCCATCACACTTCGGGAACGAGACTCTTTCCGCATATTCGTTCGACACGGGACAAGCCGGGTGAAGCCCGTCAGGCGATGCTGTCGAGCCAGGCCCGCCGCAGCGCGGCGAACCGCCCCGCCGCGGCGATGAGCCGGTCCGGTGGCCCGTCCTCGACGATGCGGCCGTCCTCCACGACGAGCACCCGCTGCGCGATCTCCACCGTGGACAGCCGGTGCGCGATGATCAGCGCGGTACGGCCGGCGAGCACGGTGGCCATCGCCCGCTGCACCAGCCGCTCGCTCGGCACGTCGAGGCTGGAGGTGGCCTCGTCGAGGATGAGCACCGCCGGGTCGGCGAGGAACACCCGGGCGAACGCCACGAGCTGGCGTTGCCCGGCCGACATGCGCCCGCCGCGCTTGCCCACCCGGGTGTGGTAGCCGTCGGGCAGGGCGGCGATGAACTCGTGCGCGCCGATCGCCTTCGCCGCCGCGACCACCTCGGCCATGGTGGCGTCCGGCCGCCCGAACCGGATGTTGTCCGCCACCGTGCCGGAGAACAGGAAGTTCTCCTGGGTCACCATCACCACGTTCCGGCGCAGCGTGGCCTCGTCGAGGTCGCGCAGGTCCACCCCGTCGAGCAGCACCCGCCCGGCCACCGGGTCGTAGAACCGGGCGATGAGCTTGGCGATCGTGGTCTTGCCCGCCCCGGTCGGGCCGACCACGGCCACGGTCTGCCCGGCGGGGATGGCCAGGTCGAGCCGGTGCAGCACCGGCGGGCCGTCGCCGTACCGGAACTCCACGCCCTCGAACCGCACCGCGCCCCGCGGCCCCGGCCCGGCGGGGAGCGGCACCGGGCGGGCCGGCTCGGCCACCGCGGGCCGCTCCTCCAGCACCCCGGCGAGCTTCTCCAGCGCGGCGCCGGCCGACTGCACCGACGTGTAGAACTGGGACAGGTCCTGCATCGGCTCGTAGAACTGCCGCAGGTAGAGCAGGAACGCGGCGAGCACGCCGACGGTGACCGTGCCGCGCAGCGCGAGCCACCCGCCGTACAGCAGCACGAGGGCGACCGTGACGTTGCCGATCAGCTTGGTGCCCGGCATGTACAGCGCGTTCAGGTGCATGCTGCGCCGGTTCGCGTCGCGGTAGTCGGCGTTGAGCCGCGCGAAGATCTCCTGGTTGCGGTCCTCGCGGCGGAACGCCTGCACCGCGCGGATGCCGGTCATCGACTCGACGAAGTGCACGATCACCAGCGCGACGGCCTCCCGGGTGCGGCGGTAGGCGATGGTGGACTCGCGCCGGAACCACAGCGTGAGCAGCACCAGCACCGGGAGCGGCAGCAGCGCGACGAGGGCGAGCCGGGCGTCGAGCACGAGCAGCATCGCCGCGGTGCCGGCGAGGGTGAGCACGGCGGTGACCACCCGGTCGAACCCGGAGCCGAGCATCTCCGAGATCGCCTCGACGTCGGAGGTGAGCCGGGCGATCACCCGCCCCGAGGTGTACCGCTCGTGGAACGACAGCGACAGCCGCTGGAAGTGGGTGAACACCCGGCGGCGCAGCTCGAGCAGGATGTCCTGGCCGACCCGGCCGGACAGCCGCAGGAACGCCTGCCGGGTGATCCCCTGCAGCAGCGCGGCCCCGAGCACGCCGCCGACCACGAGCAGCAGGGTGCCCGGGCCGCGGCCCGCCACCAGCGGCGGGATGCCGGTGTCGATGCCGACCTTCACCAGGTACGGGATGGCGAGCCCGGCCGCGCCCGACACCACGATGAGCACGACGAGCAGCGCGATCGGGGCGGGGTGCGGCCGCAGCAGCGAGCCGAGCAGCCGCCGGGAGCGGCCGGCACGGTCCAGCAGGAGCGCGGCCCGGCCGCCCGGCTCGTCCGGTTCCTGCTCCGCGGCCACGCCCCGCCAGCCGTCCGCCGCCGCGGACGGCCCCCGCGTGCCGGTGGCGCCCGGGCCGGGCGGGGAGGCCGGGGCCGGCCCGCGGGACGCGCTCATCGCAGCACCCCCTCGGGGTCGAGGTCGGCGTCCTGGGCGAGCAGCGCGCGGTACTCGGGCACCCGGGCGAGCAGCTCCTGGTGGCGGCCGACGTGGGTCACCGTGCCGCCGCTGAGCAGCGCGACCTTGTCGGCGAGCAGCACGGTGGAGGCCCGGTGCGCGACCACGATGCCGGTCACGTCGCTGAGCACCTCCCGCAGCGCCGCCTCCACCAGCGCCTCGGTCTCCACGTCGAGCGCGGACAGCGTGTCGTCGAGCACGAGCACCCGCGGCCGGGCGAGCACGGCCCGGGCGAGCGCGAGCCGCTGCCGCTGCCCGCCGGACAGCGACATGCCCTGCTCGCCGATCCGGGTGTCGAGCCCCCACGGCAGGTCGTAGGCGAAGGTCGCCTGGGCGATCTCCAGCGCCTCGCGCAGCTCCCGTTCGGTGGCGTGCGGGTTGCCGAGCATGAGGTTCTCCCGCACGCTCATCGAGAACAGCGTGGGCTCCTCGAAGGCGGTGGCGACCACCGAGCGCAGCGTGGGCAGCGTCAGGTCGCGCACGTCGTGGCCGTCGATGGTGACCCGGCCCTCGGTGACGTCGCGCAGCCGGGGCACGAGCGCGGTGAGCGTGGTCTTGCCGGATCCGGTCGCGCCCACCACGGCGAGCGTCTCGCCGGGCCGTACCTCGAGCCACACGTCGTGCAGCACCGGCCGGTCGGCGCCGGGGAAGCGGAACCCGGCGCCCTCGAACCGCACGTGGCCGCGCGGCCGCTCGAGCACGATCGGGCCGCCGACGATCGCCGGGCGGGTGTCGAGCACCTCCAGCACCCGGTCGGCGGCGGTCATCGCCTCCTGGCCGAGGGCGAGGATGTAGCCGAGCGAGGAGATCGGCCAGCCGAGCTGCAGCACGAGCGTGGTGAACGCGACCAGGGTGCCGACGGTGAGCCCGCCCGCGCCCACGGCGAGCGCGCCGAGCAGCAGCACGAGGGCGAGCGTGACGTTCGGGATCACCTCCACGAGGGTGAAGAACCGGGAGGAGAGCCGCACCTTGTGCATGATCGTGCCGCGCACCCGGCGGGCGGCCTCGTCGTAGCCCTCGTAGACGTGGTGCCGCCGGCCGAACGCCTTGATCGTGCGGATGCCGAGCGCGGACTCCTCGACCAGGGTGGCGAGGTCGCCCTGCTCGTCCTGGACCTGCCGGGAGACCTTGCGGTAGCGCCGCTCGAACCGCACCGACAGCACGATGATCGGCACCGCGGTGGCGAGCACGAGCAGGCCGAGCGGCCAGTGCATGTGCAGCAGCAGCGCGGTCACGGTGCCGAGCTGGACCACGTTCATCACGAGGAACAGCAGCCCGAACCCGAAGAAGCGCCGGATCGTGGACAGGTCCGTGGTGGCGCGGGAGAGCAGCTGGCCCGACTGCCATTCGTCGTGGAAGCTCATCGGCAGCCGCTGCAGGTGGCGGTAGAGGTCGTCGCGCAGCGCGGTCTCCATGCCGAGCACCGGCCGCACCTGGGTCCACCTGCGCAGGAAGATGAGGAACGCCTCGGCCACGCCGAGGCCGAGGGCGAGCAGGCCGAGCGGGAGCAGCGCGCCCGCGTCGCCGTGGCGCACCGGCCCGTCGATGATCTCCTTGCTCACCAGCGGGATCACGATGCCGACCGCGATGCCAGCGGTCGCCGCGACCCAGATCAGCACGAGCGCCCACAGATGCGGGCGCAGGTACGACTTAAGACGCCATAGCGAACTCGACTCGACCACGCTCCTCACCGATGAGGGACCGCCCGGGGCGGCCCGCCGTGCAGGGCCCTTTCAGAGTATTACCGGCCACTGACAATGCGTGATCGGTCAATAGCAGTACGTATCACCAGAAATGCGCATAAAGCGCTCTAAGGCGCGACGACCGAGCCCCTGGCGCCGGGTGAGGATCGACGCCACGGGCTCGGTTCATCCGGTCGGCCCGCTTCGCCCGCGGGCGTCCGGCGGCGCGCAGGCGGCCGTGCCGTACCCCGGGCCGCAGGGCCGGACGCGCCGGCTCGGGTACGGCACGCGTCCGGCTCGCCGGGACCGGTGCCGGGCCGTCCCGGCATCCGGGCGCCCTGGGACGTCGCCGGGGTCCGCGGGTGCCCTGGTCAGCCCACGGGATGGGGGTCGACGGGCACACCCTTCACCGCGTAGGTGACGAGTGTGGTGAGCACCTCCTTGACCGACTCGCGCTCGCGCACGTCGCACAGGATGATCGGGATCTGCGGGGCGATGCCCAGCGCCTTGCGGATCTTGCTCACCTCGTAACGGCGGGCTCCGTCGAAGCAGTTCACCCCCACCACGAAGGGGATGCCGCGCTGCTCGAAGTAGTCGACCGCCGGGAAGCAGTCCTGCAGGCGGCGGGTGTCGGCGAGCACGACGGCGCCGAGCGCCCCCACCGCCAGCTCGTCCCACATGAACCAGAACCGGTCCTGTCCGGGGGTGCCGAACAGGTAGAGCCACAACCCTTCCCGGATGGTGATACGGCCGAAGTCGAGCGCCACCGTCGTGGTGACCTTGCCCTCCACACCCGAGGTGTCGTCGATGCCGATGCTGCGATCGCTGAGGAACTCCTCGGTGTGCAGCGGCCGGATCTCGCTGATCGTCCCGACCAGGGTGGTCTTCCCCACGCCGAAGCCCCCGGCGATGAGAATCTTGATCGCCAGGGCCGGCGGGGCCGTGGTCGCACTCGCTTCAGAGGCTGCGAAGTCCATGCAGCACTTCCCTGTAGATACGTTCGTCGATCGACTGAGCCACCGGTCGCGGACGATCGATGGCCACCAGTCCCTCACGCCGCAGGTCGCCGAGGATCACCCGGGTCACGTTGAGCGGCAGCTTGAGCTGTGCCGCCACGTCCGCCACCGGCGTGGGCCTGCGGCACATCCTCAGCACCTCCATCTGCTCCGGTATCAGGTCGGTGGGTTCCACCGGCATGCGGAGCGTGGTGACGATGGCCACCAGGTCGATCGGTTCACCGACCGGGCGCGCCCGGCCCTTGGTGAGGCCGAAGAGCCTGATGAGCGGCCCGGGACCCTCGATGGTCACTGCTGTGCGCCGTTCCAGGCCGGGGCCGGCGCAGCGACCCGCGGCTGGGTCGACAGGTGCTCGCCGACACGCTTCACCAACAACGCCATCTCATAGGTGATCATGCCGAGCTCGGCGTCGGCCTCCGCGATCACGGCGAGACGGGCGCCCTGCCCGGCCGCGGTGATGAACAGGAAACCACCCTCGAGCTCGATGATGGTCTGCCGCACACCGCCCATGCCGAAGTGACGCCCCGCGCCGAGCGCCAGGCTGTGGCTGCCCGCGGCGATCGCGGACAGGTGCTCGGCGTCCTCCAGGGTGAGGTTGCGGGACCCGCCCATGGCGAGCCCGTCGGCGGAGAGCACGATCGCGTGCCGGATGCCCGGAACTCGCCTGGTCAGGTCGTCGAGCAGCCAGCTCAGCTCAGTTCTGGGGTCGGACATCGGGGTTGCCGTCCTTTCGAATCCACATGTCGTGTCCCTGCTCGGTCTGACCGCGTCGCCGCTCGGGCTGGCCGTATCCCTCGCCGGAGGCCCCCGGCCGGGACACGGGGTGGCCGATCCCCCGGCCGGTCTCCGGGCCGGGCGCCTGGCCGGTCGCCTGCTCGACCAGCCTGCGGCCCTGCTGCCAGCCGCGCTGCATGGACGACATCAGGTTCTTCAGCTCTTCCGGCGATCGCGTCGAGACCTCCTCCTGGCCGAGCCGCTTGCGCAGCTGCGGCGCGAGGCTTGCCTGCGGGATCCGCCGCGGCAGCCCGTCGAGGTCGTCGTCATCGTCGTCCACCGGCTCCGGCGCCGGCGGCCGGGTGGCGGCCGGTCGCGACGCGGGCGGCGGCATCGCGGGAGCCGGTGGCGGGGGTGTGAACACGCTGGAGGGGGTCTTCGGCTCCGGCCGCTCCCGGTCGAACCACGGCGAGCGGTAGCCGGAGTCCGCCGGCTCCGCGGCGGGGCCGCCGCTCTGCGCCGGGGCGGGCGGCGCCGGGAAGGCGGCCGTGGGCGCGCCCGAGCCGTACGGCGGGGCGAACGCGGACGCCGGTCCGGACCCGCTGCCCGACGCGGGCGGCGCGGCGGCGCCGGCGATCCGCGGCGGCTCACCGCCGGACGGCCCCGTGGCCCCGCCGGTGCCGGGGGCGGCGACCGGCGAGGGGGACGGCCCGACCGGCGCCGCGTACGGCTGCCGCAGCGGCCCGGAGGACCCGCCGAACGGCCCGGCCGCCGAGCCGATCGGCGACCCGGTCACCGGGCTCACCTTGGGGATGGCGGTGTCGGTGGACAGGCCGATCGGCGCGGCCTCGGCGGGCGCGGGCGGGGCGGCGGTGACCGTGGCGGCCCGCGTCTCCGGCACCGTGCTCAGCGCCCGCAGCGGCCGGTTCACCCGCAGGTCCCGGCCCGGCTCGGCGGTCTGCGCCGGGGCGTTGAAGCCGGGCGTCTCCGGCGTGACCAGCAGCGTGGTGGGCAGCATCACGATCGCGGTGGTGCCGTCGTACGGCGACGGCCGCAGCTGCACCTTGATGTTGTGCCGGTTGGCGAGCCGGGCCACCACGAACAGGCCCAGCCGGTCGCTGTCGGCGAGGTTGAACTCGGGCGGGTCGGCGAGCCGCTGGTTCAGCTCCTCCAGCATGGTCGGGTTGAGGCCGAGGCCACGGTCCTCGATCTCCAGCGCGAACCCGTTCGCCGCCTTCGTGCTCCGCACCATCACCGTGGTGTCGGGCGGGGAGAACACGGTGGCGTTCTCCACGAGCTCGGAGATGAGGTGGATGACGTCGGTGACCGCCGAGCCGACGAGCATGGGCGCGTCGGGCATGGGGGACACCGTGACCCGGGTGTAGTCCTCGACCTCGAGCACCGCGCTGCGGACCAGGTCGTAGATCGGCACCGGGTCGCGCCAGCGGCGGGCGGGCGCCGCGTCGGAGAGGATGATCAGGTTCTCCGCGTGGCGGCGCATACGGGTGGTGAGGTGGTCGAGCTTGAACAGGTCCTCGAGGATCTCCGGCTCCTCGACCCGGCGCTCCATCGTGTCGAGCAGGGAGAGCTGCCGCTGCAGCAGCACCTGGTTGCGCCAGGCGAGGTTGAGGAAGACCTGGGCGATGCCCTTGCGCAGCGTGGCCTGGCCGACCGCGGCCTCGACCGCGGTGCGCTGCACCGCGGAGAAGGACTTGACGACCTCGTTGAACTCGGCGGTGTCCGCCGGGGGCAGCGCGGGCGCCTCCTCCTCGACGTCGACGTCCTCTCCCTTGCGCAGCCGCTCGACGACCCGCGGCAGCCGTTCCCGCGCCATGTGCGCGGCGGCCTCCTGGAGCCGCCGGAACTCGGCGATCATCGAGTTACCGAAGCGGTAGGAGAGGAAGACCGACAGGGCGACGGCCCCCGCGCCGAGCAGCAGGATCAGGCTCGCGACCACCGCGGCGCGGGTGCGCAGCACCTCCTGCTCGTCCGTGGCGCGCGCCAGCTCCCGCGTGCTGTCCTGCTGGATCGCCGTGACCACGGCGTCGACGTCGTCCCGCAGCTGCGAGCCGTTGACCGGAGGCCGGCCGGTGGAGTTCCAGCTGAAGATGCGGTCCTCCACCTGGGTGATCCGCTTGTACGCCACGCTGGCGGTCAGCTCCTCCACGGTCGGGCGCAGCCGCGGCCCGGCGTCCCGCAGCGCGGCGGAGAGCGCGTCGCGGCGGGCGGTGAACGCGGACACGAACGCGGCCCGGTCGGTGGTGGTCATCGCGCCGACCCGGAGCCCGGCGGCGACCAGCGCGTACTCCCGCGCCAGGTACTCGGCGCTGTCGCCGTACGCGGTGGCGCCGCGGATGTCGGGGACGTTCGCCACCGCGCTGCCGGGGTCGCGGTTGGCGAGGCGCCGGTACGCCTCGTCGATCAGGTTGCTGTAGACCTCGACGATCCGGTGGGGCGAGGTGAGCCGCCCCTCGTCGATCTGCGACCGCACCTGCCGCAGCAGCTCCAGCGGGCGCAGCAGTTCGCGCATGCGCGCCGCGGTCGTCTTGGCGGACTCGGTCAGGGCGCTGTCCGAGGTGACCGCCTGCCGCAGCCGCTCCACCGCCTCGTCGGTAGCCTTCCGCTGGCCGGCCAGCTCCGGCGAGGGGCTCCCCAGGCTCTCGGCGGTGAGCCGGCGCTCCTTCTGCAGCTCCTCGACGAGCCGCAGGGCGGGGGCGCCGGTGGACATCCAGCGGTCGTCGAAATCGTTGGCACCGACGAGTTCGTCAGCGTTCGAGAAGGCGATAAACCCCCACAGGACGACCATCGAGATCAGCGGTACCAGCAGGATCCGGAGTAGCTTGGTACGGATCGGCGGGGGGGAGTGCATCGGTCCAAGTCCATTCGTGCGACTGTGGGCACTGACAGCCGTAGGGGCGGGTTCGGCCCCAAATGGTGACGACGGGGTGTTACAACTAGGTTGCTCCACTATGCCCACGCGTCACGGCCACTTCAAGAGTTGACCTGCATCACGAAATCGCTTTCCGGTAACACGCACACCTGCGCGCGCTAATGCCCCCAGAGGATTCGCGCGGCACCGCGTCACCGGCGCCCGCCGATCGCCCGCAACCGCGAAACCCGCCGTCACCGGCCTCCTCGCCCGCCCCGCGGCCCGGCCGGCGCGAGGCCGGAAGCGGCCGGCAATACCCGCCGATCGGATCCGGCGGACCCTGCCGACACCTTGGCAGGTGAATGCGAAAAAATTTGACAGTTGAACGTGGAAAGAATGCCCGCGAAAGCGCGCTTCCTTTGTCTGATCTCGCCAATCCCCGCCGCAGGAATAACCCTCTTCGCCCCGGGGCGCCCACCCCGCGGCCCGCTCCCCCGCTCCGCTCCGCCCGGTACGGCGAGGCGGGCACGGCCCCGGCCGCCCCGGACGCCCGGAAAACGAAACGGCCTGGCGTACCCACCGGATGGTGGGCGGACCAGGCCGGACCGTGGAGCTATGGGGATTCGAACCCCAGACCTCCTCCATGCCATGGAGGCGCGCTACCAACTGCGCTATAGCCCCGTGCCTGCGGGTTCCTCGCCCGCGCGGCGCCACGCCAGTGTATAGGAGATCCGCGAAAAAACCGAACCGGAGGGTCCGGCCCGGCCGGAGCGGCGGGGACGCGGCGCCGCGCGCCCGGGGACGGCCCGCTCAGAACTCGTCGGCCCCGGCCACCTGGCCGATCGGGAAGACGTGCCGCGAGGCGGCGCAGACGGTCTGCAGGGTGTGCACCGGCGTGCCGTCGGTGGCGAAGGAGGTGCGCAGCACCTCGACCACCCACTCGCCGGGGTCGAGGCGCAGCGTCTCCGCCTCGGTCTCGCCCGGCGGCCGGGCGACCAGGTACTCCTCGGCGTGGCCGAACCGGTAGCCGAGGGCCTCGATGGCGGACTGGAGGCTGGGCCGTACGAAGTCGCCGGCCTCGGCGATCGGCGTGCCGCCGAACAGGTCGAGGCGGAAGAAGCTGGTGGCGACGCGCACCGGGACGCCGTTGGCGAGCAGCAGCTTGCGGCGGGCGAGCACGTCGGCGCCGGCCGCCACACCGAGCGCCTCGGCGACGGGGGCGGTGGCGGGCTCGGGGCCGACGTAGAGCATGCGCCGGTCGGCGCGGATGCCCTGGCGTTCGGCCTCGGTGACGAAGAGGGAGGCCGAGCCGCGCACCGCCGGGTCGGTCGGCAGCGCCCGCTGCACGACCACCGGCGGCGGCTGCCCGTTCGCGCCCCGCGCCGTGGCGGGCCGCATCTGCGACACCCGGCCGGGCGACACCCCGAGCAGACGGGCGATCTCGTCCTGGCGCATGCCCGCGGACTGGGCCTCGGCGATCGCCTCGCGGCGCAGCCGGGCGAGCTCGGTGACCATGCGTTGCTCGGCGGCGATCGCCCGGCTGATGGCGCGGGCGCGCTCGATGGGATCGGCGATGGCGGTGATCTGCTCCAGGGCTTGCGCGTCCACCTTCGGCTCCTAAAGCGGCGTGACCGAAGTTCTGACCTTAGTCACCCTATCGGCGTATGACCAGGTCACCGGACGCGCGACCGGGCGGGCAGGGTGCGCGGGGCAGGCGGAGGGCCTGTGGTACGAAACGAGCATGGTCTGCGAGGTCTGGTGGGCGCGGCCGGAGGCCGCCCGCCCGTGGCACCGGGAGCTGTTCACCGCCGAGGAGCGCGCCCGGGCGGACGCCTACCGGCGCCCCGAGGACCGCGACCGGTTCACGGTCGGCTGCGCGACGAGCCGGATCGTGCTCGGCCGCCTGCTCGGCCTGCCGCCGGAGAAGGTCCCGCTGCGCCGGGACTGCGCCGGCTGCGGGCGCCCGCACGGCAGGCCGTACCTGCCCGGCGGGGAGTACCACCTGTCGGTGTCCCACTCGGGGGACTGGGTGGCGGTCGCGGTCACCGACCTCGGCCCGGTCGGGATCGACGTGGAACGGCACGCGGCCCGGGCCGCCGAGCTCGCCGAGGCCGTGCTCGCCCCGGCCGAGGCCGAGGCCTACGCGCGGCTGCCGGAGGCGGAGCGCGCGGCCGCGCTGATCGCGTACTGGACCCGCAAGGAGGCGGTGCTCAAGGCGACCGGGGACGGGCTGCGCGCCCCGCTGCGCGGGGTGACGGTCTCCGCCCCGCACGAGCCGCCCGCGCTGCTCGCCTTCGCGGGCCGCCCGGGCCTGGTCATGGCGCTGTGCGCCCTGGCCCCGCGCCCCGGCCACGCGGCCGTGCTCGCGATCCACGGGGTGGCCGAGCCGCCGCCGGTGGCCGAGCACGACGCCACCCCGCTGCTCACCACCCCGCCGTGAGCCCCGGTACGGCTCAGCGCCGCCGGCGCCGCCGCCCGACGAGGACGGCGGCCCCGCCGATCGCGCCCATGACCAGAATCGCGCTGATCGCGCCGACGAGCATGCCGAACAGCGTGGAGGCGATGGGATCGTCGTCGTCCACCCGGTCCAGCATGCCGAGGCTCAACAGCCCGAGCGCCACCGCGGCGGCGAAGGCGACGACGACGAAGCCGTACAGCGCCGGGCTGAAGAAGATCCGGCGGCCGGGCTGTGGCGGCGGGCTGGCGATCTCCGCCTCCGGGCCGACGAGCGCGGCCTTGGGCCGCTTGTAGTAGGCGTAGAAGAACCAGGTGCCGCAGGGCTCCCAGCCATCGGGGGCGAGCCGTTCGGTGAGCGCGTCCCGGTCGGCCGGCGGGACGACCTCGCGGCGGTACTCCCAGCACTGCGGATGCTCCTCGCTGCGGGTGCAGACGAACCGGCCGAGCCGGTCGATGCCCTGCACCTCCCACCCCTGCTCGCCGAACTCGTTGAGCCGCTGCTGGTCGGTGAAGATGTCGGCGGTCCACGTCCACCGCTCGCCCGACGCGGCCTCGCCGGCCGCCTGGCCGGCCGTCGCGGCGAGTTGTTCGGCGAAGGCGGCGGCCGGGCCGAACTCCTCCTCGGGGTCACCGCCGCTGTCGGCGAGGTAGGCGCGCAGGTCGTCCACGGTCACGGCGATGCGCGAGGCGGGCACCCCCGCCTCGCGCAGCCGCGCGGTCAGCTCGTCGAAGTAGCCGCTCATCGGGATCGTCCCTTGGTCAGTACGGCCCGCACCGACTCGTCGAAGGCGAGCCACCGGGCCCCCTCTTCCTCGAGCGTGCGACGGCCCTCGTCGGTGAGGCGGTAGTAGCGGCGACCGGGCCCGCGCTCGGCGGCGCGGAACTCGGTCGCCAGCAGTCCGGCCTCCTCGAGCCGGTTCAGCACGGGGTAGAGGGTGCCGCCCTTGATCTGCCCGAGGCCGGCGTCGGCGAGGGTCTTGGCGATCTCGTAGCCGTAGCTCTCCCCCTCGCTCAGGCTCGCCAGCACCAGCAGATCGAGCACCCCTTTGAGCCAGCTCGCGCGTCGGTCGGCCGTCATGAGCCTCATCCTCGCACAGGCGCCGGCGCCTCCTGCCCGCCGCGGGCCTGCGGCGCCAGCAGGGCGCGGGCGTCGAGCAGGAGGTGCATCACCACCGGCAGCAGCAGGCTCCCGGTGAGCAGGTACGCGGCGGTGAGCACGGCCCCGCCCAGGGTCAGCATGAGCATGGCCTTCCCGCCGCGAAGGAACTGGCAGAGCACGTAGACGGCGAGGGACAGCCCGGCGGCGACGGGCAGCGGCAGCCCCAGCCCGTACGCGAAGAGCCCGACGAACACACCGCGGAAGATGACCTCCTCGAGGAGGCCCGCGACCACGGCCGTGGCCAGGGCGCCGCGCCGCTCCCGCGCCGTGCGCGGCGGCGCCGCCGCCTCGGGAGCCCAGGCGGGAATCCGCACGCCCAGCCGCTCGGCCACGGCGATCGCCGCCGTGACGAGGACCATCGCGCCGGCGACGGCGACGGTGAAGGCGGGGTCGGCGCCGAGCGAGAAGCCGGCCTGCCCCGGCCCGAGGTCGGTGGCGTTGACGGCGATCGCGCACGGTCCGACGAGCAGCCACAGGCTCGCCGACCAGGACAGGCGACCCTTGGCCCCGTCGCCGGTCACCAGGCGGTCGTAGGTGAGCCGGCCCAGCCACGGCCGTACCACGGCCACGTAACCGACAAGCCCTGCGGCGAACGCGATACCCAGCACCTCTGACCTCCTATCTATGTCCTGGAGCCACTTATAAGTTAGCGCGACATAGCTAGGAATACAACCTATATAGCGCCGCGGATCCTCGTCTCCCGGGGCGGCGGTCCTGCCGCGGCGGTCTCACCTGGGCCGACACTCCCCGCTGTCGCGTTCCGCACATAACCGATTCGGTCCGGTGACGCTCACCGGAGGCGGCGATCTGGTGGGATGTGAACCGGTACGGCACGGCTCGCGGCGGTGAACCCGCCGGGGCGGTGGACCGTACGACCTGTCAGCGCCGTGGCGCGGGACGCCCCCGCGCGAACCAGTGGTCTCCGGCGGATCCTCAGGAAAGGTGCCACCTTGACGATCAGCAGCGGGTCGATCAGCACCGGCCTCGACGGCTCGCCCGAGAGCGCGCCGACCGGCGAGGAGCGGCGGGCGGCGTCCACCGGCGGCCGGGAACACGGCGGCGGGCGCACCGATCGGCCCGGCGGCGGGCACATCCGGCGGGGCCTGCGGCGGGCCGGATCGCCGCTGCTCAGCGTGCTCGCCTTCGGTCTCGTGCTGTTCGCCCTGGTCGCCCCGGCCAAGGTGGCCCACCTCACCCCGGCGGGGCTCGTCCGCATCCCGGCCGAGGGGGTGCTCGGGGTGGCGCTGCTCCTGCTGCTCCCGTCCCGTGCCCGCCGCGTGGTGGCCGTGGCGGGCGGCGTGCCGCTCGGCCTGCTGGCCATCGTGAAGCTCGTCGACCTGGGGTTCGACGCCGTCCTCGCCCGGCCGTTCAACCTCGTCTACGACTGGTCGCTGCTGAGCGCGGGCGTGGAGTTCCTGCACACCTCGATCGGCCGGGCCGGCGCGGTCGCCACGGTCGCCGGCGTCGTGCTGCTCGCCTGCGGCGTGCTCGCGCTCATGACGCTGGCGCTGCTGCGGCTGACCCGCCTCGTGACCCGGCACCGCAGGGCGGCCGCGGGCGCGGCCGGGGCGCTCGGCGTGGCGTGGGTTATCTGCGCGCTGCTCGGCGCGCAGCTCGTGCCCGGGGTGCCGGTGGCCGCGCTCGCCTACGACCGGGTGCTCCAGGTGCCGACGAGCCTCGCCGACCGGGAGGCGTTCGCCGCACGGCTCGCCGACGACGCGTACGCGAACGTGCCGGGCGAGCACCTGCTCACCGCGCTGCGCGGCAAGGACGTGATCGTCGCCTTCGTGGAGAGCTACGGCCGCGACGCGATCGAGAACCCGGACTTCGCCCCGGGGGTGGGCGCGGTGCTCGCGGACGCCGAGCGGCGGCTGCGCGCGGCCGGGTTCTCCGCCCGCAGCGCGTTCCTCACCTCGCCGACGTCCGGCGGCGGGAGCTGGTACGCGCACGCCACGCTGCTGTCCGGCGTGTGGGTCGACCACCAGCAGCGGTACGCCGACCTGGTGGCGAGCGACCGGCTCACCCTCAACCGCGCGTTCCGCAAGGCGGGCTGGCGCACCGTGGGCGTGATGCCCGGCATCCACCGGGACTGGCCGGAGGGTGCGTTCTACGGCTACGACCGGGTGTACGCCGCCCGCGACCTCGGCTACCGCGGCCCCGGGTTCACCTGGGGAACCATCCCCGACCAGTACACGCTCGCCGCGTTCCAGCGGTTCGAGCGCGACCGGGCCGGCCGTACCCCGGTGATGGCGGAGATCCCGCTCGTGTCCAGCCACGCGCCGTGGACCCCGGTGCCGCGGCTGCTCGACTGGGACAAGCTCGGCGACGGCAGCGTCTACCACTCGGTCCGGCGGTCGGCCCCCGGCGGGCAGGGCTCGCTCGACGAGGTGTGGAGCGACGTGGGCCGGGTGCGCGGCGAGTACCGCCGGTCGGTGGAGTACTCGCTCGCCGGCCTGCTGTCCTACGTGGAGACCTACGGCGACGACGACCTCGTGGTCGTGTTCCTCGGCGACCACCAGCCCGCGCCGATCATCACCGGCTTCGGGGCGAGCCGGGACGTGCCGATCACGATCCTCGCCAAGGACCCAGCGGTACTCGACCGGATCTCCGGCTGGGGCTGGCAGGAAGGTCTCAAGCCCGGCCCCACGGCGCCGGTCTGGCCGATGGACGCGTTCCGTGACCGCTTCCTCGCCGCATTCGGCTCCCGGCCGGCCCGGTAACGCGGGACATCGGTCACATCGACCGCGCCCGACGATCGTCACCCGGCCTGGCCGGCATCGTCCGCGCCACCGCCCGGGGGAGGGCAATCCTCATATCTCCGCAGGTCAAAGGCACCGTAGCGGCGGAAGTCATCTCGTACCCTGGCAGGAGGGACAACCCGGAGAGAGCCGCCGCGCATGCAGACCTTCCTGCCGTACCCCGACTTCGCCGAGACCGCCAAGGTGCTCGACCAGCGGCGGCTCGGCAAGCAGCGCGTGGAGGCCCTGCAGATCCTGCGCGGCCTCACCGTCCCCGGGTACGGCTGGCGCCACCACCCGGCGGTGCGCATGTGGCGGGGGTACGAGGAGGCGCTCACCCGTTACGGCCTGGAGATCTGCCGCGTGTGGCGCGCCGCGGGCCACCGGGACACCTGCACCGGCCTGCTCGTGGCCGAGCTGCGCGCGGCGAAGGGCATCGACGACCCGCGGGACCAGGACGAGCTCGCCGCGGCGGGCGCGCTGCCGCCGTGGCTCGGCGATCCGGACTTCCACCGCGCCCACCGGTCGGCGCTGGTCCGCAAGGACCCCGAGCACTACCGGCCGCTGTTCCCGCAGGTCCCCGACGACCTGCCGTACGTGTGGCCGGAGAACCCGTGACCGTGCAGCCCGCGAAGGAGGGTGACCTGCGGGCCGTCGACCGTCCCGGACCGGCCGGCGGCCCGCAGGTCGCTCGCCGTCCGCCGTGCCGTACCGACGGGACGGCGAAACGTGGTGGACACGCCGGCGAGGTCACCGCGGAGGGGGTGCCCGCCACCGTCATGGCGTGGTCGTCCGCCACGCCCTGATCCGGGCGCGGCACCGGTCGCGGCCAAGCGCCTCTCGCCGCGTGCCGGGGCGGGTAGTCCGCCGCACCGGTCCCCATCCGGGGACCGCGGCTCCGCCAATCGGTTCTTCCATTATCCCGTGCACCCGGGGCATGCGCAGCGCGGGCGTGATCTCACCGCGCCCCGCGACCCCCGCAGCCGGCGGCCCGGGTACGGCCCCGCCCCGCCGGGTCCGGAGGGCGGCGCGAGCGGTATTTTGGGCCGCACGGGCGAGCGCGGAGACGAGGCGAGGCCATGAGGACGTGCGCGCATCACCGCGCCGTGGTGTGCGGCGCCGGGCCGGAAGTCCGGCCATGAGCGCGATCAAGGTGCTGGAGCTGCACGAGATCGAGGAGCTCCGGCAGGTCGTGCGGCTGTTCGGCGGCATCTGGGGCGTGAACCCGCCGCCGGTCACGATCGAGCTGCTGCGCGCCCTGGCGCACTCGGGGAACTACGTCGCCGGGGCCTACGAGGGGGACCGGCTCGTCGGGGCGTCGGTGGCGTTCCTCGGCATGCCCGCGGGCCGGGTGCTGCACTCGCACATCACCGGCGCCCAGGCGGCCGGCCACGGCGTCGGGCTCGCGCTCAAGCGGCACCAGCGCGAATGGGCGCTGGCCCGCGGCATCACCCGCGTCACCTGGACCTTCGATCCCCTGGTACGGCGCAACGCCCACTTCAACCTGGTCAAGCTGGGCGCCCGGCCGGAGGAGTACCTGCCGCGGTTCTACGGGCCGATGGAGGACGTGATCAACGCCGGGGACGAGTCCGACCGGGTGCTCGCGGTGTGGCGGCTCGACGCCCCGCACGTGGCCGCGGCCGCACGCGGCGAGCCGTACCCGGCCACGGTGCCCGAGGAGGCGGCGGTGGCCCTGGAGTGCGTGGACGGGCGGCCGGTGGCGGGCCGGACCGACGCGGCCACGCTGCTGGTGGCCGTGCCCCCGGACATCGAGACGCTGCGCCGCACCGACCCGGACGCCGCGCGGGCGTGGCGGCACGCGCTGCGCGAGGCGCTCGGCGGGCTGCTCGGCGCGGGTGCGAGGGTCACCGGCTTCCACGACAAGGCGTACTACGTGGTCGAACGTTAAGGGGTCACAGGTGAAGATCGAGGGAATCGAGCTGCGCCGGATCGCGATGCCGCTGGTGTCGCCGTTCCGCACCTCGTTCCACACCGAGACGGAGCGGGACGTGCTGCTGGTGCGGGTGGTCACCCCGCAGGCGGAGGGCTGGGGCGAGTGCGTGGCGATGAGCGAGCCGCGGTACTCGCCCGAGTACGTCGACGGCGCGGCCGACGTGCTGCGCCGCTTCATGATCCCGGCGTTGCGGGCGCGGCTCGCCGACACCCCGGCCCGGTTCGACGCGAACCTCGTCGGCCACCTGCTCGGCCCGATCCGCGGCCACCGGATGGCCAAGGCCGCCCTCGAGATGGCCGTGCTCGACGCCGAGCTGCGCGCCTCGGGCCGCTCGTTCGCCTCCTACCTCGGCGCCACCCGGGACCGGGTGCCGTGCGGGGTGTCGGTCGGCATCATGAACTCCATCCCCGAGCTGCTCGACGCCGTGGCGGGCTACCTCGACGACGGCTACGTGCGGATCAAGCTGAAGATCGAGCCGGGCTGGGACGTCGAGCCGGTCCGCGCGGTCCGCGAGCGCTTCGGCGACGACCTGGCGCTGCAGGTGGACGCCAACGCCGCCTACACCCTCGCCGACGCCAACCATCTGGCCAAGCTCGACGACTTCGACCTGCTGCTGATCGAGCAGCCGCTCGCCGAGGACGACATGGTCCAGCACGCCAGGCTCGCCCGGCGGCTGCGCACCCCGATCTGCCTGGACGAGTCGATCGAGTCGGCCGCGCACGCCGCCGCCGCGATCTCGCTCGGAGCCTGCTCGGTGATCAACATCAAGCCCGGCCGGGTCGGCGGCTACCTGGAGGCGTTGCGGGTGCACGACCTGTGCCGCGCGCACGGGGTGGCCGCCTGGACCGGCGGCATGCTGGAGACCGGGCTCGGCCGGGCCGCGAACGTGGCGTTCGCCGCGCTGCCCGGCTGCACCCTGCCCGGCGACACCTCGGCCTCGCGCCGCTACTACAAGGCCGACATCACCGAGCCGTTCGAACTCGAGGACGGCCACCTGGCGGTCCCGACCGGCCCGGGGCTGGGCGTGGCCCCGATCCCGGAGATCCTCGACGAGGTGACCACCGCCACCGAGTGGATCCCGTTCTGAGCGGGCGCCCGGCCGCGCACGGCGGCCGGGCCCGGCGGCGAGCCGTACGGCGCGGCGACGCGGCGCGCGGACGTGCCCGCCGGGCGTCAGCGCACCTCGGCCCGGAGCGCGCGCACCACGCCGATCGCCAGGGGCAGGGCGACCGAGCAGAGCAGGGCGGTGCCCAGGCGCGCCGCGTCCATCCAGGTCAGCTCGGCCGTGGCGAGCGGTCCGACCGCGGTGCCGAGGTCCACCCAGCGGGCGATCTCCCGCCCGGTCTCGCTCAGGTTGCGGACCAGGTTCCACAGGGTGCTGAGGACGAAGTAGGTCGCGATCGCCGCGGCCGGGTGGAGCAGCAGCATGGCCAACGCGATCGCCATCGCGATCAGCAGCACGTTCGTCGCGGTCCAGCCGAGCATCCGGGGCACCGTGATGTCCCACTCGGCCGGGACACCCTGCACCGCGGCGGTGACGGCGGTCGCCGGAACCGCGACCACCAGCGCGAACAGCGAGGCGACCACGGTCGCGGCCAGCGGCGGCAGGCACCTCGCGGCGAGCACCCGGCCGCGCCGGGGCTCCAGGGTGAACGTGGTGAGCGCGCTGCGGTGGGTCCAGTCGCCGGTCACCGCGAGGATCGCGATCGCGGGCAGCAGCGTGCCGTACCCGATCCCGGCGGTGGTGGTCAGCCGGGCCAGCTCCGGGCCCGCGACCACGCCGCGCGCCGCGATCGACACCACGGTCATCGCGGCCAGCAGCCCGAACATGATCATGGCGCTGCGGGTGTCGGCCATCTTGCGGGCCTCCACGAGCAGCAGCCGGCCGAACGGCACCGGCGCCGGGGTGCCCCGATCCCACGCGGTCCGCGCCGCGCCCTGCACGGTGACGTCGCTCATGCCGCCCTCCGATCGGCCTCCGCGGTCAGCTCCAGGAAGACCCGTTCCAGGTCGCGGCCCCGGCCGAGCTCGTCGAGCGTGCCCTGGGCGAGCACGCGGCCCCGGCCGATCACCACGATCCGGTCGGCGATGCGCTCCACCTCGGCGAGCAGGTGCGAGCTGAGCAGCACCGCGCAGCCCGCGTCGGCGAGCTCGCGCAGCAGCCCGCGCAGCCAGTGGATGCCCTGCGGGTCGAGCCCGTTGGCGGGCTCGTCGAAGACGAGCACCCGCGGCCGGGCGAGCAGCGCGTGGGCGATGCCGAGCCGCTGCCGCATGCCGAGCGAGTAGCCGCGGAAGGTCCGCCGCGCCTCCCGCTCGGTGAGGCCGACCAGCTCGAGCACCTCGTCGACCCGCGACCGGGGCAGGCCGAGCGTCATCGCGCCCAACGTGAGGATCTCCCGGCCGGTGCGCCCCGGGTGCTGGGCGTTCGCATCCAGCAGCGCGCCCACCTGCCACCCGGGCGCCTCCAGCTCGCGGTACGGCCGGCCGAAGATCGTGGCGGTGCCCGAGGTGGGCCGGGAGAGCCCGAGCAGGATGCGCAGCGCCGTGGTCTTCCCGGCGCCGTTCGGCCCGAGGAACCCGGTGACGCTGCCGGGCTCCACGGTGAAGGACACCTCGTCGAGTGCCCTGACCCCCTTGTAGTCCTTGACCACAGACGTGAACTCGATCACGGGATCCAGTGCACCGGAGGTCGCCCCTCCGCATCATCGGCCCGCGGTCCACTCCCGCCGTCCTCCGGTCTCGACCTTGGCCGGTCGACATCGACCTTCGGCCATCCCGGCATCGACCCTGGTCGCTACCGGAGGCGCGACGGCGGTTCCTAGGCTGGTGACGTGCCCCCGAGCGCGGAAACCCTGGCGCGATCGGAGTGGATCCGCCGCATAGTGCCGTACCTGTGCGCCCTGCCGCCGATGGTGTTCTTCGGCGGCGTGCTGGTCTGGGTCGCCCTCCGGGATCCCGCTTTCCTGTGGAACGGGCTGTCCGATGTGGCGCTGGGCCTGGTCGCGCTCGGCCTGCTCGCGCTGCGACGGCGGCTGCCCGTGCTCATCGCGGTGGTGACCGTGCTGATGACGCTCGTCTCCACCACCGCCACCGGCCCGGCCGCCGTGGCGTACGTGTCGCTCGCCAGGCGCCGCCCGCTCCGGCGGTTCTTCGCGGTCGCCGCGCTGACCTGGGTGTGCATGGCGTCACAGCTGGTCACCACCGGGATCACCCAGCAGACCTACATCTCGCTGCTCGCCGGCACCGCCTTCTACCTGGGCCTCACCGGCGTCGCCCTGTACCTGCGGGGCCGCGACGAGGTCGCCGCCTCGCAGCGTGCGGCCGCGCTCGCCGCCGAGCGGGAGCAGCGGCAGCGCATCGAACAGGCCCGGCTCGCGGAACGCGCCAAGATCGCGCAGGAGATGCACGACGTGCTCGCCCACCGGATCTCGCTGCTGTCGATGCTCGCCGGCGGCCTGGCGTACCGCACCGACCTCAGCCCGGAGGAGATGCGCGCGACCGCGCAGCTCATCCAGGAGAACGCGCACCAGTCGCTCACCGAGCTGCGCGCCGTGCTCGGCACGCTCCGGGCCGATGCGGCGCCCGAGCGGGACGGCGACGCCGCCGTGACGCCCCCGCAGCCCACCCTCGCCGACCTGGAGAAGCTGTACGACGAGGTCCGCGCCGCCGGGCAGAAGCTCGAGGTGCACGACCGGCTGAGCGACCGGGAGGCGCTGCCGACGCAGACCGGCCGGCACGCGTACCGCATCGTGCAGGAGGCGCTGACGAACGCGCGCAAGCACGCCCCCGGCAGCCGGGTGACCGCCGAGTTCGACGGGCGGCCCGGCGAGGGCCTGCGCATCCGGGTGAGCAACCCGGTGCTGCCCGGCACGCCCGCCGGTCCCGGCGCGCGCCTGGGGCTGGTGGGCCTGTCCGAGCGGGTCCGGATGGCCGGAGGCACGATGTCACATGCCATCGAAGACGACAGGTTCGTCCTTGATGTCCGGTTGCCGTGGGAGGCTTGACGGTGTGACCCGCATTGTGATCGTGGACGACGACCCGATGGTGCGCACCGGGCTGCGGCTCATCCTCGGCGGCGCGCCCGATCTGGAGCTGGCCGGCGAGGCGGGGGACGGCCGCCAGGCCGTGGAGGTGGTCCGCACGGTACGGCCGGACGTGGTGCTGATGGACATCCGCATGCCGGTCCAGGACGGCCTGGTCACCACCGAGCAGCTGCTCGCCGAGCCGAACCCGCCTCGCGTGCTCGTGCTCACCACGTTCGACGCCGACGACCTCGTGCTGCGGGCGCTGCGCCTCGGCGCCTCCGGCTTCCTGCTCAAGGACACCCCGCCACCGAAGATGATCGAGGCGGTCCGCGCCGTGGCCCGCGGCGAGCCCGCGCTCTCCCCCAGCGTCACCTACCAGGTGATCGCCGCCGCCACCGGCGCCCGCCGCCCCGAGGCCCGCGAGGAGCTGTCCCGGCTCACCGAACGCGAGCTCGAGGTCGCCATCGAGGTGGCCCGCGGCAGCTCCAACGCCGAGATCGCCGAACGCCTCCACATGAGTGTCGCGACCGTCAAGGCGAACATCTCCCGCATCTTCGCCAAGCTCGGCACCGACAACCGCGTCCAGGTCGCCATGAAGGTCCGCGACGCCGGCCTGGCCTGACCACGCCCGGACCGCGACGGCCGACCGTACGGTTCCGACCGGCCGGATCCCGCCGTCGGCCGGGAATGTCGGCGCCGAACGCGGAAGTACGCGGATCATTCGGGCCGACGTATGAACTCGTCCGCCTGCTTTGCGGCATGGGAGACCCCATTTCTCGAATTCCGGATGTCCACAGGGAAAGCGGCCGGTAACATCCGGTCACGGAACGTAAAGCCCTGGGGTTGCGTGCGGCAGTGGATAGGCGCGGAGAACTGGGGGAAAAATCGATCTCCCGCTCCCGCCTGCTCGGACGAAATGGGGCAAAGGATGATCGAAAAGCAGCGGCCGGCGTGGGCGGTGAGGCTTCAGGCCGAGCGGGAGAACCGGGAGTGGAGCAGGAAGGAGATGGCCCGGAGGCTACTCCTGGCCGCGGGCTACACACACGGGTCGCTGGACAGTCTCGTCCGCCAGATTCGCGATTGGGAAAAAGGGAGACATTTCCCGCGTGACTGGGCTCGCGCCTATTCGACAGCGTTTGAAATCGACGTAAAGTGCCTATTCTCCCAAGAGAGCCCGGAGAGAAATCATGGGGAGGGCGACGACATGGAACGACGCAGACTGCTGCAGGCGCTCGCCACGCTCGGAGTTCCCGCCCTCGCCCCGCCACTCGATGCGATCCAGAGCATCAGGGACGGTGTCGATCGCGCGCTCGGCAGGGACGAGGGCACCCACCTCGACGAGTGGAACGAGGCGATCGCCGAGTACGGCTCCCGCTATCTGACGCTGCCTCCGGAACGGCTGATCTCGGAACTCTCGGCCGACGTGTACACGGTGCAGCAGACCATGGCGCGCATCGGCACCGGCGACCGCAAGTTCCCCGAATGGTGCGGCGTGATGTCGATGCTGTCCCTGCTCACTGCGAAAACGCTGTCCAACCTCGGTCATCAGGCGGAGGCGCGCCGCTGGTGGGCCACCGCGCAGTCGGCGGCCGACCGGTCGGGCGACCCGAAGCTCAGCCTCACCGTCGCCGGGGAAGGGCTCATCCGTGCGCTCTACGCGGAGCGGCCGACGCGGATGGTGCTCGCCAAGGCCGACGAGGTTCGTGAGCGGTACCCGGCCGTCCCCTGCGCCGGCCTCACGAGCCTCCACTCCGCGCGTGCACAGGCCCTCGTGCGTGAAGGCCGTACAGACGAGGCGATCGCCGCGATCCGTGACCTACGCGCAGTGGCCGATAAACTGCCCGACTCGGTCATCAAGAATCGCGAGTCCCTCTTCGGCTGGGGTGAGGACCGACTGCTCTACACCACGGCTTGGGTCCATGCCTACGCGGGCAGGGCCGAAGCGGCCGACGAGAACGCCCGGCGCGCGACGGCCGCCCTTCCGGCGAACGACCTTCGGTCGCCCACCCAACTGGCGCTCATCCAGGGCATCGGCCACGTCCGCGCGGGCGACGTCACCGAGGGCGTACGGCACGCTCGGAGGGGCTACGAGAACCACCCGCCCGAGCAGCGGACCACGATGATCGACCACCTGGCGAACCAGGTCCTCGCGGCCGTTCCGGCGCAGCGGCGTGCCGAGCCCGCCGTCACGGAGTTCCGGGACCTTCTCGTCTCCGCACGCACGTGAGCGCAGGCTCCCCATCGAGAACCGCCGCGCATCCGGGGCGTGGTGCCGACCCTCATCATGCCGATCGCGCCGAACTCGCCCGGCACCACGCTTCGGTATCTCGTCGCACCGGTCACCGCAGCCCACGAGCACGGTGACGGCGGCCTCCGCGCCCGACCGTGCCGATCACCCCTCCGGGTAGGCCCGCCACTCGTACTCTCCCTCTGCCAGCCAGGACGGCACGTCGACCGGCTCGGCCTGCACGAACCACGCGGCCCGCCCGTCCGCCGCGCGCTCCACGCCCAGCGCGACCGTGTGGTTGCGCCCGTCCACGCTCACGCTCTCGAGATCCTCCTCGACGTGGACGAGCATGAGCCCCAGCGCCCCCTCGAGGCTCCCCTCCTCATCCGCCAGCCGCGCGACGTACTCGTCGAGCAGGGATGCGGGCAGGTGCAGCCGGGGCCGCAGCGGCAACGGCCCACCCGGCGACGCCGTCACGACGTACCTCCCCGCCTCGGCGCACTCCTCGACGAGGAAACCCGCCGCCCTGAGCCGCCCGAGAAACACGGCCCCGTACTTCCCGTATCGGTCGTCCGCCTCCGCGCCCGGACCACCCGCGTACGTACCCACGATCACCTCCTCACCCGCGACCGCCCCGCCACGGAATGCGGGCCTTCCTGGGCCTTCCACCGCCTCGCGTCCGGACAACGCGGCTGAGGCGGTGACCGGCGAGCGGCCCTCGCTGATACTCGCCCCCTGACACAGCGGCGGCCGTTTCCCCGTGGCCGGATGGGTCCGCGGCCTTACGAGCAGGATGATCGAGCGATCGAAGCGTCTCGCCGACAGCGCCGTGACCAGCGATGTGCGACCGCCAACGGTATGCCCGGATACCCGATACCCCACGCACCACGGATCGATGACAGATCAGGAGCCTCCGTCGGCTTGGGTCGCCCGCGCAGCCGCCTGCGCGGCCACCATGGGGATGGCCGCGATCTTTTCGGCTGTGAGGTCCTCCCAGACGAGCCCTGAGGGATCGTTGGTGGATGTTCCCCGCATTTCCACCGCCCGGCGGAACTCCTTCCGTCGGCGGACGGCACGGCCGCGGCGGGAAACGCGAAAGCCCACCGGATGATCCGGTGGGCCGAGAGAGTGGAGCTATGGGGATTCGAACCCCAGACCTCCTCCATGCCATGGAGGCGCGCTACCAACTGCGCTATAGCCCCGTTGGACGGAGCCAGTGTATCGGATCTGCGGGGGTGGTCGGGAACGGATAATCGGGGCGGGCCGGGATGTCACGTCGGGGCGGGTGGGGAGCGTCGTTCTCGGTATGGCGAACGAGGAGGAGAGGGACGCGGTCTTCCAGGAGCATCGGGCGGTGCTGGTGGGGGTGGCCTACCGGATCCTGGGGAGCGTCGCCGACGCCGAGGACGTGGTGCAGGAGGCGTGGCTGCGGTGGCCGGGGGTCGACGCCGCGAAGGTCGAGGACGCCCGGGCCTTTCTGATCAGGGTGACGTCCCGGCTCGCGATCGACCGGCTGCGGCGGGTGCGGGCGCGACGGGAGGAGTACGTGGGGCCGTGGCTGCCCGAGCCGCTGCGGACCGGGCCGGACGGGGCCGCGCAGGCCGAGCTGGCCGATTCGGTGGAGCTGGCGCTGCTGGTGGTGCTGGAGACGTTGTCGCCGCTGGAGCGGGCGGCCTTCGTGCTGCGGGAGGCGTTCGGCCTGCCGTACGCGGAGATCGCGGCGGCGATCGGGCGGAGTGAGCCCGCGGTACGGCAGCTCGCCCGCCGGGCGCGGGAGCACGTGCAGGCGCGCCGGCCGCGGTTCGCGGTGGACCGGGCGGAGCGGCGGCGGGTGACCGAGCGGTTCCTCGCGGCGGCGGCGGGCGGGGACCTGGACGGGCTGGTCGCGCTGCTCGCCCCGGACGCGGCGCTGGTGGGCGACGGCGGCGGCAAGGCCCCGGCGCCGCTGCGGGTGATCCGCGGCGCGGTGAAGGTGGCCCGGTTCCTGCTGGCGATCGCCAAGCCGGAGCGGGCGCGCCGGCAGCTCGCCCTGCTCGGCCTGCCCGAGTCGGCCGCGATCGCGGTGGAGATCGACGAGGTGAACGGCGGCCCGGCGATCGTCGGGCGGGCCGCCGGGGTGCCCGTCGTGCTGATCTCGCCGGTGGTGGCGGACGGCCTGGTCACCACCGTCTACCTGATCGCCAACCCGGACAAGCTCGCCCCGCTGGCGATGTCACGCCGGGACGGGCGGGATGCGTCCGCAAGGACATGAGACCGCACATCACCGTCATCGGCGGCGGGCTCGCCGGGCTGACCGCCGCCATCGCCTGCGCCGAGGGAGGCGCGCAGGTGACCCTGTACGAGGCGCACGAGGCGCTCGGCGGCCGGGCCCGGTCGACCGCGGGGCCGTACGTGGCGAACGACGGCCCGCACGCCTTCTACTCGGACGGCGCGCCGTGGCGCTGGCTGGCGGCCCGCGGGCTGGTCCGGCCGTACGCGCGGCCCGGCTGGCGGGCGCTGCGGCGGGCGCGGTTCCGCTGGCAGGGCAGGTGCGGGCTCCCGCCGGGCCCGCTGCTGCGCATGGTCGCGCACCGGCGGCTGCGGGCGCCGGTCGACCGCGACTTCGGCTCCTGGGCGGCGGAGCGGTTCGGCGAGCAGGCCGCGAAGGCGGCGGCCGGGCTGGTCGGCGTGATCACCTACGAGGCCGATCCGGGCCGGTTGTCGGCGGCGTTCGTGTGGGAGCGGCTGCTGCGGGTGACCGCGCCCAAGTACCCGGCGGTCCGGTACGTCAGGGGCGGCTGGGGCGCGGTGATCGGCCGGATGGCCGCCTGCGCGCGGCGGCTCGGCGTGCGGATCGAGACCGGGGCGCGGGTGCACGAGCTGCCGGGCACGCCCGCGATCGTGGCCACCTCGCTCGACGCGGCGCGCACGCTGCTCGGCGACGAGCGCCTGCAGTGGGAGAGCGGCCGGGCCGTGCTGCTCGACCTCGGCGTACGGCGCGGCGCGGGCGACCTGTTCCTGCTGTCCGACCTGGACGAGGGCGGCTTCGCCGAGCAGTACGGCCTGCTCGACCGGTCGCTCGCCCCGGACGGGGAGACGTTGGTCCAGCTGATGATGCCGATGCGGGACGGCGAGTCCCGTGCGGACGCGCTCGCCCGGGTGGAGCGCCTGGCCGATCTGGCCGTCCCGGGCTGGCGCGAGCGGCTGAGCCGGCGGCGGGACGCGGTGGCGCGGGGCCGTACCGGCGCCCTGGACCTGCCGGGGTTCACCTGGCGGGACCGTCCGGCGATCGAGCGGGGCGACGGGGTCTGGCTCGCCGGCGACGCGGTGGCCGCACCCGGCCTGCTCAGCGAGGTGTCGGTGAACAGCGCGCTGCGGGCCGCGGAGCTCGCGCTCGCCGCGGTGCGCGCGCCGGGGTCACGGGTAGGCCGCGCGGCGGCCTGACCGGACCGCTCACCGGGTGGCGAGCCGGATCACGTTCCACGACGCGGGCGGCAGCATCGCGTGCAGCGTGCCGTCGCCGATCGCGGACGTGCCGACGGGGCGCGGCCGTACCCGGTCCGGGTCGTCGGCGGTGTTGCGCGCCTCGAGGTCGGGGTCGGAGAGCACCGAGTGCTCGAGGATGCGCGGCTCGCCGAACGCCCGGACCGTGGCGTGCAGCTCGAGCGCGTCGGTGAGCGAGCGGTTGACCGCGAACAGGGTGAGCGTGCCGTCCTCAGCGAGCACCGCGGTGGCGTGCAGGGCGGGCACGTCCCCCGCGTACGGCGCGTTCGGCTCGACCCGCAGCACGGTGCCGCGGCCGTACCGGCTGGCCTGGGCGAACGGGTGGAAGATGGTCTGCCGCCAGGCGCGTCCGCCCGGCTCGGTGACGATCGGGGCGATGACGTTGACGAGCTGGGCGAGGCAGGCCATCTTCACCCGGTCGGCGTGCCGGAGCAGGGCGATGAGCAGGCTCCCCACGACGACCGCGTCGAGCACGTTGTAGTGGTCCTCGAGCAGGCGCGGGGCGTGCCGCCACTCGGTGGGCGGGTCGGCCTGGTGGCGGGACATGTACCAGACGTTCCACTCGTCGAACGACAGGTGGATGCGCTTGTCCCGCTTGAGCTTGGCCCGCACGTGGTCGCAGGTGGCGATCGCGTCCTCGATGTAGGCCTCCATCATCGCCCCGGAGGCGAGGAAAGTTTCAAGGTCGCCGTTGAGCGGCTCGTAGTAGGCGTGCAGGGAGATGTAGTCGACCTGGTCGTACGCCTCCTCGAGCACGGTGGCCTCCCACGCGCCGAAGGTCGGCATGCCCGCGCCCGAGCTGCCGCAGGCCACGAGCTCCAGGTCGGGGTCGATCATGCGCATGGCGCGGGCGGTCTCCGCGGCGAGCCGGCCGTACTCGTGCGCGGTCTTGTGCCCGGTCTGCCAGGGCCCGTCCATCTCGTTGCCGAGGCACCAGATCCGGATCCCGTACGGCTCGCGCGCGCCGTGCGACGCGCGCAGCTCGGACAGCGCGGTGCCGCCCGGGTGGTTGGCGTACTCGAGCAGGTCGCAGGCCTCCTGCACGCCGCGGGTGCCGAGGTTGACGGCGAGCATGGGCTGCACCCCGGCCCGCCGGGTCCAGATCATGAACTCCCCCAGGCCGAACGCGTTCGGCTCGATCGACTTCCACGCCGGGTCGAGCCGGACCGGGCGCTCGGGCCCGACCCCGTCCTCCCAGCGGTAGCCGGAGACGAAGTTGCCGCCGGGGTAGCGCACCACGGTCACGCCGAGCTCGCGCACGAGTTCCAGCACGTCACGGCGGAGTCCGTGCTCGTCGGCGGTGGGGTGTCCCGGCTCGTACACGCCGGTGTACACGCACCGGCCGAGGTGCTCCACGAAGGACCCGAACAGCCGCGGATCGACGGTCCCGATCGTGAAGGCGGGGTCGAGGGTGAGGGTTGCGTGCGTCAATCCGACCTCCCGTCACGGTACGCACGTACCTGGTCCATCCGGGGGAGCCTAGAGCAGACCCGGCATCTCCGGGCAGGCGGGAGCGTTTCATCCACCCTTCACCCACAACGACCGATCGGTCGCGCTACTCCGCCTCTTTACTCTTCGCCCGGTAATCGGAGATCGTCTCGTCTACCATCGTTGCGGCCCGTGGCGTGCGGCACGGGGACGCCCGCACCGGCCGTGCACGACCCGCCGGGGCCTTCCCGACCGCAGGACGACCGAAGGACACCACCATGCCCCTGGCGGCCGAAGTCGCACTGCCCGCCCGCGCCATCCTGGGCGAGGGCCCGACCTGGGACGACCGCACCGGCACGTTGCTGTGGGTGGACATCCTCGCCCGCCGCGTGCACACCTACTCCCCCGCCACCGGGGCCGACACGGTCGTCGAGACGCCGCAGCACGTGGGCGCGGCCAAGCCGCGCGAGGGCGGCGGCCTCGTGCTCAACCTGCGCGACGGCGTCGGCCTGCTCGACCCGGACGGCGGCTTCCGCTGGCTGGTCGAGTGGCCGGTCGAGGGCGTGCGGGGCAACGACGCCGCGGTGGACGCCGCCGGGCGGCTGTGGGCGGGCACCATGGCCTACGACATCCGCCCGGGCGGGGGACGGCTCAACCGGGTCGAGCCGGACGGCTCGTTCGTCACCGTGCTCGACAGCGTCACGATCAGCAACGGCATCGGGTGGAGCCCGGACGGCTCGCGCATGTACTACATCGACACCCCGCTGCGCCGCGTCGACGTCTTCGACGTGGACGGCGAGACCGGCCTGGTCACGGCCCGCCGTACCCTCACCGCGGTGACCCGGGGCCAGCCGGACGGGCTCACCGTGGACGCGGACGGCTGCGTCTGGGTGGCGCTGTGGGACGGCGGGGCGGTGCACCGCTACACCCCCGAGGGCGAGCTCGACCGGGTGGTCGAGCTGCCCGTCTCGCACGTCACCGCGTGCGCGTTCGGCGGCCCGGACCTGACCGACCTGTACGTCACCACCGCCTCCGAGGGCCTCGGCGAGGAGGTGCTCGCCACCCAGCCGCTCGCGGGCGCGCTGTTCGTCGTGCCCGGCGCCGGGGCGGGCCTGCCCACCGCCCGGTTCGCGGGCTGACCGGCGGGTGCCGCCCGGCCGTACGGCGGGCACGCTGTACCCGGAAGGCGGCGCCCGCGCGCAAGGCCACGGGACCGGCCGCCCCATGCCCGAGCACCGGAGGAGGCGCATGACCCAGCGACTGCCCGGCCTGAGGCCGGAGGAGCTCGACGAGGAGCAGGCGAGGCTGTACCGGGCGATCACCGGCGGGCCGCGCGGCACCGGCCCGCAGGCGTTCGCCCTCACCGATGAGCAGGGGCGGCTGCGCGGGCCGTTCAACGCGATGCTGCTCAGCCCGCCGCTCGGCGGCGCGCTGCAGGAGCTGGGCGCGGCCGTGCGGTACCGCTCGGTGCTGTCCGACCGGATCCGCGAGATGGCGATCCTCGTGGTCGCCGCGCACTGGGGCAGCCGGTTCGAGCGGGAGGCGCACGAGGCGGTCGGCCGCGCCTGCGGCCTCACCGAGGCCGAGCTCGCCGCCCTGCGCGAGGGCCGCGTCCCCGAGCTCGCCGACCCCGCCGAGCGCACCGCGGTCCGCACCACCGCCGCCCTCGCCGGCGCGGGCACGCTCACCGACGCCGAGTACGGCGAGGCCGTCGCGGCCCTCGGCGAACGCGGCCTGTTCGAGCTCACCACCCTCGTCGGCTACTACGCCACGCTCGCCCTCCAGCTGCGGGTCTTCGCCGGCGAGCGCAAGGAACCCTGACCGCGACCGAATTCTGGGCGACAAATCCTGATCGTCCGGATATGTGCACCCTGACCGGCGGGGATCCTCGGTAATCTCCGGTGCGACGGCCCAGGCCGGCGGCGGGCCGGCGGGGCCACAGGTAGGGCTACGGGCAGAGGTGCGTCGCGGTGAGCCGATCGCTGTTGCTGGAGAAGCCGGGTTCGTGGCGGATCGTCACGACGGATCTGCGGGATCCGGGGCCGGGTGAGGTCCTGGTGCGGGTCGAGGCGGCGGGCGTCTGCCGCACCGACCGCGACCTGTTCGAGGGCGGCGCCGGGGTGGATCCGCGCGCCTACCCGCTTGTGCCCGGCCACGAGTGGTCCGGCACCGTGCTGCACACGGGCCCCGGGGTCGACCGCGGGCTCGTCGGCGTGGCCGTGACGGGGGAGGTGCTGCGCAACTGCCAGGTGTGCGACCGCTGCCGGGAGGGCGACACCAACCTGTGCACCGGCGCCGGCGGCGAGTTCGGGTTCACCGAGCCCGGCGCGTTCGCCGACCGGCTGGTCGTCCCCGCGCGGCTGCTCCACCGCATCGCCCCGGAGGCGGACCTCGCCGCGGCCGCGCTGCTCCACCCGGCGGCGCACGCCGCCGCTGCCGTGCTGCGCGCCGGGGTACGGCCCGGCGACCGGGTGGCCGTGGTCGGCGCGGGCACGGTCGGCGTGCTCGCCATCCGGCTGCTCGCCGCCTGCTCCCCCGCCCGGCTGGTCGCCGTCGACCCGCGCGAGTCCCGCGCCGAGCCGGCCGTGGCCGCCGGGGCGGCCGCGCTCGTGGCGCCCGGCGCCGCGGGCGAGGAGTTCGACGTCGTGATCGAGGCCGCGGGCGGCTCGGCCGGCGCGCACGAGGCCATGCTGCTCACCCGCCGCGGCGGCACCCTCGTGCTCGCCGGCCACCCCGCCGGCCCCGGCACGCCGCTCGCGCCGGGCGACCTCGTCGCCCGCCAGCTCACCGTCCACGCGGTCGCCGGGGCGAACTCCGCCGCCTGGGCGCACGCGGTGCGCGCCTACAACGCGGGCCTGCTCGACCTGCGCGCGCTCGTCACCCACGAGCTGCCGCTCGAGGAGTACGGCGAGGCGATGCGGCTACTCGCCGACCCCGCCACCGGCAAGATCCTGCTGCGGCCCTAGCGGCGGCCGCGGCATGCGCATCAGGGAGGCCACCGTGCCCGACGCGGCGGGGATCGCCGAGGTGCACGTGCGGTCGTGGCGGGCGGCCTACCGCGGGCTGGTCCCGCAGCACCACCTCGACGGGCTCGACCCGGCCGAGCGCCGGGACCGCTGGTCGGCGCTGCTCGCCGACGACCGCCGGCCGCGCGCGGGCACGCTCGTCGCCGAGCTCGACGACCGGATCGTCGGCTTCGCGTCGATCCTCCCGGCTCGCGACGAGGACCTCGATCCCGCGGTGTACGGCGAGATCGCGGCCTTCTACCTCGACCCCGGCGTCTGGCGCCGGGGCATCGGACGGCGCCTCATGGCCGCCGCGCTGGCCCGGCTCGCCGCGGCCGGCTACCCGCGGGCGGCCCTGTGGGTCCTCGACGGCAACGTGCGGGCGCGGCGCTTCTACGAGGCCACCGGATGGCGCTGCGACGGCACGGTGAAGGTGGACGACAGCCGCGGCTTCCCGCTCACCGAGACACGGTACCGGCGCGAGGTGGGCGACCTCGTCCGCCGCGAGAAGTGACCCCCGGCCGTCTCCGCCCACCGGCCCGGTGGCGCGTCCGGCCCCGGGGCGGTACGGCTTGCGCCGTACCATTGGCGAGCGTTTCCACGGCGGTCCGCTCGCCTTCCCCCGAGTCGTGCCCATCCGGCCTGTGCGTATGGCCCGGTCGGCGTCGGCACGTCCCCCTCACCGCTCCGGCTCATTGCGCCGACACGGTCCGGTCACGTCGGCGGCAAGACTACGGAATGGCGGCCCGGAAGGCGGTGCCGTACGACGTCGGTGCCCCTCGCCGTGACTCCACGGCGATCAGGCCGGTACGTCTTGCAGTCCCATGATGGAATCATGGGATGACTGTCATGAGAATAACAGAACGAACACGGGCTCCTGTGACCGGGGTGGCGAAACAGGACGGCATCCCGGCCGTCGGCCGCGTATTCGCCGACGACCAGCATGCCATGTCTTGGTGATCAGCGCTCCCGCCATTGCACACGTCGGCCCGCGAACCACAGCGTGAGGCACGACAGGGCCGCCAGCGCGCCGACGTCGAGCCACAGCCGCCCGGTCACCGGCCCGAACAGCACCTGGCGGACCGCGGAGGAGGCGTAGGTCGCCGGGCTCGCGTACCCGGTGTGGACCACCCAGTCCGGCAGCAGCGCGGGCGGCACCACCACCGGGCCGATGAGCAGCAGCGCGATCGTGATGAGCAGGGTGACCGAGCCGGCCATCTCGGGGGTGCGGGCGGACACGCCGACGAACGCGCCGATCCCGGCGAGCGGGACGGCGCACAGCGGGAGCACCGGCAGCGCCAGCGGGTGCACCTGCACCGGCACGCCGAGCACGAGCGCCCCGGCGAGCAGGGTCACCACGATCGAGGGCACCGACAGCAGGAAGAACGCGATCACCGTGGCGAGGACGAGCAGGTAGCGGTGGACGGGCAGGGTGGCGAAGAAGTCGAGGGTGCCCATCGCCCGCATATACGCGAAGTTCGCCGCGACGTTGTTCTGGTTCTGGAACAGCAGCGCCACCACGATGGAGCCCGCCAGCACGTGGACGAGGTACTCCTGCCCGTACGGCCTGCCGACGAGGCCGAGCGCGAGCATGTTCACCAGCGGCACCGCCATGCCGGTGACGATCATCCCGCGCCACGACCAGCGGTGGTTCGACAGCTGGATGAGCAGCAGGTCGACGAACTGGGCGCGCCGGGTCGGGGGACGCCGGCCCGCGATCGGTGCGTCAGGAGACATAGTGCAGGTAGAGGTCCTCGAGGGTGGCCGAGTGCAGCCGGATGTCGGTGACGGTGGTGAAGTCGAGCGCGGCGAGCAGCTCCGGCACCCGGCCGTGGTCGACGGTGAGCCACCAGGTGTCCTCGGTGCGCCGCCACGGGACGATGCCGTCCGGCAGCGCGGGCTCCTTGCCCGGGAGGAACGACAGCGCCACGTGCCGCCGCGGGGAGATCGCCCGCTTCAGGTCGGACGGCCGGCCGAGCGCGACGAACCGGCCCTCGCGCATGATGCCGACCCGCTCGATCACCCTCTCGGCCTCGATCGCGTCGTGGGTGATGAGCACGATCGTGGTGCGGTGCCGCTCGTTCCAGTCGCGCAGCACGTCCCAGACGTACCGCCGGTTGGCCGGGTCGAGCTCGTTGGTGGGCTCGTCGAGGATGAGCACCGGCGGCCGTCCCGCCAGCGCGACCGCGAGCTGGACGAGCCTGCGCTGTCCGCCGGAGAGCCGGTCGCTCGACCGGTTGCGGATACCGGTGAGCCGCAGCAGCTCGAGCAGGTGGTCGCGCTCGGCCGCGGCCTGCCTGCGGCTCAGGCCGCGCAGGTGCGCGGTGAGGTAGAGCGCCTCGGCGACGGTGAGCCGGTTGAGCGCGGAGCCGCGCTGCGGCATGTAGCCCACGGTCATCGTGACGAAGCCGGGGTCCTTGGCCACGTCCCTGCCGAACAGCTCGATCGTCCCCCGGTCCGGCCGCAGCAGGTTGACCAGCTGCCGGACGAGGGTGGTCTTCCCGGCGCCGTTGTCGCCGAGCAACCCGAAAATCTCGCCCTCGTGGATCTCGAAGGTGAGGTCGTCGTTGGCGGGCCGCCGCTGCTTCGGAAAGGTTTTGGACAGGCCGGAGACGTTGTAGGCGACATGCGCCATGCAATCGCTCTTTCCGCTCGTTTGCCGGACTTCGCCCGCCAGTCTGCCCCGGGCGTGCGCCCGCCGTCCCGGGATCACGGAAAGATCACGGGCGTCCGGCCGCCGGTACGGCACGGCCGTACCGGCGATCGGGCGGCGCGCGTCACCCGGCCGAGCGGTTGCGGAACAGCCAGTAGAGGCCGAGGACCGGCAACACGAGCGGGATGAACAGGTACCCGCCGCCGTAGGCGGACCAGACGGTGGCCCGCGGGAACGCCTCCGGCACGAACAGGCTGAGCGTGCCCACCACGAGCACGCCGGTGAGCTCGATCAGGCACGCCACGAGCGCGGTACGGCGGGCCCCGCGGATCAGCGCCACGGTGAGGATGACGTAGACGAGCGCGGCGAACGCGGACAGCGAGTAGGCGACCGGCGCCTCGGCGAACCGGGTGGCGAGCTGCACCCCGGCCCGTGCCCCGGCGGCCAGGGAGAAGAACGCGTACACGGCCACGAGCACCCGGCCGGGGCCGGTGCCCACGCCGGTCGCCTCGGGGCCCTTCGTGGGCGCGGGGTTGCGCTCGGGGGCCTTCGCGCCCGAGGGCTTCGGCGTCCCGTCCATGCTCACCCCACCACCTGCCACAGCTGGAGGAGCCGCCCGACGAGCGCCGGGAGCGCGAGGCAGGCGACCGCGACGACGCCGCTGCCCCAGCGGGTGCGCTCGATCATGCCCCAGTACGCGCCGAAGATCGGGATCACGACCGTGCTGGCGAGGTAGCCGAGGAACACCACGGTCTGGCCGATCTCCACGCCGGAGATCAGCTTGGCGATCGCGATGACCGCCTGCACGAGCAGGGCCACCTCGAGCAGTCCGAGGCCCACGAGCTGCACCAGGCCGACGGGCCGGTTGCGGATCGTGGTGATCAGCGCGATGAGCGCGACCACCAGCGAGGCGATGATGATTCCGGTCGCCAGCGAGCCGATCATGGCGCTATCCGGTCGAGGGCGTACCACACGCGATGTAGCGTATCCGCTCGGCGGCCCGGTCCCGTCCCGGGCCCGGATCAGTCGAAGAACCGGCTGAGGTGCACGGCCTCCCATTCGGCGTCCCACGCGGGGCCGTGCCGGTCGCCGACCGGCTGCAGGTCGGCGAAGACGGTCGCGCCGTCGCACCCGGCGTGCAGTGCGCGGAACGAGGCCATGCGGCAGATGTTCTTGATCGTCTGCACGTCGATGAGCCGCACGTGGGTCGGGTCGGCGACCGCGTTGACGTGCCGCCACCACGGGGCGAGCACGTGCAGCAGGCCGCCCGGCCGCAGCACCCGCCGGATCTCGGCGAGCAGCGGCAGGTAGTCGGGCAGGTGCTCGAGCACGTGCACGGCGAACACCCGGTCGGCCGACCCGGTGCGGAACGGCAGCCCGGCCGACACGTCGGCGACCACGTCCACCGCCTTGGTCGGCCGCACGTCAACGCCGATGTGCGCGGGATCCTGCTTCACCTCGCCGCAGCCGAGGTCGAGCACGACCGGCTCCCGGCCCGCGACGCGCACCCAGTCCCACACCGCGTAGACCCCGTCGAGCCGCCCGATCAGCTCGCGCAGCAGCATGAGCGGCCGCTCGTCGGCGACCTCGCCGCGCACGTGCGCAACCCCGCCGTCGAAGGTCACCTCGACCGCCAGCCCGGCGAGGCGGCGGTCGTGCGCGAGCAGGTCCCGGGCGGCCTCGGTGAGGAACCGGTCGCGCAGGGCGAGGCGGTCGGCGGACGGCGGTCGGCTCGGCATATGCCGCGTGTACCCGGGCGGCCGCCGCCGCATGCCATGTCGTACCGGTGCGCCGGCGCAGGTCAGCGGGTCTCGACGCGGTAGTTGTACAGCGGCCGGTCCGGGCCCTGCGCGACGCGCTGCTTGACCAGCTCGCCGAGGCGGCGGTAGCCGTCCCGGTTGGGGTGGAAGCTGTGCGGATTGACCGGCGGCACGCCCAGCTCGAGCACGAGGCCGTTCAGGTACGGCTGCGCGGTGCCGACCTCGTGGCCGTCGAACGCGTCGTAGGCGTCGAGGTACTCCACGCTGCCCTGGCCGCGGAACGCGGCGATCAGCCGGTCGATGCCGTTCGCCACCCGCGCGATCTGGTCGTCGAGCTCCTTGGTCATGCGGTTGAGCCAGAGCTGGTCATCGGGGGTGAGGCTCACCGCGGGCAGCGGGCCGAGGCCCCGCACCTCCTCGGCGGGGCTCTTCGGGAACGGGCGGGGGTAGCCGACGACGATGATCCGGGCGCGCGGCGCGCGACGGCGGATCTCGGCGATCACCTCGTACAGGTCGTGGCCGAGCCGCTCGATGCGCCGCCGTACCTCGGGCTCCTGCCGCACGCAGGCGTCGGACCAGGTCACCCGGGTGAAGCACTCGGTGAGCACCGGGGAGAACCCGGCGTCGTTCCCGCCCAGGGTGAGCGTGACGAGGCTGGTGGCCGGGCCGATCCGCTCGATCTGCGGGGTGTGCCCGTGCTGGCCGCGCAGCACCCCGCGGGTGGTGGCCCCGCCGCACGCCCAGAACTCCACGCCCTCCGGGAACCGGTACGCCTCGCCGACCTGGGGCACGTAGGACTCCCGGGACCGGCGGCACGCGGTGGCGCCCGGGTTGACCGGCGCCTGCTCGTCCTGCTCGCCGAACGCGCCCTCGCCGGAGGAGTAGGAGTCGCCGAGCCCGACGTACGCGCCGGCCGTGGCCACCTCGGCCGCGCTCATCGGGCGGAGCACCGGGATCTCGCCGTTGTCCTGGCTCGGCGGGCAGGCGATCTCGGCGACCGCGCAGGCGAGCGGGTCGTACAGGCCGGCCGGGACGCCGCCGACGGCGAGCGCCGCGCCGACCGCCGCCGCGGCCACCGGCGCGGCCAGGCGCCGTACCCATCGGCCCCGGCCCGGCCGCCCGGCGGCGTCCGGCGGTGCCTCCGGCGGGCCCTGCGCGGCCTCCTCGGTCCGCGCCCCCGGCGGCCGGTCGTCGCCGCCGTCCCGCAGCGCCCTGGGCGGGGCCTCCCGATCGCCGCCGCCGTGCGGCGTTCCGGTCGAAGGCTCCCGATCCCCGATCCGTTGCCCTTGGTCAGGACACACGCTCGTTGCCTCCTACCCGTCGCCGGCTCCCTGCCGAGCACCACGAGTCTCCTCCTGTAGGTCATTGTGGTCATCGTCGGGCCGACGGCGGCGGGGCGGGGCCACGGGCGGCCGGTTTGTGGACGGGCGGCGCGAGTTATCCACAGGCGGGCGCGGTACGGCCCGGCGGCGCGCGGCCGCCCCATAGAGTGGCCGGGTGACCTCCCCAGAGACCGCCACCACCGGCGCCGGGGCCCCGCCCGGCGAGGCCGCCCGCGTGCTGCGCCGCGTCTTCGGCTACGACTCCTTCCGGCCGGGCCAGCAGGAGATCATCGAGCACGTGATCGCGGGCGGCGACGCGCTCGTGATCATGCCGACGGGCGGCGGCAAGTCGCTCTGCTACCAGATCCCCGCGCTGGTCCGGAAGGGCACCGGGGTGGTGATCTCGCCGCTGATCGCGCTCATGCAGGACCAGGTGGACGCGCTCACCGACCTGGGGCTGCGCGCCGGGTTCCTCAACTCGGCCCAGGACCTCGACGAGCGGCACTTCGTCGAGGCGCAGTTCCTCGGCGGCGAGCTCGACCTGCTCTACCTCGCCCCGGAGCGGCTGCGCTCGGAGGCGACGCTGCGGCTGCTCGACCGGGGCGAGATCGCGCTGTTCGCCATCGACGAGGCGCACTG
This sequence comes from Thermopolyspora flexuosa, assembly GCF_006716785.1. NCBI lineage: Bacteria > Bacillati > Actinomycetota > Actinomycetes > Streptosporangiales > Streptosporangiaceae > Thermopolyspora > Thermopolyspora flexuosa. Next base: position 1,311,123 of record NZ_VFPQ01000001.1, on the reverse strand, counting down.
CGTGGCCCAGTGGGGGCACGACTTCCGGCCCGACTACCTCGAGCTGTCCGCGCTGCACGAGCGGTGGCCGCACGTGCCGCGCGTCGCGCTCACCGCCACGGCCACGCCCGCCACGCGCGCCGAGATCGCCGCCCGGCTCGACCTGGAGCGGGCCCGGCACTTCGTCGCCGGGTTCGACCGGCCCAACATCCGGTACCGCATCGAGCCCAAGTCCGACCCCAAACGCCGGCTGCTGCGGCTGATCCGCACCGAGCACCCGGGCGACGCGGGCATCGTCTACTGCCTGTCCCGGGCCTCGGTGGAGAAGACCGCCGCGTTCCTCGTCGCCAACGGCATCACCGCGCTGCCGTACCACGCCGGGCTGGACGCGCGCACCCGGGCCGAGCACCAGGCCCGGTTCCTGCGCGAGGACGGGCTCGTCATGGTCGCCACGATCGCGTTCGGCATGGGCATCGACAAGCCGGACGTGCGCTTCGTCGCCCACCTCGACCTGCCCAAGTCGATCGAGGGCTACTACCAGGAGACCGGCCGGGCGGGCCGGGACGGCCTGCCGTCCACCGCCTGGCTCGCCTACGGCCTGCAGGACGTGGTGCAGCTGCGCAAGCTCATCGACGCCTCCGAGGGCGACGAGGCGCACCGGCGGCGGCTGTCCGCGCAGCTCGACGCGATGCTCGCGCTGTGCGAGACCGTCGAGTGCCGCCGCAAAGGGCTGCTCGGCTACTTCGGCGAGCGGTTCGACGGCCCGTGCGGCAACTGCGACACCTGCCTCGATCCGCCCGAGTCCTGGGACGGCACGATCGCCGCGCAGAAGCTGCTGTCCGCCGTGTACCGGCTGCGCCGGGAACGCGGCCAGCAGTTCGGCGCGGGCCACGTCATCGACATCCTGCTCGGCCGCCGCACGCCGAGGGTCGCCCAGTACGGCCACGACACCCTCACCGTCTTCGGCGTCGGCACCGAGCTGACGGAGGCCGAGTGGCGCGCCGTGGTCCGCCAGCTGCTCGCCCAGGGGTTGCTCGCCGTCCACGGCGACTACAGCGTGCTCACCCTCACCGAGGCGAGCGCCGAGGTGCTGCGCGGCCGCCGCGAGGTCCGGCTACGCCGCGACCCTCGCCGCCCGGCTCGCCAGGCGGCTTCCGCTCCCGCCGAGACCACCGCTCGCGCCACCCGCTCCGACGCCCGCCGCGCCGCGACCACCGACCTCCCCGAGGAGGCCCGGGACCTGTTCGAGCGCCTGCGCGCCTGGCGCGCCGCCACCGCCAAGGCCCAGGGCGTCCCGGCCTACGTCGTCTTCCACGACGCCACCCTCCGCGAGATCGCCCTGCACGTCCCCACCACCCTGGCCGCGCTCTCCGAGATCAGCGGCGTCGGCGAGAACAAGCTCAACAAGTACGGCGAGCAGATCCTCGCCATCACCACCGGCACCGCGCCGGACTCACCTTGCCCCGGCTCCTCCGGCCGCCATGATTCCAGCTGTACCCCACCCACTGCAGAGGTTGGAGCCACCCTGTTCGGCGACGGGCCAGACGGACCAACGGAAACGCAGCAAACTGGGCCTGATGATCAGGCGAGCACTGCGATCGCGGCCCTTGAGCAGGCAAGGGTGGGTGCTGCCGCCGATGCTGTGGGGGTTCGCGACGCTGTTCGAAATTGGAGCCGGCCTCGGTGGTAGGCCGGAGTGGTCAGCTCCTGTTCCTCCTGTTGGCCGTTGATTTCACGGTCGTCGCCGCCTGGGTCGAGATCGTCAAGAGAATCCCTCTGAAACAAGACAACTTCCAGTTAACCGGCCAGCGGAACTCCTTGATTGCCCCCTGGCGGGCCGACCCGCGAGATTCGCAGCGATCAGCGCACCACCACGGCGTGCGGGCCAGGTGGGCGGAGTTCGCCGATGACGGGGGCGCCGGGGATCTCGCCGGCGAGGAGGAGGCCGCCGGAGGTCTGGGCATCGGCGAGGAGGAGGCGGGTTTCCTCGTCGGTGGTGCCGAAGTCGGTCACCGGGGTCACCCAGGCGAGGTTGCGGCGGGTGCCGCCCGGGACGTAGCCGTCGCGTACCGCCTCGCGGGCGCCCTCGAGGAAGGGCACGGCCGCGGCGTCGATGACCGCGGTGACGCCGGAGGCGCGGGCGAGCTTGTAGACGTGGCCGAGCAGGCCGAAGCCGGTGACGTCGGTGGCGCAGCGGATGCCCGCGGCGAGCGCGGCGGCGGACGCCTCGTCGTTGAGGCGGGTCATCGTGGCGATCGCCTCGGGGAACACCTCGCCGGTCGCCTTGTGGCGGTTGTTCAGCACGCCCAGGCCGAGCGGCTTGGTGAGCGACAGCGGCATGCCGGGCTCTCCCGCGTCGCTGCGGAGCAGGCGGTCGGGGTCGGCGAGGCCGGTCACCGCGAGGCCGTACTTCGGCTGGGGGTCGTCCACGCTGTGGCCGCCCGCGACGTGGCATCCGGCCTGCGCGGCCATCTGCGCGCCACCGCGCAGCACCTCCACGGCCACGTCGTACGGGAGCACGTCACGCGGCCAGCACAGCAGGTTCACCGCGACGACGGGCCTGCCGCCCATCGCGTAGACGTCCGACAGCGCGTTGGCGGCGGCGATCCTGCCCCAGTCGAACGGATCATCCACCACGGGGGTGAAGAAGTCGACGGTGCTGACGACGGCGTTGTCGCCAGCAACCCTGACCACCGCCGCGTCGTCCCCGTTCTCAAGGCCGACGACGATCTCACCGGGCGCGTTCGCCGGCGCGGCCACCCCGAGGCCCGCCAGCACGTCCTCCAGCTCCCCTGGAGGGATCTTGCACGCACATCCGCCGCCCGTCGCGTAGTGCGTCAGTCGTTTGGTCAGCGCCGCCACGCACCCATGCTAGGTACGTGGACCGGCCGGATCGGGGAAGGCTCACGGCATGCCGAGGCAGCTCGCGGTCTCGGCCACCAGCTGGTCGACCACGTCGGCGAGCTCCCCGCGCTCGGCGTAGGCGGCGCGCTGCCGCGCGGCCGAGCTGCCCCGCGCGAACGCGGCGTCGGCGAGCTCCCGCACCGTCGGCCAGTCGCCCAGCGCGACGAGGATCGGGCGAAGCTCCTCCAGCAGGCTCTCCACCCGCTCCCGCGCGGGCACCGGCACCGGGTCGAGCACGGTCACGATGTCGCCCTCGAGGCCGTACCGGGCCGCCCGCCACGCGGCCGCCCGGGCCAGGGCCGGCCGTACCGGGGGAAGGGGCTCGCCCGCGGCGGCGGCCGCGCACTCCTTGATGACGAGGGCGCGGAACAGGGCCGCGATCAGGATCACGTCCTCGATCAGCGGCGTGGCGTCGCAGACGCGCAGCTCCACGGTCGGCACGTGCGCCGACGGCCGCACGTCGAAGTAGATCATCCCGGCGTCGAGCATCGCGCCCGCCCGCACCAGATCCGCCACCGCCTGGTCGTACTCGGCGGCGTTGGCGAACGGACCGGCCGGTCCGGCGGTGGGCCAGCGCTGCCAGGCCATCGTCCGGCTGCTCAGATATCCGCTGTCCCGGCCCATCCAGTACGGCGAGCTGACGCTGAGTGCGAGGAACACGGGTAAGTAGGGCTGGACCCGCTGGGCCACGGCGACGGCGAGGTCGCGGTCCGCGACGTCGGCGTGCACCTGCATGCTGCACACCATCTGCTGCCAGGCGAGCAGCTGGTAGCGGTCGCGCAGGAACCCGTACCGCTCCCCCTCGGTGAAGGCGTAGGCGTCCGGATCGGTGAGCGGGGCGGTGCCCGCCGCCACGGGCGCGAGGCCGAGCGGCCGGGCGGCCTCGATCAGCCTCGCCCGCAGCTCGGTGAGGTCCTTGCGCAGGTCCGCGAGGTAGAGCCACGGCAGGGTGTTCGTCTCCACCACCGAACGCTGCATCTCGGCGGCGTAGCGCCCGCCCGACAGACGCTCGAGTACCTCACCGGCGCGTGGCACCAGAGCGCGTGTGGCGAGATCGACGATGTGGAATTCTTCCTCGATCCCTACTGCGACGTTGTAATCCATGCGGGAGAAATACCCGCATCCACCCGCACACTTCGGAGTTCGCGAAGTTATCGCAAAAAGGTATTCGACCGGACAATCCACCCGGCGACGTCCCGTGTTCACCCCGGCCCGTCGCGTGACGAAGGAGCGCCGACGGGCTTCCGCAGGCGCTACCGTCGCACACGCCGCTGCCACGCGGCCCGGCGGGCCACCAAGGGCACCTTCGCGTCCTGGCCCGACCGGCTCATGCGATCCTCCGCGCGGCTATCCGGCTCCGGGGCCGCCGGAGGCCGCACGACACCATCCGTGTGCGGGCAGGCCGGTCTCAAGCCGAGCGAACCACCCTCGGCCCAGCGACGGGCACAACCGACGAGAAATGAACAAGCCGGACCTCGTGGGCCACGGCACGCCGCCCAGGCACGGCAAGCGGTGCCCGGCACGCAGGGACCCTCGACCGTGCGGCGCGTTTCGCGGTTCCCGCGGCACCGGCGCGAAGGGACGTGCCGCCGCCCAACGACGTGGTTCCCCCTAGGAGCTTCGAGGACATGCGGCGGCCGGACCCCTGCGGAACCACGGGCCGAGAAGGCCCTGGGTGCCCCGGAGGACCGGGTCCCCGGTCAGGTTTCCTCGGTCTGGACCGCGATGTCGTCGCTGCGCACCGGCTCGGGCAGGGTGCCGGCGTTGTGCTCCATGAGCCGCCAGCCGGACCGGCCCTGCTCGACCACCGACCAGGAGCAGTTGCTCAACCCGCCGAGCGCGTGCCACAGCTCCTCGGGCAGCCCGAGCAGGTGGGCGAGGCCGAACCGGATCGCCGCGCCGTGCGAGACCACGACGAGCACCTGGTCCTCCTCGATCCGCTCGGCCCAGCGCCGGATCGCGTCGGCCACCCGCGTCGCGACCGCCGATGCGGGCTCGCCGTTCGGGATCGACCAGATCGCGTACTCGTGCGGCCAGCGCTCCTTGATCTCCTGGCTGGTGAGCCCTTCCCAGTCGCCTCCGGACCGCTCCCGCAGGTCCTTGTCGACGTTGATGTCAAGCCCGGTGAGCCGGGCGAGGTGCGCCGCGGTGTCGTACGCGCGCCGCAGGTCGGAGGAGACGATGAGGGACGGCTTCAGCGAGGCGAGCAGCGAGGCCGCCCGGGCGGCCTGCGCCACCCCGGTCTCGTCGAGCTCGATGTCGGTGTGCCCCTGGAAACGGTGTTCGACGTTCCACCTGGTCTGACCGTGCCGCCAGCAGACCACCCGCCGGCTCACGAGGCCGCTCCCCCGCGCGCCCGCTGTGCCGCGAGCTGCGCCACCGTCTCGGGGAGCGGGATGACCGGGCAGTCCTTCCACAGCCGCTCGAGGGCGTAGTAGGCGCGGTCCTCCTCGTGCTGCACGTGCACGACGACGTCGACGAAGTCGAGCAGCACCCAGCGGCCCTCGCGCTCACCCTCCCGGCGTACGGGCTTGGCGTCCGCCCTGACCCGCATCCGCTCCTCGATCTCGTCGACGATGGCGCGTACCTGCCGGTCGTTCGGCGCCGAGCAGAGCAGGAACGCGTCGGTGATGACGAGCTGTTCGCTGACGTCGTAGGCGATGATGTCGTCGGCCAGCTTGTCCGCCGCGGCCTCGGCGGCGACCCTCACCAGCTCGAGTGATCTCTGGGATGCGGCCACGATGCGGTTTCGTCCTCCTGGGTGAGCGAACCCCTGCGGGTGTCTACCCCTTCAGGGTGCCCACTGTCCCCCCGTTGGTACAACCCCGTTTGTCACCAGCGTAATCGGGATGAACAGCTACCCCTGCTTCCGCCGGTAGAGGTGACGCTTGTTGATGTACTGCACGATCCCGTCCGGCACCAGGTACCAGATCGGCTCACCTGCGGCGACGCGCTGGCGGCATTCGGACGAGGAGATGGCGAGGGCGGGGATCTCGATGAGGCTCACCTTGCCCTCCGGCAGCCCCGGATCCTTGAGCACGTGCCCCGGGCGGGTGCAGCCGACGAAGTGCGCGATCTTAAACATCTCCTCCGCGTTCCGCCAGCTAAGGATCTGGGCGAGCGCGTCGGCACCCGTGATGAAGTAAAGCTCCACGTCCGGCCCGTACAGCGCCGCGATGTCACGCAGCGTGTCCAGCGTGTAGGTCGGGCCCGGGCGGTCGATGTCCACCCGGCTCACCGAGAAGCGCGGGTTGGACGCCGTGGCGATCACCGTCATGAGGTAGCGGTCCTCCGGGTCCGACACCTCCCGGTCCGCCTTCTGCCAGGGTCTCCCGGTCGGCACGAACACCACCTCGTCGAGCTGGAAGTGGTGCTGGACCTCGCTCGCCGCGACCAGGTGCCCGTGGTGGATCGGGTCGAACGTCCCACCCATGATGCCGAGACGCCTGATCTCCGCCCCATTTCTCATGACTTTGACGATAACCCCCGGCGAACCGTGATCCGCAGCCACCCCCGGCCTCGCCGCCCGCCCTCCGGCACGGTACGGCCCGCCCGCGGCGGCCCCGCCGATCCCGCCTCCCGGCCACGCTGCGTGACCGTGCGCCGGGCCGGCATGCCCTCGCCAGGGTCGGCGTCCGGTTTCGGCGAGGTTTCCGCGAACCGCGCGGAGCCCCGAATGCGGACGTAGCATGCCGACCATGACGACCATTCCGGATCGCAGACGCGTCCCTCTCCCCGGCATCAGCTCCCGGGCCTATGAACATCCCGCCGATCGGTCGGCGCTGGTCGCGATGCGTTCGCTCAGCGGCTTCGACTCGGTGCTCAAGCAGCTCTCCGGCCTGGTGAGCGAGCGGCGGCTGCGCCTGATGCGGCTCGCCTCGGCGGTGCGCACGAGCGACACCCAGTTCCGGTCGCTGCACGAGATGGGGCGGGACGCCGCCTATATCCTCGACCTGCCGCGGATCCCGGAGATCTACGTCCAGCAGGATCCGTCGGTGAACGCGATGGCGATCGGGTTCGACGACCCGTTCATCGTGGTCACCACGGGCACGCTCGACCTCCTCGACGAGGAGGAGCTGCGCTTCGTCATCGGGCACGAGACCGCGCACATCCTCTCCGGGCACGCGGTCTAC